>NC_015321.1:661939-1323879 GCF_000194605.1 Fluviicola taffensis DSM 16823
TGTACCGCCTCCGGAAGGATTTGGATTAAGTAATAGTCTAATACCTTCGCTACCACCTATGGCAAATCCCAATTCCTGACCTGTAATAATACGAAGGTATGCGAAACCACTTTCCCCGGTTTGACTTCTTTGAATCACTGCATCCGCAAAGAATAACTTCTCCAAAAGTGCTTCAGCTCCATCTTCCAAAAGTGCAATATTTCCTGGAATGGCTTCAGGCTTAATAACTTTTGTTAATCGTTGATAAAATTCAGTTCCTACTGCCATAGTTTCTATAGTTGTGGTTTACATAACCAATCATCATTACTTAAATATTTCTTTTCTTTTTTAATAACTTCTAGTTCGTCTGTATGATCTCTATTCTCAGATTCAATATATTCTTGATAACAATTCTCAAGATCAATTGTCCATTGAGCTTCTCGCAGAATCGAACCATCTTTATACAAGTATTTGATACAAGAGTAATGAGGAGCGACAAACGATTTACCACTCAAATCTTTAATATACAATTCACTCTTGCTACCCTTGCAATACTCCTCGAAATGATAGTTCCAACCTTTGTTGCTATAACTCCATATTTCAATAGACCCTTTTAGGGTGTCCCTAGAATTACTTTTGGGAAGATTGATTGAGTATTGCTTTTTTTGAATTGTTACTTCTGTTTCCGATTTCCAGTTTAAATTAAATTCAACAATCTGTTCAATATCTATGCTATTTTCATACGAATTACAATCTTCTGGATTATAATTGATATTGTTAATCTTTTTTGAAAGCAAACTATTTAGCTGTCCTTTATCATAAGTCATTTGAACAACTGTATCAATATAAAACTCTGTTTGTTGACTTGGAGCACAAAATATCCAAATACCATCACGCTTTCCATTTATATAGTTTCTTTTTTGGGCAAGCTTTCCATCTTGATACCAGAATGACCAAGTGCCATGAGGAACTCCATCCTTATAATTTCCTTCACAAAGTTGTAAACCATTTTTATAAAATGTTTCAAACTTACCAGTAATAGGGATTTTAATTTCTTGACTGAGATCTACTTCTCTTAAAAATATATTCCAGTTTCCATGTGAGGTGTCTTTTCCAAATGAATACATTACTAAAGCGAGATTAACCAATTCAGGAGTTGAAATCATGTTAACCGATAGATAGTTTAGCTTTTTAAAATCATAAAAATTAACTGGTAAAAACTGAAGTTCTGAAAAATGAACATTGCTTAGCTTTTTCATTGAAAACAAATCAGATTCAGGTGGATTAAGTAGGTAAATACTACCTAAATCTCCACTTTCTGTAAAATTTGAGGACAAATCAAATTGTAACGATTTCAAATTTTTTATTTGTGTTACATTTTTCCAAAAAAATGGACTTCCAGGGTATTCCATTCGTAAAGCACCACTGCCAAAATTTTTAGGAGAGATGAATAAATCATTTCCATTCACACTCTGGGTTGTAAAAATTTTTAGTTTTTTGAAATTCTGGAAATCGTTTTCTTCGCCGAGTGCTAAATTATAATCGAGCCATTCGATTTTCCTTTTAAATTTAGTTGGTATTTCCAACTTACCCAAAGCATATACATGTTTGCTCCCAATAGTTGAAGTATCATAGTCATTTTTAATTTCTGCTCCATGAGCCCCCTTTATATTACTGTCTTTCGAAATTTCTATGTCCGATTCGTCCAAAAAATGATATAACTTATAATTCAATCCCAATCGAACCCCCCATTCAGTTGTTTTACGTTTTAATAACTGCTCGAATATTTTATTGCATTCAATACTAATTGTTTTTAATTCTGGATTTTCAATGGCTCCAAAGACAAACTGTGGTGAACGACCATATTGATCCATTGGCGGTGATTGACTATATATTTCAAATGTCAGTATTAGAAAAGTTATTGAGAAATATTTTTTCATTTTAATGAGTTTTAGTTAAACTGTATTACCATATAACGCTTTATCTGCTATTGAATAATACCACTTAAGCTTTTTGTATAAATCGTATGTAATATCTTGAGTGAATCCTAAAAAAGGATCAGCAGAAATCACCACGTTATCAATTGCTGACTGTATCTCTGCACGTACTGCTTCACCTGCCAATGGATCAGAGATTCCCAATCCATAAGTAGCATCATTAACCATAAAAGCAATATTGTCTCGTATTGCTTCCATTAGTCCAAAACTTCTAAGACAAGACAACACTGGATTATAGGACGGAATGAAATTAGATGTTCCCAATTTTATATAAGCATCGGATCCTCCTGTCCCACTATCATAAAGTGTAAAACTATTCATTAAGTCAAGTCGTTGCGACTGAGTTAATCCTTCTACTGTTCCACCGCCACCATGACGATAATCATTTTGGATTTTTTCGTCTAACCGTGACCAAATAGGACTGACAAATGATTCTACACGGAAAATTACGCTTCCCTCTTTATTACTTGTAAAAACAACTGTGGCAGAACCAAAACTGAATCGAAGTTGAGAGCTATAAGGCGCTGGAATCCAGGCTGGAACTTCAAGCAAACGGGTCAAATCTTTATTTATATCATTCGGATGATAGAGAGCCTCATCTAATGGCAATTCAACGGTTGTTGCGGATGGAATAATTTCAGTCCAACCCAATGTAACAGGTCTTGGTTTATCAAACGTAAATCTAGTATCACGGCAAACATTATGCAAACTAAAAGTAGTTGATACTTCTTGTTTAGGCCTTCCAACATAATTGCCAGATAAATTAAAGAACATTTTAGACGCTGGTATTCCTCCATTATTAGGATCAAGATCAACAGAATTATAAATGAGTTGAGCTAGCTGCTTGTATGCATCTATGGCACCAGGAAATTTGTCTTCATTAATAATTAAATCCTTCTTTTGAGTTGATTTTAATTCAAATTTATCATCAGGATAGACATCCTGTGCTGGTATCTTCAATTGTCGAACAGTAGAAGGTATTGTCTCAGCAATATTAACAGCTAGCTGCATTTCTTCAAAAGAAAGAACATCCTTATGTATGGGAACCTTACTGCCTAGACTAGATTCTCTTTGCCCAGAAAATGCTCTAACAGTGATTGAGTATGGAGGTTTTTTATTGATAATCAAGTTATTCCATTTGGAAAAGTAAAGCCCCCCAATATTGCCTGAAGAATCAACAAAGGCAAAATCTGAATCAACAATATCTGGATGAGCAACAGTTCCTGAAGTAAGCAGAAGCACTGTTCCAAATGGTTCAAGATTGACACGTTCTTCTCTTTGCAAAGTTGAACTTGATGGAAAATACAAATAAGAAGGAATAGCACCACCTCCACCCAAAAGTGAGTTTTCTGGAAAAAGTTTCTTTTTATCATCAGGAAAATCTTGCTCTCCTACAAAGCGCATCAGCAATTTATTTCCTGTAGGTCCCCCTACATAAGGCCCGTTTAATTCAACCTCAAATATATCAGGAGTTAATCCAGAATCCATACCGTAAATAGTAAAATGTACCGCAACAGATGTCTCCTTTGTTATAGTAGGAAATGTCTCGGTATAATATCCTTGTACATTTCCCAATTTATCTAGATTATAAGTAAAAATATAAGGTCCTAAAGAGACTGGATAAGACATAAGATAGTTAGCCCCTCTAAGAGTCCTACTCCCACTCATATTCAACAAACCTTTGGTTGAAGAACCGTCTCCCGTTGCGAGTAACCTAGCCGCTGGTTCAAAGGAGTCGCGATAACTAAGATTTTTGGTGAAAACCCTATAAAAGCACTTAGATTTTTTATTAATCAAAAATTTGAACTCCTCATTCACTTCACGAACAATTTTACCTACAAGAGGTTCGATAAAATCTTTCACATTTTGATCCAAAATATTATTGATGATTGTACCACTCCCTCCACTTGAAGGAAAGAGTAAGGCTCTTGTAGTAATTGTACTAGGTAGATCAAATAATATAGGATCATCACCACTCAACGCTGCAGGATTTAAGTGAACACCAGGAGGTTCGGCCTGTATTGGATGAAAGTTACCAGAACGAATTAAATTGAATACTTCTTCTTTAAATGAGGTTGAGGATGAAGTGTTTTTGAGATAAGTAAACATTTTATTTATTGAAAATATACTCTTAACTGGAACCTCACTCATATTGAATGGCTGAAATACATAGAAATCATCAGGTTTATAATTACCATTGATCGTAATTGGGTTGCCTGCAAAATCTAGACGATTATCAGGATCTTTGCCATACCACAATCCGAAAAACAAAAATGGGTTAAACAACCTAGCTTTAATCGCTTGTTCCATGGTTTTATCCACGATTTTATCCGGTTTTAATCCATTTTTGATCAAAACCTTAAACATTCGTTGGTAGATATAATTGTCTTTACTAGGTTCTAGCAAGTCCATTAATATGTTATATGTAGCAAATACCGTTGCAGCTTCAAGAATGAAACCTTTTACTTGGTCATTCGGCATTTCAGTGAGTGAATTACCGCTTGAGTCTCTAAAAAACACTTCATATTCTAGCGGAGTGGTGCCAGAAACGGGTTCCATTTGAAAAGTATAATTTTGTTCTTCCTGTCCAGGATTTGGATCAGCAAAAGTTCTAAAGACTCTTTTATGAAGGTCATTATTTGCTTTAAAAGAAGATCCAGGCGGACCATCAACATAATCAATAACATCTTCTAAATCAGATTTTTCCTGCAATGATAGTGTATTTTTAAAACACGGAAGTTCAGTGTCCTTCTTCAAGTTAGGGAAGTTGGTTCCTTGTTCTACAATAATAAAATTCTTGATTGGATTCGTACTAAGCTTTTCTGACATTAGAAATATACCAGAGTTCCATTCCATAGCTGTAAGAGTTTGATTGACTCCAGTATCAACCTCAACAAAACCTCTAAGCCAAAGTTCATAAACTGAGTTTGCTAGTTTTTCCCCAGTATTCTCCCAAACGCCTGAAGAAACCTCATTCACTATCGGAGTTAAATTGTTTTGTCGATTACGAAGAACTAAATGAACATCATAATCTGGATTTAAACCTGTAATTCCATTGGTAAGGTCATTTGAAATTGAAGTATAGGTGTTCTTCGAAATAACCACCGCTGAAAATTCTGTAGAAAAATCAGGTTCATCAAGCTGATAAATAGGAGGTTGTACAAATCGATACAAATCTTCACCCGGATAATTTGTACCATCCAGAAATGGACCATAATCTTCTATTTGCACATTAAGACTATTGGTATCTGTAAAGAAATATAAATCTGCCATGTATTTATTTAATTAGGGGGTTAGAATTGACCATTAAGAGATTACTTTCTCTCATAAATAACCTTATAATGATCGTTATCACATCTTTCTGAAATCATAATATTACGATCAATACTTAAAATATAAAATAATGAAAATGTATCGCATGATTCACGAGTGAAGTTAGGTGTATAAATACTGTAATGCGTTAATTCCAAATTATCACAATAAATAATATAATTAGATTTGCGAACTATTGTTTGGTTATCTTTCTTTAAATAAAGAATAACTGAATCTTCTGAAAATTCGCAGGAAACTAGATTATCAAAGGGGAGTACAGGCAATTGGCTCTCACTCATAATAGTTTTTGAATACTCCCAGCTTCCAATCAGAATGTTTTTCACATTTCTGATTCGCTCACTAGGTGCTGGGCTTTTTTCAAACACAATATCTACAGAATTTATACACGATTGAATAACAAGTGACGAGTCAGTTAAAGAGACAATTTTAACTGACTTTGTTTCACAATTGCCATATGCCTTTTTAAATATTATTTTAAAATCCTTGGATTTCCTATCATAAGAAATTCTATATGGACCGTCGTAGAAATAATTATTAATGAATGATGAAAATCTTAAGTTTGCATTATTGTCTTCAAATATCATATAAATAACTTCTTCAGGTTTCAAGTTTAAGTCATTTTCCTTTTCGGTTAAAGGTTGAGTTACGTGCCATGTCCCTACCAACATCTCTTCAATGTCAGATTGGTTCAATGGGGTTTGGGCATTTACTAAATTAGAAAAAGAGATTAGGCATATAGTTAGACATAGTTTGAAAGACATCATTTTAAAACGATTACCAAAAGTTCTAAATAGATTAGTTCTATTCACTATTTCCAATGTACCAATTCTAGAAAAATTTCGTTCACCACTTAATGAGACTTCGTTATTGATATAAATTAAGGAACTTGAGCTTATCAAATGAGTATAACTGCGAAGTAATAAATTAAATGTCAGTACCTGATTTTTACGTTGAAATAATGTAATACCTGTAAAAAAGACATGCTTTTCATTCATGCATTTAGTATTAGGTTTGAATTTTTTGTTCTTCATAATACAAGGTTTTGCAATTATTAACGGTGAAATAGTAAAATGATACAAATAATATTGACACCAACTAAACTAACATATTATTTGATACAATATTGTGTGATTTATTTAGATTGAGTAGAAGTACTCATTGGAGATTATGGCAGATGATAAGGATTGATTAAGAAAATATTTAGATTGGATTAAAGCCTATTCAAAAACAACTTTTCCATCCGCAGTTATTGTCGCAATTCCATTCAACAAAGCATAAACGAGAAACCCAACACTGCTACTTGTACCGATTTTCTTTGATATTTTGTAACGGTGATTTTGCACTGTTCTTTCTGCGATTTGTAATTCTTCTGAAATTTCTTTACTCCCTTTTTCTAGACAAATTTGACGAATGATTTCTTTTTCCCTTTCCGAAATTATGAAATCATCTAAAACTGGAGGCGCACTTTTTTTATTGATGATTTTGTTAATCATTTCTTTAGGAAAGTCGTTTGTAAAGTAATATCCATAGTTATGCGTCATTCGAATTGCATCCAATAAATCTTCTATGTCACAATCCTTGGAAAGATGCGCATTTGCCCCACGCTCGAAACTTTCTTCAACGAAAGGCAGGCTATCGTGCATACTGACAATGATGACTTTGATAAGTGGGTACTTATCTCTAATAATTTTCAATGCTTCAAAACCAGACATTACAGGCATTCTCAAATCGAGAAGAATAACATCCACTGGATTGGTTGCTAGATTGTAAATCAATTCTGCACCATTTGATGCACCAAACACAACGTCTAAATTAAATTCATAAGTCAATGCATCTGACAAAGACTTTCTAAATAAAGTGTGATCATCAGCAATTGCGATGCGAATCGTTGAATTCAAGGGAGCTAGTATTATTTAAAGCTAAACTTAATCATTTAGGTTTAAATAGTATCAAAATGGATCAAGTAACTTTCACAAATCCACTCGAAGAACCATAAAAACAACCTGCCAATGAGTAGAACTAAATTTTAAATTTAGTACCGTAAAAATTCTGATTTTCGAAATATAAACAAACAACTTGTTTACTAATTCATTTTTTTTCAACTTCTTATAATGCGATGTTCATAGGAAAACGAGAAGTCTTTACTTTCGCTTATCAAGACTTGATATTGGAAATGAAATAAGGTTAAATATTGATCTAAGTCTCGATCTCACTCTATTCCCATAAGCTTTCTCTAATTCTTGTGCGTTCAGATTCGTCGTTCCATGAGTAACAATTCCTCTGCTTAAATGAAGGTCATATCGATGAAATAGAATTTCAGCCATGCAGTTGGTTTCATTTCCAAATTGTTTGATGTTGTTTTCTATTCCTAAATCATCGAAACAATAGACCTTATTTGATTTCCCATATTTGTGAATAACTTGATAACCTTCAACATAAAACTCAGACACAATGTTTCTTGTCGATATAACTGGGTAATCGAATTCAGGAAAAATGAAAAGTTTCAGAAGATTCATTAGGGAAGTTTTTCCACAACCAACCGGACCGATCAGTAGAATTCCCTTGTTCAAATCAATCCCATGTTCTTTACAATTATCTTCAGCACGAATTGCATAGATGATTAGTTTGTAGATGATGTCTTTGTCTTCTGCATGAAGATGGAAATTAGAACCGTATTTTTGTGTTCCGACAAAGTTGATGTATTGAATACATTTCTTGAAATCGAATTGTCGGATGTCGTTTTCAATTGTGAAGCAATTTTCTAACATGGTGCTTGTTTTAAGTTTCGACGTGAAGCATCGCTTCGCTATAATGGAATTGAATAATCCTTGTCTTGGTTGGTATGAAGGTGGCCAGCTTGTGGTTCTTGAACGGGATTCCATTTTTTGGAATTGATTATCCAATTACGTGCTGCAGCTTTCCAGTTTTTCATTTTAGATTTCCCTCCTACTAACCAACCATTGGATTCGAAATGATTGAAGAACTTTTGAGCTTCCGGATTACTTGATTCTTGCTCCAAAAAGAAAACTTCTATTTCTTCAATTTGGGGTAGGGAAAAACGCCAACGTTTTTCTTTAGCCGACGTTTGTTTTACATGGGACGCAATGTCTTGCGTCCCTACAATATTTGTTTTATATTGTTTCTCTTGTTTTATATTGTTTATATAAGGTCTCACGCGTAGTTCACTCGTTGTATCACTACTTGTATGCTCGTTGTACACTTCTTGTTCACTACTTGTATCGAATCTGAACAAGTGAATCAAGCTTCCTTTTTGTGGATTTTTGGAAGGTTGGTACTTAATATATCCAAATGCATCTAACTCCTTCAAACACTTCAAATAAGTGTTGACTGAACCAATCTTTGATGCTTTCATCATTTCAAAGCGACTGATGGAAAGATACTCCGGAAACTTTGCGTGATTCCAGAGATGAAACAAAGCGTAATACAAACTAATATGCCAAGGAGAAAGCCGTTCGTCTTCCACAAAGAGATCATTGATTTTTTCGATATGGATGATGTAGTTCATTTGTGAAGACGATAGATAAAAGACATTAGACTAAAGACTAGATTCGATTGACATTAACATTTGGATGAGTTCTGGTTGCGGGTGGCAATCGCTTACATCTTGGCGGAAATTTACATTTGTATAAATACCTGGTTTACCATCCAAGGCTTTTAAAGAAACATCCCACTTTTCAGTAGTTATTTGTGTTGGTATGTAAAAGGAATGGCAAAGCTTCAAAAGCAATTCTTTGAGACTATCTAATTGTTCTGAAGTGTATTTTTGGAAGTAACGATAACCTCTGAAATTCTTACCATAATCAATTACTTCAGAAGCGTCGATGATTGAATTATGCATGTTAAAAAACTGACCTTTTTCTTCATTCAATCCTCCAACACAGCACATGGTAATAGCTATAGAATACTGGTCCAATGAAAGAAAGTCTTTGCCTCTTATACCTATATGGTGAATCCAATAGTGAGATTCGAAAGTTTGGTAAATGGTTCCATCACGGTCAATGATAAATGCTGCACCAATTTTTGCAGGATTAGAGTGCCAATATGAAATGATGTTCTTTGGAGATGAATCACTATTTGTGCCATGCAGCACAATTTGTTTTTTAGCGTAAGCAGTTCTGTAATATTGAGATGCCAACAACGGAGATTGAATGATTTTCATGGTACTAAGATTTTGAAAGTGTGATTAGAATTTGTTGCGCATGTTTTCTTCAAAAAGTCTATTGATGTCTGCTTCATCATAGAAAAGAACTCCGCCAATTTTGGTAAATGGTAATGTTCCATTTAAGCGAAGCGTTTGAAGTGTGCCAGGTGAAATACTTAAAAGGCGTTGAACCTGATGGGATTTTAGCCAAGTCTTCTTAGGCTCGTCATTCTTCACATTTATATGAGTGAATTGACTCTCGACTATTGTTTTGAATTCTGAGATGAGGTCTATTTTGAATTGCTCCAGATCCTCGATAGTTACAATTTGTGTTGCCATAATATTTGATTTTCATTTCCATCAAAGAGAATTGAATAAAATGAAAAAGTGGGGTGGTACACAGTTGTACCACCCCACATCAAAGACTTATAAACACTAGAAAAAATTGATTGAAATTTATTAGAGTTGATTCAGTCGATTTAGCATTTGAATTAACTTTTCGCGCACTAAGGCAATCGAATTGTTATCAGGTTCGTAGAACTTATTTGACAGACTCTTCACAGAAATATCTTGGACTTTCGAGGTTTGAAAATGATTTGTTATCAACTCGATTAATTCCCGATGTGTTTTACAATGCAGTATTTCCGTTTCTGAAAACATCCGGATTAATACAGCTAATTCATTAACAGAACAATTCAGTTTTAGTTTTTCTATGGAATTGGAAAGTACAGACTCACTGTTGTTCTGACTATTTGACTGAACGAGTAATATTGATTTATGATACCAAATCTCTTCTTCTAACCAGATTATCACTAAGGACTTTAACGATTCAATATGAAGCGCATATTGAACTTCATTCAGCGACACCACTTGATTCACTCCTTTTAACCACAAATGCAATGTTGCCAATTTATCTTGTTCCACATCAATATTATTGAGCTTCTGAGAATAGATTTTAGCAAGGTGTTCCACATAATCCGGATTGTTGTAATTCAACTCAATTAAGCACTTATGAAGTAGTGTTGTGCCGCTTGAATTCTGCGGATGCTTTGAAAAGAACTGAAGTAATTTATTGGTGTAACATTCTATGAACATGAGTTGGTGATATGTCAAACGGTTCTTAGCTGAAACATTTGACACTAACATTAGTGGTTGAAAGAGCATATTAAGTAACTCTTGATTGTAGCACTTATTGAGAATAATTAGTTTTAGACGTTCTACTCGTGGTTGTAAACAATTTACACGCGATGAAATTACGTTGAACGGCACGAACAATTCTCGATCTAGGTACTTTGAATAAAACCGTTCCAAATGGACAAGAATATTCTCCAGACAATCATACCCCAATGCAAAGAGTGACTTTTTATCATAACTCAGCTTTTTCGACCTTGAGCTAGTTAAGCGATTGAAATGAAATCGCTGTATTACTTCATTAGACCAGGACAATAATGTCCGTTGGATTTTCTGAATTGCTTTTATGAGTTGTTTTTGATTACAAGATTTTACGACTTCTTTCAGCATTCTGTAACATTCCTTTTCTAGATCCAGGAACTGATTGGCGAAATACACAAAAGCAAGCTGTTCGAATGGAAGCTCTGTCCAGCATTTTTTACTTAAAACAAGAACCGTGTCTTTTGCCTGTTTGAGAGGTTTTTGAAACGAAATAAAGGATTCATTGGCAACCTTGATTGCTGTAAGAATTTGTGTCGAAACGGAAATATCTAAATCAATTACTACCCTTTTGAACGCAGCAGAAAGATACATTTTAGACGTTGGATGCGCTTCAATGAAAGATTCAACTAGTCGTACTTTTTTTGTCTCATTATTGTTGCAGCACCTGATTACATAGACTTCAATACATTCTCCGAATTGCTCAGAAAGCCAATTCTCATATTTGTTTCTATTAAATTTTGGATGATTATAGCTAGTGGTTATTTCATCTAACAAAGCATCGAACGGTATGGTAGCGTGCATAGTGTGTTTAGTTCCAGTAATGGATGTAACGACTGAAAATGCTATTGTAACATAATTGGGATTAAAAAAAATGTTAATCGGAGTGTTTTTTAACAATATCCCTTATTAAAACAAAAAAGCGTGAAACTTGATTCACACTTTTCTGTTTATCCTATTTTGAGTTTCGGTACTTCGATATTCTGACCAGTCTTTCTACTTTCTAAGATACTCTTCAGTTGGTTCATATCCTTACTGACTTTTTCATTTAATACCTTCGCATATATTTGAGTGGTCACCATTTTTTTATGTCCAAGCATTTTTGAAACAGTCTCTAATGGCACACCATTCGACAAGGTAACCGTAGTAGCAAAAGTGTGTCTTGCGATGTGGGTTGTCAAGTTCTTTTTAATACCACAAATTGTTGCAACTTCCTTTAAATAGGCGTTGTACTTTTGATTACTGTTTACAGGCAATAATTTGTTTTGAGATATACAATGTGGGTTGCTTTTATACCGTTCAAGAATTTCCAATGGTAATGGCAACAATGGAACACTTTCCAATTTATTCGTTTTATGACGTAAAACCGACAACCAATATTCACCATCAATCCCAATGGAAACTGCGTCACGCTCAAAATTGAAAACATCTACGTAAGCAAAACCAGTATAACAGCAAAACAAGAACACATCACGAACTTCTGCAAGACGCATTATTGAAATCTTTTTTGATTGCATTTCATCCAGTTCCGATTGAGTTAAAATTTCTCGTTCCGGACTAGTGTATGAGCATGAGAAATTATCGAATGGATTTTTGGAAATCCATTCTGAAGCAACAGCAACATTCATTATGCGCTTGAAGTTCACAATGTACTTATGTGCTGAATTAGTTTGCAATCGTTCATTGACCAAAAGAAAGTGTTCAAATTCAGTGATGAATTTCATACTTAATTCATCTAATGGAAAATCATTTTTCTTAAATCTATGCTTAATGAAACTCTCTACTTTACCCTGGCAGTAATTGTATTTTGCGAGAGTTGCTTTGGCCACCATACCAACTTTGATTTTCTCTTGCATTTTGATTTTGTGAAAAGTAAATGCTTCAATAACTGTTTTAGATTTCACCTCTTCCACTAATCCTAAGTACATTTCTTTGAGTTTAGCAGCTGATACCACTTCACCATTAGAAACTAGTGATAGAAAGTGCTTGTTGACTTCGTTAGCAACATGATCTAGAAAGCCGTTGATTTGAATAGCAAATTTTGCTTTTTGCTTTACACGCATTCTGTTCTTATCCCAATCTGCCTTAGAAACATAGTAGTTGGTTGCAATTTCAGAACGTTTTCCCTCTACTGAAATTCGAATGGTAAGCTTATCATTACCATCTTTTTGGGATCAATCACAAAAGTTGGGGAGGAATTTGAATAGAATTTAGAACTTTGGAAAAAAAAGCGATTGGATCCACAAATTGAACTATTGAAACTGGTACTTCCAGAGTTATTGGTTGATTTCTTTGACTTCATGAAAGTTGAAAAGCAAAATGAAACGTTGCATCTTTACTTTGAAGAATTAAATAAACCACCAACAGAGCATCTTCATAAAGAATTAATCTCTAAAGGATTCCATGATGAAATTACGATTCAGGATTTTCCACTCAGAGGTAAACATGTTTTTCTGCATGTAAAGCGCAGAAGATGGACTGATAAGAACACCAAGGAGATTGTTCAAAGAGATTGGAATATCGTTGCTAAAGGTACTCGCATGACCGATGAGTTTGCCTCTTTTTTAAAACAAATCAGTCGCTTCTAAACCGTTCAGCTGTCATACTATTGGTTCATTTTATGGTGTCAAGGGTAAGAAACTACAACGACAGCATAAGGATTGGTTAAGTGATTTTAGGAACTGGGAACAGCTTGCTCATGCCAAAGAGTATTTACTTTTTACCGATAATATTGGAACTCATTTATCCCTGGATGAAACCTCTCTATCTCAGGGTGAGCTTTACACCATCATCACCAACAAAGCAGCCAAAGGAAAACAAGGATCCATTGTCGCAATTATAACAGGAACCAACTCCGAATACATTACAACAATACTTCAAAAAATTCCACTAAAGCTTCGTAAAAAGGTAGTAGAAATAACTCTGGATATGGCTGGAAGCATGAATTTGATTGCAAAAAGAAACTTTCCAGATGCTGTGCTTGTTACAGATCGTTTCCATGTCGAAAAACTAGCTTTGGAAGCCGTTCAGGAGCTTCGCGTAAAGCATCGATGGGAAGCGCTCGATGCAGAAAATGAAGCCATTGAAAAAGCAAAGAATCAAAAGAAAGCATACCATCCTGTTATCCTTGAAAACGGAGATACCATCAGGCAATTATTAGCAAGAAGCAGATACGTACTTTATAAAAAACCTTCTAAATGGACCTTCAATCAAAAACAACGAGCGGAAATCCTATTTTATCTTTATCCAGATATCCAAATAGCTTATCAACTAGCACAACAACTGAAAGGGATTTTTGAACAAACCAAAGACAAAATTTACGCTTACACCAAATTGGCCAAATGGCATGAAAAAGTAACTAAAGCTGGTTTTAAATCTTTCAACTCCATATCTAGAACAATCCAAAATCATTACAA
This sequence comes from Fluviicola taffensis DSM 16823, assembly GCF_000194605.1. Classification (NCBI taxonomy): domain Bacteria; kingdom Pseudomonadati; phylum Bacteroidota; class Flavobacteriia; order Flavobacteriales; family Crocinitomicaceae; genus Fluviicola; species Fluviicola taffensis. The sequence continues at coordinate 675,997 of NC_015321.1, forward strand.
AACAATCCTCAATTACTTTGATAACCGAAGTACAAATGCTTCCGCTGAAGCATTTAATGCCAAAATAAAAGCATTTAGATCTCAATTTAGAGGTGTTAGGGATATCCAATATTTTTTATTCCGATTAACGCAAATTTATGCTTAGTCCCCAGAATTTGGTCTTGATCCTCTTTTTGTCTGCTTGGATTTAACCAATAAGTAACATTGAATTTTTGATTTTCCATTTGATCAATAAATTACATGAATAATAACTGGAATTCATTCAAAACATATTGAAAGATAAACTCAACAAACCTAGCCGTAACAAAGGTTTACTCACTCTCCAGCGAACAAATTCGTGAAATTATTTTGTTCGCTGATTTGTTCGCTGGAAATTTGTTGTGAATTGATATTATTTGTTTTCATTGACACCAACGAAAAGTGGAAAAACGCCTAAAAACGTTGATTATAAAGGTGGTAAAATAAAAAAGCCTCCCTTTGGGAGGCTTTTACTTTTAACTGTAGCGGTCTGGACGGGACTAACTAAAACCCCTTGAAACCACTAATAGCCAAACAAATATGTTTTACAAATAAACAAGTCCTACGAATAGGCAACGATTTGTTTATTGTGTTTTTAACTTTATTAATGAACGAATTGCATCGAAATGCTTCACAAAGATAGACAATTTATTGAGAATGGGACTATCCGAATAAAATAAATGTGAGGTTTAATAAAGTATCTATGGGTAATGTATCGGTAAAATAGAGCCTATCTCCTACGATTTAAGTGCAATAGAAAGCATAACAAGTAAAGAGAAACACAATATACAACCAGCTCATTTAGAAGTCGTTTCTTTATTTATAAATACTTTTTCTCATTCATTAAAATCTTAAAAAATGGCACGTCAGAGTGGTCTTATCAAGATTAAAGGAACATTGGACAATGTTTCTTTTTACAAAACAAAAGATGGGCATTTAGCCCGAATGAAAACATCTGTTGATGGAAAGCGCATTGCAAACGATCCAGCGTTTGAGCGGACACGCGAAAACAATAAGGAGTTTGCGAATGCTGCAACTGCAGGAAAATTAATGCGTGATGCATTGCGCCCAATGGCGTTGAATGCTTCTGATTCAAGAGTTACCTCTCGCCTAACGCAAATTATGACTCGTGTGAAAAACATGGATGCAACAAGCGCACGCGGAGGCAGAACTGTTGCAACAGGTGTTCAGGATCCTAATGCGTTGATTCAGTTGAAAGGTTTTGAATTCAACAAATCAGCTTTGTTGAGTGCAATTTTATTTAAACCTGTAATGGTTGATAACCTTACCGGGGAAGTAACCATTTCGAGTTTAGTTCCACAAATGGATATTGTTTGGCCTCAAGGAGCTACACACGTCTCATTTACGAGCGGTTTCGCAGGAATCGACTTCCTAGATGGTAACAAGGAATTGCAGATGAGTAACACAGTTAATTTACCAATTAATGGTGCTGTTTCAACTATTGTTCTTATCCCTACAGGCGTACCATCTGTTCCTGGAATTAAAATGATAATTGTAAAAATTGAGTTTTTCCAAGAAATCAATGGAGTACAATACACATTGAAGAATGGTGCTTACAATGCTTTGAGAGTTTCAGAAGTTTTTTAATCAATAAACCGTGTAATATGGCAGATGGACCAATAAATTGCTTTAGTAATGACTTAGATGTTGTTGTAAATGCAATTCGCCGACCTAGATTTAAGGCAGGCGCAGAATTATCAAGTGCAGTAAACTTAGTAGGTATTGACGTTGAGCATGACTTACTAGAGGATGCTGAAAAACTAACAGTACGGGTAAAGATTCAATCTAAAACGTGTGAAACAAAAGAATGTAACTGCTAAAGTTCATTCAAAACGGTGAATTAGGGTGCTTGATGCACCCTTTTTTATGCGCCATACTTTCCCCCCATTTAATTTTAACCCAAAAGAAAAAAGAAAAAAAGAAAGCCAATTTTAAGGCTGGCGGTTTTATGGATACAAGGTTTTTGAGAAAAATACTATCCTGCCGATAGGCGGATGGAGATTTTTTTCAAAACCCGCAGGGCTTGACCTTTTAGCCATAGAAACCAGAAGACTATTTTTGATTTGTTTTTTTGTTTATACTTGGTAAATCAATCTAATTGACTAATGGAAAAAACTTATAGACTGGGAAAAATTGCTGGGGAGCTGAATTTAGGCATTTCAACTATCGCGGAAATAATTGAATTTTTTGGAGGAGAAATTGACACTAATCCAAACACGAAATTAACACCTGAACAAGTGAAATGTATTAAGGATAATCACTTAAACTATCATTCTTTGAAACAACAGTTTGAAACTTTGAAACATATAAGATCTAAAAAGGATACTTTGCCAAAAGTTACAACATTTGCAGGATTAAATGCGATAAGAGATGAATTAGGCGAACCAAAAATAATCTATAAATATTTTGGTGATAATAATTACACACTAGATTCATTGAGAAATGATTATTTATATCATTCTTACTACTTAGATTTTAATGATCCTTTTGATTGCAGTTCGTATCTAATTGACATAAACGGAAATGCCAATAGAGCGACGCGAGAAGTATTTAAGGAAACTCTAAAAAAGAGCATGGAGATAAACGGAATCTGTTGTTTTTCACGAATAAACGATTCTATTCTAATGTGGTCGCATTATGCAAATAAACATCGAGGTATATGTTTAGAATTTGAAAACAGCAATGATGCTTTTCAAACAAAGGATGTGCACTATGTTAAGAACTTCAAGAAGCCTGATTTATTTATTGATCGTGAGGATGCTCTTTATCATATGATTTACACAAAATCTGAAGAATGGTCTTATGAGAAAGAATTGAGGTCATTCAAGAAGATTACATATAATAATACTGAGGCAAGAAAAATAAACTTTGATTTTAAAATGTTAAAAGCAATTTATTTTGGAGTCAATGCACAAGTGGATTTCATTAAAAATGTAAAAGAAATATTAAGCACAAAAGATACAACTTGCCAATTATATTTTGGAAGACTTAAGAAAAATGAATTTGGTATTGAATGGGTTAAAGGAAAATAATAAGATTGCAAATGTTGCAAAGTTTGTAAAACATGAAAAAAAAGAAAGGCCAAAAGTGACCTTTCTAATTTGCGGCAGACCGAGGCATCGAACCTCTTCCATCCCTAGCGAATACCTTTTAATGGTGTTTAACGAGATTATTCATTTTGTGCAAGTCTGCCAGATGGGATAGTCTGCCCACCAAAAAGAAAAACAACAAGCAAAATTAATTTCAAAATGATTGAACTATTTTGTGTGTTTGAATTATCTATGTATTGTTTCATATCCTTTATTTTTTGAATTATAAATTCAACAAACAGCCCCATGATAATATCTCGTAAGAAACTTTCTCCAGAAAAAAGTAAAACGCAAAGATTTTCAAATACAAGTATAGTAAAAATAACAAAAAGGAAAAACAGCCTTGAGCCAGCGCAGGAAAGACGAGCCATAGCCATGTAGCACTGCGGAATGGCTTGGCGAAGTGTGGGGTAAGTGGAAGAAGAGAAATGGCGCGATAGCAGAATGAAACGACTGGAACGCGCGAAGCCGACCGCGAGTGGAGCGAAGGTGGAAGACAAAGGAAGGGCACGGAGTGAACTGTTTGCGACCTATGCAGTATGCACAAGGGCTTGGCGTAGTTTTTGAAATTCCGAAGAAGGATTGAATACAAGTGTGAGAAATGGCAGGAAGGTAGTTTACGGAATGGATGCCATGAGCACTCTTGACTACAACAAACTATAACCAGAACCACGAACGAAAGTGCTCTTTGTTGGAGGTACGGAACCAATGTGCACACTCAGAGGATCTCTCAAAAACTGTGACAAGCCCGAAGCCTGAGCGACTTGCAGGCGAGCATAAACACAAGCGGCGGTGACACCCCATTAAACAAAAGTGACGGGAGTGACGGGACTAGCTTCCCTGAACACATTTACAGGGGTTTGGGGTGGTAGAGTAGCCGCGACTGACGACGATGAACAAACAGGCAAAGAAAACAAGTGGAAGCCCGAATGCAGGAATTCTGGAAGCACGGGTTGGAACGGTAGAAACAAGCCCGAAGGCAATCACGATTGAGCAATGCGATTTAAAGAGCACTTGCGAAACGCTGTGAGCCAAGCTTTGTATTAGGCTTGTTTGTATGTTTTCTGAAGCTGTGAGGGCAAGGAGGAAGACCGCTTTTTCCTTTATTAAACCAAATGAAAAACAAAGACTCACAAGTTTCCTCATGAGTCTTCTAATTCTTTTTTTAGAGTGCACCTACACATCAAGTATGTAAAGGCACTTATATACAGCAAAGGTAGAGAAGTTTTCTAGACGACCAAATTTTCTTGTAAAATATTTAAACTTGACTTTGTTGAATAGATTTGGTACGCTTCTGGACAGTTTTCTTGAATATCAGATAAACACTGATTAATCTCATTGATGAAGTCTTGTTTGCGGTTGTTTGAAATATGATGTAAAACGTATTCGATTACCTGAATAACAACTCTAAGAGTATGTCGTTTGTCATCAATGTAATCTATTTTAGGAATTGTTGGTAGACTCTTTGGAAGTGAGTAATTGTATAGAATCGCCCCATGAGCACATCTATTTCGAATTTGAACCAATCCTCTAAAAATACGCTCAAACTTCTCAATCGGTTTAATACCTAATTTATCTGAAATCCGTTCTTTTATTGACGTGTCTTGAACACTCTCATAAATCTTAAATAAAGAGCCAAATGGAAAATTCTCCAATGTTTTCCATGCAGGAGCGTAAACACAATCTGCATATTTGTTGTGATGATTTTTAATTACAAAATGTTTATTGATGAAATCAGCATTGTAATGGTTGGGAAATTCATCTACGAAGGATTGGGACATAACCGTTGGACTAGAAAACCAAATTGGATCTTCTTTGAATTTCATCGATAGATAATATACAACGCTAGTGCGAAAGTTTACTTCAATACGATTTAGGTATTTAGTGAGTATGTACCTGATATCATTGTCCAAATAGTATAAGTCTACAATCGTCTTGAACTTGGTGCCAGTGATAAAATCATGATCGGAATTTGATTTACGGAGATCAAACCAATAAAATCCTAATCGGTAATATCCTATATCTAAAAGTATCTCTTTGATTTTGCTTTCTTCATAACCTTCAAAATCCATACCTCTATCAGAAAGCAGTTGAATTTGTTGATCAATAGTAATTGCTACGCGTCCCATGGTAGTAATTAATTTTTCTTTCTATTTTTCAGCATTTTTTTCTTGTCAGCATGCAATGCTCCTACATCTACAGCGGGTAATTGAAATTTACCAAAAGGATAGCTGCTAGTTACATTTGAAATATATGTCCTTAAGTTATTTATAGCAATACTTAAACCAGATATGTAGATGAAATCAGATTTTTCCTTATCAGTTAAAATTGCATTTTTATCAAAGCTAAAAATGGAAACACCTTCTACAAACATTATATATCCGAGTAAAGAGGTGTCTATATCGTTAATGCTAATCTTAGTAAACAAAAAGGTTTCACCACTTTTTTGTTCTTTCGCAATAAAATCTAAATCAATCACATAAGCGTCAAAAATTTCTCGAATGTTGACTTTTTTATTTCCGGGGTCATTAAATTTATATTTCGAATCAAGTACATAGAAATCATGTAAGATAAGTGGCGATTTTTTTATTCTCATGATGCAAACGATTTTGAAGTGGGAACCGAGTATTCATATTCGCTTCCTTCCTCTTCGTGTCTAGGAGTTGAAAGATTCCGAACTACTTTTAAATATGACCCAGTCCGATTGGATTCGTACCATTTGTCCAAATGATCAGCAATTGTGTCTTCATTTATTGGGTTAGCAAATTTATCCTTCCCCGCAATTTTTATATCAAATTCAATTCCTAGTGCTTTTTGAAGTTTGGCTGCTGTTATCAAATTCATTAATTTATGGCCTCGAAATAGTTGTGTTAAATAACTAGCTGACGTACCAATTTCAGATGCTAATTCATTTCTTTTTAAACCTTTTTCATCTGCGGTCTCTTGAATTTGAGATAAAAATTTTGCCATTAGAATTTTTGCATCAATTTCTAATTGATCTTTCTCATCTGCAAAAGAAAAAATATCATTAAAGGCTTCTTCAAGTTCCTTCAAATTTTTATTTGATGATTTCATATTCATAGCTTGCGACTTTTTCTATAATATTCTTTGTTTTTTGTTTTACTCCCTGAGTTTTTTTCTTTTCAAATAATTCAGCAGTCACTACAACAAAAGTTTTGTCTTCCAAGGTTTGTTCTTTGCAATAAATTCTATCATTAGACTGACCTTTGAAAAATTTCATTGCAGTAACACCTTTACATTTTTTATTTATTTCTTCCTTATCGTATACATCTGTGTTTCTTAATCGTAGAAGAATACACTCTACGATATAATTGAATTTTTTTTTATGCTTATCATCTCGTTTGATGTACTCAGATATTACAGCCCAGGTTTCTAAGTCAACACAAATCGCGATAGTCTTGTCTGTATTACAACGTATTATTCTTGCCTTTCTTATCACAAAATTAACTTATAGGTTCATTAAAGCAAATTTATTTGCGTTTTTTATAATTTCTTTGACAGAATTTTTAATTCTAATACAGATTTCAACCTCATGTAAAATGATAAACTTCAATTGGTTTACGACACAATTATATCTCATACAACATCTGATTCTTTGCTCTCAAATATATTCTTCCTTCGGGTCTTTTACAAACCGTAACGGATTCCGTGCGGAAAACAGTTCCTTCTGGATATTCATCTCTAAATTTTGTTAAACTCTCGATTAAAATATTTGGAGGAAAACCTTGATCAGATAGCGGACGAACTCTAATGTGACTTGTTTCAGGGTCTAAAAATGTTTCAAATAAAACATCGAGATATTTTGTGCCAATAACCAACATAATACAAATTCTAATTATTCTCAAATTCCTGTTTAAATTCATCGATACTAATTACTGTATCATAAAGACCAATTTTAGATTCAGGATGTTTGTTTATTCCTGAGTATGATAAACTTGCGTCTTCATATCTTTTGAATTTATAAACGGCATCATTCATTAGTGCACTATTAAAAACTCCAAGACTTACAAGCAATTCAAAATCATTTACATTAAGACCAGTGACCTTTTTAAATAAGGCTGGTTCTAATTGAGTAATTACATCTTTTAAACTTCTTTCTCTGTAATCTGTTAAGTACATAAATACTGGAATGCGAGTAGCAAACTTTATTAGTTTTTCTTGTATTTCCTTTCTTTTACTCTTATACTCTTTTTCTTCGTCTGAAAGTTCTTTTTTCTCTTGTTTTGTGAGTTCTTTCTTGTTCGCTTCTGCTTTAGCCTTTTTTATAGAATCAGATTTATTGATGATCGTTTCGATGTCTTGATTTAAATTTCTAAAACCTTCAATGTTTGCCAAGGCTTGCATAGCATCTTGGTTATCCATTAATCTTTGTAAAGTGAAGTTATCTACATTCACTAACAAAGCACTTTCCCATCGTCTTGCTAGTAGAGTTGCTGTCGTACCACTCATTGCAATATCTAAAATGCCTGCTGCATCTATTTCTTTCATCGAACTACCATCATAGGCTAGAACAGGAAGGAATTTTATAAATTCTTCAACTTTCTTTTCTGGATTGCTTTCACCAACATTCAACCTACAACTATAATCAGCAATTTGACGTAATGCTCTGTCAGGCGCAAAATCAAAAACATAACATTCATGCTTAATTATTTCTTCACGATTTGGAGCGTTTTTATCAGGGTTTTTAATTGTCCAAGGTGTTTGAACTCTAAATGCTGCTTGAAAATAAGTCTCTGGACTTGATGAATTGCGTAACATGAAAATACCTGTCCAAGGTTTCACAGAAACACCAGTTGTTAACTTTCCACAAGATAAAGTAATAGTTTTTGTTTCTAGGGCGTTACCCAAAGCTTTTTCAACTGGTTTAAGTGCTTCTACTCCAATTCCTGCACTTGTGCCTGCACTAACAACTACTTCATAGTCATGGTAGAACTTATTTTGCTTTTGATCAATTAAATTTTTCATTGCATGACAAGAAGCAACTGTAGGTAAAAACCAAAAAGTGTGCTGTAAAACATTTAATAACCTTGTATCTGAAAATGGCATAGGTGGTCTTTTAGCACCCATTTTGAGATTATCAATTGTTGTTTCAGCTAGATTACCTCTTATCAGATCTAACCACTTTTGCACTTGTTCTTCATATTTGAACTTTGCACTTTTACCATCACCATCAGCCGAGAAAAAGAGATTTAAATCAAATTCATTGAATTCTCCTTTCATCGCTATTTCAATGATTGAATCAGGCATTTGATAAGTAAGCATTACCATTCTTGGCAAGGAAGCATAAGGATTAGCACCTTCTTTCCATTCTGATTTTGCTCTTTGCTCATCCGAATATGTCCAATTGAATATTTGTTCTTCGATAAATTCCCCTGAAGATATTGCTCTAAATGGAGTGCCTGACAAGTATAAATAATGGTTTGTTGTTATTGGCATTATACTTTCATCAAAGTACTCAATACCAACGCCCTCACCAAATTGTTGTTCCTTTGCACTCTCAGCTTCAAATAATTCTTTAGCATTTTCACGCCAAGCACCATAATGATATTCGTCAAACGCTACACAATCCCAATTTGTAGTATGTACCCATTCATTTTTGGGTTTAATACCACCTGCAGAATTTGTTCCCAACAAATCTTGAAAGGATCCGAAAAACACAAACGGTTTTTTTGTATCAATATCATCAAAGCTTAAATCATCCTCTTTATTAGAAACAAATTGCCATCCTGCAAAATCTATATGCGATTCCAAATCTTCTTTCCATGCACTTTGAACCGCAGGTTTAAATGTTAAGACCAATATTTTAGTCCACCCCATCTTTTTTGCTAACTGATAGGTAGTAAATGTTTTCCCGAAACGCATTTTAGCATTCCAAAGAAAATGTGGGATTTGGTTTTTATTTTCCTTTTTAGAACTTAAAAAATATGCTTCTGTTTTAATAATTGCTTCTGATTGTTCTGGACGCAAACCAAAATCTAACGTTCGTTTATCTTCATTAACAACTCCCGATTTAATTTCAAGAATACAAGCTTTTATTTCTTTGAGTGAACATTCAAACCATTCACCATTTATATGTTTTACTTTTTTGGAATTTAAAAGTCTATGAATATCTTTATCTGTAAACAAAGTGCCATTATTTCGCATGGCCAATTCTTCTAATATGATTTCGTAACTCATATTTGGAAGTTTTACGGGATATTGTTCTTTTACCCTTTCTTCTGCGGTTTTGGTTGTGTAACCTACTTTTATGCAATTTGTGAAACGAGTATCTGTATAAGCATACACTTTTGGAATGCTTTTCTCGGGAAAATAATTTTTACTCATTGTCTTCGCTTTTTCTGTTACCCATTAATTCTACGGCTTTTATTCTTGAATCAATGTATTGCCATTCTTCCTCATTTATATTCCATTTTTTTCTCAGTAAATCGTCTGTATAAACACCTTCGTATTTACCTAAATCTGGGATGAAATGAAAATTGGATTTCGTAACGTGTTGTGAAACTACCGTTTGCAATAACAGAAAACGTACAGTTTTGGTGAAAATGTAAGATTTGAATGCTCTGGCTTCTTTCTCTGTATCAAAAGAGCCTAATGCTATGAACGACTCTGTACAACATTCGCCTGGTTTTGCAATAAGCGTATTGCCTTCATAATAAAAGCCTACTGGTTTTGAAAAATCAGTTTGACCAGCTATTGGTGCAGGCGGAACTAAAAATTTCCACTGATCTAAAAGATTAAAACTATCTGCAACATCATTTTCGTCAGCAAATTGCAATCCTATTTTTTGAGTGAACCAACAAGGAATTCCTTTCTTTTTAGGAGTGTAATTGGTTGGCATACCAAATGGTTTTCTTGAAGAAACTCTATCTGAGAGTCTCTTTGGATTGTTTTCTAGAACTTTTCTAATAATTGGAATAGCTTGACCTTGACGTATTAAGATTGGAAATTCATTTAAAGCTCTTTCGGTATTTACTTTTGAACCTCCATTAAAATTAATGACTTCGCATAATCCTTTATTATCTCTATCCCACAGAAAATAACAAATGCCACCTGCTACATCAACACCAGGGAAAACTTCATTTGAATTTTCAAAATCAACAATTTTTCTAATCCTTTTGTCCGACAACATTTCTGTTCTAAATTCGTCCAAACCTTTACCCCCTGCGTACCAACGAGAAGGGATGATCATGGATAAAAACCGTGGATTTAGTTTTTTGGCTTGTTGAATAAATTTATGATATATGGGTGCAGCACTTTTTCCATGACCACCATCACTTAATTGATATGGTGGATTTCCTACAATAACATCAAACTTCATGTTTTTAAATATTTTTTCTGGGTGGTTGGTGTGTATGAATTGATAAGCGTATGCTTCAAGTGTGTCTTCTCGCTCATAGACTTCTTGGCTTGCATTACAAAAAGTACATTTGCCATTTTTCCAAGCGTGCTCTATATTATCAAATAATATGTTTCCTTGTTCATTCGTAAATGATTCACAAATTGAATATTTACCATTGGCGATTTTTGAACAATAAACACTTCTTCGAGTAAGTAAAGAAGTTAATTCTGTAATTGCTATTCCAAATAATTGCTTTGTGAAAATGTGATTTAGTCGTTCTTGTTGATCTGGAAATTCAGATTCCAAACCAATCATTAAACGTTTAGCAATCTCTCGCAAAAACACACCTGATTTACTTACAGGGTCAAGAAAGGTAGTTTTAGAATTGCTAAATAATTCTTGTGGTAACAAATCAAGGATTTGATTTGCCAACGATGGCGGTGTAAAAACTTCATCATTGCTCAAATTAGCAAGGCAAGTTAATACATCTGGGTTATAGTTTGCTTCAATCATGTTCTGCAATTTTTAAGAAATGAGTTAAAGGGAATTCTGCAACTGGTTGTGGAATAAATACAGGTTCTTTGTGGTCTGAAAATAGATTCATTTCGCTATCGTCATATTCTACATTTTCTAAAAGTTTGTCTAATTGAAAGTCTCTTCTTTTTAGCATACTTCCATTGACAGCACTCCATTCGGAAAAGGTTATAGGCAAACCAGATGTTGACTTCATAGATAAAGCATCACCCCAAATTATGTTTTTGGACAGTATAAATTCGGCTGACAGTAAGAAGGCTTCGTTAAAATCTTTCTTGTAATGATGTATGTAGTATTTTGTAAATATTCCTAGTAATCTGTCTCTACAGGCTTGTACATTATCTTCTAAAATATCAACACCATAAATACTAGAAATTGCCGTTATCGCATTTCTTTCATATTCAAGCTGACTTTTTTTGTAACGTGCTTCAACTACTTTTAATTTCCGTTCTAGTATTTCAACCAAAAAATTACCAGTACCACAGGCGGGCTCAAGAAAACGAGAATCAATTCTTTCTGTTTCTTGTTGCACAAGGTCAAGCATAGCATTTACTTCACGTTTATTTGTAAATACTTCCCCATGATTAGTGACTCTATCTTTTGAGTTTACTTGCTTCGCTTCTGTGCTCATTTTAAAACATCTATTTTAACGCTATGATTAGTTTGAGGAGCAACAAGTAACTCTCTTGGATCAACATTTAAAAATGTTGCAATCTTATACAATACCTCTATGCTTGGTTGAGTGCGATTCTGTACATACCCATTAACAATATTGTAGCTTTTACCTAATTGGTCGGCTAACCAAACTTGTTTAATACCTTTAGATTCTAGTACTTCTTTGATACGATTCATTGAGCCTTTTTGTGAGCTGTGAATATAAGCAATACAAACAAAAAACACACTATAATTTAGTGTGTTTTGATTTTAGTATAGATGCCTGTGTCTTCTTTATCGATTAATACACTAATCCAATTTTTTAAGCACCCATCAATGGTTCTGCTTTTTAATCCTAAAGATTCTCCTATTTCAATCGCTTCTTTACGTTGAAAGGAATCTGGCAATGCTTCGAAGAATTTCTGTTTTTTAGGGGATGTATTAATAGTATGATGGGCATTTTTATTTGGAAGATTGGCAAACATCAAAATGCTATGTTGTATGTAAGTATTGACGAGGGTAGCTGCACTATCAAAGTCAATATCTTCACAAATAATAGTTTCGGAACAATCACCGTTTTCAAATTTACGGAGAGTGGAGAATATCATGCAAATACGATATAAAACTAAGCCCATTCGTTTTACTATACTGGTCGCTTCTTCACCAGCTAACTCAATTATTTCTTGTAAGTGTTCCGTAAAGGCATCATTTAATTTTGCCCATTGGTCTGATGTTAATTCAATTGTGGTTGGTTGATTCTCTAGAAATTGTACCATTTCAAAAACTTCTTTTGAAAGTGCATCGAAATGATCTGTTAGGTTTACTCGGTTTGGATCAGGTGCAGGAGAAATCCAACCTGAATCAGAACGGAAGGCGTAGAAAATAAAACGACTGAACAAACCATCTTCTGCGCTTGGAATGATATTGAATATTTGTGCTGGAGTTCCAGTTAAGGCAACGCTTAAACGAGGATTGTTGATGTCAATAAATTCTTTATTTGTTTTCCGACTCAATGACACTTTTTCATGATGAAATGCTTTTCTAAGTAAATCAGAATAGGAGCCCCATTCATTTTTAAAAACTGCGCCCAATGTATCTGCTTCTGTTTCACAAATGATACCTTGTTCATCGTTGCTCTTTAGATGCACATATAGTTGTGCGCTTGAAGTGTTTGCAGGTATGAAAACAACTTTAAAGGGTGGTTCTTCAGGAACTTCACCATCATCTGTTATTTCATGATTTTTATTGGTTGCTGATCGTTTATTTTTCAATAAACGCATTTGACGATCGTATTCTTTCTTTAATTCTAAGCTCTGTTGTAATGTGAAATTGTGGTAAACATCTGCCAGTTCTTTAGATGATTGCATAGAACCTTTACCACTTGCAGGAGGGGCAAGAACAAAGCAAAATAGATTGGGGTACACTTTTCTTTGAGAATATAACCCCTCAACATTTGGCATACACCCGGATAAAATAGCAAGTGCAGTTGTAAGAAAGACATCTTTCTCGCGGTGTATTTCAAAAGCATCTGCACCACGCTTTAATAGTGAAGGAAGGTTGTTATAGACAGGTAGCGGAATTTTTGGCGTGGTGTATAGTAAATCTTTGGACCAGTCTTTTTCTTCGTTGATATTATTTTTTTTATCGTTTGCAAGGGTTGCAACATTTGCAAACTTTGCAAATTCATTTGTGTTGTTTTTATATGCACTTTCTACCGCAGCGGTGATTTCTCTGGGGTTTAAGTCAAATGAATTTAAGCAGTAATCTAAAACAGTTTGTTTATCTATCCCAAAACGGTTTCCATTTCTGGCCACAAGGTAAATGTGGCTATTTCGATTGCCTTTTTCGTAAGTTGAAATTTTTTCTGTGAACTGAATACAATAGTCAATGTCTTTGGATACTATTTGCTTAGTATTTTTTGATTCATGTTGAAACTCAATGAATGGTGTGAAAATTTCACTTTCATTATTCACAAATGCCTCTGGGTCCCATGATAAAAAACATAATCGATTAATGTCTTTGCATTTTGGGTCAGGTGTGTAGCCAGTTAACTGTTCATAATATTGCATCAATTGAACAATCATTTGAGTATGATCCTCTTGCTTGGAATTGATTTTGACGAAAATCTTTATCCCCATTCCACTAGGGCTGATAAAGCTAGCAATCGTGAAATCTGAACTATTTACCACAGCTAATAAACTACTCACTTCAGTAACTGGAATATCATCTAAATCAATGTGAGCTAATTGATTGTAACTTGAAAGCGTTTCTAATGTTCTTCCATTTGTAAATGTAGCAGACGGAGTAAATGCTGGAAGCTCTTTTTTTAAGCTATCACCAAGGCTGTCATTGCCCTGGTGATAAGCGTAACGGATAGACTTGATTTTTTCTTCAAAATCATTGGATTTTATTTGCTCGATTACGGCAAGGAAATCCTTATCCTCCACTGGTGTGTGGAAGTCATTATACATAGTGACTTTCATAGTCTAGTAATTAATAATGAAACTTACTTGGAGTAATTGCTTTGAAGAAAAGCATCAATATCAGAAGCCTTGTAGTAGATTTTGGCTCCAATTTGAGAGAAAGGTAGTTTACCGGAATCACGGTAATGTTGTAATGTGCGTTTGCTGATATGTAATAATTCGCAAACGTCTTGATTGTCCATCCAAACTTCTGATAAGGGTGTAGTACCTTTTTCTTTGTTTAGTTTTTCGTTAATTGCTTCCAATCTTTTTACTATTTGTTGGAAGGCTTCTGATTCAATTGTAATCACATTCATAATGCAAGAATTTTAAAGTAAAACATTAATTTTCTTGCTAAATTCAAGCAATCGAGACCGAGAAATATTGAGATATTGAGGCGCTATTGAGATACCTCAATGTATTTATTGAAATTTATCGAAAATGGCTACAATTTCTGTTTCACGTTCGGGGTTTGGGTTTTGATTCCAACTAGAACTAAAGATATTTCCCTTTAGTTTAGAACCTTCTTTTGAATAGAAAAAATCAGTATTTACAACACTTGCGTAACTCAAGCCATCAAAATACTTTCGATTCTTAAATTGAGTAATAATCAAAGCCAATTGATTTGTGTAGCAGTTGAAATGAATATCTTTTTCGTATTTGATTTGTTTTGCCAATAATACATTTAGTAAATCATCTGGAGTGCACTTTTCTTCATTCAACAAATAGAACTCTCTATTAAGTTCATAAATGATGGCTTTAATTTTTTCATCTTTTCCATGTTTGGGTTTAAAAGATGTTGTTTCACCTTTTTTTAGCTTTGAACGAATAGCTGGTGGCATTATTGATTTTTTATCGAATGTCTTCAAATCATTGAAGAATTCTTTTTCGTCTGTCAGCCATTGTTTAATTGTTGCTAAATACTCTCTTTCTTGATTTGTATAATCTTCGAATAATTTTTTACTTTTTATTACTCTTTCCTGACAGACCAATTCAAAACGCGTGGCTTCAATATCCGAAATATGGCCTTTTTGAATGAGCTCTTTCGTATTGATTAGTTTCAGAATTTGATTAGTTAAGCCAATTAATAGTTCAACCATTGATTCTTCTGTATGCGTAACAAATGCCGTTTGACCTGAATAGCGATTGGTTCTTAAGATTTCTTTTACTATGGGCAACTGTTTAGAGAAATGGTTTTTAAGATTGACTAAAAAGGTTAATTCAAAAGGGAATGAATTAAACCATTTGTTGTAAATATCTACTAATGCATTAAGGTCAGCACTTTGGTATTTCTTCTTAGGACTTTGAATTTGATTGATATAAGAAACCAGTTTTTTTTGTTTAGCCAACGGCATCTTAAAGCTATTTCTTTTGATTTG
This sequence comes from Fluviicola taffensis DSM 16823, assembly GCF_000194605.1. Classification (NCBI taxonomy): domain Bacteria; kingdom Pseudomonadati; phylum Bacteroidota; class Flavobacteriia; order Flavobacteriales; family Crocinitomicaceae; genus Fluviicola; species Fluviicola taffensis. The sequence goes on from NC_015321.1 coordinate 691,514, forward strand.
TCCTTCTATTCTTCGAAAATATATGTGTTGACCAATTGGAGGTGAACCGAAGCTATGAAGATTGAATTCAATGTAATCGGTTATGTCTTCGTACCAATCTAAATTCTTAATGTTATTTTCAATTAGAAACTCGGTATAACTCAATTGATTGATAATCTTCGTTTTTAAATACTTAAACTGTGAATTTTTGAAACCTAATCTTTTAGCAAGCTGTTTATGTTCGTTGCAACATAAGGGGAATTTTGCAACGTATTCTTCACTAACTTTTACAGTTTCTTGGTGAAATGGACAACAAAACGGGAATCCTTTTGGTGGTTCCCAGTCTTTTGGTGGATTTACGCCATGTGCGTGAATGTGAAATTCACCATAAGATAGTTTGAATAAAGGTTGGCAAAAATTCATAAAACAAAAAAAACGGTTCGAATAAATGTATAAAACAAAATTCAGAACCGTTCTTCTTCGTTGATAAATATGACTATGCTGTGAATTTCTCTCTCAACCCTTCCATATCTTTACTCACTTTTGTTTCCAAAACTTTCGCATAAATCTGAGTGGTTTGAATTTTCTTGTGGCCTAGCAATTTTGACACTGTTTCAATTGGAATGTTATTTCCAAGTGTTACAGTTGTTGCATAGGTGTGCCGAGCCAAATGTGTGTGAATGTTTTTAGTGATTCCGCAGATTGCACCAAGTTCTTTCAAATAAGCATTCATCTTCTGATTGGATGGAACAGGCAACAAACGATTCTTTATAATGCGTTCCGGATGGTCTTTGTACTTGCTTACAATTTCCTCCGTAATTGGAAACAATGGAATGCGACAATCAGTATTTGTTTTTGTGCGCTCCACAAACAGCCACTTGTGGCGGTCAACACCAATTTGAATGTGTTCTGGTGTTAGAGAGGCCAAATCAGCGAATGCCAAACCAGTGTAACATTGAAACAAGAATAAATCACGGATAACATCAAGGCGCTCAATACTGATTTCTTTTGAAGCAATCTGATCTAATTCAGCTTGAGTTAAGCAATCACGTTTTACTTCTTTGATGGAAATAGTGTAATTGGCAAATGGGTCCTTTTTGATGTAGTCATTTGCCAAGGCTAAATTCACAACTTTCTTCAAGGCTTTCACATGTTTCATTGCTGAATTGTGCTGGCAAGAAATAACTGTTTTCAAGTATTGTTCGAATCTAGTTACAAATGCATGATCCAATTCATTCAGATAAATATCGGAGCAATTGTATTGCACTTGGATAAAATTGCCCAGGTGTTTGAATGCAGCTAAATATCGTTGAAGCGTATTTGGTGAAAAGTCTTTGTTTAACAATTGCTCCATTTGGGAATTGTGATCCTGGAACAGTTCTAACAATTGCCATTGTTTTTCACCAACTCCAAGAAATGCCTGACTGAGTGTTTTGGCATCAATGACCTTTCCACGTTCTTGCATGGTTTGCTGATGGGTGTAAAGTTGACCGCGAATACTATCTAGATAGTCATTAGTAGCCTTTGCTGGTTCGCTTGCACCCTTGCATTTGTTTTTGGTAGTATCCCAAAGTTCTGGGCGAATACTGCGTTTAATAGAAAGCTCAACAGACTTGCCATTGACAGTGATACGGAGGTATATAGGCGCTTCGCCATTACGCAACATTTTATTGCGTTTGATAAAGTACAAAATACTGAAGGTTGTACGTTTCATGTTCTTCATTTTTGAAAGGTTAAAACTAGTGCAACCCATTCAAGGAATAAAATGTAAAACACAGCAAAACAGGGCAATTGAATCGAAATCGTGGGACTAAAATTTGACTTTAAAAAGTCCTACGAATTGGACATTTGCAAATCATTGAAAAACAAGTAATTTGAAAACGATGGGAAACAAAAAAGCCCCACTTTTGTGAGGCTTTCGTAATTTTGCTTTCGCTTTTAACGTTTCTAGCGGTCTGGACGGGACTCGAACCCGCGACCCCATGCGTGACAGGCATGTATTCTAACCAACTGAACTACCAAACCAATTTTCTTTCCGCTTTCACGAATCAAGCTACAGCTTGATTAAGAAATTGTGTAATGCTTTACGTTAAAAGCGTTGCAAAGATACACTGTATTTTCATTTTAACAAGGGAATTTTGAAAAAAAAATAATTTTTATTCTTTAAAGTTCCCATTAACACTAGAAATCAGAAGATTATTGCTTGTTTCTGCCTTTATTTTATAGGAAGAAATTCTTAAAAAATGATAAAATAATATCTACCATGGTAATTAATTCAAAAGTTGTTGTATCTTTGTTCATATCAAACAATCCAAGAAAGGAAAAATAACATGAAAACAATCTTCCACTCAGAAAACTCAAGAGGCCATGCCAACCACGGTTGGTTGAATGCAAAACATTCTTTTAGCTTCGCCTCTTGGTACAACCCGGACAGAGTCAACTTTGGTACTTTACGCGTATTAAATGATGACAGCGTTTCACCGGGAATGGGATTTGGAACACACCCTCACGATAACATGGAAATCATTACGATTCCATTGGAGGGAGCAATTGCACATAAAGACTCCATGGGAAACAGCGCAACGATCAATACAGGAGAAATTCAGGTGATGAGCGCAGGAACAGGAGTACAACATTCGGAATTTAATCCAAACGAGGATAAAGACCTTAAATTATTTCAAATCTGGTTATTCCCGAACAAACGAAACGTAGAACCGCGTTATGACCAACAAAAAATTGCCGTAGATGATCATATCAATGAATTCGTTCAGATTCTTTCACCGAATAAAGACGATGCTGGAGTTTGGATTCATCAAGACGCTTGGTTCAACATGGGGAAATTTACAGAAGATAAAGTAGTTACTTACGAATTTAAAAATCCGAACAACGGGTTATATGTGATGCAGGTTGATGGAAGCTCTGTGATTGATGGTCAGCAATTAAATCGTCGCGATGCATTAGGAATAATGGATACTTCCTCCGTAACTTTACACATCACTAAAGACTCTACTCTCCTACTCATGGAAGTTCCAATGGATGTGAAATTGTAAGTACAGAGAAATGAAAAATGCGTTAGCATGGCGATATGCCACACAGAAATACGATCCAACGAAGAAAATTAGCGCCGATGATATGACGGAAATTTTGGAAGCGATTAACAGTGCTCCAACTTCCTACGGGTTGCAACCTTTCAAATTGATTCATGTAAAATCTCCGGAATTACGTGACCAATTGAGAGCTGCGTCCTACGATCAGTCGCCAGTTACAGATGCATCAGACTTGGTTGTTTTCACTGTGAACCGCAATATCGAGAATCAACACATCGATTCTTACATGCAGCGCATTGTTGAGGTTCGCGATGTGGAACGCGAAAGACTGAACCGATTTCAGGAGAATATTGTTGGTGTATTGTCAACCTTAAATTCGGCAGAATTGGTTGCTTGGAATGCAAAACAAGCCTATATCGGATTGGGATTTGGCTTAGTAATGGCCGCTCATTTAGGAATAGACAGTACTCCGATGGAAGGCTTTAATAAAGAGAGATACGACGAAATTCTAGGATTAACCGATGATCACTCCATTTTGGTTCTAACCTTCGGATATCGTTCGGATGAAGATCATACACAACACCACAAAAAAGTGCGTAAGACTTTAGATCAATTAGTAACGATTAAATAGATTTTAGGACTTTAAGACATCAGGATATTAAGACCGTGAACTTTTGGACTTTTCAAACAATAAAATAAAAACAAACAATTAAAATTCAATCAAAATGAGTACAACTAAATGGACAATTGACCCTTCTCACAGTGAAGTAGGATTTAGCGTAAAACACATGATGTTTACGAAAGTAACAGGTACATTCGACACAGTAGATGCAACAGTTCAAGCTGAGGACGGTTTCAAAAACGTAGTAATAGAAGCTGCAATTGACACTAACTCTGTAAATACACGTAATGCAGATCGTGATGGACATTTAAAAAGTGGAGATTTCTTCGACGTTGAAAATCACCCACAAATTACTTTCAAAGCAGAACTTCCTGAATTGAAGTCAGGTAAAATTGAAGGTGAGTTTTCTCTTCATGGTATCACTAAACGAATTCCGTTGGAAATCGAATTCCACGGAGAAGGAAAAGATCCTTGGGGAAATGAAAAAGCAGCATTTAGCTTTGAATCATCTATTAACCGCAAAGATTTCGGTTTAACTTGGAACTCAGCTCTTGAAACAGGAGGAGTTTTAGTTGGAGAAGACGTGAAATTACGCGGCGAGATTCAGCTAGTTAAAGGATAAGTTTAGTAAATGGATTTAGTAAAGACAGTCTCAATTAGACTGTCTTTTTTTATTCATTAAAAACTGGAGTTTGAAAACTAGTTGAACTAATACATTCATTATTAATGATCAGAATGTAAAATCATTGTTATAATTAAGAGAACAATTGATGATTTTATTTTTATGAAAACGCTACTACAACTCGCAATCATCTTGCTACCTTTCTCACCTTGTTTTGCCCAACCAGCAAATGATAATCCTTGTTCAGCTACTTTAATTTCTGTAAATGTAACCTGTACATATTTAGCAACAACAAATGTTGCAGCAACAGATACCCCAGGAGTTCCTGCTCCTGGATGTGCAAGTTACTTTGGTCAAGATGTTTGGTACAGAGCCGTTGTTCCACCAACAGGAGTCCTCATTATCAACACAAACTCAGGCACTATGACAGATAGCGGAATGGCTTTGTATACAGGAACCTGTAGCTCACTGACTTTAGCCGAGTGTGACGATGATGACTCTCCAAATGGCGCTATGTCAATGATTCAATATGAAGGATTTACACCTGGAAGCACCGTTTATATTCGAATGTGGGATTTTGGTGGTGGAACTGGAACTTTCTCAATTTGTGCAGTTGCTGGTACACCCAGCACATGTACAGGTGCGGCAACCAATGACAACTGTCCTACACCTGCTATTTTAACCCAAAGCGCAGGTACATTCAGTGCTTCTACTGACGTTACATTTACAGCTGATTTACCAGGAAATGTGAACTCTGTATTTTGTGGATCCATCGAAAACAATTCTTGGTATCAATTTACTGCTAGCAGTGCTACACATACCTTTCCAATTGTTTCTGTCACAGGATGTGTGAACAATTACGGTATTCAAGCTCATGTTTACAGTGTAAGTTATAACACCAATGGATGCTGTACAGGATTTACCTCAATGTCTAACTGTTACAACCCTTCAAATACTACTTTAGGAACTGTTACCGCAACTGGACTTACAATTGGCAATAATTATCTTCTAATGATTGACGGAAATGCTGGAGACGGCTGTGAATTCACCATTTCAGGTTGGACAGGTACGGGAATTCTGCCTGTTTCACTTTCTGAATTTAATGGTGTCTCAACAACTTCTGGAAATCAACTTACTTGGGATACCGAAAGCGAATATAAGAACGACTATTTTGAAGTGATGTATTCAAGAGATGCAGATCACTTTGAACCTATTGGAGTCATTCAAGGCGCTGGAACAACCTCCCAATTACAAAGCTATCAATTCATGCACCAAGGAGTTCCAACTGGCACAAGCTTTTACAAATTACAACAAGTAGATTTGAACGGAGAACGAACTGACTCGAAAATAATTTCTATCAATTCCAAAGAAGATTTGAACGGTTTATTCAGTGCTTATCCCAACCCAATGAAGGATCAGCTGGTTATTCAATTACAAAGTAACAAAGCAGAAATAATGACTGTTTCTATCATTGATGAAAAAGGAAGAAATATTCTATCTGAAGAAGTGCATGTAAACGAAGGAACGACTCAATTATACAGAGACATCTCCAAATTACAGTCAGGAGTTTATTTATTGATTGTAAATAGCAGTTCTTCTTCTCAGAAACAACGTATTATTAAAATGAATTAAGCATGAAAAAATCACTTTATATCCTCGTATTTACCTTCATTTCTGGCTTAGCTTATTCTCAAACAACTGTTTTTGAATTGAATCAGGAAAAAGCACGCTACAATGAGTTCAAACAAGTCTCACACATAGTGAATCATGTATTTATTCCACAAGGAACTGTAAATGCAAGCCAATATGCTGAAATCTGTTCAATTATGAATCAAAAAGACGGTTACGTATCCTGTAATCTGAATCCTCAAAATCAATTGGTAATTCAACACGAAGATTGGTTAAATACAAAAGACATTATAGATGTTATTAAAAGCGTGATTCCTGTCGATCTAAAAAAAGAAACAGAAGAACCAGCTTTAGAACATTTAAGTAAGTAAAGAAATCATATCACAAAAAAGCCATCTGTCAGTTGACGGGTGGCTTTTTCATTTTGCCTAGTTACCTGTGAGTTTGACTTTAAAATTTAGATTCTGAAATCAATTTTAAGAGACCTTTTTAGATGTAGTCGAGCTTGTCTATGAATCAACAAACACTCACGGTTAAAATGAATTCCAATCTTAGCGTAAGAGCTTTAATAAGTGTTTTAACAAAGGTTGAATAATCAAACTCAGGTTAATTACACATCTTTGGAGGAAAGTAAACCTAAAAAAGGAACATTGTAGACAATTAATCTTCTTGCCTACTTCAATCGGAAAGAAAAAGAAACAAAAACACATGCGTCTAAATAAGAATTACGAAAAATAAATCCACAAAAAAAGCCATCCGTCGATTGACGAATGGCTTTTCAATTTTAATTAGAATCTCTTAATTCTTCACAATGCGTTCAATCGCAGTTCCGAGTTCAGTTTTGATTCTCAATGTATAAACTCCTCTTTCATATCCACTAAGATCAACTTGACCTCCAGCATTGATTTGAGTTGTTTGAACTAATTTTCCTTGAACATCCATTACTTCAACAATTGCAGTAGCAGCATCCATAGTTACGATAACCACATCGTGCGTTGGATTTGGATGAACCGAAATCGATGAAATCATATTCTCTTTGACTCCAACGTTAGCTATCGTCACACAATTAGTTGTATCCGAACATGTTCCATTTGATACAATCGCAGCATACGTACCATTTACAGTTGCTGTAAATGTTTGAGTTGTTGCGCCCGAAATCGGAGCATTCGTCGTACAATTGATCCACTGGTAAGTTGTACCTGTAGAAGCTGTAACAGTTGCATTACCATTGTCTGTAGCAGTTGCTACAAATGCTGTAATAGTTAAGTTCAAAGTAATCACCGAGTCACAACCTGCAGCATTTAAGATTGTATCATTATAAAATCCTGTTGCATTGTAAACTGTTCCATTTTGTGCCCATGTATAAGTCGGAGTACAAGTTGAAACTGTAAACATCGATGATGTTGGAGTATTAATTGTCAAATTCAACGTAATAATCGAATCACAACCTACAAAATTTGCAATCGTATCTCTATATGCTCCAGAAGCGTTGTAAGTCAAACCTGTTTGAGGCCATGTATAAGACGTACATGCTGTCATAGGAACAGATGAAGTTGTTGGCTGAATGATCGTCAAATTCAAGGTAATGACAGAATCACAACCTAAAGCATTCGAAACAGTATCAGTATACGCCCCAGAAACAAGGTAAGTTGTTCCGTTTTGCGGCCATGTATAAGACGTACATCTTGTTAATGGAGGCAACGTAGAAGCTGAAGGCTGATTAATCGTTAAGCTCAATGTGATTACTGAGTCACACCCGTACATATTCGGAATTGTGTCATTAAATGCACCTGAAGCATTATAAGTTAATCCTGTTTGAGCCCATACATAAGGTCCACAATTTGTAACTGGAACCAATGAAGCAGAAGGACCTCCAATTGTCAAATTCAAAGTAACCACAGAGTCACATCCAATAAAGTTCGAAATTATTGCAGTGTGAGTTCCTGATGTAACATACGTTGCCCCATTCAATGGCCAAGTATATGTCTGACAAGCTGTATGATTTACAATTGCAGTCGTCGGCTGATTGATTGTTAAATTCAAACTAATCACCGAGTCACAACCTGCAGCATTTGAAATGGTATCACGGTAAACACCAGAAGTGTTATAAGTTAAACCAGTTTGTGGCCATGTATAAGACGTACATGCTGTTACTGGTGCTACAGAAGCTGCTGTAGGCTGATTAACTGTAATCGTTCCTGATGTTTGAGCCGTACAACCATTGCTCCCCGTATAAGTAACAACATAAGTCGTCGTTACTGTTGGTTTTGCATAAACACTTGTTGTTCCAGTACCTGTGTAGGCAACTGTACCTGCTGCATCTGTATAAAGAGAAGCCGCTGGAGACCATACTGGCGCTGTATTCGTATGAACGAATCTTACATTTGGTCTTAAAGCACTTGCTGCATTCTCATCCCAGCTCGTCAACGCATCAAATCCTGCAATTCCACCTAACACATCATCAGCAACAGCTGAATACACTGTGTTTGTAGGTGTAGTAGTGGTGTTGGTACGTGTACCTGATCCATTTCCTGCATTTCCTGCATTGTGAACGGTCTCAACAACAATATTTGAAGTTCCGTTCCAAGTATAAGGCGCTGTTAAAGTAAACGTTACTAATCCAGCGGCTGTTGGAGTGAATGTTGTAGGTCCGTATACTGTTGATGTACCCGCAACAAATCCTGTCAGTGCAGTAAGTGCAGTATTCCCCATACGGATTGTAAAGTTTGTACATGCACTTCCAGTAAATGTATTCAAATCAAATGTAATGGAGCTAATCTGTGCTCCCGCAACAAGTCCTTGAGCGGTAAGTTCCGAAGCTGTAAACAACAATTGGTGTTTTGCACCTCCATAGTAAGCACTCAAAGGGTTCGGGTAGGCAGTATTACCTGGCGCAGTTGTTCCATTTCCAAAAATTGCAGTCGATGTTGTTGGTCCGCTCGTCAAATGCTGAAGATCCCCAGCACAAATCGTTGAAGTAGCAGGAACAACTGGTGCAGTTGTAGGAGCTGGATTTACAGTAATTGCGTAAGTAGCTGTAGTTACACATCCTGCATTCGCTCCAGCAGACATATCAGTTCCTGTTACTGTATACGTAGTTCCAACAGTAGGTGAAGCTGAAACAGTTGCTCCTGTTCCCAAACCACCAGACCATGTATATGTGTAATTAGGATCATTCACACTTGATGCTGTCAAAGAAGTTGAACTTCCGTTACAAATTGTCGCCGTACCAGCAACAGAAATTACCGGAGCTGGTGTAACAGTAACAGTTACTGGAGTTCTTGGACTAGAACATCCTGAACCTACTTCTGAAACATAGAAAGTTGTTGTTGCAGTGATTGGATATCCTATTAAAGAACTTGCTGTCTGACCAGAAATTGCAGTACCTCCAGTAGAAACCAAGTACCACGAGAATGTGTTTCCAGATATTCCTGTTCCTGTAACAGAAGCCGTAGGAACTCCAGTTCCACATTGTGTGCTATTGGTAGCAACAGGTGCTGGCACAGAACTGTTAATCGTAACCAAAGGTGTTGTAACCGAAGCTACACATCCCGTAGCGATATTCGTAGATGTAACTGTGAATGCTTGTGTCACTGCCGAACCACTTGCATTTGTAATGGAAGTAGTTGCAGTTGCTGTATTCAATCCAGCTCCTGGAGACCATGACCAGTTATAATCATTGTTTTGATTCATAGTCAAGGTCATTTTAGGTCTTGTAGACCTTGTACCCGTAGCAGGTGTTCCTGCCAAAATAGCTGCAGGCGTCAAGTTATCATCACGGTAATATGCCGTTGCAACGTAAGCCGTGTTATCGTACTGAACTTGAGAAGATGTTCCTCCTCCATTGTTATTACTCCAGGATAATTGGACAATCAAGTTACTTGTTCCATCCCAAAAGTACGGAGTATTAAACGTAAATGTATTCAAACTTGAAGCAGTTAAAACCAATGAAGGATTAGAATAAACCTGCGTCAATGTAGCCGCATTTAATCCTGCAGACAAATCTGTAGCTGCCGTTGTACCGACATGAAGAGTAAATCCTGAGTAAGGAGATCCAACCGTTCCAATATTCAAGGCAACAGATGCAAAATTACCCGCAGTAAATCCAGCTGCAGTTAATTCTGAAGCTCTGATAATGTATTGCGATTTAATTCCACCGAATAAGTGATAGAATGGATTGTAATAATCACCTGAACCTGTAATAGCTCCTGCTCCGATTACAAATGGTCCATTATTCGCAGAAGGAATATTTGCAACAAGTACAATATTATCCCCACTACAAACCGCTGATGGTGTTGCAGTCGCTATGACCGCTGGAAGAGGATTTACAAGCACACTTGCAGTAGCAGATGCAGCACAACCCGCATCAGTAGCAGTTAATGTATAAACAAATGTTCCTGCAGCTGTAGGAGTAACAGAAACCGTAGTTCCTGCCAATGGTGATTCAGCACCACTTCCTGTTGTTGCGCTTTGCGTGGAGTAAGTATAACTTTGGAATGGTGTTCCATTTATGTTTGCTGCGGTTAGTGTAAATGAACCACCTACACAAATCGAAGCTACGGAAGCTGTTAATGAAACTGCATCTGGTGTAGAAACGTTCACGGTTACCGGAGTTCTTGTACTTTCACAACCCGTTACCGTGTTCAATTCACTCACATAGAATGTTGTTGTGGTTGAAACCGTTGAGGTAAATGTAGCAGATGTACCTGATTGTAACGCTGTACCTCCTGAAGAAGCCGCATACCAATTAAATGAAGGAGTTGGCAAACCACTTGTAGAAGTTACATTTGCAGTTGGCACCTGCACACCACATTGTGCACTGTTTGTAGCCGTTGGTGCTGTTGGTAAAGGATTTACAGTAACTGTTGTTGATGGAGAAGGAGCAAACGTACAACCGGCTGCAGTAATGTTAGCTGTGTAAGTTGTAGTTGCTGTAGGAGAAACCGACAATGGGTTTGTGGTTCCAATAGTTCCAACTCCGTCTGACCAGGAAACAGATGTAATGGTCTGTGTAGCATTTCCAATAAATGTAAAAATTGGTCGTGATGATAAGGTAGTAGCACCTCCGTTCCAACCACCAGGAGTAGTATTTCCAGTATATCCACACACCTCTGCCGCAGTTCTACTGTCTACATATCGTGCATTCGCCGAAACATAAGCCGTAGAGACAATTGATAGATTACTTGCTGTGTTTGAAGTATTGTTATTACTCCAACAGAAGCTAACAATCACATTGGATGTACCATCCCAGTTAAATGGCGTCGAAAATACAAAGTTATTTGCACCAACAGTTGGAACAAAAGAAGGTATCGAATAAACCTGCGTTGCTATGTTTTCAATATTGTTAGTCAATGCTGTCAAAGCAGTATGATCCATACTGATTCCAAGACCACTTAACGTACTTCCTGCACCAGTAATATTTAAAGACATTTGAGTAATGTTTCCTGCGTTCAACCCTAGGGCAGTCAATTCGGAAGCACGAATTAAATATTGTGTTTTTACACCACCATAACCTCCATAAAAAGGAGTTTGAGCAGCTGAACCAGTAGAAACAGTACTTCCTGTACCAATTGTAACCGGACCGCTTTTCACTAGTTTCGCAGTCAGCACACTAGGAGATGAAGCACAAACTGTGGATGAAGAAGCCGTTGCACTTGCTGTAGCTCCGAATAACGGCTCATCTGCATAAGGTGTTCCTGTATAAGAACCATTCAATACAAGTGAGTTTGTAGCTGCCACACCCCATACAATTGTTCCGTTTACTGGCGTTGGAACAGGAATTGTTCCTTCCCAGGTTGTCCCGGAAACGTTTGTCATTACGATGTTTGTTTGCGGGACACCATTTACTGAATATCCAATTGTTGCACCTGTAATTGTTCCTGAAGCAGTTGTAATATTTACAGAAACTAAACGAGCCGTTGCAACGCATTGCGTAGTTGTCGGAGGAGTAACTGAATTCAATGTAATAACCGGAGCAGGTGTAGTTCCTGAAAACTCATAAGCCCCAACATCAGGCGTACCTGATCTGGTAGTTCCTGTGTAATCAGTTGTAATTCCGGAAATAGTCGAAGCTCCACTCTCAACCTGAGTAGTAATTCCTGAAACCGGGCGTAAAAAGTCAGAACTTACCCCTGTTAAACTAATAAAGAAGTTCCCAGCAGTTCCATAACCAGAACCTACAAATGGAGCTTCTCCTGAAAAGGAATTCGCTTCTCGTGGCAAAACAGCAGCCTGATACGTTAACATCGTTTGATACGGAGTTGTTCCATCATACATCAATAAATGAGTTGCAGAAGGAGCCCCGGCATAAAGCAGGTTTCTATTGGATGCAGAAGCAAAGTTATTCAATTGTACTGCAGAGCGACGGAATGCCACAGTAAAACCTGTTCCAGCCGCAGCAGACTCATTGATAATGATATTGTTTCTCATATCCAGAGCAGCAGTTGAAGCAGTTGCACTTGCCTGATGATAAATACCAGCCGTACCGAAGTTTGTTCCGGAAGAAGTTGCATTTAAGTAAACTGAATTGTAATAAACTCCATAAACAGCCGATGATGATGATGAATTAATATTAATTCCTCTAATAACATCCGTACCACTTGCAATTGGTGCTGTAAGTCCGCTAATAATATTGTTTGATGTATTAACACCAGTACCTCCTGTAATACTAATTCCGAATACAGTACCTCCTGCATTTGAAGAAGAAAGACCATAAATGCGGTTCGCATTTACATTCGTAAGTGTTGAGCCTGTAACAGCAATAGCACTTACCAAACTTGCACCTGTAGAAGAAAGTCCATTAATAGTATTGTTGTTAATTGAAATTGACGAAGCCGTATTTGAAGTTGTAATACCTGTCACGGTCGAACCAGCTCCTGTCGAAGTCAAGGATGAAATAGTATTGTTATGAATGGTTGTGGCAACAGTCCCAGCAAATGAATTCCCAATGTTAATGGCTGTAATTGAACTTTGTCCCGATATATTACTGAATGTATTATTTGCTACAGTAGAAGTCGCTCCTCCCCAATAAGTAGTTGTAAAACCAATAATTGCACTGGTTCCACCTAATATATTGGAAAAAGTATTTCCCGATATCGTTTTTGAACATGCAGTACCTGAACCATCCGTATTATTAATGAAAGTCAATGAGGTTGCTCCAGTAACACTGATGTTTGAAAAGTTATTATTGCTTAGTGTGTAAAAAGCACTATTCGGTGTAGAAGCGCCCGTTGTAAATCCAACTACAGAACCCCCGGCACCAGTTTTCGTAAACTGTGTAGCAATCGTATTATTGGAAGCAGTTGAAGATCCTCCGCCTGGAATTGAAAATGAATGAGAAACGAATGTCACAGAACCTGTTGTTGTAACAGTCAGGTTATTAAAACTATTGGAATTAATCGTTGTTGTAAAATTCGTGCTCACAGTTGAAATAAATGTCAAACTACCCGTAGGAGAAGCCACACTGTGACCAAAACCATTAAATTGGTTATTTGAAATATCCAGTGTAGATGTAGCAGAAGCAGATCCGGAAGGAGAAGTAATTCCCACGACATTTCCTCCTACAACAGCTGACATCAAATTAAACGTATTATTAGAAATCACTTGTGAAAATGTTCCTGTCGGAGTATTCGAAAATGCCTGAAGCTGAATTCCATTCAAAGTACCAGATGTAACCGTACCACTGCTGGTCAATGTATTAAAAGTACAGTTTGTGTTTTTTACGTTACGAAATAAAATTCCATTCACAGTCCCTGAAACAGCATTGAATCCAGAGAATGTTCCGTTTAATCCAAATGTAATCGTGTTTCCATCTCCTGGCGCACCACCGATTATCAAGTCTGACGCATGATCAGCGGCTGCAGTAGGTCCTAGAACTACAATCCCAAGGTTAACTGATGAAATCGTATTTCTTTTAACTGTTAAATTATTATTGTTTCCAGTAGTTGCTGTTGCCCCAGCGGCCATCGCAGTCGCATTATGAGTAGAGTTTGCATAAATCCCCATCGCATTTTGATAGGTTGCACCTAAACCAATAGTGTTGTCTGTTATGGTAACATTTTGACACCCATCAGTGATTGTATTATAAAACAGTGCAATACCGAACTCAGTCATATTATTAGTACCCGCAGCAGTTGTTGTATTCGCTGCATTTTCTCTCAAATCCAAACCTGAGATGGTAACATAATCCGATCCGATCAATTTAATGATCCCATCATTTAAAGCTCCTGCTGTTAATCCCGCAGATGCTGTAATGATCGGTTTAGGCGCACCGCCTACTCCGTGGATAACAATTGGATTTGCTACAGTTCCTGTAGCCGTGATTGTAAATCCTCCTGCCGGTGCCGTTTCGGTATATCCAGAAGGAATATCTAAAGTAACACCTCCGGCTCCAATACCGCTTGTATTGATGGCTGTAACGAAGTCTGCAATGGTAGCATAGTCAGTAGGAATAGTTTTCGTTCCTGAGACCTGTCCAAACAAACTTCCAGAACCAAGAATCAAAAGCGCAGAGCACAAAATGAGTCTTGAAAAATTCATGGTTTTGATTTTCAACATAATCTATAAGTTTATAGTAACGGTACAAAAATGTTACTATCCTCGTTACAAACAAAATTGACATGGCAATTGAAAGCTTAACCTTCAAGTTAATAAACCGATTTAGCAACAAATTGAGAATCTTAAAAAGATAGTTTAACCTAAGTGAAACAGGGCGTAAAACGAGCTATATACGTTAAAAAAATAAAAAATATTATTGTTAATTATTTAACGTAATAATTATCAATAATTGACAACACTATCAAATTTAGCAGTTTCAAAAAGCTTAAAAATGTGAGCTTAACAAGCTTTTGTTATTTTTTAGTACGAATAGTTTAAAAAATGAAATATTAACAAAAACGTTAAACAAAAAGCCTCTGACCAAAACTCTTTTCATTTTTTTAGAAAAAACTACTTGGTTTTATATTGTTCGAATAATCTTTACCACACCGTTTGTGTCTTTTATCTTAAGCAATTGAACAATGGCTTTTCGAGAAATTGAAATTGGAACTTCATTGATTTCTGTAGTTTTCAGCAGCAGTCTCCCATCAACACTATAAACCTCCAGTGAATATCCTAATTCTTTGGAAGAGACTTCAATAACATCCTCTTTGCTTGCAATCTGAACTTCTTTAAAATGCTTATCGGATAAATCAAGTGTTGTTACTTGCACCTGGATTGAAAAAACATCTGAATTACATGGAGACGAGGCGGTTAACTCAACTGCAAATGTTCCAGTTGAAGTATATGTATGCTGAGCATCTACTGAATTCGCAGTTTGCCCATCTCCGAAATTCCAACTATAACTTATAGCTCTTGAGCTTTTATTCTCTAACTGAATCGTTCCTCCATTTTGAACAATCGAAAAATTAGCTTGAGTAGGTTCGTCAACTGAATGTAACTGAAAATGATCCAATGAATCTAAAATAACCGCAGCAGCAGCATTTTGAAGAATTCCCGCAGTAGTTGCATTCAATCCGCCATAAAAAGTCGACCCAACTGGAGTTTGCTGAAACAAGGATGCGTAAAATGTACAAGCCGCTAAATAAGTTCCTTCTACGGATGGATGTGATTCATCTGCATTATACAAATTAATAGTCGGGTGATTGGTGCGAACATACGCCCAAACTGCTCCTACTGGAGAAACCATCGCTCGATCGCTTGAATCTGCCATGCGCATATACGCATTATACAAGCGCGTATTCATTTTTTCAAAGGTGTTGATTCCTGACCATTGTGGATCTCCATTTTGCCGACCCCAAGTCATATAATACATTACATTACTACACGCATTATTTGCCCATATACTATCTGATAATCGGAGTGCAAAAGGCAAAGTTCCTGTATTCACTTGAGAATCTGGAAAACTAGGTTCTTGACTTTGACCCTGAATAACAACAACATCCCACGGTTTGGAGTGAATCTTGACATAAGTCGCTGCATCGTTTACTTGATTCTGAAAGGTATATCCACCATTCGTTTTAGAGTCAACGGTGGTTTCTTTCCCCAAACTAGTTGTCAGACTATTCAACATTCCAGGTAAATCATTTACGTAGGTGTAACTATTTCCAATGAATAATACAGAAATAGAATCTTGGGCAACTAATTGCGATTGAATCAGTGTCAATCCAAGGAGAGAGAGGATTATTTTTTTCATTTAGTTTAATTTATACTAGGTAAACCCTAAAAGAGTTTTGGAGTTGCCCGAATAATTGTCTTATTTTAGGATTCAGATTGTAATCCTAAACAAATGATAAAAGTCTTTTCCTCATTTTTAGCAGTAATTATTAGTTCACAAATAACTCTTGCTCAGACTTATTTAGGATTTGAATACAATCCAAACATTCCCGTAAAAACAGCAACCGCAACCTTAAAAAATCCGTGGGCGGGCGGAATTAATTACGGACAATTCTCAACAATCGATTTTAATTTTGACGGATTAGACGATTTAGTCATTTTTGATCGCAGCGGAGATGAATTCATCTTGATGGAACATACTTTAACGGGTTCAACACATGGATATCAATACATTTACAAAGGCCATAACTATTTCCCTTCCGACTGCAAATACCGATCGGCTTTTGTGGATTACGACAATGATGGAAGAAAAGATTTGTTTACTTACGGAATTGGAGGAGTGAAAGTCTATCGAAACATTGGAAGTTCGTCACTTGGGCTTCAATGGCAATTAGTTACAGACATTCTCCAAACGGATTACGTGGGAAATGTTTCCAATTTATTTGTTAGCGCTAGTGATATTCCTGCATACAGCGATATAGATTTCGATGGAGATATCGATATTTTAACCTTTCATATTGGTGGTCAAAATGTAGAATACCATCAAAATCAAAGCATGGAACTATATGGGATTCCCGATTCCTTGAAATTTGTGTTGAAAAACCAATGTTGGGGGAAATTTAGTGAAGATCCAAACAACAATGACTTGGTTTTAAATCAAACGGCATATCCTTGTGAAAATGGAGACATTGCAAATCCACTTAGACCAGAAAACACTGTTAATGAAGACTCAATCAATGCAACTGTTACCAGACATACTGGTTCAACATTGCTAGCAATAGATATCAATAACAATGGTGTCATGGATTTGATTTTAGGCGATGTTTCCTATCCTGGCATTACACTTTTAATGAATGGCGGAACTGCCCCAAATACCAATTCAGTGATGATTAGTCAGAATCACAACTTCCCTTCTGTTTCACACCCAGCATCCATGCAATTATTTCCTGCAATATATTGGGAAGATGTAGATTTTGATGGAAAAAAGGATCTGATTGTTGCACCAAATGCACGAACAGTATCTGAAAATCAAAATAGTGTGCAATTTTTTAAAAATATAGGCACAAATGCGCTCCCCAATTTCGTGTTTCAAGAAAACAACTTCTTGCAAAAAGAGATGATCGATCATGGCTTGGGAAGCATTCCTGTTTTAGTTGATGAAAACGGAGATGGGCTGAAAGATCTTGTCGTTGCTGACTTTATCCGATACAAACCAACATTGAATCTGGAATCCGTGTTTCAATTATACCGAAATACAGGAACTGCTTCTAATCCAGAATTCACACTTGTAAACAACGATTATTTAGGATTCTCTGCCCTTGGATTAGGTTTACGAGCTGTTCCTACTTTTGGAGATTTGGATGGAGATGGAGATCAAGATTTAATCGTTGGACGTGAGAATGGAACTCTTGTCCGTTTTACAAATTCAGCGGGAGCTGGAAATTCATTGAGTTTTGGAGTATCTGTCCCAGTCAATGACAATACTGGTAATCCAATTAATGTAGTTTCCTATGCCTTCCCGCAACTCTTCGACCTAAATAAAGATGGATTATTGGATTTAATGGTTGGTAAAAAGACAGGCGAAATCTCTTATTATCAAAATACGGGATCAAACTCAAGTCCAATCTTCACATTAATTAGTCAAAATGTTGGCCAAGCAGATATTGCATCCACACCAGACGGCTATGCCTCACCGCATTTCTTTCGAGTGAATGACACCACACACTTATTTGTTGGAGCCTATAATGGAAAACTGAATTATTACCGCAATATTGATGGACACCTAACAGACGGTGACACCTTTAGTTTGTATTCAAGCAATTATCTAAATTTAGACGTTGGATTATATAGTTCTTTTTTTGTAGATGATATTGATGATAATGGTTACTTAAATCTCTTTGTAGGGCAAGACTTGGGTGGATTGTTCTTATTTGAAGCAGATCCATTAAGCACCTCTTCTCTTTCAGAGAAATTTATTGAATCAAACTTGGTTCTCTATCCGAATCCAGGAAATCAGTTTGTAAAAATTTTAGTAAAGGATGGAAATTTATCAAACCTAAAACTTCTTGGAATGTACAATATTCTTGGGCAAAAACAACCAGTAGAACTCATGAACTCATTAGTTGATGTGAGTAATTTGAGTATTGGATCTTACTATTTTGTAATTGAAAACAATGGCAAAGTAGAACACCTGAATTTTATTAAAAACTAACTCTTTCATTTACAGATAAATTCCGTCCTCATGAAAAACACTAAACATTGTAAATCAGTACCTTAAGCGCAAATCTGTTCACATCTTTATGAACACATAAATTTGAAAATTCAAAAATATTTGAAGAAAAAAGTCTGAACTAAAGCTTCAAATATTTCTCATACATCACCTTATGCGACCATTGAATCGACTCAACTTCTGATTCAAAAATTCCGAATATCGTAGAACCTGATCCAGTCATTGAAGCATAAATTGCTCCATGATTATATAAGTCATTTTTAATATCTTCTAATTCAGCATATTTAGCAAAAGCACTCTTTTCGAAGTCATTTACCAAAGAATCCTTCCACATTCGAATCGGTTTTTCCAAAATTTCTTTCAAGGAAGTTCTATCATTATTTGGAACAACGCCCTCATAAGCATCCTTGGTTGAAACATGAATTCCCAGATTCACCAAGACTACAAAGAGGTTCTTAAAATCAATGTTCAAAGGAGTTAAAACCTCTCCTCTTCCTGTTGCAAATTGCAATCCACCATCAATAAAAAAGGCACAATCCGACCCGATTTTTGAAGCCATTTCCTTCAAGGATTCATTCTCAATTTCAGGAGCATATCGATCCCGCATTAATTTCAAAGCAAAAGCGGCATCTGAGGAACCACCACCTAAACCGCCCCCCATTGGAATGAGTTTATGCAAATGGAAGGCAAGTGTTGGAATCGATTTATGGATTCTAAATTCCGCCTCAGCATCCAAAACCAAGTTCCCCAAACCTGGTATTTCAAGACCCGAAGTTGTGAAGGTAGATTCTTCACTTTCGATTAATTCAAGTACGTCATTGAAAGGCAATTCCAACATGGCTGTTTCTAGTTCATGATACCCATCATTTCGTCTTCGAAGAATGTGTAATCCCAAGTTTATTTTACATGTTGGAAAATTAATCATGCCGTAAAATTAATAGATGCGAACTATTTTCGTAAATTTCGCACCTCAAAATAGTCAATTATGTCAACATATTTAGATTTTGAAGAACCTTTAAAGGCTTTAGAAGATCAAATCGAACAAACGCGCGAAATAGGCAACAGCACAGGTGTTGATATGTCTGATAAAATCGGAGTTCTTGAAGAAAATCTCGTAAAAAAAACGAAAGAAATCTTCGGGAAATTAACTCCATGGCAACGTGTGCAATTGTCTCGTCATCCAGATAGACCATATACTTTGGCATATATCAATGCAATTTCAGAAAATACCTTTCAAGAATTGCATGGTGACCGAACAGTGAAAGATGACAAAGCCATGATTGGTGGGTTCGGATTACTTGACGGAAGAACAGTGATGTTTATCGGTCAACAAAAAGGAATCAATACCAAGATGCGTCAATACCGCAATTTCGGAATGCCAAATCCAGAAGGATATCGCAAAGCATTACGCTTGATGAAAATGGCAGAGAAATTCAACAAACCAATTGTAACATTCATCGATACTCCAGGAGCATTCCCAGGATTGGAAGCGGAAGAAAGAGGTCAAGGTGAAGCAATTGCCCGCAACATTTATGAAATGATGCAGTTGAAAGTTCCAGTAATTTGTATCATCATCGGCGAAGGTGCTTCTGGTGGAGCATTGGGAATTGGTGTTGGTGACAAAGTAGTGATGTTAGAAAATACGTGGTATTCTGTTATTTCTCCTGAATCCTGTTCTTCTATTTTATGGAGATCTTGGGAGTACAAGGAAAAAGCAGCGGAAGCATTGAAATTAACAAGTACAGACATGAAACGTTTGAAACTGGTAGATGATGTCATTCAAGAGCCTTTATCTGGTGCTCACAGGGATCAAGAAGGCAGTTTCCAAAATGTAAAAGCAAAAATCATTGAATACTTGAAAGAATTAGACCCAAAAACTCCTGAAGCAAGAGTGAATGAACGCATTGAAAAGTTCAACTCTATGGGAGTTTGGAACGGATAGAAAACAGTTCGAAAAGATCAAAAAGTTTAAAAGTCGGGGTGTATGCAATAGCAGATTCACTCCGACTTTTTTATTGCGTATTGAATCTTACTTTCAAAAAATCTACTTTTCCCAATCAATTACCGTCTGCTCATTATTTAAATCAATAATCCACTTCAGCTTTTGAGCTTTCAGCACTTTTATCTTTTGATCTAAAAGAGCATCTGTCGAATAATCATTCACGATTGTATGTTCTTGCCAGCCGGATTTCCCTTTACATTCACTCACTATCCGAATATAATGTTCTCCTTTCGGAATCATTACCTCAAAAACGCCCCCAACACTTTCCAAGGACTCAATTGAAGTCGCAAATTTCACGTCATCCACATAGATGCAAATCCGCGATAAATGGTCATAACCCGACTCAATATTGATGAATTTCCAATCGATAATTAACGGAACGTGTTTTCCTTTAAAACCAATTAATTTTGGCTGAATTAACTGCCCTTTTTTATCAAATTGAGTAAGTAGAGTTGGTTTGCCATCTAAATCAAAAACGACGCGAACCTTCCCTACTTCATCCGCATTTAATTCAAATTCGCAAATAGCATCCATGCTAAATTCATTTTTAAACGTGTGATCTTGCCATTTACCGTTATAAAAAGCCTCATTTATGAGTTGAATTTTATGAATACCTTTCGAAATTTTTAGCTCATATTTACCTAGATTACTTTGAAGAACTTCTTCTGATATTGGTTGATCAATTCCGTCAATGAATACTTTGAGTCGATTTAAATGATCAAAACCACTTGCTATTCCATTAAATTTCCATTCCACAAGAACTGTTTTATCCTTCGAATAAACACTACTTGCAAAACAAAAAC
The DNA here is from genome assembly GCF_000194605.1 of Fluviicola taffensis DSM 16823. Classification (NCBI taxonomy): domain Bacteria; kingdom Pseudomonadati; phylum Bacteroidota; class Flavobacteriia; order Flavobacteriales; family Crocinitomicaceae; genus Fluviicola; species Fluviicola taffensis. The sequence continues at coordinate 712,780 of NC_015321.1, forward strand.
TAAACGCTATAAGAAGAATAAACAATTTCATCTGTCATTTTCTTGATACAAACATAGTCATATCTTTAAAACTCAACAACCTGCAAATGATGTATTTAAATCAAATTTAAAAACTTAGTTGATCCCACACAGTCTATATATCTCATAGAATAATCAAAAGGGATTCCAACCTTTCCGTAAAATATGGATTATTCGCCTAGGTAATTAATTTTAAATAGCATATTTTCACGCTCAGACAAATGAAACTAATGAAACTAACGATATGATTCAAAAAATACTTTTCATAGGCTTTGCTCTATTTATTAGTACATCTTTGCAAGCACAAGATCAATCTTTGGAGTCTGATTCGGAAGAATCGGAAGAAACTCCTGTTGACACCAATTTAGTAGAACAAACGTTTCAATCCACACGTATTGTCAGTGGACATTCCGTAGAATGCTTACGAAAAGGGGTTCTCGAATTTCGGGTAGAACACCGATTCGGAGATCTCGCAGGTTCAAATGGAGGAGTTCACAACTGGTTCGGTTTTGATAATTCAAGTGACATCAGATTAGCTTTTGAATACGGAATCACCAATAACATTATGGTGGGGGTTGGAAGAAGCAAAGGAAATGGAACCCCATACCGCTCTTTGTTAGATGGTTTTGTGAAATACCGTTTTTTGCAACAAAAAAGAGGCGGAATGCCCGTTTCCATAGCTGCAGTTGGAAGCATGTTCTACACTTATATGAAAGCTTTACCCGATGAATATGCAGTAGCACATTTCCCAAAACAAGTATACCGATTTTCCTATTCGGCTCAATTAAACATCGCACGGAAATTTGGTAATTTGGTAAGTTTAGCCGTGATGCCAACTCTTGTGCATCGAAACTATGTAGCTGCAGATGATCAAAACACAACCTTTGCCCTGGGTGGTGCCATGCGTTGGTCTTTAACACAGCGTTTGGGAATCATGGTTGAATATTACCAAGTTTTCCAAGATAAAGGTATTCGGAAAAATAATTTTAACAGTCTTGGATTTGCTGTTGAGTGGTTGACATTCGGACACAATTTCACGATTTATTTAACCAATTCTCGGGGATTTGGAGAAACACAATTCGTCACAAATACTTATGAAAACTGGTTGAAAGGTCAATTTAGGATTGGTTTTTGCATCGGAAGAAAGTTCGAATTTGGACAGTAAAAACAACGTTCAATTGGTTCAAAAAATTGAAAGAGTTCAACGTATTTATAAATTGATTTGAACATTTGAACATTTGAACATTTGAACATTTGAACATTTGAACATTTGAACATTTGAACATTATATATAAAAAATAGATTATGAAAAAATTACTTTATCCCACATTAGCACTTTCCTTGTTTACTACTTCGGCTTTTGTTACAATTACGGCTACGAATGATTATACATTCAAGGAGGATTTTACCATTGCTTTTAAAAGTAAAGATCCTTCAGGCGAATTCAAAAAAGCAAAAGGAACCATCAAATTTGATGAAAATGATTTGGACAATGCAAAATTTGATTTGACCATTGATGTGAGTTCTATCAATACTGGAAATTCTATGCAGAACAAGAAAGCTCAAACATCCGAGTGGTTCGAAGCTTCAAAATTCCCAACGATTAAATTTGTTTCTTCCAAAGTGGAAAAAACGGGTGAAAACATCTCTATCACTGGAAAATTAACGATGAAAGGAATTACAAAAGAAAAGAAAATTACGGCTACAGTTTCAAAAACTGGTGCAGATTTGACTTTCTCTGGAAAATTCACAGTCAATCGAATTGATTACGGTGTAGGACATAAAAGCGACGCAGTTCCAGATATCATGAATATTTCGTATTCAATTCCTGTTACTTCCAAATAAAGAATTATGTTTAAAAGCTTCTTCTTTTTGGCGGTAGTATCAGGAATTTTCTCTTCGTTAGTTTCTTTGATTTATTCCGCTGTTTACAAATCAATGGTTGAAATCGATTTTACAGAAGCGACTGGATATTTGCATTTACTAAATTTTTCACTCATGATTACTTTGGGAATTAGCATTCTTAGTGCAGGAATTACTGCTGTTATCAAAAAAAAATCAGTTGCAGCGTTTCTTTCCAATTTCATCCTTTCCGGATTTTCCATTGCACTTGTTTTCTACATTCTCAAAATGGATGATCCCATATTTAAAAACAAAGATTCAATGGATATGATTGATTACTTCAAAACATATATGATTCCATTTGCCTTTATTCCAGCACTTTCATGGTTCAGTTTTAAACCGTTATTTATCAATTCATGAAGAAATTAATTCAACTATTACTTGCAGCAAGCTTTATTTTTGCATTAACATTAATTCTGCCAACCGCATGTTCAAAAGCCAAAGCTCCTGCTGCTTTGATTGAAATAGATTGTACAGATTCTATTTCATTTAGTCAACAAGTTTTGCCAATCATTCAAGCAAACTGTGCAAGTTGTCACGATAGTGGAGCTGGAACCAATCCAGTTTTATCCAATTATGCAGAAATTTCAGAAAATGGAATTGCGCTATTAAACACATTAAAAGGGTCTCCGCAATTAATGACTCAAGGCGGACCAGCTCTTCCCGATTCATTAATTAGACAAATTCAATGTTGGATTCAACAAGGAAAACAAAACAATTAAAAAACACCCCAAATTCGGAAATTCATAAGTTATCACTGCAATTTCATAATAATAAACACCTCATACTTACATAACTTCGTCACAATACAATTTCACAACGAATAAAACTACTTCAAGTTACGTAAGCTAATTTTCAATGTTGTGGATGCGGCAAAGAAAATGAACTATTAAAAAATGCATTATGAATAAAAACTACTTTTTTATGGGGTTATTAGTAGCATCTGGACTGCTTCTAAGCTTTTCCCCCAACGAATCTATTCAAAAACTCACAGGATATCATGCTCTAAATGGTGCTGGAAGTCCTGGAGGAAGAACTGGGGCTCCGGGTGATGGAACATGCACACAATGTCATGCAGGAAGTGTTCAAAGCGGTTCTGGTTTCAATTTAGTCACTTTATCTTCAGGAGGAAATCCCGTAACAGAATACCTGCCAAACACGGTATATCAAGTGAATGTGACGATGTCAACAACAAATGCTAAAAATGGATTTGAAATCGTGGCATTAAATTCAAACAATACCATGGCTGGAACATTTGCTATTACGAATGCAACACACACAAAAACAATTACATCTGGAGGGAAAACACGTGTCACTCACAAATCTGCTGGAAATGATTTAGCAAGCTGGAGCTTCAACTGGACCTCTCCAGCAACCAATACGAGTGCGGTAACTTTTTACTTAGCGACAAATCAAACAAACAGTGACGCTGGAACAACTGGTGATATTATTCGAACATCGCAACATGTTTTCGGCACACAAGCCGATGTTAAAGAGAATACTTCAAAAGTAGAAACCACCATTGGCTATTCTTCCATCACAAATTCATTGAACATTCAGCTAGACAGCAAAGTAGCTGGTTCTGTTTTTGTCAACGTAGTTGATTTGAATGGAAAATCTGTATTCACCGAAAATATGGGGGCAATCAACGCTGGAGAAAGTGCACTATCAGTTCGTTTAGATCAGGAATTAAATGCTGGAATTTATATGGTAAATGTTTCTGTTGATAACAATATGACAGCGAAGAAAATTTTTATTTCGAAGTAAAACTAACAGAATTACAGGTCTTTGCGTTTTTATTTCTCTGCAGTTTTATTTTTACCGCAAAGAGTTTAGGGATGCAAAGGCCTTTAACGTTCAAATAATTCGTAATTCGTAATTCGTAATTCGTAATTCGTAATTCGTAATTCGTAATTCGTAATTCGTAATTCGTAATTATCCTATTCTTCTCTGCACCAATTCGTCTACTCGTTCATAAAACTGCGTTGGTGTGCTTGTTCTCCAATCAATATCCTCCAAATCACCTCCCATCACAAAGTAATGATCCACTCGTGCCTTTTCAAACTCACTGATTACATGATCGTGAAAGTTTACTAGCGCAATCCATCCATCTTCCACTTCATCAAACCACTCTTCGTAATAGCAATCATCGGAATAATGAAAGTTCAGTACATTTTCTCCTATTAAAATAAATTTAGTAATTCCATGCTGCATGATTTCTTCAATCACATTGCGCTTCAAAGTCATGATATCATTTTCTATGGCATCATTCCATTCTCCAATAAATTCTAGAATTGCAAAACCTTCCTCGTAGTCTGCGAACAGAATTTTAGTGAATAAGGTTCTAGAGCCAATATTGTCCCATTGAGGATGAATTAAGAAGTTATAAATCCGATCTGTAAACTCAAATTCACTGTATTCCCGATTGTAAAATGGAGAAAGCGAATCCTCCGATGCGATATACAAGTGTCTCCAATTAAAATAAGGCTCAATAAAATGCACGAAATCAACGTTTTAAGTTTGGAATAAAATTTGCAAAATACATCTTCGAAATTAAAAAGAAAGTCTACATTTGAGAGCGATTTTCAAACAAAAATTTACCTATGAAAAAACACATTAAAGCGCTAATTTTCAGCATTTTTGCTTTTAGCGGAATTTTAATTACGAGTTCTTGCTCTTCTGATTCAAAAGAAAGAGATGCTGCAGAAGCAACTTCAGCCTTAATTGAAGCAAACGAGAAAATAGTTGCTTTCGGTCATGTTGATGCCATGAACATCCTGAACAATTCCGATTATAAAAACATTCCGAAGGTAAATATCATCTTGGGAAGCGTATTAGGTAATTGGAAAAAAGGATTGGAAATCGACAAACCGATTTACTATGCGTTGGAGGCTCCTTTCAGTCAAAATGGAACACCAGAATCCGTTTATGCAATCATCAACATTAAAAACAAGGATAGTTTGTCTTCAATTATCAGTGAAATGGGCTATTCTTTGGAGAAAGAGGGAGATATTTCGTTCCATCAGGAAGATGATGTTACTTTTGGAATTCGCGAAAAATTACTTATTATCATTAGTAAACCCGGAGATTATGATGGAAAGGTAAAAATAAAAGAAGCTTTTACCTTCACAGAAGGTGATCTTTCGGAAGATAAAACCCAAGAAATAATTGAACAAAAAGGCGACATCGTTGCTGGAGTCGATATTGCGCGTTTATTTACAACCTCCAATACATCATTGGAAAACTTACCTGCGGATAAAAAAGATGAATTAACCAATTTGGTGGAAGATGCATTTGTTAAAACAGTTGTGAACTTTGAAAATGGAGCAATTAATTTCGAATCAAATAACTTGTTCTCTGACGAATTGAAAGACAAACTTTTCTTTAAAGACAAAAACGGATCTACACTTGTGAGCCAATTAGGAGGAGGAAATCCATGGATGGGAGTCGCTGTTAATTTAGATTTGAGAAAAGGAGAAGATTTTATCAGTTCTTATTTGCCAGATGGAAAAAAAGATCTAATCTCTGGTTTACCTACAGAAGTGAAATTTGCATTGCTAACTTTGGGTGAAAATCCACTCTCCAAATTATTCTCTGGTCAAGCAGGATTTGTACTTAATGGCGATCCAAAATCAGCAATGGGAATGGAATTAGAATACAGTAGTTTCCTTGGAATGGGCCCAAAAGGGGAAATTCTACAACAGCTTTTGAAAGAACAATTTGGTGCTTTTGGAATTAAAAATGGAGATACCTATGAAGTAGGTGAACTAAAAGTGAAACTTGCTAAAAAAGGAATTTACGCTTCTAGTGGAAAAGGAAATAGTGGAAAAATAAACCTTCCTTCTTACGCTAAAAACTTTGGTGAAGACAGCTTTTCGATGTTTATTGCTTTTGAAAAAATGGATGTAGCAAGCTTAGAACTCGAAGACGAAGCAAAAGTCATTGAAATTCTTCAATACATGACCGTCAATGTAAATAGAGATGGTACAAAAGTGATTGTAGCTGCAAAAAATAAGAATACCAATATCTTGAAACAAATTAAAGATTATTACACCAAACAAATCATGGATAAAATTGATGGAATGGGTGCTTAATATTGGTTGAAAGCAATTCGAAATGGGTTATTGGAAACAATAGCCCATTTTTTGTTTTATGAGAATCTCAACTAGCTATTCCGGCTGATTAACATCTTTTGAGATTTTCTCTTTTCATTTTTTCGTATCTTGTTCTTCATAAATTAAACCGATGAAAGAAAAAAAAGATTGGAATCCACTGACTCCTGAGGAAGAGCGTATTATTGTACGCAAAGGAACCGAGTATCCTTTCACAGGTCAATATAATAAATGGGCAGAACAAGGATTGTTTGTTTGTCGCCGTTGTGAAGCTCCTTTGTATAAAAGTTCAGATAAATTTGATTCTGGTTGCGGATGGCCTTCGTTTGATGATGAAATTGAAGGAGCTGTTAAACATGTTCCCGATGCTGATGGCAGACGCATAGAAATTGTTTGTGCAAATTGTGATGGACACCTTGGCCATGTTTTTACTGGCGAACGATTCACTCCAAAAAACACCCGTCATTGCGTTAATTCCTTAAGTATCCTGTTTAAGAAAGGATAATTTTGTTACTCAACAATTGTATTGCAATTATAAACTGGAATTCCTTTGTGCTTAACAATGTAATCCAATTGAATATGAGCTGCCAATGTCAATTGCGAGTAATTCTGAGAACAATTTCCGAAACTTCCAGCACTCGTTACCCACATTTTCTGGATCAATTCTTCCCCTGAAGCAACAGGTCCAATTGCATTAACGACAGCTTTCACATTTAAAGCTCCAGCATGATACACATGCATGGTCAATAAACGAAACCAGATTGAATGCTCATCAACAGTCAAACCTGCGCCTTCAGCAATTCCTTTCGCAGATGGAATACAAATGCGTTTTAACAACTGAGAAGCAGCATACGCTGATCGCATAAAATCTTTCCGCTCATCAACTGAACGATTGACCGTTAATCCCATTGAACGAGCCACAGCTGGCATTAATTGAAAAGGTCCATACGCACCAACAGATGATTTTTGCATTCTCCCTGGACTTTCAATCAGCAAAATGGATTGTGCATACCAAGGATCTACTCCAAATTGCTCAAAAGCAGAAACACCTTGCGGCAAACTTTCAAATACAAGGTCAAAACGATAGAAGTCATTTTTTCCAGTTGTAACATTTATTTTTTCATCAGCACTCAAACCAAATACTGTTCGGACGCTGTCTTTAAAAATCGTTTTTTGAACTTCCGTTTGAGAATGCCAGTCTTTATTCGACATTTTAGTAATAATCTGTCTCGTAGCGCCAACGTTTACCAAGACCGAATCGGGTGAAAGAATCATGATTTGTTGCCAAAATTTGGGATGTTGAAGTTGATCCCATTGAGCAGCCTGAATACCAGCCGATCCCATGATAATATGTTCAGAATTTCCTTCCGTAATGGCAATCATTTCACTATCCCAATTGGAACTTTGTGCAAAGGAAAGGAAAGGAATACACGCAATTAGTGTTTGAAGAGTTTTGCGTTTCATTGTGTTCTTGGGTTTTGGATGATGCAAATTAAAAAAAGGAAGTGAAGAATGCAATGCTTTTGTGAGAAATTAATACACTCAACTTTGTTAATGACGGGAATTATTGTTTCAATAAGGAAGCAATTCGCGGAAAGTTACAAGACTTTGAAAATAAATTGATTAGAAAAAAGAACATTTCACACCCTAATTCACTGATAAAAATTCAGAACTTCTTCAAACCTTCTCCGTCCACATACATCTTCAAAACATCTTCTATTTCGTTCATCGTCAATGGAAACCACTCTTCCTTTACTACATTTCGTATCGTTAAACGCTCTTTTACAGAAAGTGTTCCGTCAACAATCAATCCGAAAATCAATAACCGAGCAATTAACTGATTTTTTGAAACTTCCGACACAAACAACTCATCCAGATTCACTTCTTTTTCATAACTCAAATTCAAATCAGGAATTCGATCCAATGTTCCTTTCATAAAAGAATAAAGTGCAAAATTGTATTGGCGTTTCTGCTGCGCAATAAAATGAAACAACTTAGGTAGAATCTCCCTCACTTCCACCAATTCTTCTTTCGAGAAGTGATTCAAAAAATCATCTGTAGCAACAGTAGCAACAATGCGCATGCGTGTTTCCTTCATTACTCGACCACTAGCCCAAGCATTCCAAAAAGCAAAAATGGGAATACCAATCAAATCGGTAACAATGCGCAAAGCGTATCTTCCTAATAATCGTCTGACCAAAAATTTCATCACCACATTTGAAAGTGTCGCCTTCAATTTAGTAGCAATCAGCAACGAATAATAGGAAAATTTGGTCAAGCCAACATACGGATCAATCTCTAAAAGCTGCATGTGTTTTGCGGGCATTTCCAATCCAGCTTCGGTCAATAACGCAATTTGCTCCTGATAATCTTTTCGTTCTTTGGAAGGATACTGCATGATTTCACAAATGCGCTTTACGGCATAGATGTTCAGTATGTTCAACAACCAAATTTCTGGAAAAATCATGATTACCGCATAAAGCATGTAATACGCTTCAAACTCAAATTCGTAGCCAAAAACACGAAACTGTTGGGCATCCAATAAATGGCTAAAATGAAATGGAAATATGACAATCAATACCGCGCAAGCGCCTATGATTCCAGCAAGAAAGTATACCCGCCATTGAAGCAATTTCAACTGCTTCTTTTGAGTGTCATTTAACTGATAGCCCAATTTTTCTTCGGTCTTAATATGGGCTATTTTCTGACTTAGATACTTCGATCCTAGACGAAATGCAATACTCCTTTTTCGATTTTTATGAATCTCTTCCATACCCTTGGGATAAAATTAATCCAAAAACCGAATGTCAACCATTCTTGCGTAACTTTGTGAAGTAGTAGTTATGAAATACATCAAGCAATTTTTTGTTTCACTCTTAATTGTCCCTGTAAAAATTTACCAGTGGATTATTAGCCCCATTCTTCCAAATGCTTGTAGATACGATCCAACTTGCTCAGCTTATATGATTGAAGCCTTAAAAATTCATGGGCCAATCAAAGGATTATGGCTTGGAACAAGAAGAATTAGTCGCTGTCATCCATGGGGCGGATTTGGTTATGACCCCGTGCCTGAGAAAAAATGCGGGTGTAAGAAAGAGAATAATCAGTCGAAATAAAAGCCTTACTGCTTTACAAATTTCTTCACAAACACTTGATCGCTTGAAGTTATTCTCAAGGTATAGAATCCTTGATTAAAAGGAGAGCAATCTATTACTCCTGAATAATTTCCACGCGATACAATCTTACCATTCAAATCTGTAATTTCATAAAACGATAATTCTTTAGCTCCAGAAATTGATAACGAATTCACTACGGGGTTTGGATACACAACAAATTCCTCTTTTGAATTACCCAGCACTGCTAAATCAGTTGTTAAATCAATTAAATACAAATCATAAGAACCATAACTCGAAATGGTTAAGTCGCCGTCATTACCTGGCGAGGTAGTTGAGTAAGAAAAAGTATAATTATTGTGGCTGTTTTCAAAAAAACCATTCACGATATCTATACTGGTATTCGTTCCAAAAATAAAATCCCATTGATAATCTCCTAAACTATCAAAACCTACAAACCACGCATCATAAGCCCCTTTTACTGTTCCAGCAACCCAAGGATTCCCATCGTTTCTTGCAACTCCATAGACTACCATCCCAAAATCGGTCTTCGAAATACCCTTAAAACTTGAAGCATTTGTTCCACCAAAACTTTGATCCGAAACAATATTTAAATTTTGATCCAATTTTAAAAGCCATGCATCTGTGGTGCCATGTAAAGCAGATTGCTTATTCCCACTCACTTCTGAACGAGAAGAGCCTACAAGATAAATATCCCCATCAAGTTGAAGTCCCTGAAATAAATAATCTATATCTGCACCTCCAAAATTATTTTCTTCAATTATCTGACCATTCATTGAACTAATTTCAAGAACCCAACCGTCGTTAGATCCATAATTGGGGGTGTTTTTATTTCCAGAAACTCCAGACAATGAATTACTCAGAATTAAGACATTACTATTTTGCAACTTAATACTCAATCGATCCATAGGACTATCAACAGAATTCCCTCCATAGGTCTTCTGCCATAATTCTGTTCCTGTAGAATCAATGCCTATTGCCCAAATATCGGTACCTCCGAAACTCGCTTCCGTTTTCGACCCCGAAACTCCACCTTGAGACCCTCCAATAATCACATAATTTGTGTCTGAAATTTCCAATATCGTAGAAGGAACTTCTGCCATTGATGTCCCAAACGATTTTTCCCAAATTTTGTTTCCAGCACTAGATAGTTTAAGCACCCAGTAATCCTTGTCTCCATAATTAACAGATGTTTTATTGCCACTAACTCCAGAATACGAATCTGCCAGAATTAAAATGTTACCACTAGCCAATTCTACGATATATTTAGGCTTATCATCTTGATCTCCTCCAAACGTCTTTTCCCAACGAATTGTTTTATCCGCATTCAAACGAACAACCCAAATATCATCTCCTCCAAAACTAGCTTGTGACTTATCATGATCATTTCCTGCCGAACTCGAAATAAGCAAAAATCCATTATCCTGGCATTTGATCGTTTGGTCAGGGTTATCCCATCCGGAAGTTCCATAATGATACTGTTCTGGTGTAGCGAAATTCTGGGAAAAAGAAATGTTCGAGATGATTAAAAAGAAAAGTAGACTGTTTTTCATAGAATGTTATTTGAATAGTGTTGGGAAGCATTTTTAATACTTCCCAACACCTAAATATAGTTATTTAATCGTTGTAAACTGAATTACTGAACCATCTGAAAACCTGAACTTATTGTACAACACCCCTGTTGGAATCCCTTCAGGCACATTAATTACTCTGGTAACAGAGGCATCTTTCTCAATGATATAATCATCTTTAAACAACAACTCATTGCTTGCATTTCTCAATTCATATCTGAAAGAAACTTTTTTTGTTGCGTTAAAACTCATGCTAAACCTATTCTCTACAATTGGCACCGGATAAGCAGAATAAGACAAGAAATCTTTTTCGGAGATTACTGAATTTGTAGCAGTTGGAACTTCTACATAGTAAGAAGCAATTGATAAATCTGAGTATTGATATATAACAGTATAAAAACCAGCTGGAACAGGATAATTTGCACCAATAAAACGCCCTCGATTATCAAACACATCATCCTCAGCAAATGAAATTTCTGTTAGCCCAGATTTACTGTTCATACTTTTCATCGTAATGCGAGACACATTCTCTGGCCAGTTAACCCCTGCTCCTGTGCCACCTCCCGGATTTGTTACGAACCAATTACATGGAATTTGAACAAGTTGATAGACACCCGACCCACTTCCTGCATGCCATCCAATCTCGTCATAATATTCTTCAAAACAAGGGTCAAAAGATATTGGATTAAGAACCTCATTCGTTGAACTCCAATTGATTGGACCTGAATTGCCATTACAAGCAACAGTTACTGGGTTAGTAGATCCATCATTTACCAAATCTATTGCCCATGAAATAGGATTACTGCAATCACTCTCCAAAACCATTAATGGATCGGATACTACATTATTCCAAACATCTTTATAAGGGCCAAAATATTTAGACACACCAACAACAGCACCATTCATAGGAGTTCCAAATCGGTCATATTTATACTGACCCGGTGGAACATTCATTTCTATAATTGCATCTCCTCCAAATTCAAGAGCATGATCCCAACTAGAAAATCCATAATCAGCAGGATTTTGATTGTTCAAAAATTGATTCCAATAATACCCATCTTGCACCCATTCGTAATAAAAAGGAGTACCAGTTGGTGCTGAAGCAGGCTGCATACTAATTTTAACCCCTTGAAATGGAACATTATTCATTTGTAATCCATAAACATAATTTGGCCCATTACAAACCCAATTACACATGGTTTCAGTAACAGGCCCCATACCTATATCATTTGTCTGTATAACCGTACCAGTATTAGAATTACCTCTAATATCAACCACATAATTTGAATTTCGATATTCTTTTGGGACTTTAAAATAATTAAGACCTAATAAGGTTTTGCTCAGAATTAGCGTGTATTCATACCTGTTTAAACTTGTATTCCAAACACGTTGTTTTATGGAAACTTTCCAATTAGTTACAGATGGATAAGCTGCCTGATTCATAATCAAATACCCATTGGCATTTGCAGGCTTTTTGAAAATTGGAGAAACATCTTGAGCATTCGTAATGAAACTCATAGATAAAACTGTAAGTACAGAATAAAAAATTCTTTTCATAAAAGAAGTAATTTAAGTATCCCTTTTTTATCAGTAGGGATTTTTAGACTGACTTAGACGTGAATAATGGCCATTTATCGTGAATAAGTGAACAACTTTACAAAAAAAAAACGGACTGTTCAAATTTTAAAGAAAATAAATTTGAGTTACATAAAAATCCCCGGCACTTCGACTAAGTCCAGAAACCGGGGATTGTTTTGTGATTATTTGGTGTAGGTGTATTTACGTGATCGGGTGATATTAATTCCTAGTGAAACACCATAAGTTGTTCCATATTTATTCATACTTGCGTAGAAATTCAAAGGAACATTCAAGGCTCCAGGTCGAAAGGTTTTTCCAACTGCAAAAATGAAATTGGTTGAAAAGTAAGTCGCTCCTCTCGTATCTGGTCTTTTGAAATAAGACATTTGGGCTGCATTCACCGCGTTTAATGCATACAATTCTTGGTATGTTCTAAAATTACCATCATAATCTGTTGTTCCAGAAGCTAATCGTTTCATCGAAAAAGAAGGTCCCATAGCAATTTCCCAAGCACCCTTTCCAAATCGAACACCGTGCATAATCGCAAGTGAAGGAATTGGAGAACCGTGTTCCATTCCGGCAACATTTCCTAAAAACTCAAACAATCCGCTAAACTTTTCGCTTCCAGCATACTGCACTTCCAATTGATATCCAATATTGAACAAAACAGGTAACGTTCCTAGTCCACCTTCGCGTTCATTTCTAGTGAAAAACTCCGCATTCTCTCCTGTTGGCACCGCAAAACCAATACGCGGACCCGAATTATTCATTTTCCCCAATCCAGAACTAGCTGTTGGGCCATCTTTAAAAAACAAAGCTTTGTAAACTGATAAATCAACATCCGTTTTGAGCAGTTTATAAATCATGATATCCGTCATTCTGTTCAATTCCCGAGGTTGATTTTCAAATTGTTGAATTTCATTTTGATCAATCTCGCCTGTTTGAACATTGACAATTTTCATAGAAATCAAAATACGGTCGCCCAATCCTTCATAGCTTGCACTGATTGCAAAATCAGCACTTAATTGTTTCCCCACTTTCCCCATACAATCTTTTCCTAAACATTCCTTCATTTTGGTATCACCCAACTTTTCAGCAACATCATAGCGGTCATTCACCACATATTTTTTGGAATTCACTAAACTTTTATAAATCACAGAACGTAAAATATCTTCATTGGAAGGAATGTTTCGAACTTCAATCCCTGCAATCATCATTGATGGAAGTTGAGATACTTGAGCAATCGATTTAAACGAGCAAATCCCAATGCAAACTAGTAATAACTTTTTCATGGTTTTCAATTTTAAGTTTCGAGACAAATTTGCTAGGTATGCATAACACTGGAAAACGGAATTGTGCGCATGACTACAATCGAGTTGCGATTTTCCGTACACGCTTGTCAAATAAAACATTGCATGAATTTTTCGTTAAGTATTGAACACCTAGTTTTTAAGCAAATTCTAAGATTGTTTACAATATCTCGACAACAAAAAAGGCTGCTACATCATGTAACAGCCTTTCAATCAAAAAATAAACTTCTATTTTTCCAAAACAAGAGGAATATGTTGTGTTCCCACATTCGTTAAAACACGAATTGTATAAACACCTTTTGCCATATTTCTTAAATCAACATCCAGTTTGGAAGTTTCAAGATTTGCGATCTCATAAACAACCTGACCAAGTGCATTGAATACTTTTACTGAATTCAAATTCACTTCACCAGAATTAATCGTTATTGATCCAACTGAAGGATTGGGATAAACTGAAATGAAGTCCAACTCATTTTCATCAATAGACGCACAAGCATCAACTGTAACTGTTGTTTGAGCGGAACCAGAACAGCCATTCCCATTCGTGAAATTATACGTTACAGGAGTTGATCCAATTCCAAGTGTTGCTGGATTAAACTGATTTCCTGTTACTCCAGTTCCTGAATAATTTCCTCCTGCCGGATTTCCTTGTGTTAATGTAAACGGGCCATCCGTTGAGCACAACATTGGAACAGAACTAAAAGTAACCGTTGGATTTAGATTAACCGTCACAAAAATACTATTCGATACTGGAGAAACGCAAGACCCAACTGTTGTTGTAACAGCATAAGTTCCAGAAGAGGAAACTGTTATGGAGGATCCATTTGCAGAATTCGACCATGTATTTCCAGAAGGAGCAGAAGATGTCAGTGTAACTGAATTTCCTTGACAAAATGTCGTGGAACCACCAGCAGTAATTGTTGGTGCAGATGGAACTGGATTAACCGTAATGTATCCTGTTTGATTCGAAGCATTAGATCCCCCTAAATTGGTTGCAGTCAACGATACATTGTAAGTTCCAGCAGTTGGATATGTCACAACTTGACTTGCAGAAGTAGACGTTGAAGGAGTTCCACCTGGGAATGACCAACTATATGAAGTTGGATTATTAGTCGAGGTACTTGTATAAGTTACAGATTGGCCAGCACAAATTGCAGTTCCTGTAGAACTAAATGAAGCAACTGGAGCAGTTGGAGCACCACTTACTCCTGTTACATTTATATTGTCAACAAAAAGCCTGTTTCCATATCCCGCAAGATTTCGGAATGCAATCCAAACGGAGCTATTTCCTACAAACGGTGTTAAATTAATTGTTTCAGATCTCCATTGTGTACCAGAAGGAGTAAAAGATCCAGACACTGAAGCTGTTGTTGCCAAAGTAGCTCCAGATTTCGAATAAACGGACGTAAATGTTGCTCCACAATTCGTGGATACCAACACCTCTAATCCATCAGCCGCTCCACTATTAGTTGCATCAAGGGCATAAGCAACATCAAAAGTCAATTGCGCGCTTGAATAAGCAGTGATATCTGCTTTCGGCAAACGTAGCTCATCATTAGCTCCATTTGCAATAGTGATATTGTAATTATCAAACAGAAGGGAATTTCCCGCTGTCGGAGTTATTCCTACAGAACTAGATCTGCTCCAGGTTCCACCACTGGCGTTTACAAGAGTCCACCCTGTAGGAGGAAAAGTTGTAGAAACGAAACCTTGCGAAATTGGCAAACTCACCGTAGTATTTGAATTTACTTGGATATAATTTGTTTTAGATTTAGGATAGGTTGTTCCGTTAGAAGAAGCAGTTACTGTTAAACTTGCATTATAAGTTCCCGCTGTTGGATAAGTAACTGTTGGACTTACCGCGTTTGAAGTTGCAGGCGTTCCACCAGGGAAAGACCATGAATAAGCAGAAATTCCACTTGTTGTACTTGTAGTATAAGTAACTGTTGTTCCTGCACACATCGTAGTTTGATTTGCTGTAAAATCAATTCCACAAAGAGATGTTGTTCCAGGACCTCCAACCATGCTCAAATTGGGTGCAGACCAGATATTACTTCGCCCACCAACTGAGCTTGTTAATGCAGTTCTCATTCTGTCAACTTGTCCTTGTGTGAACATTTTCGAACAATAGGAGTAATCCATGTAATTTTCAATATTATCAATCACATTGGTTGTCCATGAACTGTAATTATTGGGGTCATTTAGATCATTACAAGTGTTGATTGTCGTTACATTCGCACAAGAAGTCACACCAATACACATCGGTGTATCTTGCACGTGATCATCGTCCGCACAGCTTGCTGCATTTCCTGGATTATTATTATCGCCCCAAACATGGGAAAGATTCATCCAGTGACCAACTTCATGTGTTAAAGCTCGACTCAATTGAACGTCTCCAGTACCAATAGAACCACAGTAATCATCTAGGATGAAAATTCCATTGTAAAACATGTTTGTTGCATTTGCTGCAGAGCCACCATTTGGTAAGAAGGTATAACCTGCCGCTCCTCCAAGATCTTTACAGACATAAATATTCAAATACCGATTATGTGCCCAAACTCCTTGATAAACATTGTTTCCAGCAATAACAGCATTTACTTGTAACTGGCCATCATCACCATTGCTCGTAATTGCATTTTGTGTGCGTGTAATTCCGGAGAAACAATTTCCGTTTGGAGCTACGGTAGCAAACACAAAGTTAATCTCTGCATCTGTAGGCATTCCCTGAAATGGAGTTTGAACAGTATTTGCATCTGCATTTAATCTTCTAAAGTCACGATTCAAAATTGCCAAAGCGTCTGCTACTTGTGCATCCGAAATGTTTTCGGTTCCGTTGTTGTGGATGATGTGAAAAACAACTGGAATCGTGTAAATCAACCCTGTTGTTTTTACGGTTGAATTAGGAGTGCCTTTTGGTTTTGGATTAATAGTTTCTCTGAATACAGTCGCAAAGCGTTCTGGATCTTTGATTTGCATTTCTTGCATGCGGTGATGCTGGCTGCATTTTTCAACTTCTTGCGGAGAGACAAGTTGTTGTGCTTTTTGCGTAGTAACCTGTGAAAAGGAAGTAAATCCGCACAGCAAAACTACAGAAAAGACGAGTTTTCTCATAAGCGTAGTTTAATTTTGAAATATAGTTTTTAGTTCTGGACGGAAATTTAACTAAAAAATCGTTTCAAAATCATCATTACTATATCCAGAAATAGAAATGTGAATATCTTCTTTATGAAAATCGCTGATTTATAAGCACCATCAAGTTTCGCAAGCAGATTACGCAGATTCACACAGACATGACGAATGAAATATCTATTGTTTAAACCTAAACAACTCCTGAAAAATCTGCGTAATCTCTTAAATCTAGGTCCACCAAAGCCCAAATTGTCAATCCACCAACAAATAAATCAATAAACTGAATCGGCGAGATCTAATCAGCTTACCTCAACTTTTGCAATGCTGCCTTCAAATTTGAAATAACACCATCTACATCTTCCAATTTACAGGTTCCAACTGAAAGTCTATACCAACTTGAATCATCTGAAGAACCAAAAGCATAAAACGGCACAATAGCCACTTTCGCTTCGTCTAAAATGTATTTGGTAACATCTTGGGTTGTTTCTAACACGTGTCCTGATTCTGTTTTCAATCCGTGTAATTGGAATTGAACGGTCAAATAAATTGCAGCTTCTGGAGCAATCGCATCTACTTTATGTCCTGCTGCTTTCAAGGATTGAATACCAGAATAAAACCCAACTAAGCGTGCATTTATTTCCGATTTGATGTGATTCAAATAAGTATCATAATCACTCAATTCATTCAAATATTTCGCGGTTGCGAGTTGCTCTGCTTTTGGAGCCCAAGCACCTACGTGTGTCAATATCGATTTGATTTTATTAATCACAAATTTCGGTCCCATTGTCCAACCAACACGAACTCCTGTTGCAGCTAAAGATTTTGAAATTCCGTCTACAAACAACGTATATTCACGCATTTCTGGTCTCAATGAAACAGGATTGTAATGCTCAATAGATCCGTGAGTCAATGGCCAGTAAATTTGGTCATACATGACATAAAGAGGCTTCACTCCAAGCAACAACCGTTTTTTATTTTCAGCCAATACTAAATCACAAATCTGTTCCAAATCTTCTTTCGAAAAAACCGTTCCTGTCGGATTTAATGGAGAACAAAGAGCCAACAAACTTGCTTCTGGAAGAAATGGAGCTATCTCTTCTGCACGCGGCATGAAATTATTATCAGAACTCGTTTCAATTAAGATTGGTCGGGCATTATTCAAATAGGTATAATGATTATTATTCCAAGATGGGACAGGGAAAATTACCGCATCTCCTGGATCAACAACAGCTTTAAAAATGGCATAAATAGCTGGGCGAGCTCCACCTGTAATTACAATTTCATCCGTTGCATACTCCAAATCACCGCGCTTACTCAACAATTGAGAAACAGCTTGACGCAATTCTAGCATTCCATCTGCAGCTGGATAATTTGTTTGGTCTTCCGCGTAAGCTTCTTGAATATATTGCTTCAACTCAGCTGGAATTGGAAAAACGGTTGGATTAAAATCTCCGATAGTTAGGTTATACACCTTTTCCCCTTGTTTAATCTTCTCATTGACTTCAGCAGCCAATTTGATGATTTCAGAACCAATAATGTGCTCTGCTAATTTAGAAACCTGGGGTGTAGAACTTTCTTTTTTGATATCCATGACTACTTCAAAATTATTGAAGCAAAAATATACACAATTGTTAGGATATTTGGATGAAAAACCGAAAAACTGGTCAAAAACCGATTATCAGTTAGCGAAAGGTTCAAAGATTAGGTTGAGTGGTTTTGGGAATGGACGTTTAAGATATTAAGACATCAGGATATTAGGACTTACATCTTGCTAGAAGTAAAAAATAAAGTCCTAATATCTTAATATCCTGAAGTCTGCCCCGACACTTCGATGTCTTAAAATCCAATTAGTTCTTCACCAATTTCTCTTGAAGGATTTTTCCTTGAGCATTAATCTCAATCACATAAGTCCCTTGTTTCAAGGAAGAAATATTTAATTGATTTTTGTTTTTCAAATTTTCAGACAAAACCTGTTTTCCAGCCATGTCATAAATCACCACCGTGAAATCCGTTGCTGTTGTTTGGATTGTAATCGTTTCCACTGCAGGATTCGGTCCAAAACTGATTACTGAAGTCGTCTTATTATCAAGACCTAAATTTGGATCAACGACAGTAACTTTGCCTGTCATCATTGCCGAATGGACATCACAACGATACATGTAGATACCTGGCACATTAAATCGTTTTCCAAATGTCCAATTTTGACCCGTTGTCAGCATAGAAAACGATTCTGGATTTGCTGCAAATGTTGCCGTTGTTCCATTCAAATTATGACTCCCATTGTTATTATTAATCCATGTCACTGAATCTCCCAAATCAATTGTTAAATCATTCGGTGACCAAGCCATGGCTTGAGCATCAACTTGATGGTCTGTTTGTCCAAATGCAATTGGTGCAAGACATGTGAAAACTAATTGCGTAATTTTTCTCATAAGCTTCTGTTTTTGTGTGTTCTATAAATAATTCTATCTATCAGACAAGACGCGAAGAATCAATAATGGTTGTATCAATTAAACTCTTTGCGGGTTTATTTAGTTAATTCGTTAGATTCCATGATCAATTCACATCTTTATTCTTTCCTGAATCATATTCTCTTAGATTTCCCTATTTTTAAAATTCTAAAATCAATTTATGAAAAAAGGATTTGCTTGGGTCATGATTGGCGCAATGATTATGAGTCTCAGAATGCCCACTCCACCTCAAGAAGCATCAACGAACCCGCTCTGGATGAGATACCCAGTTATTTCCCCTGATGGAAAGACCATTGTTTTTACTTACAAAGGTGATATTTATCAAGTGCCTGCCGCTGGAGGAGTTGCTGCACCAGTAACCTTAAGTGGTGCGCATGACTTTATGCCCGTTTTTTCTCCAGATGGAAAAACCATTTATTTTGCTTCAGACCGACATGGAAATTTTGATGTTTTCTCCGTTCCGCTTCAAGGTGGGGCTACAAAACGATTAACGTTTCATTCCAGCAATGATTACCCACAATGTCTTTCTGATGACGGAAAAAGAATCATTTTTATTGCAGCTCGTGGCGACAATGCTGCCATGTCTCAATTCCCTTACGGTGCTTTAGGTGAGGTTTATTCTGTAGGAATTGACGGTGGCCGCGAAAAACAAGAGTTATCAATTACTGCTGAAAACATCAAATGGAACAAAGCGGGAACAAAAATGCTTTTCCACGATAAAAAAGGATACGAAGATCCTTGGAGAAAACACCACCAATCATCCGTTACAAGAGATGTTTGGATGTATGAAAAAGAAGGCGACAAATTTACGAAACTGACAGATTTTGGAGGCGAAGATCGAAATCCAGTCTGGAATAGCGACGAATCTAACATCTTCTATTTGAGTGAAAAAAGTGGTTCTTACAATGTTTGGAAAATGAATCCAAGTTCACCAAACGCTGCAACACAAGTCTCCAAATTCGACAAAAATCCTGTTCGTTTTCTATCTGTTTCCAATGAGAACACCTTATGTTATGGATATGACGGCGAAATTTACACACAGAAAGAAGGATCAAATCCGCAGAAAGTAAACATTCAAATTAATGCAGAAGATCGCAATGCAGACAATAAAAACAGCGTTGAAACGGGCGGTGCATCTGAAATTGCTGTGGCTCCAAATGGAAAAGAAGTTGTTTTCACCAACCACGGAGATGTTTTCACAGTTTCTCTTGAAAATGGTGTAACAAAACAAATCACCAATACTCCAGAAGAAGAACGTAACGTGAGTTTTTCTCCAGATGGTAAAGCGATTTTATATGCTTCAGAACGAAATAAAATTTGGGGAATCTACCAAACAACGATGATTCGAAAAGAAGATGCTTACTTCTATGTTTCTACCTTGTTAAAAGAAGAAGCATTGATCGTCACTGATAAAGAATCTTTCCAACCACAATATTCCCCAGATGGTAAAGAAATTGCTTTCTTGGAAAATAGAACTGCAGTAAGCGTTTACAATTTGGCCTCCAAGAAAATTCGAAACGTACTTCCTGAAACGAAAAACTACTCCTACAGCGACGGAGATCAAACATTCAACTGGGCACCTGATAGCAAATACATTTTGGTTTCTTTCTTACAAGATGGAAATTGGCATGAACAAATTGGATTAGTCGATGTGAGTGGAGGAAAACCAATGTTAGAATTAACTCAAAATGGGTTCTCCAATGGTGGTCCAAAATTCCAACTAGATGGAAAAGCAATCCTATGGTTCTCCAACCGCGATGGAATGAAAAATGTTGCTAGTCATGGTTCACAACAAGATGCGTATGCCCTTTTCTTGGATCAAAATGCTTTTGACTTGTTCAAAATGAAAAAAGCAGATTACGAATTGTGGAAAGAACAAAAAGAAAAGACGGACAAGGAAAAAACAACGGAGAAAGAAACTCCTGCAAAAAAAGGAAAAGGTGAAAAAACAGATACAACCAAAAAAGTAGAACCGTTGAAAATTGACCTAACAGGGTTAATGGATCGCCAAGTTCGCTTAACGGAAAATTCTTCTTTCTTGCAAGATGCATTCCTGGATCCAAAAGGAGAAAAGCTCTACTATTTAAGTCCAAATGAAGACGGAACAAACTTATATGTTCGTGACTTCAAAGAACACGAAACAAAAATGCTGATTCCTCTCAAAGCTAATGGCATGTGGAGTACTTCGATGGATAAAGAAGGGAAAAACATCTTCGCAGTGATTGATGGGAAATTAACCCGTTTGGATTTAGAAAAAGGCGAACGAAAAGATATTCCATTCAGAGCTGAACGAACACAAGATAGCTATGCAGAAAGAGCGTATTTGTTTGAACACATGTGGAGACAAGTGAAAACGAAATTCTATGTCGCAGACTTACAAGGAACTGATTGGGATTATTACAAAACAACTTACGCAAAGTTCCTTCCTCATATCAATAACAATTACGACTACGCAGAAATGTGTAGCGAATTATTGGGTGAATTAAATGCTTCACACACAGGATGTCGTTTTTACTCACGACCTGAAAATGGAGATGAAACAGCTCAATTAGGTGTTATTTTGGATGAGAATTTCACAGGAACTGGACTGAAAATTGCTGAAATTTTAGATAAAGGTCCGCTTGTAAGTTCTGAAACTAAAATCAAGGCTGGAGCAATCATTGAAAAAATTGATGGCATTGAAATTAAACCAGAATTGAATTATTACCCGCTCTTGAATCGGAAATCAGGGAAAACAGTTTTACTTTCTGTATTTGACCCTGCAAGTGGGAAACGTTGGGAAGAGATTGTCAAACCAATTTCTACTGGAATACAAAACGAATTGCTTTACCAACGTTGGATTAAGCGCATGCAGGTAATGACCGAAAAATTGTCTGACGGTAAACTAGGTTATATGCATGTTCGTGGAATGGACGACCACAGCTACCGTGAATTCTACAATCAGGTAATGGGGAAATACATCAACAAAGAAGCGTTGATTGTCGATACACGGTTCAATGGTGGAGGTTGGTTACATGATGATTTAGCAACCTTCTTATCGGGAAAACAATACATCAATTTTGTACCTCGCGGTCAGAAAATCGGAATTGAACCAGGATCAAAATGGACAAAACCAAGCTGCGTCATCATGGGAGAAGGAAACTACTCCGATGCGCACATGTTCCCTGTAGTTTACAAAACTTTGGGGATTGGAAAATTAATTGGAATGCCCGTACCAGGAACAGGAACAGCCGTTTGGTGGGAAAATCTACAAGACAATTCATTGATCTTCGGAATTCCACAAGTTGGAGTAATGACTATGGATGGAAAATACTACGAAAACAACCAATGTGAACCAGACTTTAAAGTAGAAAATGACTACAAAACCATGTTGAAAGGTGAAGATGCACAATTGAAAAAAGCGGTTGATGTATTGTTAGGGAAATAGCACACATAATTTACTCAATGAAAACGCCATCCTCAGTTGAGAGATGGCGTTTTTTTTTGTTGTTTCTATCTTTTTAAGTTACTTTCCAAAACGATATCCAACCTGCATATTTACATTGAAGTTCAGTCCGATTCCCGTCGTTTTTGTTGTTTGCACCCCTTCAGTATATTCAAATGGCATTTGGGATCTTGTAACCGAATAAATTCCAGGATTAAATCCAACTGCTGAACCAAGATAAAAATGCTTTCCTAACTGCCATTCCAAACCGTAACCGATACTCAAATTCACTCCAATTTGTTGATAATCATATCCAGTTGAATAAATGATTCCACTTTCATAATGAATACCATCATATTTTGACATCGTAAAACCTATTCCACTATATAGATAAGGAACAAATCGATTTCCAAAGCCATTAAAATAACGTTTATACTGAAAATTTACTCCCAAATATTCATTACGCGTATTTCTTGTGGCAAGCTGAAATTGAGGCCCCAATTCGAACTGGTTCTTCCCATAAGTGTACGTTAACATAGGAAGTATTCCAAGTTTCATTTTTTGGAATAAAATATCAGTTTTGTATTGATCAAAAGTAATACCCGTGCTCAATCCCCACCTTCCTTTTATCGGAGAGGGGTTTTCGGTTTGAGCAGATGCTCCATTACAAGTTAGAAAAATGGCAAATCCAAGCAAGGACGCCTTTAGCGATTTAAGTGATTTCATAAAAATGATTTTAAAATTTGAGCAAAGCTATTTGACTCACTAAAAGTTGAGCTTTCACTTGGCATTTTTTAACGCTCTCACATCACCATTTTAGCATTTGATCACAAAAATGAGAAAAATCAATACTCTCAGAACATTTCCTTTGGATAAAACCAGTTTATCTATAAATTTGAGTCCATTGAATTTTAAAGGTAAATTCAACCAATTGCTAACTAGATGAATCTCATCAATGTAAAAAAACATCAAACAATTCTATGGAATGATTATTGAGAAACAACTAAACACAAACCAATAAACTATGAAACAAAACCTTCTTCCTATTTTACTAATTGCTTTTGCTTGTACTACTTCTCACCCCGAAAAGCATGAGGTAGCTATAAAAGACAATTCCTATTCAGATATCGTTCCTATTAAAGACACCTTGTATAGCACTTCAGCTGGTGAATTTGAATACGGAACTTCTTATGGATACACCAACAAATTTGGTGATACGATTATTCCTGTGGGAGAATTCGAATATTGTTTTAGTGACTTATTTGCAACATTCGCATACGTTTCCGACAAAAAATTCAAAGACAAAGGTATTGTTGCCATAAATAGAAACAAAGAGCTCATTTTTGAAGCATTTATCTATGACAATGGCCCTGACTACATCAATGAAGGTTTATTCCGCATCAAGCGAAACGGTAAAATTGGCTTTGCAGACCTTACTGGAAAAGTAGTGATTGATGCAAAATACGGCTGTGCATATCCTTTCGAAAATGGAAAAGCAAAAGTGTCTTTGGATTGTGAAACGATTCAAGATGGAGAGCATTCCTCTTGGGAAAGTGATAACTGGTTCTACATTGATAAAAAAGGAAATAAAATCAAGTAAAAAATGGAAAACAACCTCACATGGGACGAATTTATGCACGTCGAAATGCGTGTTGGAACGATTATTTCAGCAGAAATATTCGCAGAAGTACGCAATCCAGCGTATAAAATCACCATTGACTTTGGAGAATATGGAATTCGCAAAACTTCCGCGCAAGTAACTGATCTTTACCAAACGGAAGAGTTAATCGGCAAACAAGTTGTTGCAGTCATTAATTTTCCTCCCAAGCAAATTGCCACTATGATGAGCGAATGTTTAATCTTAGGTGGAATTGGAGACAATAAAGAAGTGACCTTGCTTCAGCCAGAACGAGAAGTGAAAAACTGAACACGGATAGGATAGTTACGAATTTTTAATTCTCTGAAAAATGGGTGAGTTCATTATTATTTCAATTGTAGCCGTTTTCCTCATCGCAGGATTTATTGTCTTTCTCCCGATCTTCATTCCAATGATGATTTATGGAAAAATTCAGAATTATTCATTCAAAAAAAAATTCCATGCATATTTACAATCCATTGAAGGTGAAAAAATATTTGTATACAATAGCAGAACAAATAGCCACAGCTACATTAAACAAACAATCCTTCCCCAACTTCCGAAAAATGTTGCATTGGTATATTTAAATGGTCGAATCCCTCAATCTAAATTCGAGACTAAGTATATTTCACATGCACTTTATTCTATTAAGGATAAAAAAGGTTTTCCTTACTTATTAAAAGTTGAAAACGGGAAAATGATCGATAAATCAATTAATAATACTTTCTACAATACCAAAAATCAAAATAAAGACATTCAATTATTACTAAATCAAATCAATCAATTTTATCAGGAATCTGAAATTATTGAGTGAATCTAAACTTTTCAATTTTTTAATTCTCCATTTTCAATTCTCTTCGCCTGCTCCATATGTCTTTGATTATGATAAATCACAAAACGAAAAGTATCCCCTAGTTTCAATTTGATGAGTTTTGTGAGTGTAATACTTGTTTTCGTTTTATTCAAGCTAATTTTGCGGGCTTGATCCAATAATCGGAGCATTTCGGTTTGCTGACTCAAAAACTCATCGATTACACGTTTATCCAATTTGCTATTGATTGGATTCATATTTTGGAAAGTCTTCATTTTGTTCAACTTCTCCTTTGGTAGCATACTGTTCGAAAAATAATTCCCCAACCAACCACTTTTAAAAACGGATTCGTTCTTTCCTTTATTCTCATCAATTCGCTTTGCAATTTCTGGAAGATAAAATCGTCCATACAAATTCAAATGTTCCAAACATTCTAAAATGCTCCAACTCTCCGAATTTTGCTTGAAATTGAGTGCTTCCTCCGATTTATTTCTCAACAATTCTGCCACCTGAACGAGTTTTTTGGTTCTATTCGTTAAATCAACCAACAATGCTTCTGTCTGAATTTTCATCTTGCTCTCTTTTTGACAAAGGTCTCTAACTCTTCTACTAAAAACATTGATTCAAATCAAGACTTTTTAAGTCTTGAAAGCGTTTCGGGTGTCATTCGAAGATAATTGGCAATATGTCGGTTAGGAATTTCTTGAAACAATTGCGGACTTCTTTTCAAGACTCGTTCAAATCGTTCTTTTGGAGATGAAATCAACAAATCCTTTTCGCGTTCAATTTGCTGAACAACCAAATCTTCCAAAATTTGAATCCACAACTTCTGATGATCCTCATTTTCATAAATGAATCTCATAAAGGCTATTTTCGGAATAATCTTTACAACCGTTTTCTTAATCGCTTGAATTACAAATTCGGAGGGAGTTTCAGTCAAAAAAGAATCGAGCGATACCAAAATATTATTTTGATACCCAAAGCGAATAGTTCGTTCTTCATGAACATCGATCACATAAACGCGCAAACTTCCTTCTTCTATAAAATAGATGTTCGTATCGATACTTCCTGCTGTTTTCAGAAACTCATTACGCTCAAGAATAACCAAATTTTCAATCAGTTCATTCTTTTCTATAATCGCAATTAAATCTGCAGGTTTCATGAATTTATTGACTAAATGAGGATCGAATAAATTGATTAAAATAAAAAAGCTCCGAAAATTCGGAGCTTTTTTATTTTGGCGGAGAATGTAGGATTCGAACCTACGGTACCTTGCGGTACAACAGTTTTCAAGACTGCCGCAATCGACCACTCTGCCAATTCTCCGCGACAAAAGTAGTGCTATTTTCCTTTTTGGCAAGCATTATTTGAAAAAAAAATAAAGTTATTTACTTGTCACCTGAAAATCAGCACCCTTTAATCAATGAATTTGCTTTTCCTTCGATTACTTTTCCGTAAATAGGTCAAAATCGCTAACTTTACGGGAGATTCTAGAATTATGAAAAATCTATTTTTGGTATTCATCGCATTCTTTGTACTTTCTTTCCATTCTTTTGGACAGAAAAGTCAGATGAAAGCGTTCATTGATTACAAGAGCTATTATTCTCCTGATCAAGGGGCTTATGTTGATTTACAGTTTCAATTTATTGCCTATACAATTCGTTTTGCTCCAGTGGATTCTATTTTACAAGCAAAAGTTGCTGTTTCAACCATCATTACGGATGTAGCTACTGGCGATACTGTATATACCAATTTATTCGCATTAGAAAGTCCAAGAATGCGTGATTCAATTGTGGAAGATTTCTACGACATCTTGCGCATTCCTTTACAACCAGGGAAATACACTGCTCATGTTGAACTCACAGATATCATTGCTCAGGGAAAACCAGTAGATGGAAAACTTGAAATAGAAGTTTCTGGTGATTCAAAACACGTTTCAAGCTCTGATATTGTTGTTGCTGAAGTAGCTTCACCAAGTACAAATCATGAATCTCCATTCTACAAAAGCGGGTATGAAATTATCCCAAGACTATCGAATTTCTATAGTCAAACAATGAACCGAATTCCTTACTACATCGAACTTTACAATACCCATTTGATTCAAGACAGTAGTTTTGGATTGAGACAACAAATAGTTTCTTCTCAAACAAATCAGGTGGTCCCTGGATTTTCTCGTTTTACGAAGATTAAACCAGAACCAGTGGTTCCCGTATTACGAAATTTAGATATTTCAAAATTACCATCAGGATCTTATCATTTAACCCTTCAAATTATTGATAAAAACAGTCAAACGATTGGTGAAACAGCTGATTATTTCTTTGAACGCATCAATGATAATATTGAAAACGCAGAAAATGTAGAGGAAATAGTTCTAGATCCTGCATTTCAGGCATCAATTACTCAAGATTCTGTCAACTATTATTTGGCAAGTTTAATTCCAATTGCACGACCAGCTGAAATAAAATCAATTCTGAAAACATTGAAAGCTAAAAGTCCTGATTTAAGCCGCAAGCATCTCCAACAGTTTTGGGTTCAAACTTCTGGAGTAGATGCTTATAATCAATGGATGCTTTACAAGAAAAATGTGGTTCTCGTTGAAAAAAATTATGGCTCAAATTTCATGAGTGGTTTCGAAACAGATCGCGGAAGAGTTTATCTTCAATATGGTACTCCAAATACAATTATTGTAAGAGAGAGCTCTCCATCAGAATATCCTTACGAAATTTGGCATTATTATAAAATCAAAACATTTAGCAACAAACGCTTCGTTTTCTATAACCCAGATTTGGTGAATAACGGCTACCGATTATTACATTCAGATATGGTTGGGGAGCAGCAAAATTACAAATGGCAACAAATGCTTGTGAAACGAAACAATTCTGATAACAATATTGATGGAACCAACGGAAATAGTCAGTATGGAGGAAATAGCCAATACTATTACAAACAAGATTAAAAAACTCTGTGCAAAATCCTGACATCGCCGTTGTTATACTCAATTGGAACGGAAAACATTTCTTAGAACAATTTCTACCTCAAGTCATCGCTTACTCTGAGCCTTATCGTGTTGTTTTAGCGGATAATGCTTCAACGGATGATTCTGTTTCATGGACGAAAGAACATTTTCCCAATTTGGAAATCGTTATCAATGATTCTAATGGAGGATTTGCCAAAGGGTACAACGATGCGCTCAAAAAGGTAAAAGCAGATTATTATGTGCTTCTGAATAGCGATGTTGAGGTTAGTGAAAACTGGTTGAATCCACTTGTAGAGACCATGAAAAATCCGGAAATTGCTGGATGTCAGCCAAAAATTCGCTCATTTAAAAACAGAAATACGTTTGAACACGCTGGAGCCTCTGGAGGTTTTTTAGATAAATACCATTATCCTTTTTGTCGTGGTCGAATTATGGATCATGTAGAAATCGATGAAGGACAATATGATTATCCTGCAAAAATATTTTGGGCAACTGGTGCTTGTTTAATGATTCGTTCTGAAATTTATTGGGAAGCTGGTGGATTAGACGAACGGTTCTTTGCGCACATGGAAGAAATAGATCTTTGTTGGAGGATTCATCGAATGGGACTTCATTTCGAAGTGAATCCGCTAAGTGTCGTTTATCATGTTGGTGGAGGAACTTTAAACTACATGAACCCAAAAAAAACTTTTTTGAATTTCAGAAATAGCCTTTTAATGATTCATAAAAACCAACGAGCTGGCTTAACTTATGTACTTTTCAGAAGACTTTGCTTTGACGGATTGGCTGGGTTGGTATTCCTTTTCAGAGGGCAATTCCCCCATTTTTGGGCGGTTTTTAGAGCACATATTTCATTTTACAATCATCTTCCTTCCTCCATAAAAGAACGAAGAGCATGGAAAAAAAGAGATTTAAAAACTCCAATCCGTTTTTATAAAGGGAGTATTCTTTGGGCTTTATACATTCAAAAAGTATTCAAATTCAAAGATTTAAATCAACGAAAAATGGATCTCTAATGAGCTCATCTTTAGCAGTATTTTTAGGTGGTTATCCACATCCCATTCGCGAGTTATTTCTAAAAACAAAAGAATTACTGGAAACAGAATTGCCCAATAGTTTCCAAGAACTAGATATCGCTGCAAAAATGCTTGCTTTTAGCTATGGATCTGGATACAAAGGAATGATTTGCGTCTTACTTCCATCTCAAAGAGGAATCAAATGTTCATTCAGTAAAGGCGTCGAACTTTCCTCTAAATCGAATTTATTAATGGGAGATGGTAAGAAAACCCGTTACGTGGAGATTACACCTTCTATATTGAAGAACGTCGAATTCATTGAGCTAGTCAGAAATGCAAAACGCTACTATGAAATGACTTCGGGGGAATAAAACGTTAATTCAACTTAAAACTCCAAGTATTACAGTGCTTCTTTTATATTTTTAAGGAATGAAATGTACATTATCACTCTTACTTTTTGTTTTATTGAAATTCAATTTTGGATTTGCTCAAGTTTCTATTCCCTACAATTTAAAGCAGGAAAAAGAAACAATTATCCTTCCGAACGAATTGCGCGAAATCTCGGGCTTAACAATCATTGATTCAAAAACGTTGGCTTGTGTGCAAGATGAAGAGGGAATCGCCTTCATTTATGATTTATCTACTCAAAAAGTAATTCGGAAAATTGATTTCGCTGGACCTGGTGATTATGAAGGAATTGCTCCCGTAGGAAAAGATCTCTATATTTTACGCAGTGATGGCGAGCTTTTTCAAATTCAAAATTTTACCAAAAGCAATCCGAAAATTGATTCCATTGCAACTGGAATTCCAAACAAAGACAATGAAGGATTGTGTTTTGACAAGGAAAATAAACGATTGTTGATTGGTTCTAAGAGTAAAATAGCAAAAGGTGCAGCCTTTAAAAATATTCGAACGATTTATGCTTTCGATTACACGAAAAAGAAATTACAGAGCGAGCCTATCTACAGCTACGACATTACAGTCATCAAAGATTTTGCGCAAAACCAAGGTATTGAACTCCCAACCAAACAAAGCAAGAAAAACCCAGAAGAACAAGAAGTAGCTCTGAAATTTCAGCTTTCAGGAATATACATTCATCCAACCAGCAAATTGTTATATGTGCTTAGCGCATCCGATTTTTACTTGTTCGTGTTCAATCACAAAGGGGAAATTCAACATTTAGAGATTCTAGATCCTGTAAAATTCAATAAAGCCGAAGGAATTGCAATCATGCCAAATGGTGACTTATATGTTTCAAATGAAGGTCAGGCAGGATTACCAAAAATTCTACTTTTCTCGGAAAACAAGAAAAAGTAAGATGGGCGTTTATTTTGTTTTCTTCACTCTATTCGTTAATTGAAGTTGAGCTCCAAAAACAACATTGTACTGCATAAAGAAGAAATGCTGGCTTGCTTTGTCATCAATTTGATTCGTTGTTCGAACATCTGGCATGTGGATAAATCCATATTTCGCTTCGCCTTGGATAAAGAAATATTTGAATAGATTGATTTTCACAGCGCCAACTAAGCCCAATCCATAACCTGCTACATTAAATTTATCGTGTCTTGCATTTCCCAATAGTGTTGTGTTTGTTCTGGGTACTAAAAGTCCTAATCCTGCACCATAAGAAGCACTCAAATTAAAGTGTTTTACATTGATTAAGGCTTCAGATCTTCTTACTTCTAGATTTAAATAATTCAATCCATCTGTATGTTCAAAAAGCAAGAAAGAAGTGTCTAAATACTGCTGCTGGTTGGTGTAAACACCGTCATAAGGGGTTCCTGAATTAGCAATCGTTCCATTCATAGTTACCGTTTGGAAATTTTTCATCACATATTTCATGTGATCTGCTCCAAAAGATATTTCATATTTATCTTTAAAATAATACCCCAATCTTAAATTGTATTGTGGAATTGTAATCGTTTTTGGATTGAAGTAGAGATTTGCTCTAAATAAGGATTGACGGTCATTGGCGATTACATTATTTAGCGTGAAATCATACGATTTTCCTTGAAAATGAATATCCGATTTCGTGTAAGCACTTCTATTCCACCCCCAATAGATGTAAAACGAACCTTTTTTATTTGGTTTCCAAATTTCAATCTTGTCTTGTGCATAGAAATGAGCGGTAGAGGAACAGATCAATAGGAGAAGAAACCATTTCATAATTACTAAATTTTGGTGCAAATTTAATAAAGAAACCGTTCTACTTGTTAGAGTTAAAAGTTATCGAGTAGTTTTGCCACTAATTCGTAGTTAGTTTTTTTTAACTAACTTACTCTTTGGAACTACAAATTCCATGAGGATCTACAATTCAAATAAAATTGCGACCTTTAATAGAATTCAAATACAATGGAAACAATTACGGATCTTTGGGTAAAGATTGCTTATTACATTTCACTCCGCTACTTGCTAATTGCAGGCGGAGCATATTTTGTTTTCTACATTCTGTTCAAGAAGCAGTTCTTTCAACGAAAAATTCAACTCATTCTACCTAAAAACAAACGCGTGTTGATGGAAGTACTTTATTCCATGCAAACAACAATCATATTTGCTAGTATATTTTTACTCGTGATGGTTGTTTTTAGGCCGCACACCAATCTGTACAAAGACATCACGGAATACGGAATCGGCTATTACATCTTCACGATTCCTGTAATGTTTATTATCCACGACACTTATTTTTACTGGATGCATCGAGCAATTCATCATCCCAAATTATTCAAACACATTCATTTTGTACACCATCAATCAACAAATCCCACTCCGCTTGCAGCCTATTCATTTCATTTTTCGGAAAGTATTCTAGAAGCACTGATTATTCCAATTATTGCCTTTACCTTACCTGTTCATCCTACCGCATTAATTCTCTTTTTATTGGGGCAGTTTATTATCAACGTTTATGGGCATTTAGGCTTCGAGTTGTTTCCTTCAAATTTTCAAAAAACATGGATTGGAAGATGGATAAATACTTCCGTAGCTCATAATCAACATCACAAATATTTTAAAGGAAATTATGGATTGTATTTTTTGTTTTGGGATCGCTGGATGGGCACACTCCGAACGGATTACGACGAAGCTTTTGACGAATTAAAAAACAGAAAAAAACACGCTCATGGAGAATTACAAGGAAATCAATAAAAAACAATGGAATCAACGCGTTGAGCCACACGTTGAATCGGATTTTTACGATGTTCAAGGGTTTCTTGCGGGGAAAACCTCGCTTCAAGAAACAGAACTTGCATTACTCGGAGATGTGGAAGGAAAACGCATTCTACATCTGCAATGTCATTTTGGTCAGGACACCATTTCATTAGCACGAATGGGAGCTAGTACTATTGGAGCAGATTTATCCGACAAAGCAATCGAAAAAGCACGCGAATTTTCCATGCTTTCAGGAACAGATGCCACTTTTTTTTGTTGTGATTTATACGATCTTCCGCAGCATTTGGAAGGAGAATTTGACATTGTATTTACGTCTTATGGAACCATTGGTTGGTTGCCAGATCTAGACAAATGGGCTTCCGTTATTTCTCATTTTTTGAAGCCAGAAGGGAAATTTGTATTTGTAGAATTTCACCCAGTTGTTTGGATGTTTGATGATGATTTTCAAAAGGTTGGATATCGTTATTTCAAATCCGATCCGATTGTAGAAACAGCAACAGGAACCTATGCAGATAAAGACGCGCCAATTCAAACAACTTCAGTAAGCTGGAATCATGGAATGAGTGAAGTAATAACGAGTTTGCTCAAACAAGGTATTCACATCCAAGATTTGCAAGAATACGATTTCTCAAACTACAATTGTTTCTTGCACACAGACGAATTTGAACCAGGAAAATACCGGATCAAGCATCTTGGAAATTTTATTCCCATGATGTATTCGATAGTAGGAATAAAATCACTTTAAACGTTAATTAGTATGGAAATCGCACTTAAAATTGTAATCGGAATCGTAGCTCTTTTCCACCTCTATGTGATGTGGCTGGAAATGTTTGCTTGGACAACACGTGGCCCAAAAACCTTCAAGAATTTTGACAAAGACTTGTTCCCTAAAACAAAGTCTCTTGCAGCCAATCAAGGATTGTACAATGGGTTTCTAGCTGCAGGATTGATTTGGACGTTTTTTATCTGTAATCCGGAATGGCGTTTCAATGTAAGTATGTTCTTCTTAATTTGTGTGGTTGTAGCGGGACTTTACGGAGCACTTACAGCAGATAAAAAAATCTTTTTCGTTCAAGGATTACCTGCATTGATTGGAATTGTGCTGCTCCTTTTTTCTCCTAAAAGATGTGATGTGACAATTGACCAAAAATGCGAGATAAAGACAGAAAAACTGGCTTACTACTATTATTCGAATAGTCAGAGATATCCTACAGACACCGTTTCAGCATCCGAAATCTTAAAAAAAAACAATAAAGATTCGTTGATCTCAATCGGTTTCATTGACGTGAATGGAAAAGGAGTCGGAGTTTCTCTTTTCACAAATGAAAATCACGAATTTGCTATGGATGCAAACTCCAATTCAGGCTATATTCAAGGAATCGGGAAAATTTATGATCATTCCATAACTTGGAGAAATTTTGGAGTTCTTCATACCACTAATGATAGTATAAATCGGATTATTTCTCTTGGTTTGGGGAGATTGATTGCAATGGAAACGGAGAATTTTCGAGACGAGTATTATAAATATGGACGAGGCCTAAAGGAGCACATTGATTTTATCGAACCGAAACTACAGAATTAAATGAAAGGGGAAATCTTGAAATACGATAAAAATATGTAGGCACGCGACGCATCGCGTGCCTACATATTTCAATATCCAATCTTCCCACGTTGATTGCCTTCAAACCATTCCAACGCCAAACGATAACCATCCATTCCAAATCCCATGATTGATCCTGCACAAACAGCTGTAATCAATGAATTGTGACGAAATTCTTCCCGTTGAGCTAAGTTGCTGATATGAACTTCTACCACCGGAATTTGAATTCCTGAGACAGCATCACGAATCGATACACTCGTATGTGTATATCCGCCTGCGTTGAGAATAATTCCATCGTGTTTTGAATCGTGGAGGGCATTGATGATTTCACCTTCCACATTGCTTTGAAAATAGTCGATTTCTCCCGTAAAATTCTTCTTTAACTGATCCAAAACATGTAAAAAAGTACGATTTCCATAAATTTCGGGCTCACGTGTTCCTAAAAGGTTTAAATTCGGGCCATTGAGAATTAGAATGCGCATCATTGAAAAATTGGGAACGTACTATTAAACAATTTGTTCATTATTTGAAGATTGAACGAAGCTTGGCTGAAAATTCCATTTTCGCTTATCAACAAGATATTGCGAAGTTACGTGACTTTTGCGAATCTTACACACTTTCTCCTGAACACATTCAAACTGGGCATTTAAAACAATTTGTTGCAGAGCTTTATGATATGGGATTAAGTGCACGTTCACAAGCCCGAATAATCAGTGGTTGGAAACAATTTTTCGACTTTTTAGTCTTGGAAGAAATCCGTAAAGACGACCCTTCTGAAGCATTGGAACTTCCTAAAATTGGCAGAAAACTACCCGAAGTATTGACAATCGAAGAAATTGATGCATTGATTGATGCGATTGATTTAAGTTCGAATGAAGGTCAGCGAAACAAAGCAATTCTCGAAACCCTTTATAGCTGTGGAATTCGTGTAAGCGAGTTAGTTTCTTTGCGCTTTGAAGATTGTTTTTTCGAAGAAGGATTTATTCGTGTAATCGGAAAAGGAAACAAGGAACGATTGGTTCCTGTGAGTCCAAGTGTGATTGAAGAAGTTGGTGAATATGTAGAACATGACCGAAGTAACTTATTAATCAAAAAAGGCCATGAACAATTTGTATTTCTCAATAGACGTGGCGCTCAATTAACACGTGTCATGATTTTCACGATTATCAAACGTTTAGCAGATTTAGCTGGGATTAAAAAGAATATTAGTCCACACACGTTTCGACATTCTTTTGCCACTCATCTCATTGAAGGTGGCGCAAATCTACGTGCGATTCAAGATATGTTGGGCCATGAAAGCATTACCACTACCGAAATTTACACGCATTTAGATCAACGTTTTTTGCGCGAAGCAATTTTGAGTTATCACCCACGGAATACTTTAAACTAAAAACAAGAAGCAATACTCTTTCAGCTTCTAAAAAAGGTCTGTTCCTTTAATTCGGAGTCTTGCTTTGTCAATAAATTGCTCCAAACTATCAAAATACGCATTCCGTTGTCGTTGGTTTTCTTCCGAAATCTTTACACAGCTTTTCAGCATGGATTTAAACACTGCAAACGATTTATTGACGTAATCTTGATCAATCGTATACAAGTAATTCAGCATGTTGTGAGTGATATATAACATGCGATAGGCATTCGTTTCAGAAATAATCGTATTGTCTTGAATATACGTTTGATGTAAATAAAGATGAAAGTTATCTTCTTCAGTAATAACTGGTTGTCCTTTGATGAATTTACGACCAATTTCAGCTTGCTGTTTGATGTGTTCTACTAATCCTGAAACTTCATCAATCAAATACAGAGCATCTTCTGGAGTTTCAAAATACCCCAATTCGTAGAAGGATACAATTTCTCGAATTAATCCTTTCCCAGCATCATAACCAATTACTTCTGTTGATTTTACGCGGATATAAAAATTCGACATTTGCTGCAATTGTTCATCTGAAATGTCGCCTTTCCAACCTTTGTGAAACTTGACATTCTCTAACTGCCCCAATTTCAAATAACATTTCCCAAAATAAAGCAACTTAAATCGCAAAAGTGCTGGTGAATTCAATAATTGGAAGATGATTAAATCCAAATTCGACATATACAATTCTTGGGTTCGCTGTGCAACCATCCGTTTAAATCCATCCATAATTCCTGTCAGATAAGTCTCAAATGAAAACTCGGAACGTTGAATAGGATTATATTGAAAGGTGACACTTTTTCCCGAAACACCAATAATTTTATCGATTGACAGTTCGTATTTTTGACAAAGCAAATTGATTTCTTCTGGTTTCAAGGCTGTTTCTCCTCGCGCTCTTCTGTAAGCTGAATCGCGAGACAATTCCAAATCATCCATCAATAATTTCCCCAAAGAGGTATCGTGAGGTAATTTAGCTTTAAGCTGTTCAAGTAGTCGGTTCTGAATGTCCATACTCAAAAATAGACTTTTTATTGAAACATTTACAAAACAGGGGGTGTAAGAACTTTGAATTCGGAAGCTCTCTACCTTTTTAAAACCAGAAAGCAGCCGAAATACTGGCAATTATTTCTAAACTAAAAAACCGCTCATCGTGAGAGAAGCGGTTTTCAATTTTATTTAAATTTTGATTTTACATCGCGAATTTCCCGTACAAGTCGTAATGATCTGCCGAAGTAATTTCAACCAGCGCAAAATCGCCAACGCTAACGTATCCTTCTGATTTCTTCACAAGCACCTCATTATCAACCTCTGGAGAATCGAATTCGGTACGTCCAATAAAGTAGTCTCCTTCGATACGGTCAAAAAGAACTTTGAACGTTTTACCAATCTTTGTTTGATTTAATTCATAGCTAATTCCTGATTGCAATTCCATGATTTCATCTGCACGTTGACGTTTTACCTCATCGGGAACATCATCTTCCAAGGAATGAGCATGTGTATCTTCTTCATGAGAATAGGTAAAAATCCCTAAACGATCAAATCGCATGCGTTCTACGAAATCAACCATTTCTTGAAAATCTTCTTCTGTTTCACCTGGATAACCCGCAATTAAGGTCGTGCGAATTGCTATTCCTGGAACTTTTTCACGAATTGTATGTACCAACGCTTCTGTTTTCTCACGCGTAATTCCACGACGCATTGATTGCAAAATCTTTGTTGAACCGTGTTGCAAAGGCATATCTAAATACAAACACACATTTGGATATTTAACCATTGCGTCTAGTACATCCATCGGAAACCCAGCAGGAAAGGCATAATGCAAACGAATCCATTCAATTCCTTCCACAGCCGCTAATTGATCCAACAATTCAGCTAAATTTCTCTTTTTGTAAATATCTAATCCGTAATAGGTTAAGTCTTGTGCAATCAACAAAATTTCTTTCACACCTTGAGCAGCAAGGCTTTTTGCCGATGCAACCAACTGATCCATTGGAGTAGACACATGCTTTCCACGCATCAATGGAATGGCACAAAATGAACAAGGTCTATCACACCCTTCAGCTATTTTAAAATAAGCGTAATGTGAAGGAGTTGTCAATAAACGTTCTCCAACCAATTCGTGCTTGTAATCTGCTTTTAATGTTTTCAACAAGCGAGGCAAATCTCTGGTACCAAAGAATGCATCTACTTCTGGAATTTCTTGTTCTAAATCGTCTTTGTAACGCTGAACCAAACAACCCGTAACATATACTTTGTCAACGAGTCCTTCATTTTTAGCATCCGCATAACGCAAAATAGTATCAATTGATTCTTGTTTTGCATTGTCGATAAATCCACACGTATTGATAATGACAATTTCAGAATCATCTTGTTTGGCCTCATGTTCCACTTCAAATTTATTGGCTTTCAATTGCGCCATTAAAACCTCTGAATCAAAGGTGTTTTTGGCACATCCAAGTGTAACTACGTTGACTTTGTTTTTTCGAAGTGTTTTTGTTTTCATGAAATCGATTCAATACTAAAAGGGGCACAAAGGTACAGCAAAAACTTGGAGGAATGAAATTGGAATTTCAGGAAGGCTATTTGTTCTGCAATTCAACAAATAAATAAGCCAGCAAAGTGATTAATATCTATAATTCGTAATATAACGATATCATAAAATTCGGATATAAAAAAGCCTCGACAATCACTATCGAGGCTTTCACTTATTTTAAAGGAAGTGGTGTTGCTACCGCTTCGTCAAATTTTGCTTGTTCTTTTGGAGGAACTTTTCGGAAGGTTAAATAAAGTCCGATCAATACAAAAGGAATACTCAACCACTGTCCAGTTTTCAGCATCCAAACTTCATCGTTTGCATTTTGCCCAACTTTAATAAACTCAATAAAGAAACGAGCCGTCCAAATGATAACCATAAATACCCCGAAAATTTTCCCTGGAGAGAATTTCGCTTTGGTCTTCCAATACATACGGTATAAAACAATGAATGAAATCAGGTAACAAATCGATTCATACAACTGACTAGGATGACGCGGAACAACTTTCCCATTTACTAAGTACTCCTCTTCCAATGCGTGATTGAAGTTGAATCCCCAAGGCAAATCTGTTGGTGTACCAATGATTTCATGATTGACTAAATTTCCTAATCGAATAAAACATCCTGCGATTGCAATTGGCGCAACAATACGATCCAAAATCCACAACATAGGACGTTTAACTACTTGTCGGGAGTAAATATAAAGCATTATCAAAATCATAATTGCGGCTCCATGGCTAGCTAGACCACCTTCCCAAACTTTCAATATCTCCAAAGGATGATCCAAGTAACCTTTTTCAAAGTATCCTTGTGCATTATATCCATCATGCCAAGGTCCATAGAAAAAAACATGCCCTAAACGTGCTCCAATAATAGTTGCTGGCACTACATACAACAATAATTTATCCAAATATTTTTCAGATATATCTTCTGATTTGAACATTTTTCGAATGATGTAGTATCCGAAAATCATTCCTCCTACGAACAATAATCCGTATAAATTTGGAGTAGACCATCCTTTAATTAATTGTGAATCTACGTTCCAGTCAATTGCTAATTCCACGTGAGTTGATTTTGATGCTCGAAGATAACGGTTTTATTGATTCAATTTCTGCAATAAATGCTCTGCTCGTCCTTTTTTGAATATTTTATTGCTGTTTTCAAGCCCCTTTCTCAATGCTTTTTGCTCTTCAAATGACAAATGAGTAATCTCTTGACATTCGGGTGTGCAACAACTCTCATATTTCGCAGTACATTTTTCACACTGAATAAAGAGTAAATGACATGCTTCATTCGCACAATTCACATGTACATCTGCGGGCTCACCACATTGATGACAATTTGAAACGACGTCATCCGTGATCCGTTCACCTCTCCGCTCATCAAACACAAAATTCTTTCCAATAAATCGATTATCAAGCCCTTTTTCCTTGCATTCATTCGCATACTTAATGATTCCACCTTCTAACTGATGAACATTCTTAAATCCGCGGTGTTTGAACCAAGCTGAAGCCTTTTCACAACGAATTCCACCTGTGCAATACATCACGATGTTCTTATCCTCATTTCCTTTCAAATAAGCATCTTCAATAATCGGTAAAGATTCGCGAAAAGTATCTACATCTGGAAGAATTGCTCCTTTGAAATGACCAACCTCGTGTTCGTAGTGATTTCTGAAATCAATCAAAATCGTATTCGGATCTTGTGTTAACTCATTGAATTCTTCTGCTTTCAAATGCTTTCCGATATCGGTTACATCGAAAGATTCATCGGTTAAACCATCTGCTAAAATCTTGCTTCGAACTTTCACCTTTAATTTCAAGAAAGGAAACTCAGCCCCTTCTTCTTCAACGGCAATATTCAATCGAACTTCATTTAAAAAGTCAATTGAATAAAGATCTGTCCGAAATTCATTCAAGCGATTTGTTGGCACCGAAATTTGGGCATTAATCCCTTCATGTGCGACATAAATACGACCCAATACCTGATTGTTATTCAACAATTGGTAGATGTAATCTCTGAAAATTTGAGGATTGGCAATTTTTGCGTACTTATAGAATGAGATTGTCACAAATTCATGACCTGCCTCGCGCAATTTTTGCTCTAATTCCTCCTTACTAAATGTATTCCACAGTTGCATGCTATGTTTGTTTTTGTAAAAAGTTGGGGCAAAGATACAAAGATTTCAGGACGTTAGGATTTCAGGAGATTAAGACTTTATACTTTTTTACAAAAAAGAAAACTCCGATCCACCAAAGTAAATCGGAGTTTTCATTACCGAACCTAACCAAATCACTACAAAAATTAGAGAAATATTGAATTCAAATATTTCATCTAAATACTACTAATAATCTACTTACGTAAAAAAAAGTTTTTGGATTTTTAGAGGGGAAAATTCCTAATTCCTAATTCCTAATTCCTAATTCCTAATTCCTAATTCCTAATTCCTAATGAATCAATTCACAATTTTTATTATCTTAAATAAGAAACACTATTCATATGAAAGAAAATATTATTCAAAAGAAAAGCTTTGACTTTGCAGTACAAATTATAGAAACTTATAAATACTT
Organism: Fluviicola taffensis DSM 16823; assembly: GCF_000194605.1. Classification (NCBI taxonomy): domain Bacteria; kingdom Pseudomonadati; phylum Bacteroidota; class Flavobacteriia; order Flavobacteriales; family Crocinitomicaceae; genus Fluviicola; species Fluviicola taffensis. Next base: position 753,148 of record NC_015321.1, read on the forward strand.
AGCATTCGACAAGAAAGAATTCGTTCTTTCCAAACAACTTTTGCGTTCTGGAACATCAATCGGTGCAAATATCTCAGAAGCCATTCGAGGTCAGTCTTCAAAAGATTTTATACATAAACTTCAGATTTCAAGAAAAGAAACGAATGAAACCCTTTATTGGCTAAAGTTGCTCGAAACAACAAAGTATTTACAATTTGAAGTAGCAGCAAAACTAATTCAAGGATGTGAAGAGCTCCTGAAAATCCTCACGTCTATTATTAAGACATTGGAAAGTAAGTCAAAGTGAGTGCAGAGAATAATTAAAGGTTCAAATTCGTAATTCGTAATTCGTAATTCGTAATTCGTAATTCGTAATTCAATATAACAACTACGTCTTCCGCTTCTGCTTTTTCGCTGCAGGAAACAAAATATTATTCAAAATCAATCGATAACCTGGTGAATTCGGATGCAAGTTTAAATCCGTTGGAGGATCGCCTACTCGGTGCTGGAAATCTTCTGGATCGTGGCCTCCGTAGAATGTCCAAGTTCCTTGTCCCATTTCTCCATGGATGTATCGAGCGGTATTCAGAGCTTTGTTTTCTCCTAGTACCAGTACGTTCGACTTAATCAAATCTCTTCTAAAATCGGTTGTTTGCCCCATGAAACCATCAATTACATCGGTATGACATTGAGTCAACATGGCTGGAACAACATCCCATTTAGCTGAGAAATCAAACAGAGTAAACTTATCTTGATTTGCTGGCAGACGGTGCATTTCAGTTCCATCAATATTGGAGTATTCATACACCATCGGATCTTGAACTAAGATAAAATCCTTGAATGCAAAAGTCATGTTGTAATCCAATTTATTCTGACAATTCGGATCTCTCGGATCACCATCGAACATCCGTTCACAAATATCTGTTTCATGTGCAGCTAGTGCAATATCGAAACTATCTGTTCCACTACACATCGTAAATAAAAAACCTCCGCCCATGACGAAATTTCGAATATTATTGGCGACTGCTAACTTCAATTGTGAGACCTTTGCAAAACCAAGATTTGATGCATCTCTTTCTGCATCTGCCACCTGATTGACATACCAAGATTCTCGATGAAAGGAAGCATAGAATTTCCCGTATTGCCCGGTGAAATCCTCGTGATGTAAATGCAGCCAGTCGTATTTCGGAAGAATCCCCATCACAATCGCTGAATCGTATATTTTATCATAAGGAATTTCTGCGTAATCCAATACCATTGTCACTGCATCATCCCAAGGCAAGGAACTACTAGGAGTATAAACAGCAATTTTAGGAGCTTTTTCCAGTTGTACAATTTCCATGTTCACTTCTGGATTCGCAATTTCTGTTCGAATTGCATTCACTTGTCCGTCAGCAACAATCTCGTAACTAACTCCCCGAATAATCAATTCTTCCTCAATCGTTCGCAAATGCGGAAACAAAAAAGAACCACCTCGATAATTCAAGAGCCATTCCATTACTACATTATTTTCAAGTACCCAGAATGAAACACCATAAGCCTTCAAATGATTGCTTTGTCTTTCATCCATTGGAACTAAAATAGAAGAAGCTGAAACTGTTTTAACAACGATTAAAAATGCAAGTGCTAGGAAAAATTTCATCATTCATTTTTGTGTATGCACTAAAATTAATTCAAAAATTAACTAATGCTGGATTTTCAACATAAATTGTGAAAGGAATCAAAATGGGGTTTCATCAGGCCCTTTAAAATCTTCATCAGGAACATTGTTCATGTTACTTCCAAGCGTAATCGTGCGTGGTGACTCATCAAAACTGCGATTCATCGACATTCCAGCACTCATTGCATTCGGATTAAAGTCATTTCCTGGAGCACTGTTGTATTGATCTTCCATATTTTCGAAGCGCGCATACTTTCCAACGAAACGCATTCGGACATTCTCCAAAGCACCATTTCTATGCTTTGCAATAATGACTTCACCAACACCTTCATTGGAAGAACCATCTTCAGCGGTTGTAATCCCGTAATATTCTGGACGGTATAAGAATCCCACGATATCGGCATCTTGCTCAATTGCTCCAGATTCACGTAAATCCGACAAAACTGGTCGTTTATCACCACCTCTTGTTTCCACCGAACGTGAAAGCTGAGACAATGCAATTACTGGAATATTCAACTCCTTCGCAATCTCCTTAATGGAACGTGAAATTGTTGAAATTTCCTGCTCGCGATTCCCACTTCCTTTTCCACCACCAGCAGACATTAGCTGCAAATAATCAATTATGACCATCTGAATATCGTATTGCATTTTCAATCGACGACATTTTGCACGTAAATCAAATACACTTAATCCAGGCGTATCATCAATATAAATAGGCGCTTCGGCTAATTTTGTAACCCGTGAATACAACTGTTGAAATTCGTATTCTTCGAGTTTTCCTTTTCTTAATTTCTCTGCTGAAATCATACTTTCTGCAGAAATCAAACGTTTTACAAGCTGAACAGAGGACATCTCCAAGGAAAAAATCGCAACTCCCATATTGAAATCGACCGCTGTATTTCGAGCCATCGACAATACGAAGGCTGTTTTACCCATTGCAGGACGAGCTGCAATTACAATCATATCCGAACGCTGCCAACCAGAAGTCACTTCATCCAACTTACGGAAACCAGTTGGCACACCTGAAAGTCCATCACTATTTTTAGCAGCTTGTTCTATCTCTTTAATCGCTTCACTCACCACCACATTCATGGTAGCAACCGATTTTTTCATATTATTTTCAGCAATCGAGAATAAAGCACCCTCCGCTTTTGTCAACATTTCAAATACGTCAGACGTTTCATCGTAAGCATCTCTCAATGTTTCTGAGCACATCCGAATGATTTCACGTTGAATGTGTTTCTGGGAAATAATTCGCGCATGGTATTCGATATGAGCAACTGAACCAACTCGTTGTGTCAAGGAAGACAAATAAACAACACCTCCAGAAGCCTCCAATTCACCTCGTGACTTAAGTCTTTCTGCAACTGTCAATAAATCAATTGGATTAGATGTTCCAAACAAATCTCGAATAGCTCCATAGATAAAAGCATGTTTTGGATCATAAAAACTATCTGCTGATAACATATCAATGGTATCAGTTACTGCATTTTTATCCAACATCATAGCACCAAGAACAGCTTGTTCTACATCAATTGCTTGGGGTGGTATTCTCCCCATTTCATTTGCAAGCGGTAAAATAGCATTCTTGGTACGAGCTCCTACCCTACGGGAATTGTTTGGTTGTTGTTCTTCCATGAGGACAAAGATACAGATTCAAAAGTTGCCTTTAGAACGAAAGTTAAAGAATAAGTTACCAAAAGTTAATCAACATGTTATGAACAAAAAAGAGCCCGACACCCGATAGTTATCGGAGACAGACTCTTCCCAAATCAATAGGCAATAACTTAGAATCTGTAACCCAAGGTTAATTGAAGCCATTGATTTTTATAGCGTGGAGTAGATGAGGAACCATCACCAAGGTTCGTTTGAAAATCCCATCCAGCTCTCGGAGACACCACAAAGTGAGTGATATTTATATCGAAGCCAACAACTGCCCCAAGTGTGTTTTTTCGAATATTGTCGTTGTCGTATTCAATAAATTCTGAAGTTCCAAAAGTTCCTGTTGAAAAATCCGTTTTTTGACTCAACAAAAAGGAATATTGAGGACCCAAAACGATTGTAAGAAACGATGCTGGTTTAATTGTAAATAACAGCGGAACTTCTAAGTAATTCGTTGTACGTTTAAAGGCGTATGGCTGCATTAAAAAAGTACCGGACCCCTGATATCCTTTTTGCGAAAACAAAACCTCTGGTTGAACACCCAAATATTTTCCAATTGGAATATGTATGAAAGCGCCTCCAGCAAAGCCAACCTTACCTTTCGCTTCAAAATCTTGGTCTTTCTCATCCCATACATTGGAATAATTACCCCCTACCCTAAGTCCGAATTTAAAATTTTCACGGTAGTCTTCTTGTGCATTAACGTTCATCCCGAACATTGCTATGCCTGCTAAAAGCATTGTTGTAATTTTTCTCATGTTGATAGTTTGTTTGTTTTGGAATACAATTGCCCAAATCCATGCCCCGCGGGGTTTTACTACTCACAAAAAAACTTAAACCCTAAACACAGAAAGACTTTCAGAAGGCGGTTTCAAAAAACAATATCTCACACCAAAACGGCGATTTATTTCAATTTGAAAAAAGAGATTTCATTTTGGGGAACATACTCAATATTTGAACCGCATAAAAATATAGGTCACATAGATTTTCTATGCGCCTCTGTGATCTATATGATTCGCAATCACAAACTCAACTCCACACCAACTGGACAATGATCGGAGCCAAAAATTTCATTATGAATAGTTGCTTCTTTTATTTTAGGAACAAAGCCTTCAGACACCAGGAAATAATCAATCCGCCAGCCAACATTCTTCTCTCTTGCTCCACCACGGTAGCTCCACCAGGTATATTTCACCTCATCACCATTTTTTGCACGCCACGAGTCAACTAATCCATTTGCAGTAAAGGCATCCATTCCATCAATCTCTTCTTGCATAAATCCAGCAGATTTGTTGTAATTTGCCTTTGGTCGAGCCAAATCTATTGCTTTATGTGCTACATTGAAATCGCCACAAACTACCACTGGCTTCTTGGCTTCTAAATTTTTCAAATAACTCAAAAAATCAGCATCCCACGTTTTACGGTATGGCAAACGCAACAATTCACTTCCTGAATTCGGAACATAAACGGTTATTAAATAGAATTTGTCGTATTCAGCACAAATCACCCTCCCTTCTTCATCGTGATGAGAAACCCCCATATCGTAAACAACTGACAATGGCTCCACTTTCGAAATAATCGCCGTACCAGAATACCCTTTTCGTCCCGCTTCATTGGCATATACAAATGGATAATCCAAAGGATTCACAGTTTCCAATACTTGTTCAACAGTTGCTTTAGTTTCTTGTAAACAAATAACATCTGCTTGCATCTCTTTCATATCTGTGAGAAAAGATTTCCCTGCAATTGCTCGAATTCCATTTACATTAAAAGAAAGAAGTTTCATAGTCTAAATTTTGAACGTAAAAATAGAATTTTGGAGGATTACTTTAAGTAAAAACCACCAAATTAATCACACCATCTTTTTTTTACCGCAAATGCGCAAATGAAAAGGGGCGCTTACCAGTCGCCCCTGAACGACAAAAGAGACGACCGGTAGGCGTCTCAAAAATTTGTGCATTTGTGGTAAAAATTTGTTTAAGCGGGTTCTTTTCGTTATTTCTCGTTTGTCAGCTTCCAAATTGCCACTATTTTTACACCATGAAAGGATTTGATCAGCAAACACTTCACGATTTAGAATTTAACCAAATCAGAGAATGGTTGGCTGCGTTTAGCATTGGTTCAACAGCTCAAAAAAGATTGGAAAATCTAGCTCCAAACAATGATTTTGATGCCATTGAATTTGAATTGCTCCGACTCAATGAATTTAAACGTATTCGTATTGAAGGAGAATCTTTTCCAGCCTTGGATTTTGAAGAATTGTTGAGCGAAATCAAATTGCTGCCAATTAAAAATGCAGTACTTCAACAAGAAGGATTTGTACGAATTACACGCGCATCCGAATTGGTAAATCACATTCTTCACTTTTTCGATAAACGCTCTCAAGACTATCCAAATCTCTTTGCAATTCTAAATACCGTTTACTTTACAAGAGAGTTGATTGAGGCAATTGAGAAAGTTTTTGATCGAAGAGGACAAATCAAAGACGATGCATCACCCGAGCTTTTTGCTATCCGTCAACAAATCGCTAAGTTGAGAAATCAAATCAACCGCAATTTTGACAAGGAAATGCGCCGTTATTTAAAGGAAGGACTTTTAGGTGACACCAAAGAAGCATTTGTAAATGACAGACGAGTTCTCACTGTTCAATCTACACACAAGCGAAAAGTAGGTGGAATTGCTGTTGGATCCTCGAAAACAGGAAGTTTGACATTCATTGAACCTTCCATCAATATTCCGTTGAACAATGAGTTGGAGATGTCTTTGGACGATGAACGAAAAGAAATTTTCCGAATCTTACAAGAATTAACACGTGATATCGCTCATCATCTACCATTGATTCAAGGATATCAAAGCCTATTAACCGAGTTTGATTTTATCAATGCAAAAACAAAACTTGCACTCGATTTGAATGCCAACCTTCCTGGAATTGTTCGAAACACACGCATTGAATTAATTGATGCTTTTCACCCAATTCTCTGGAAAACAAATAAAAACTTAGGAAAAGTAACCCTTCCACAAAGCTTAATATTGGATACAAATAGCCGCATGTTAGTTATTTCAGGACCAAATGCTGGTGGAAAATCAATTACTTTAAAAACGATTGGGCTTCTACAAATCATGCTCCAAGCGGGATTGCTCATTCCAGTCCACGAAAACAGTAAATTCTGTTTCTTCCAGCAAGTTCTATCCGATATTGGTGACAATCAATCGATCGAAAATGAGTTGAGCACCTATTCCTATCGCTTGAAGCGGATGAAATACTTTCTAAAAACTTCCAACCGAAGAACCTTACTTTTATTGGATGAGTTTGGAACAGGTTCCGATCCAGAACTAGGTGGCGCTTTGGCTGAAGTTTTCTTCGAAGAACTATACAAACGAAAATCGTATGGAGTCATTACAACTCACTACGCAAACATCAAACTCAAAGCAGACCAACTTCCGAACGCGGTGAATGGCTGCATGCTTTTCAATACAGAAACCTTAGAACCTATCTACCGCTTTTCCATGGGGCAACCTGGAAGTTCATTTACGTTTGAAGTTGCTCAAATGAATGGCATTCCTCTGGATTTAATAGAGCAAGCAAAAGGAAAATTAGATCAGAATCGAGTAAATATGGATCATCTATTGAACGAGTTGAATCGGGAGAAAATGTATTTGCAACGATTGAATAACGAACACATTGAAGCCCAGCAGCTTGCTAATAATGCGCGCGAAGAATTTATTGAGAAAAAGCAACGAATCGATGAAAAACTACGTACACAACAAGATTTAGCAGAAAAAAACAACCTGTATATCAATTCCGGAAAGAAAATGAAGTCTTTCATCGATCGTTATCAAACGAGAACACGAAAAAAAGATGCCAATAATCCATTATTAGAAGATGTCAGAAAATACCTTTTGGTAGAGAAATCGAAAATCGAAGACGCGAAACGCAAAGTGGAGTTGATGCAGCAAAAACCAGAAAAGCCAACTGCTAAAAAACGAAAAACGCAGCAAGTTGAACAAGATATTCTCCAACAAGAGAAAATCGTTGTTGGTTCAACTGTGAAAATGATTGAAACTAAGCAAAGCGGAACCGTTGAAGAAATAAAAGGCCACTTGCTAACCGTTGCTTTTGGATTTATGCGTTTAAAAGTTGAACGCGAAAAATTAATGTGGATCAAATAAAATGCCGACTAAAAACTACTACTACCTAGAACAATCCAGCATCCTAAATGGAATGCTTTTTCTAGAACGATTTGCCTATTACGGATTAAAAGCCTTTGTTTATAGCTACCTCATTAGCGATGCAATCAAACTATACAACGAAGATGCTTCAGAGCTTTTGCTAACATTTTCGATGGCCCTACTTTTTGCACGAATTTTTGGTGGTTTGATCGTTGATTTTGTCTTGAACGAAAAAGTTTCCATCCTCGTCAGCTGTGGACTTCAAATACTTGGAATTATCCTGTTTATGCAAGAACAATTGGGGCTCTTTTATCTAGGAATGTTCGTTTTCATCCTTGGCCAGGCACTATTCTCTCCAACGATTCTAAAATCCATTGGCAAACTCTATTCGACCAAGAAAAACAAGCTTGATGGAGCTTTAACATTCAATCACTTTGCTATTAACCTTGGTTCGTTTTTAGCTCCGTTAGCATTTGGATTCTTAGACTTTACAGAATCATTCAAAAGCGGATTTATATCCTGTATCATTTGTTTCTTCCTAATCATCGGGTTTGTTTTTTTGGTAAAACCAACAAAAGAATCGCTAGAGGAAAACAAAGAGTCACTAGAGCCACGAAGTCGCGTTTACGAAATTATCTTCGGATCTATTTTAGGTCTGTTTCTTTATTTCCTATTCCAACGAATCCTCAACCAATCAATGTCAAGCTTGAATTACAGCGGATTTACGCTAGGCAACTCCAGTTTGATTATCACTTTAATCCCCGCATTAATTCCACTTATTACTTCCCTCATTTTTGGAATTATTTGGAATCGGTTTCAATTTTCGTCCTTGTTAAAAGGAACAATTGGCTTTGGAATTGCTGCCGTATCAATTATTGCCGCAATTTTAACAATAGAAAGCAGTCAAATTGACAATCCCGTTTTCATGATTAGTTATTTCATTCTCATCGGACTTGGAGAAGTGCTTGTAGCACCCATATTTTTGAGTTTGATTCTTCAGTATTCTCCACTGAAATACATGGGAACTTTTTCTGGATTAGCCTTATCTTGTTTTGGCTTCTTAAGTGTGTTTATTGGAACCAAACTAACAGATCAAATCGGGGATGAAAATGAACTAATTGCGACCTCTATTTCTGGTACTGGTTTCTTTATTTGCGCTGTTATTCTGCTTATTTTATATTTACTGACAAAAAGAAAAGATGCCGTTCACAATCATTTGGATGAATTTTAAAAATCAGTTTTAGTATGAAAAGTGTTTTTCTATTACTTTCCATCATCATTTTTTCAGTTGCTTGCTCTTCTGAGCAAAAAAAAGAAAAGAAGGAAAACAAATCAATCGTTTCCAATGAAAAAGAAACGGAGTCAAATGTTGATTCAAACAATGGCTATTCAGACAACATTGAATCAGAGTGTGTTTTTGACACCAGTACTTACAAGTTTACTTCTGAAATCTTATTGAAGTTTAATCCAAAAATTCGTTTTTCATGGGATAAAAATAATGATCAGGCAATTGTCAAATTCCCCAAAGGAGATTCTTTGCTTCTACATGTCGGTGGCTGTAATCATTTTGGTTATTCAGCTGAATACCGAACAAATGAAGCTGCTTTTGAAAACCAAGAGTATCTAATGGCAACAACCAAATGGCTAGCCAAGAACTTTCTGGACAACGGATTCGACACCAATTACCTGCGATTTATTTCGAACAAACAATACAAACTTGAAAGAGATGAAAACGATTGGAAATTTTATTCCATAGAAGTCGATTCTCTGATTCAAGAGAACGAAATTTATGACGGGTTCGATTTCAAACGAGTCGGAAAAAGAACTCACATCTCTATTGGTGGATACATCAACTAATTTTTAGTTGCTATTCAACAAAAAATCCACGTCTTAAAAATGATTCGATCAACGATTTTCAAGACGTGGACTTCATAAGGTAAAGGCTACATATCTGCAACCTTTAAATATGCTATTAAAACCAAGATGCTTAAAGAAGCGTACATGTTTTTGTAACAAACCCATCAGATTCATAACCATCACAGGTTTTTTTCGCATCATCTAAAGATGAATTTTTAACTGTTTTGTTCTCTGTAATTGTCATACTACCTGTATCTTGGTAAGTACACTCACAATTATAATCTTTCTTACAAGATGCCAAGCTCAGCAATGCAATTGCTGAAACTCCTAAAATTAACTTCTTCATAATATCCGTTTTTTAGTGTTTACTTCTATCAAGATACTCTGAATAAAACAACAAAAACCTCAATGAATGTTAAAAAAGAGTTTTGAAAGATGGAAAAACATTAAAAACACCTAGATATCATAAGGAATTTACTCTCCCAAACGCAGATGCACACCCGCCGAGGAGCTAAAAACAGTGGTCCTTACATTGGCTGGAGGAGCACTATCATAAAACAAGTTAAATTCGATACGCATATCCAACCGTTTCGTGATTGCTTGGCTAATCGCGTAATTCCCCGAGAAACGAAAATCATTAAACTTATCCCATCTTGGCTGATAATAAGTGGTTGCAGAAAAACTAAATCCCGATTTAGTTCGGATAAACCAGCTCAAATAATTACTCCATCGAAAATCACTGTTAATCACTCCATCCTCCGTTAATTCTTCGTATTCCCAAAAGGTAGATGTTCCGGCAAAGAAACGCACATTATTGGTGTCAATAAATTTCCAACGAGGTCCCGTTCCGATCAAATACCTCACCCGTTGATTCAATAATTGATTGTATTGAATCTGGGTGTATACCTCCCATTTCCATGCGCTATTTTTAATTCTTCTCGCATAGCGAAAGTGAGACATTCCAGAATTTGCATAAGTGGTTTTATTCGATCCCGCATAATTCAAATCAGAAATTAACAAAAAATGATTCTTTCTCGTTTTATATTGAACCCGAGGTCTTAAATTTCCCGAATATAAAATATCTGATGAATTTTGAGTTACTGCAAAACCAGCATCCAAGGAGCCGCTCCACCCAGAAGTATCATCGTAAATACGTCTATTTTCAATATTTACGATTTGAGAAAATCCGGTTGAACTTGAAATAAACAACAGTATAACTAACCAAATTCTCATCACTTTGGCGCAATACGGTAAAGGAATAATGCCAAAATTCCAAACATCACATTTGGAAGCCAAACAGCAGCGACAGATGGAAAACCAACAGTAGTTGCAGCAACTGTAGTAATCTTCATGGCGAAAATATAAATGAACACAAACAATAATCCGATTGCGATATTGATTCCAATTCCACCCCGTTTTTTTCTGCTAGACACACTTACTCCAATAAGCGTCAATACGTAGGTTGCAAATGGATAACTCGACCGCTGATACAATTCAATCTCATACATTGCAACACTTGGATTTCCTTTCGCTTTTTCCTTTGCAATAAAGGATGACAATTCTCTGAAGGTCATCGCTTCCACCACATTGTCTCGAACAGCAATATCATCCACATTATAAGGAAGTGTAGTGTCTTTCAAATGATTTTCGGTCAATTGATGCTTTTGAATGATGCTTTCCATTTCGCCTTTAGACGTTCCAGATGTATCAGAATAAGAAACTTTCCGTTCAAAAACGTCCGTTAAACGCCACCTTTTCACTCCCGGAATGACTGAAGCTGTTCTTGCCTTCATAAAATGAATCAAACGATTTTGAGAATCATACCGTTCAATAACAAAATCATTGATCATATTTTCTTCCGAATTATAAGTGGAATAATGTACCAATTCGTTTCCCGGAAATTCCGCATTGTAATTTTCCACAAGTAATCGATCTCTGTAAAACGATTCTTCAAAATCCAATCGCACACGATTTGCCCGTGGTAAGACAAAATGATTTAACACAAGCGACAAAAGCATCAAAATAGTTGCGGCAATCATATAGGGGCGAATGATCCGAATAAATGGTCTTCCACTAAAAAGCATGGGAATAATTTCAGCGTCCTGAGCCATTTTTGCCGTAAACCAAATCACCGCAATAAACACAATCATGGAAGAGAAGGTGTTTCCGTAGTACAACAAGAAATTCAAATAGTAATCAAAAACAATCGCCTTGAAAGATGCTTGTTTCTCAATAAAATCACTTAATCGCTCGGCTATATCAAAAACCATTGCCAAAAGCATGATAATTCCCAACATAAAAAAGAATGTTGAAAGAAACTTTCGGATGATATATCGATCTAAAATTTTAAGCATTAAATCCTTCTCCCTAGTATTTTTACTTGTTCATCTTTCCATTTTCGGAACGTACCATCCAAAATTCGAGCACGAGCCTCCTTCACTAACGCCAAATAAAAAGCTAAATTATGAATCGTTGCAATCTGAATCGCTAAATTTTCCTTTGCTTTGATTAAATGATGTAAATAAGCCTTCGAATACACCTGATCTACATAAGCCGTGCCATTCACATCCAATGGAGAAAAATCCATTTTCCACTTCTGATTCTTAATATTAATCGTTCCTTCAGAAGTAAACAACATTCCATGTCTCGCATTTCGAGATGGCATCACACAATCAAACATATCAACACCCATAGCAATCGACTCCAAAATATTTACTGGCGTTCCAACACCCATTAAATAACGTGGCTTATCCGCTGGTAAAATAGAACAGACCAAATCCGTCATACTATAAAGATCTTCATCTGGTTCACCCACAGAAAGTCCACCAATGGCATTTCCTTCTGCATTTTGCGAAGCGATAAATTCAGCAGATTCCTTTCTCAAATCGGGGTAAACACTTCCTTGAACAATTGGGAATAACGCTTGTGAGAATCCGTATTTAGGTTCTGTTGAATCCATTTGAGTAATACAACGCTTCAGCCAACGATGCGTCATGTGCATGGAGCGTTTCGCATAATTATAATCGCATGGATAAGGCGTACACTCATCAAAAGCCATGATGATATCTGCTCCAATCGAACGTTGAATATCGATAGCTCTTTCTGGAGAGAAAAAATGGTAACTTCCATCATGATGAGATTGAAAACGAACGCCCTCTTCTGTTATTTTTCGACTTGTCGCCAATGAATACACTTGATAACCTCCACTATCGGTTAAAATTGGACGTTCCCAACCAATAAACTGATGCAATCCACCAGCCCCTTCAATCACATCCAAACCTGGACGCAAATACAAATGAAAGGTATTTCCCAAAATAATTTGAGCCTGTACGTCATCCCGCAATTCTTGTTGATGAACGCCCTTCACTGTTCCTTGAGTTCCAACAGGCATAAATATCGGAGTTTCAATCGTTCCATGGTCTGTGTGAACAAGTCCAGCTCTAGCTTTCGAGTGCGGATCGGTGTGCTTCAGTTCAAAGTGCATAATTGTGTTGAAAAATAAACGTTGCAAAGATAAGTGTATTTAGGAAAGAGCCCCATCTTTGTAAGCGAAGAAGACATATTAATGAAAATTATCCCAGAATTACAGGAAACAGGCGTATTTTATATCTTTTGGATTTTTGCTGGACTATTAGCTATACAGTTAATATATTCCGTACTTTTCTTTGGGAGACTAGCTTTTTGGAAGAGCAAGCCAGTAAAAATGGACTTGCCCTCCGTCTCAATTATTATTGCAGCTCGCAATGAATCAGACAATTTGTATGAGAACTTGCCCAAAATATTGGAACAAGATTATCCTGCTCCCTTTGAAGTGGTAGTCATTAATAACCAATCCATGGATGATTCCAAATACCTTCTGGATGCTTTGGGCCGTCAATATCCAAACTTAGTTGTGATGGAGGTTGAAAGAAGTAAGCATTTATTGCCCAGCAAGAAGTTTCCATTGACTTTGGGAATCAAAAAGGCGCGTTATGAACATTTGGTGCTAACCGATGCAGATTGTACACCCGCTAGTAATTTGTGGCTTCGTAAAATGGTAGAACGATTTAGCGAAAAGAAACAAATTGTTTTGGGTTATGGTCCATATACCAAGAAGAAAGGATTAATCAATAAGATTATTCGCTTCGACACCACAATGATTGCCGTAAATTACTTTTCCATGGCTGTGAATAAAATCCCCTACATGGGAGTTGGAAGGAATATGGCCTACACGAAAGAAGTTTTTAAATCAACCAACGGATTTAAATCTCATTATTCTTTAATGTCCGGTGATGATGATTTATTTATCCAAGAAGCTGCAAAGAAAAGCAACTACACAATCCAGTTAGATCCAGATACATTTCAATACAGCGAGGCGAAAGAAAATTGGGAATCTTTTGTGCTTCAGAAGTCTAGACACTACACTACATCTCCAAGATACAAGGTTTTCAAGAAAGCGATGTTAGGAATATATCCATTCACACTGATTTTGATGCTGATATCTTTTGTTCTTTTGGTGTTACAAAGTGGATGGTGGATTCATGCCTTAATTGGTTTTGGTTTTGTAACAGTGATAAAATGGTGGCTTTTGGGGCTTTGCTTCAACAAATTAAAATCTCCAGGCTTCATTGCTTTATTGCCTATTACTGACATCGTATATGTTTTGATACTTCCATTTTTTTATTATTCAGCATTGCAAAAAAATTCTTCGAAATGGAAGTAGTTGGAGATCATTTATCGGATAAAGCTAGAATTGACTTAGTTCTAGTTGATAAAGCGCGGGGTGGCGATCAAGGTGCTTATGCGCAATTAATGGACCGATACCGTGAATCTATCTATTTCATGATGATGAAAATGGTTCGCAATTCGGACGATGCAGATGATTTGACCATTGAAGCTTTCGGAAAGGCATTTAGTCGCTTAGATCAATATTCCCCAAGTTTTGCATTCTCTACCTGGTTATTCAAAATCGCTTCCAACAATTGTATTGATTTTATCCGCAAGAAACGAATCAAGTTGACTTCAATGGATACGGGCTATACCAATGAAGATGGAGAAGCCGTTGGAATTGACGCTAGATCGGACACCAGAGATCCTGAAGAGCACATCATTCACAACCAAAAGGTAAAGCACATGCGTCAGTTGGTAAGTAAGCTGAAACCACGTTATCGTGAGCTGATTGAAAAAAGATACTTTGAAGAATTGAGTTACGAAGAAATTGCTGAAGAATTAAATCTTCCGCTGGGAACTGTAAAGGCACAGTTATTTAGAGCAAGAGATTTCTTAGCGCAAATGATGGCGCAAACCAAGGATTCAATATAAAAAATTCTAGTATCTAACTTTACAATAACGCTTGTTATTTTCAAATTGGAAGATTAAATTAGTGGCAAAATTATTACATCTCAAATATTTACAACTTCTAAAAATACGCATGAAAAAAATCTTTACCACCTTATTAATTCTCTTAACATCTAGTTTCGTTATCGCTCAAAATGAATATGTAACACCGCCAATGATTCGGGAAAAAGCTTACTCCATTGAAATTAAAGATATCGTTGCAGCAAAAGACGAATTCAAATTTGCCTTTACAATTGAAAACAAAACTTCTGATAAGTTTCTAGTTTTTGAGCTTTCTAAAATAACGATTGCATTCTCAGATCAGGAAGTATACTATCCAAAGAACGACGAAATAATTGTTGTAGACCCCAATGACAAAGTTCGAAGAACTATTCGCCTTGTTGGAAATGCAGATTATCAAAAAGATAAAATCCAAATTGAATTCCCAAAAGTTCTTGTTAATGATCAAGAAACTGAATTTCAAACCCCAACTGATTTATCAACAAATACAGATCAATCAATTGACCTTAATGGCATTGGCAATCTTTCCGTTAGTGGATTAACCTTTAAAAAAGATAGTTGGAACGGAGAACTCCTACTAAAAACAAACTCTTTTGAAGGAATGCTCCTTTTAGATATTACCAAGATTACTGGAAAAGGTGCTAATGCAGCCCTTCCGATTGAGTTTAAACGCGATAAAGCAGGCAAAGTAGCCCTCATTGCTGATGATAAATTCAAATCGAAATTTTCAATTGCTGATATTGGACAAACCATAACGGGTATAGACTTATCAAAAGCATTCAAAATGTATTCGTTGAAAGAAATCGACGTCCCACAAATTACTATTAAAAAAGTAGGATATGTTGAACCAGCGCCCGTAGTCAACACAAATGTGAACCTATGCCCAGCTTTTGAGAAGATCAATAATCTTCCCGTGAAAGTAGTTATTTTCAATACGAATGGAATTTGCTTCAAATTAGCTGCAAATGGTAAAATCATCAACTCTGAAAACAGCTCAAATCTTACCTTTGACACAGAGTACGGAACGAACGTTCTAACACTGACTTTGAGCAACGGGCAAACGATTACCGATAAAATATTCCCTGGAGAAGGACATGTTTACCTTTCTTTTGAGTTGATTAACCGCAAAGGTGAATATAAATTACAACGAAAGCTCGACTTAAGTGGTGATGCGAGAAAAACAAAATAAACTAAAATAGTTAAAACATCAAAAAGCCTCAATCTTCAAAAAATTGAGGCTTTTTTATTCACTTCCAATTATCTATCATTCAGTATAAAACCCTTTAATAATTGCTTCAAATTTTTCATTGATTATTTTACGTTTCAATTTCAAAGTTGGTGTTAATTCTCCACCTTCAGTGGTTAATTCTTTAGGCAACAAATGGAATTTCTTAATCATTTCCCAATGCCCAAATCCAGCATTGAATTTATCCACCTCTTGCTGAATGCGTTCAATCACCTGGGGATTTGCTGCAATTTCTTCATTTGTTGCTTTAGACACGTCTATTTGTTTGCGCGTTGCCCACTCCTTGATAAAGCTAAAACTTGGAACAATCAATGCCGCAGGGAATTTTTGTCCTTCACCAAGCACTACCATCTGTTCAATGAAACGCGATTCTTTAAATTTATTTTCCATCGCCTGAGGAATGATGTATTTCCCTCCTGAAGTTTTGAAAATCTCTTTTTTACGATCGGTAATTTTCAAAAATTTATCTTCCACAAACATTCCGATATCGCCTGTATGGAACCAATCTTGTTGATCAATTGCCTCTTCTGTTTTGTCAGGTAAATTGTAATATCCCATCATCACGTTTGGACCTTTCACCAATATTTCACCGTCTTCAGCAATTTTCACTTTCACCCCATCAATAAGCGGCCCTACAGTTCCAATGCGAATTCCTTTTTTCAAGCAATTCACAGAAATCACAGGAGAAGTCTCTGTTAAACCATACCCTTCTAATACTGGAATTCCTGCTGCTAGAAAAATTTGTGCTAAACGAGGCTGCAATGCCGCTGAACCAGATGCAATAGCAGTCACTTCACCACCTAAAACTTCTCTCCATTTCGAAAAGACCAGTTTCCGGGCAATACTCAATTTGAAATTGTACCAGAATCCCATACCAACGGTATCATATTTCTCAGCAACAGCAATTGCCCAGAAGAAAATACGACGCTTGAATCCTTTCAACTCATCGCCTTTTGCCATAATTTTATCGAACACTTTTTCCAACAAACGTGGAACAGCTGTAAATACATGAGGCTTTACTTCCTTTATATTCTCTCCAATTGTGTCCATTGATTCCGCAAAGTAAATTGAAGAACCACAGTACATATATAAATAGTGAAGCATTCGTTCGTAAACATGACAAACCGGCAAGAACGTCAACACTCTAGAATTCTCATCTGCAGGAATACTTGGTTTACACGCAAGTACATTTGAAAGAAGGTTATTGTGCGACAACATCACCCCTTTCGGATTGCCTGTAGTTCCTGAAGTATAGATAATTGTTGCTAAATCCTCATTACGCACATTCGCCTTCAATTGAGTAATCGTGTTTTGAGGAAGATTCGCTCCCAGCTCAACCAACTCTTTGTAATGAGCGAAACCATCCATTTTATCAAAAGTGAAAATTTTCTCCAAACTACTTATTTTCGAAGCTACCCCTTGAATCTTATGCGCTAAATCAATACCGCCAACGAAGGCATGCTTGATTCCAGCATCGTTAAAGATATAGACATAGTCATTCTCTGAAATATTTGGATAAATTGGAACAACAATGGCTCCTACTTGTTGAATGGCGATATCCAAGATATTCCATTCTACACGGTTTGGCGATACTATCGCTACTTTTTCACCAACTGAAATACCTAATTCAACAAGTCCCTTTGAAATTTGATTGGCAAGTGCTACAAATTCGTCGGTAGTCATAGGAACCCAATTGCCTTCCATTTTTGTAACAAACATGGCCGCATTAGGGAATTTATTCAATTGATACGCAGGAACGTCAAAAAGTCGTTTTACATCATTCATATCGGTTGTAATAGCACTCACAATATATGTATTAAAAATTAAGCAATAGCGCAAAAATATTCATCCAAAACCTGTGTTTGTTTTTTCACTAAGCACACTTCTCTCATGACTTCTTACTTTTACGATGTGGGAATATAGTTTCTAACTTCGATCAAGTGCAATTCATGAACTAGTTGGAAAGTTACAAAGAATTACTGACTTGTGTTTGATCGTTTTTGGTTTTTTGGTTTGTAGGGTTCGTTTGCCGACGGACCCTTTTTTTATTCCATCGAGAACACTCTTTTTCCTTTTAAAAAAGTCAAGTACGCAAAATTAGGATGATAAATCCCCTTGGTTAAAAATGGATTTTCCAAAACGACCAAATTCGCTTCTTTTCCTTTTTCCAAACTTCCTTTTGTCTTTTCTTGAAAACTTGCAAAAGCTGCCCAAATAGTCATCCCACGCAAACAAGCCTCTTCTGTCAAAGCTTCCTCGATTAAAAAACCCGTTATTGGATCATTTTCTGCATTCTTGCGATTGATTGCTGCATGAATTGTTAAAAACGGATTGATATTTTCCACTGGAAAATCAGTTCCAATTGCAAGCATACCACTTCTCGTCAACAAACTATTGTAAGCATAAGCTCCTTTTAATCGTGCACGCCCCAGTCGCGCTTCTGCCCAACGCTGATCACTCACCGCATGTGTTGGTTGAACGGAAGGAAAAGCACCTGAACCCGCCAATAATTCAAAATCTTTCGGATCCAACACTTGAGCATGTTCAATTCGCCAACGATGATCTGGTTTTGTTTTCGAATATGCCACTATTAAATCAAGCACCAAGCGATTAGTCGAATCTCCAATAGCGTGAATGTTTAGCTGATATCCTGTCAACTCCGCCAAAGAAGAATAGCGATTCATATCTTCAAGTGATGTCGTTAACAATCCATGATTGTGTGGATCATCCGAATAAGGCTGTTTCAATAAAGCTCCTCGCGAACCTAGCGCACCATCACCGATTACCTTGAATGAACGAACAAGCAAATTTTTCTCTTTCAAAAAACCATGCTTTTTAGCAAATGCAGCATTTTCGGCTGTTGGATAAAGCATTCCATAAACCCCAATAGTCAATTGATTGTTTTTAACCAAATTTCGTACTAATTGAAAATCGTGCGTTGACAACCCCGCTTCATGCACATCGGTAATTCCATAAGCGAACAATTCTTGTTGAATTTCCAATAATGCTCCGGTTAATTCCTTATCAGAAAAATCAGGAACCTTGTCACTCACCAATGAAATTGCATTATCCAAAAGCACACCTGATAAAGTTCCGTCAGCATTCTTCAAAATTGCCCCACCATCTACTTGTGTTGTTTCATCAATCCCATATTTCTTCAATGCGGCATCGTTGACTAAAACAGCATGACCATCAATTCGATATAAAACAACTGGTTTTTGAGGAAATTTTTCATTTAACAGTTTATTATTCGGCAAGTCTTTATTATTCCACAAACTCTGATCCCAGCCTCCACCAACAATAACTGACCGTTCTTTTCTCTGGGAATACTTTTCAACCAAAACAACTAATTCCTCCATAGAAGAACATCCAACCAAATTCGCAGAAAGCTTTTGTCGCGCGAAACTCATTAGATGCCCATGCGCATCGGCAAAGCCAGGAAAAACATCCTTCCCTTCCGCATCGATGAATTCATCTGCACTGTATTTATTCATGATTTGCCGATCGGGACCAACTTCCACAATCTTCCCATCCTTTATTGCAATTGCTTGCGCAATGGAATTTTTATCATCCATCGTGTGGATTTTCGCATTGTGAATAACCAAATCAACCGACTTGCCTTTCATGCAGGAAACTCCGATAAGGAGAATTGAACAAACTAAAAAATAACGCATTATGAATGAATTTTATGAAATACTGTTGAGCTAGCTTGAGCCGCTGGCATAATTACCAAGTCATTGATGCAAACATGTTTGGGCCTAGAACACACGTAATAAACGGCATCTGCAATGTCCTCAGCCATCAAAGGATCGAAACCATCGTAAACATTTTTGGCTGTTTGTTCATCTCCTTTGAATCGAACCATCGAAAATTCTGTTTCAGCAGCTCCTGGAGCAATATTTGAAACTTTGATATTATCGTGAACTAAATCCATTCGAATAGCGCGCGACAAAGCATCAACCGCATGTTTGGTAGCGCAGTACACATTTCCTCCTGCGTAAACTTCTTTTCCCGCAATACTGGCAATATTTACAATGTGCCCGCAACCATTTTTCTTTAAAATCGGAGAAATTGCCCGCGTTACATAAAGCAAACCCTTTACATTTGTATCAATCATCCGATCCCAATCATCTGTAAGTCCCGAATCTATAGAGCCCCGACCAACCGCTAAACCTGCATTGTTAACTAAAACAGCAAGATTGTTCTTCACATCCTCTGAAAGAGAACCAACTGCTTGATTGACCTGATCTTCACTTCTCACATCAAAATTCAACAAAACAATATCTATCTTGTTTTTTGACAATTCGTTTTTAAGTGATTCCAAACGTTCGGCTCTTCTGCCTGTCAATATTAAATTCCATCCGTTCTCTGCAAAAATCCGAGCAGTGGCTTCTCCAAAGCCTGCAGTTGCTCCTGTAATAAAAATGTATTTCTTCATGTCTTAAATTTGAATGGCTTTGACCCCATCACTGAAATTAAAAAGATTGCAAGGTATGCTGGTAATCTGTATCGAACTAGGGCTCCTAAAACCGGAGTTGTCCAACCTATCAGAACCAGTAAAATAATTGAAAATACTAGCAGAAAAACAATAACGTTTCGTTCTTCCGAAGATCTGTGTTTTCGATTGCGCCAAATCCCAAACAAAAAAAGGATCAATAATCCGAAAGTTTCTAAAATATTCACCCATTTCAGTCTGCCACCTGGATCTCCAATTACTGGCCTAAAAGAAGCATTAACAAGTGCTTCTGGAATATTCTTGATTAATTGACCAAAATTAGCATTGATTGGAGTTAATTCGATATAACTACCGCATTCCGTTCCAATGAAATCAATTCTCCAAGGCCCATCAGTTGGTTTTAAGGTAATATCTTCAAATGGATAAGACATTCCAAAAGTCACCTTCTTTGCCTTAACCGGCTTTAAAACTTGCAATTGACCCTGATCTAAAAACTTCAAATCAGCATATTGATCTGTTCTAAAGTAATAATAACAAGAATCAGCATTTGCATGAACACCGCCCCTTCCAACATTCATAAAGTCAAATTGCATCCGCGTTAACCGATGAGTAACATTCGACCTCAAACTAGAAGATATTCCAAACATCAACATCACCAATCCCAACATGAAAACAGGAGCAAGCAAAACGCGTTTTTGAAAAACGAACTTCCCTAAAAAGTAAACTGGCAAAGCCAACAATAAACAAGCTAAAACATATGGTTTAAACGAAAGCATCAATCCAAACCCAAGAGCAAATCTCCACACACGCGATTTAAACGTCAATTCTCCTAGCAACCCATTTAGAATTAAGGCAAATCCGGTAATCATTAAAGGCTCCTTCAGAATCGAGCTCGTCCAAAAACCTAAGCTTGGAAACAGAAAGAGAGCATACCAAAACAATTGCTTCTTGTAGAAAATTCGATTCTTAAACGCATTAAAAATTTCTCTTAATCCTAAAAAAGAGAAAAAAGAAAAGAACAAAACATGGATATAGACATTTCCTTGAGAAATGAAAACAATCAAGCTATTCAATCGCAAAACATTTCGGGAATCATTCATTAAATCCAAATCACCTGCCGACCAATGATTTGTATGCGCCAAGTAATAGTCAACATCTACTTCAGAATTGAATCCAAGCAAAAATTTCAAATAATCGCCAATCGATTGATAGGCAACGTGATTTAAAGTCACACTATCATCCATGTATTCTTCCCAATCCACTGTGATTTCACCAATACCATATAATTTGGTATGAATAACCATGAAAAGGATCCCAAACAAGACTTTAATTCCCCAACCAGCCAACAGGTTTGTTCGCGATAAATCTACGATTTTGAGCCTCCAAACAAACCACGTAAAAAAAATCAGAACAAGTGTAAATACCATGCGGGCTCTAAGGTAATTATGAATTACGAATTACGAATGCCGAAATCCTATTTTTTCAAGATCTTTCAGACTGTGGAAATCTTGTCATTCGGAATTACCGAGGAATGATTACTTTTGCATCAAAGTTATAACAAAATGAGTACTTCCATTAAGCAAGAAGCTACATTAGAGCAAGCAGTTGAATTAGGGTTGCGTGCAGATGAATTTGAAATGATCAAAGGAATCTTGGGTCGCACACCAAATTTCACAGAAACAGCAGTATACTCTGTTATGTGGTCTGAGCACTGTTCTTATAAAAACTCCATCCACTGGTTAAAACAATTACCAAAAGATGGTCCACACATGTTGGTAAAAGCAGGTGAAGAAAATGCTGGATTGGTAGATTTAGGTGGAGGAATTGGATGTGTATTCAAAATTGAATCTCATAATCATCCTTCTGCATTAGAGCCATACCAAGGAGCAGCAACAGGAGTTGGAGGAATCAACCGTGATATTTTTACGATGGGAGCTCGACCAGTTGCACAATTGAACTCATTGCGTTTCGGAGATATCTCAGAAGCTCGCACAAAATGGTTGGTCAAAGGAGTTGTCAAAGGAATTGGCGATTACGGAAATGCCTTTGGTATTCCTATCGTTGGTGGTGAAGTGTTTTTTGACAAATCTTACAATCAAAACCCATTGGTGAATGCATTCTCTGCAGGAATCATTGATACGAAGAAAGTTATTTCCGCGAAAGCAAAAGGACCAGGAAATCCAGTTTACATTGTAGGTTCATCTACAGGTAAAGACGGAATCGCTGGGGCAGCATTTGCATCAAAAGATATTACAGAAGAAAGCGCTTCTGACTTACCATCTGTTCAAGTTGGTGATCCGTTCATGGAGAAATTGCTTTTAGAAGCAACAATGGAATTGGCAAATACAGACGCAATCGTTGGTATGCAAGATATGGGAGCAGCAGGAATCACTTGTTCAACTTGTGAAATGAGTGCTGGTGGTGGTGTTGGAATGGAAATCCATTTGGACCGTGTTCCTACTCGTCAGGAAAATATGTTGCCTTATGAAATTCTTCTTTCTGAATCTCAAGAGCGTATGTTAGTGGTAATTCAAAAAGGAAAAGAAGATGTGGTAAAACGCATTTTTGACAAATGGGATTTACATGCGGAAGAAATCGGAACTGTTACGGATGATGGTCGTGTTCGCTATTACATGAATGGTGAATTAGTTGGAGATGTTCCTGCTGAATCATTGGTTCTTGGCGGTGGAGCACCTGTTTATCAACGTGAATATTCCGAGCCAGCATATTACCAAGAATATAAAAAATTCACTATTGACTCTGTGAAACAACCTGAAAACCTAAAAGAAATTGGGTTCTTCTTGTTGAGTCAGCCAAATGTCGCTTCTAAACGTTGGGTCTACGAACAGTACGATTCAATGGTTGGAACAAAAACAATGACCACCAATCGTCCGACGGATGCAGGAATTGTAAATTTGAAAGGAACAGAGAAGGCATTAGCAATGACGGTTGATTGTAATTCACGTTATGTGAATGCAGATCCTGAAATTGGAACTGCCATTGCAGTATCAGAAGCAGCTCGTAATATTGTTGTATCGGGAGGAATTCCAAGTGCTATTACGAACTGTTTGAACTTTGGGAACCCATACAATCCAGAATCTTACTGGCAATTTGTTGGAGCAATCAAAGGAATGTCAAGAGCATGTTTGAAATTCGGAACACCAGTAACAGGTGGAAATGTGTCTTTCTACAACCAAAGTAACATTGGCGGAAAAGAGATTCCAGTTTTCCCAACTCCCACTATCGGAATGATCGGTGTTGTAGAAGATAAATCAAAAATCATGTCTTTGGATTTCAAACAAAAAGGAGATTTGATTTTCATTCTTGGAGATTGTGTTAATGACATTTCATCTTCTGAATACTTGGCAAAATACCACAAAATTGAAGCCTCTCCAGCTCCGCATTTCGATCTAGAAAAAGAATTTGCGTTGCAAGAAGCTGTAAAAGGATTGATCAGCACTGAATTAATTAACGCAGCTCACGATTGTGCTGACGGAGGATTATTCGTTTCATTGGTTGAAATGTCTATGCCACGTGGACTTGGTTTCGATATCGTTACTGATTCGGAAGTACGTGAAGATGCGTTCTTATTTGGTGAAGCCCAAAGTCGTGTTGTTGTAACAGTTTCAGAAGAAACAGAAGAAGACTTCATTGAATTCATGATGGGAAGTGGTGTGAATTACACCTTACTTGGTCATGTTACAAAAGGAAAAATGATGGTTGACGATGAGCATTTCGGATTTATCACTGAAGCAAAGGATATTTTCGATAATGCGCTTGGTAAACTAATTGAAGGATAATAAAAAGACTTTTAGACAAAAGACTCAAGATCAGATACACTAATCTTCTTGAGTCTTTCATTTAATGTCTTTTATCTATATAAAAATGAGCGTAGAGCTAATCGAAAAATACTTTCCAAAATTAACAGCCGTTCAAAAAAAACAATTCGAACGATTGGAGGAATTGTATTTATTCTGGAATGCGCAAATCAATGTAATTTCCCGCAAGGACACAGCTGATTTTTACGAGCACCATGTACTTCATTCTCTTGGAATTGCAAAAATCATGGAATTTGCGCCCGGGTCATCCGTTTTAGACATTGGTACTGGTGGTGGTTTTCCTGGGATCCCATTGGCGATTTTATTTCCAGAAGTTCAATTTCATTTGGTAGATTCAATTGGAAAAAAAATCAAAGTGGTAAATGAAATTGCACAAGCTTTAGATTTAAAAAATGTTTGCGGTACTCATGCGAGAGCAGAAGATATTAAAGAACAGTTTGATTTTATTGTAAGCAGAGCTGTAACAGCAATGCCTGCTTTTTTACCATGGACGAAAGGAAAGTTCTTAAAAGAAAATAAAAACCCGCTTCCAAACGGAATCTTATACCTCAAAGGAGGTGATTTGAAAGAAGAAATGGCACCTGTTAAGCAACCATCCAAAATCCATTCATTGCAAAAGATGTTTTCAGGAGAATTCTTCGAAACGAAGGCGGTTGTTTATGTCAATATGTCTAAATGAATTTAAAGATTTGATTTTAAGACAATTAAACCAGGTAGATTATTCCTGAATTCACAAATTATTCATTCAATTGGTTCGATGGACCCACAAGGGCTCAGCATGGAAGCCGTTAGTTATAAATCTGAAGACTTTCAACCCATCAGTAATGAAATCGGATACTACCGTGTAAAATTAATACATGATAACAGCTCCATTAAATCTTCCAATCCATTAGCAATTGAACAACAATCAATGAATGATGCAGAAATTGTAAAAGCCTTCCCAAATCCAGCTTCTACCGATTTAAGCATCCTAATCAATTCAAAAACGGAAACTGTCTATCAATTGACTCTTTCTACACCAAGCGGAAAAACGGTTTTTGAGAACAGCCAAAAAGTGGACAAAGGATTGTCATATTCGAAAACGGATTTTACTTATTATCGATTTCAACTCATAAAATAATTATTGATTAAGTATTAGTCGTTGGTTTTTAATGGTTCGTTATTAAAACAATAACAGTTGAAGTATTCATAAAAACAGCTAACTTGGTGTAAAAATTCAAATTGATGCAAACACCAGAGGAATTAATCAACAATGCGCCAGAAGAACGAAAGGATGCTTTAATCAAGCTTAGAAAGACGATTCAGGACAATATTCCAAAAGGTTTTGAAGAATGTATCAGCTACGGAATGATTGGATACGTTGTTCCACATTCGTTGTATCCTGATGGGTATCATTGTGATCCCAAATTACCATTGCCTTTCGTCAGCTTTGCATCACAAAAAAACTTCATTGCATTTTATCACATGGGAATGTATGCAGATCCTGAATTGTTAAATTGGTTTGTGAATGAATACCAACAAGTCAGTAAAACTAAATTAGACATGGGAAAAAGCTGCGTTCGATTTAAGAAACCAGATCAGATTCCCTTTGAATTAATCGGTCAATTAGTAACTAAAATAACTCCAGAAGACTGGATTAAAACGTACGAAAAAAACTATAAATCCAAATTGAAATGAGTGAATTATTAGACAACATGAGCTTTTTCGCTCAAAAGAATGTAGATCTGAAAAATCTAAATTATCCGTTAAAGTTTAGCTTCAAAATAGGAACCATGTCCAATGACTTCGTAATTGAAGATTCCAGTTCCGCAACATTGGCTTATGTGCGTCAAAAAATGTTCAAATTCATTGACGAGATTCAAGTTTTTACAGACACTAGTAAGAAGAATCTAGAATTCACAATTAAGGCGAATAAATGGATTGACTTTTCAGCAGCGTATATTTTTACAGATAAAAACGGAGTCGACAAAGGTCGTGTTGCACGCAAAGGATGGGCTTCTATTTGGAAAGCACGTTACGATGTATACGATCAAAATCAGCATCTGGCTTTTCACATCATGGAAGAAAATGCTTGGACCAAGGTTTTTGATACTTTATTCAGTGAAATTCCTATTTTGGGAATGTTTACTGGATACGTATTCAATCCGAAGTATATCGTGGGAAGACCCGATGGATCTAAAGTGATGCGATTGAAGAAAAATGCATCGATGTTTGGACGAAAGTTCTCTCTTGAAAAAATAGGACCTACAAACAATGCAAGCGAAGACGAATGCATCGTACTTTCATTGATGATGATGATCTTATTAGAGAGAAGACGAGGATAAATAAAATCTTAAAATTCAATAGAATAAAGACCCGCATGACTTTAGAGTAGTGCGGGTCGTTTCTTTTAACAACTCTAAATCATGATTTTATACGATCAAACTTGACAACACATCGCTAAAATACTATATTTATGCAAAAATAAAATAGTCTCCAATGAAAATTGAAAGTTGTCCAAAATGTCGAAGTCCTAAAATCATTAAAAGTGGTATTGTGAATAGCCGTCAGCGCTATACATGCAAACAATGTTCTTACAACTTTACGGTTGATAAGATCGGAAAGAAGATCGATGACTACTACATCACCAAGGCACTTCAGTTGTATCTGGAAGGATTGAGTTATCGGGAAATCGAACGCATTATTGGCGTTTCACACGTCACAGTTTCCAACTGGGTAAGGCACTACAAAATCAAACGATTAAACGACGGAATGTATCATCCAACCTACCGAATCATTACACATCAAGAACTTGTGGAGCAATTGAAAAACAAGGAATTCTTAACCGGAGCAGGAATGATCATCACAGAACTTGGCGATAAATTCATGCTGATTAAATGGGAGCGCTTCAGAGATTAACTATACTGTTTACAAAAATATATAACTCTTTTTTCTCTTCAGTCTGAATTACGGAATATTGGTAGAACGAAAACAAGAAGTGAGCTTCCGGAACTCCAACATTGTTTTTACTACGAACTTTTAAACTGTAATTCGAAAAGACATGAGTAACAATACATCTACTAAAGGAATTTGGAAAGTGATTTCCGCCTCCTCTGTCGGAACCCTCATTGAATGGTACGACTTCTACATTTTCGGAAGCTTGGCGGTGGTTATTTCCACCAAATTTTTCCCTGCAGATAATCCTGTAGCCGCATTCCTATCCACCTTAGCAACATTTGCAGCAGGTTTCGTTGTGAGGCCTTTTGGAGCATTGTTCTTTGGACGACTGGGCGACTTAATCGGCCGGAAATACACCTTCATGGTCACCTTGCTCTTGATGGGTGGAGCAACCTTTTTAATTGGCTGTGTACCCTCCTACGAAAGCATTGGGGTTTTTGCTCCGATTTTAATCTTAGTACTTCGATTACTTCAAGGGCTCGCACTTGGTGGAGAATATGGCGGAGCTGCAACTTATGTAGCTGAGCACTCACCAATTAATCAGCGCGGATATTGGACATCCTGGATCCAAACTACCGCAACCTTTGGATTATTCGTTTCATTGATGGTTATTTTGGTAACCCGTGGAGCTTTGAGTGAAGAACAATTTGATACTTGGGGATGGCGCGTTCCATTTTGGGTTTCAATTTTGATGGTCTTAGTCTCGTATTTGATTCGCAAGAAAATGCACGAATCACCCGAATTTGAAAAAGCAAAAACAGAAGGGAAAATTTCGAAAAATCCGCTCAAAGAAAGTTTTGGAAACAAGTTAAACTTCAAATTCGTACTCCTTGCATTATTTGGTGTTGCCATGGGACAAGGTGTTGTTTGGTACACAGGACAGTTCTATGCCATGAGCTTCCTCAAAACAGTCATGTACATTGACGCGCAGCAAGTAGATACACTCATGGGAATTGCACTTCTAATTGGAACCCCATTCTTCGTTGTCTTTGGTTGGATGTCAGATAAAATCGGTCGAAAAAAGATCATGCTTGCTGGAATGCTTTTAGCAATCATTTGTTACCGTCCAATTTATCGATTAATGTACGAGCGCACGAACGTCGAGAACAAAAAGGAATTGATTGTATCAACAAAAACCGATGCATCTGCGACCTTAGTTGCTAGTGGGACAGATTCGCTGTATGCAACAACAACCAATTACTCAGACGGAACAGTTTGGAATCAGAAGAAAACAGTTCACTTAGACAAGGAAAACGAAGTAATTATTGCAGCTGGAAAGCCGCGTATTGACACAAAAACATCAATCAACATTCCAAGCTCCGACAAATGGTTCCTGACCTTCCTCGTATTTATACAGGTCATTTTCGTGACAATGGTTTACGGTCCAATTGCAGCATTCTTGGTAGAAATGTTCCCTGTACAAATTCGCTACACTTCGATGTCTTTACCATACCATATAGGAAACGGAATTTTTGGGGGACTTCTGCCTGCTATTTCGACTTATCTTGTAACTCAATCGCAAGCCACAGGGGCAAAAGAATTCTATCTCGACGGATTATGGTATCCAATTATCATTGCAGGTGTAAGTTTCATCATAGGATTGATCTATGTAAAGGACAAGAAACCGGAACAAGTAACAAACTAATTAAAACACAAAACATTATGAACATTGTAAAAAGAGTTTTAGGAGTTGTTTGGCTATTACTAGCCGCTCTCTCAGCATATTTCTGTGTTATGAAATTTGGACTACCCAAGTTTTCAACAGGAAGCCAGGATGATTTGGTATTTGGAATAATCATTCTCTGTATTCTTACGCCACTTATTGTTTTAGGTTTAGCGATATTCGGGGTTTACGCTTTGAAAGGCGAATATGACGACGAAAAATAAATCTACATGTTTAAACAAAGAAACGCTTTCAGAAATGGAGGTGTTTCTTTGTTTAATATAAAATAACATATCGGATCAGGAGATCCTAAATAGCATAGATCCTAAGCATCGAAAATTAGTATATTTACGTTTAATGAAACGTAAAATAGGGATTCTACTATTAATTGTTCTAAACTCAATATTTACATATTTGATTGCTATAACAGCAATTCTTAGTTACGGCCTAATAAATGGGCGTTCAGGGCCAATTAAAGCACTGGAAACAGCAAATCATGTAGCGATAAGCATATTTATCAAGGTCGGAGCTTTATCCATCATCATTCTTACGATTAATTACTTAATCTCAAGGATAATGATTCAAAGCAAGAAACCTCTTGTTATCAGTATAATTATGGTAATGACCAGTTTATATAACCCAACCCACTAAAAAGGTGTAGAGAAGGGCGAGAATCTTTTTCTCACTTTGTTAGAGTCGGCGGAGTAAGATTCACTAGTAAACTCCGCCTTAATGACTCAGGTAAAAAGTAGAACTAATGCATGTGTAAGCGAATACACTACAAGAGCAAGTCTATACAATAGATGAGTTAGGCTTTTACACTTTACCTCAATCTCAAAAGATTTATACCGAAGTAGAAATTTTTCATTAGACATAACGAGACATGTTACGTGAATAACACCTTCTCTACACTCTATAAAAGTATAAGAAATTTAATATTAACAAGTAAAGGACTTAATTTAGAGTCCTTTTTTAATTATATGAAATTATGGAAAAATACATTTCTCCACCAGTTGAAGAAAATTATGAATATGTGGTATTTAAGGAGTACCTTGAGACAAAAGATTCACCAAAAGCAAAGAAACTTTTGGAAAAACTAAATTCTCTCAAAACCTGTGAGGACTACCTTAATTTTAAGAGTTTTCTACTGTGGGATCTCTTTATTGAGGCTTTCTAAAGACTTTTGTAAACCATTTACTTTCTCTCTTTCTTCAGGAGTAAGAAACTTATTCTTATTATACTCTTTAATAAGAATGTTCAGTAGTTGGTTTTGAACTTTGATGATTTCAATTAGTTTTTCTTCGTTCATAAATAGTTGTTTTAAATTGTGAATATACTAGATTATTAGCATGCGTTGAGAATTCCTACCAACAACATACTAAGAAAGATAATAAGTAGAATTCTTGCATCAGTTATTTCTAATTTTTCTTTTGGTTTAGGTGTGTCCCGAGATATTATTTTTGGAGTTTCATTAATAGGTTTTTGTTGGATATTTTTGTATGGAACAGGGCTTATAAATGTCCTATATACCCATACAGCTAAAAATATGAAGAGGGGTAGAACAACATACAAAAGGTATTCATAGTTACCATAGTAACCAAAAACACCAACAAATTTACAGTACTCATATCCACCGCCCCAAGATTCCTCTATAAATTCATGGAATGGGTAAAAATTCTCTTCTTCCTCTTGTGAAGTAGCATCAGGGGTAAGATAGTAGTGAGTATGAATAGTTGTAAGACCTCCGTCCATAAGCTCATATTTAACTCTTGTATCATAACTACTTTTAGGATGTAGTTCAAATAGATAACAGAAATACATTATGGAATGAATTAGAACCCAAAAGAATAGAAATTTTTTGAAGTTTTTTGACAGCATATGAAATTGAATTTATTACCAAGACATCATGGTATTCTTGTGTTTAATATAGAAGTCCCTCACTTGAATCCAAGTAGTTTCGTTTTCTAAGTTATACCGATAACATTTTTCCAATTCTATATTCACTTGATGATAATACTGACTTAGTTGTGTAGGGATATTATCTCCGTATTTTGAAGTCTTCATTTTGTAAGTTTCTGAAAGAATATGGAGCATTGTTATCACTTCGTTTGCTCTATTATTTCGTAACATCAACTGTTCCTTGTTCGGAGAGTAATTGTTTTGAGTAAATCCAATATTAGATGTAAATAGAAGTGTAATTATGAGTAGTAAATTTTTCATATCAAAACTTTCTAATTGCTCTTACAGGAAGAAGAACATTCTTTTGGTAAGCTTGACCGCTTAATACATTTCCACCAGATTTTATTTTCGCGGTCAAAGCTGAGGGTTTGTTTTCCTCATAACTAGTCCAGTAGATTTTGTTTGTATAAGTGGATTCAGTAATTACACCAGAGTTGATTACAATATATAATTCTCCATAGGTAGGAAGATACCAATCTGAATATCCATTAAGTACTAAGTTTTGACAAACTTTTGAAGCATACACACCAGTAGTTCCTAAAGAATCTATAATTCTTTGTGTAAATGCAGACCCTGCACCAACATACTGTCCACCTGAACCTAAATTTTGGTCTTTAAAACTTTGTGAAAAGCACAGCTTAAAAGAAGAAGCATTGCCAACTTCATTAGTCCATTTACATGTATCAATGTCTTGTTCTGTGATGATTAAGCCATGTTGCCCGTCTTCATCTAATTGAAACACAATCCCACCTTGATAAACAGCTCCTATGCTTGTTACAGGTGCTGGAGGTGTTGGTTCTGGTTCTTTCTTTTTACAGGAAAGGCTAATAGTAATAAGTGCTGTGAATAAGATTAGTTTTTTCATATTAATCATTTTTGATTAGTTTGTAAATATAATTCATCAAATTTGATTAGTAACAAACTTTTTAAATATTCTCTCTTTGGAGAATGGATAAGAATGAGTTTGACAGTTTATTCGGGGAGTTTATAAAACAAAAGAGAAAGTCTTTGAATTGGACTCAAAATGATCTTGCAGAGAAGATCAATAATGACTTCCAAAACATTTCTCGCTTAGAAAGAGGTGAAGTTAGTCCTTCTATATTTTGGATAAGTGAACTTGCCAAAGGTTTTGGTTGTTCTTTAGGTGAATTAATGACTGAATTTGACGCCTTTGTAAGTAACATTCAAAAAATTCCTTCAAAACACTAATAATTTCGTTACTTCTTAATAGTTGAGCATTACCCCTACATAATCGCTCACTTATGGAAGGTTTCTCAAGTCTTTATCAACTACTAGATTATTTCTCAACGGAAAATGTTTGTGAAGAGTACTTAGCTTTTACTCGTTGGGGTGAAAATCCTGAATGTCCTTATTGTAATAGTAAAAGAGTAAATTCTCTTAAAGGAAAAACAAAGCGCTATAAGTGCTATGGTTGTCGCAAACAATTTAGTGTAAGAGTTGGAACAATATTTCACAATTCTAAACTACCACTTAGAAAATGGTTTATAGCTATTCACCTTTGTGCTTCATCCAAAGGAATAAGTTCTCACCAATTAGCTAGAGAATTAAACATCAGCCAAGAATCAGCTTGGTTTATGCTTCATAGAATAAGAGAGACATTCACACAATCAGAAAGGAAGTTAAAGAAGAGAAAAGTTGAGATTGATGAAACCTTATTCGGCGGACTTGAAAAGAACAAGCATAAGGATAAGAAAACGCCAAACAATCAAGGAAGAAGCACAAAGACAAAAGCTGGGATACTTGGAATAATTGAACGAGGAGAAAATAAACAAGTGTATGCTATCCATGTTCCTAGATTAGATGGAAATACTATCATACCAATCATTGAATCGAAAGTTGCTAAAACATCAACAGTTTATACAGATGAATATCGTCCTTATAGAAGATTAAGAGCTAATTACACTCATAAATTTGTAAACCACTCACAAGGAAAATATGTAATCGCAGATGCACACACAAATACTATTGAAGGATTTTGGAGCATGCTAAAAAAGAACCTTGTAAATACATACCACAGCATATCAAAATATCACTTACAACGCTATATAAACGAAGTGGTGTTCAAATACAATAACAATCAAATAGAAAGATTTGACACAGTGCTAAAGAAAGCTATGCACGTCAGATTAGAGTATCAACAATTAATAATGAAGAAATGAAAGAAAGAATACCAAACGCAGAGAACATCCCTTATCAATATGATAAGGAGTTAAGATTTAAAGTCACAAATGACTTCTTTAAGTCAGTAGAAGGGCTTTCTATTAAAGAAATTGAAAATATTGTGGAAAATATATTGCACGAATTGTCATCCTTTAAAAGGAACATACCCTATAATGCTGAACTTTCTAAAAAAATGCTTTCAGAGATCCATGAAACAACAACAGCTGAAGGTATTATAATTCCGAAACCCCCAATTTCTTAGAAATATTATCCAGTTTTTGCCCCATGTTAACCCTTTCTAACACACCTATTGCGGTTCGACAATTAGAACATTGAACAAATACTAGAGGATTATCTAATCCAATAACTTTTTGACTGGATAATTCAAAGGCTGTGTTTTGACACGTGGGGCATTTACTTGGATACATAGAATAGTGAATTAATGATTAATACCCTAAATTTACAATAAAATATGTTTTTTGATCATTTTGGGTTACATAGGGTGGTCATTACCATAATTATTACAATTATTGGAATTGGTTTTTTCACTCCTTATTTTCTAAATGCAAAAAAATCATTTATAGCTTATCAAAATAAAAACATCACACTCGGGGACTATGCCAATCCTCGAACTATTTCTCAGGTTCAATTATTAATCAAATCAGACACAATTCCGTTAGACGATTCCCAAATGTTTATTCAAATGATTGGAAAAGCTTCTTACCAAAAAGGAATTTGGAAATACCAAAAATCAATAAAAATACTTTTTAAGAATAGAAACGGAACCAAAGACAGCATCCTAAGTAATGGAGAATTATTTGAAACATCAAAAGGAAAATTTTTCAAAACGGAAGAAAACATCATCGAAAAATATCTTCAAATATCAAACGTATTGTTAACCATTCCGAACAGACACTGAAATAGAAAAAATCCCCTTTAAAATGCAAAAGGGAATTCTCATATAAATCTCTATTTAATTTCTACAACGCCTTCTCCACGATTTCATCAACCACCAAAGGATCTAGCAATGTGGAAGTATCTCCAATACTTGTCATATCGCCTTCAGCGATTTTACGCAAGATGCGTCGCATGATTTTTCCTGAACGTGTTTTGGGTAATCCTGTTACGAATTGAATCTTTTCAGGGACAGCTATTTTACCAATTTCCGAAACTACTGATTCTAAAATTTCTGCGCGTGCAAACTCCTGTTCTTCTACCGGCACTTCGTGTTCACAAACAACAAAAGCATAAATAGATTGACCTTTCACAGGATGTGGATAACCCACAACTGCAGATTCAATGACTAACTTATTGGTGTTGATTGCATTTTCAAT
The DNA here is from genome assembly GCF_000194605.1 of Fluviicola taffensis DSM 16823. Classification (NCBI taxonomy): domain Bacteria; kingdom Pseudomonadati; phylum Bacteroidota; class Flavobacteriia; order Flavobacteriales; family Crocinitomicaceae; genus Fluviicola; species Fluviicola taffensis. Next base: position 787,428 of record NC_015321.1, read on the forward strand.
TTCGGCAGTTCCAAAACGGTGACCTGAAACGTTGATTACATCATCAATTCGTCCAATGATTCGATACATTCCATTTTCATCTCGTTTTGCACCATCACCTGTGAAGTAATAACCATCGTAATGCGAGAAGTAAGTAACCCGACAACGCTCGTGATCTCCGTAAGTGGTTCTTAAGATAGAAGGCCACGGGAATTTGATACACAAATAACCTTCTTGATCCGCACCTTCAATCTCTTTTCCTTCTTGGTTCAACAAAACGGGTTGTATTCCAGGTAAAGGATAACCAGCAAACGTCGGCTTTTGAGGCGAAATATTTCCAATTCCTGAAATCATAATTCCTCCAGTTTCAGTTTGCCACCAGTTATCAACTACTGGGCAACGACCTTTACCAACATGTAAATGATACCATTTCCAAGCTTCTTCATTGATTGGTTCGCCTACCGTTCCGATTATTTTCAGGGAATCTAAACTATATGACAAAACATGATCATCTCCACAAGCCATCAATGCGCGAATTGCAGTTGGAGCAGTTAAAAACTGATTCACCCCATATTTATCAATTACTTGCCAAAAACGACCCGCATCTGGATAAGTTGGTACACCTTCAAACATAACAGTAGTTGCTCCGCAAAGTAAAGGTCCATAAACAATGTATGAATGTCCAGTTATCCAACCGATATCTGCTGTACACCAAAACACATCACTTTCTTCATATTGATACACATTCTGAAAGGAATATGCAGTATAAACCATATAACCACCACAAGTATGAACAACGCCTTTTGGTTTTCCCGTAGAACCTGAAGTGTATAAAATGAATAACGGATCCTCTGCATCCATTTCTTCTGGCACACATTTCTTTTCATGACCAGCAATTGCATCAGACCACCAAATATCCCTTCCTTCTTCCATATGAGGCAACCAGCCCAAGCAATCAAAAACGATTACTTTCTCTACACACTCCACTTTTTCTAATGCCTCATCCACAACTCGTTTCACTGGAATTTGCTTTGGACCACGATTCAAGCCATCAGAAGTAATAATCAATTTTGCTTGCGCATCCTCAATTCTATCTGCCAAAGCATTTGCAGAAAACCCTGCAAAAACCACCGAATGAATAGCTCCAATTCGAGCACACGCCATCACAGCGATTGATAACTCTGGAATCATCGGCATGTAGATACAAACACGATCTCCTTTTTTTACACCTTGTGCTTTCAATGCATTTGAGAACACGCAAACTTGTTCATACAACTCACGATAAGTGTAACGCACGAAACGTTGCTTCGGATCATTTGGTTCCCAAATTAACGCCAATTTATTTCCGCGTTTTTCCAAGTGACGATCCAACATGTTTTCAGTAATATTGAGCTTTGCACCTTTAAACCATTTGATATCGGGCTCAGTAAAGTTCCATTCAAGAACTTTATCCCACTTCTTCATCCATTGAAATTCATTGGCAATCTCTTCCCAAAAACCTTCCGGATTAGAAACACTCAAAGCATATTTTTCATGATATTCTTCCAGGGATTTAATTTGCATGTTATTCATAGTTCCAGTTTTATTTAGTTTTAGTTTATAGCAATTCAATGATTTCTACCAATAGTTGCTTGGTACTAAATGGTTTGGTCACATATTTATCTGCCCCCATACTTAATCCTTTCGAAATATCTTCAGGGCGTGACTTTGCGGAAAGAAAAATAATCTTTGTATGACTAAATTTCGGATTCGATTTGATTGTCTGACACACATCATATCCATCAATATCAGGCATCATGATATCCAAGATTATCAAATCTGGTGTATGTTCATTTGCCACACTCAAAGCTTCCATACCATTTCTCGCAATTAGAGGTACAAACCCTTTCCGCCTCACTAAGTAGTCTAACGACAATACAATGTTGGGCTCATCGTCTACTATCAATATCTTTTTTCCTGTCATACTCTTTAATCTCTATTCTGGGTAAATGGAATACTAAAGGTAAATACCGATCCTTCAGGGTCATTTGTATTCACACCAATTTTTCCTTCATGAAGTTGAATGATTTTTTTTGAAATTGCCAATCCCAAACCACTTCCTTTTGGTTTTCGCATGGTTTGATTTTTTGCTTGAAAGAATTTCTCAAAAATAATTTCACGCAATTCCGGAATAACACCTGGCCCGTTGTCGGCAATTTTCACTTGAAGCAAAGAACCTATTCGAGAAATATCCACCCACACTTTCCCGCTTTCTTTATCGCAATACTTCGCAGCATTGGCTAACAAATTCAATACGACCTGTGTAATTCGATCATGATCTGCTTCCAAATCTGGAAGGTTTTCCTCAATATCAATACAGACTTGAATATTATTTTGCTTGAAAACACCATCTAATGATTGCAAACAATGCTGCATCAATTCCGAAATATCGACCTTATCAATGATTAATTGATGCTTTCCAGATTCAAAATTCTCCAAATCCAACACCTGAGAAATCAAACGGGTCATGCGATTGGATTCTTTCAAGATCGTATTCAAAAACTCCTTTTTTATTTCCTCAGGCATAGCATCTTCTTCATCTGAAAGCAATTCGCTCAGTGCTTTTATGGAGGTCAAAGGAGTGCGCATTTCATGAGTTACTGTATACAAAAATTCATCTTTCAACAAATCATTTTCTTTCATTCTGAAATTGGCCAATTTCAAAGCTTCAGAAACGCGTTTTAACTCATCTGTGCGTTGCTGTAATTCTTTGTTTACCGCAATGATTTTTTGAGATTCTTCCAAAATATTCACCACATCTTCCATTGATAACTTTTCCTCCTTCACCACCGATGAAATCAAAATTTTAGCAGAAGAAGCGCCCACAATCGGACTTAACATTTTCTCCGAATACCCAATCAATCTCGAATCCAATTCATCCTGATCTTCCAAATTAATTCCTTGCTTTTGCGCAAAATGATTCAATTCAGCAGTTACTCTTCGTTCGCCTAAAAATCGTGACAAAAGCGATTTAATATCTGGAAAAAAGGCCGTTCCTTTCCAAACCACTCCTGAATCCACCTCTGTGGAATAATTCATGATATCTACATAAAGTGTTGCTTGATTTTGCTCCAAAGCAGTTTGCTTCGTCAAAATAGATCCTGCAATGTAGCCCAACGTATTCAACAACAAACTCCAAAATAAAACGGTAGTGATCAAATCACCTTCTGGGCGAATAGAATGATGTCCAGTTCCAAACACCCCATGTACGTTTAAATTTAGAATGGTAGGTCCAATCAAAAAAATCAACCAAACAGAAAAACCCAGGGAAATTCCAATAATTGCACCATATTTATTCCCCAATTTCCAAAAAATTCCTCCAAGAATAGCTGGAGAAAATTGTGCAACAGCTACAAATGAAACTAATCCAATGGAAATTAACGTGAAGTCTGCAACAACTAACTTGTGATACAAATACGCCAATAGCAATACCACAAAAATGCTCAAGCGTCTAAAAAACACGGGGATTTTGTGATTTCGATCCTTAAAACGATTCAAAACGAAGCGATTATTGATAAAACTTGGCATCAGAATAGCATTCGAAACCATTTTACTCAAAGCATGTGTTGCAACGATAATCATTCCACTTGCAGCAGAGAATCCACCCAACAAAACCAACAAAGCCATCCATCCATTATTCAAATGAATCGGAATAGAAAGCATGTACATATCGGGATTCATTTTATGTCCAGCAAACATATTATTCCCAACAATAGCAATTGGAATTACAAATAAATTGATCAACAACAAATAAATTGGAAACATCCAAATAGCTCTTTTTACTTTTCGTTCATTTGCTGCCGTAACCACACCCAATTCAAACTGACGTGGTAAAAACAAAAAGGCCAAAGCGGATAAAAATATCATTCCAAACCACTGTCCATAATCATTATTCGGATTCAACTTTAACTTACTTGCATCAAAATCTGCAAACAATTGTGGCTTATCACTTGCATACAAAACAATGTAAACTCCGAAGAATAAAAAAACAATCAATTTCACAATGGATTCAAGCGCAATTGCACCAACTAATCCTGTATTTTGTTCTTTTTCTTGAAAGCGTTTCGTAGTGAAGATTATGATGAAATACCCCAATCCGAGTGTCACTAAAAAGCTGGTATCAACGTAACTCAGCCAATCATTCTGCTCCGTTCCATTGTTAGTCACGATTGTTTCGATAGCCTTATCAATTCCCGTAATTTGAAGTGCGATGTAGGGAATAATTCCCAACATTAAAAGAATAGCTACTAAACGGTTCAAGCCAATACTTTTATCGTAGCGATTGGCAATAAAATCAGAAAGCGATGAAATTCCCTGAGCTCTCGAGATACGAATAAACTTGCGGTAAATGAACCACAAAAACGGCATCAAGATAACTGGGCCAATATAAATAGTGAGGAATTGAATATTATACGCTGAAGCTCCTCCTACACTTCCAAAGAATGTCCATGCGGTGCAATAAACAGCCAAGGAAAGCGCGTAAATAGTGGGGGAATTCGCAACTCTCAATCTCAATCTAGTAGACGCATCTATCCTATATGCCACGAAAAACAGCATTGCTAGATACGCCACTATGACTAAAACAATTAAGCCACTCATTTAATTTTTCATTTTACATGAAAAATAGTTCAATCAATTAAAAGGGTTCAAATTAATCCTCTTTGAACGTTTAAACTCTTTCAACTTTGAACTTGTTTTTCATTCTTTAATTCGTTTGGCAATGAGAAAACCGACCACACTGATGCATAACACTACCCCAGAGAAATAAATCAGCAAAGCCGGAATTCCCAACCAAACTTTTCCTTCCATCAAATGAATGATTGGATAATTAAACAAAACGAAACCAAGTAACCCAAGCAAAAAGTAGCTCGTTTGAATTTTACGTTTATCCATCTTTTTCGTTTATCTGAAAGATACATCAATTTATAGGTAAACCATCAATTGAATAGTTACCTCATTTTTATAATTCACACTTTCTATGTTTGTAAAATCAGGACGTGCCCGATAGTTCAGTGTCACCTTCGAATGATGTCCTGCTAAATAAATATTCAATCCTGCGTCTAGCGTATTTACAGGCACTAAATTATCTGCTGCATTGCGCAGCCCAACAAATCGAGCATGTGAAAACGATCCACACACTTGAAAACGAGTTTTCATTTTAAATTCGGGTAACAAATAACCAACCTGTCCGAAAAATATCTGTCCTGTTCCAAGAGTTGGTAAAGCATTTCCCCGCAAAGCACCACCTCCATCTGCGGTATTTAATATTCCAATGTGTCTTACATAGTCTTTTCCAAAATTGTAATTGTAGTAACTTCCATAAAAAGTAATTGCATCCTTCCTTTTAGACAAAGGCATATCCAAAAACACATCCGCTCCAAGTTGAAGTTGATCTTGAGTCACGGTATCTCCTGCGTCATTTCGGTGCCACATACCATCTTTCCAATGATCAAATCCTACTCCGATATTGAACACCTTCTTTGTACCCAAATATGTTCCAACCATAAAAGGAAGCAAGTTACTTTCCTCTTCCAAAAATGCGTAGTTAAAATATCCAGCCGTACTCCAAGAACGATTATAAGGATTGTAATCAGAAACGTTTGTGGCTATCGCTTTCGCTTCATTCGCTTGAAAAGGATCATTTGCGGATACACGATAATCCAACTTACCTATTTTCCCTTTTGCAAACACACCCAAATAGCGTCCAAACTGATCGCTTTTATCAATATTGTACCAATTGAAAATCGGAGCATCTTGTCCTAAGAAATTTAAGGTGCTGGTATTTGCCATCCTGGAAACTCCATTCCAGTAATGCAATCCTCCACCAATGTTTAAAAAACGTTTAAAAACAGTGTATTCAACGTATGCATCATGCAAGAACATTTGGGGCTTCTTTCCATTTACAGACGAAACACCTCCACTAAACGTATTTTGATTATTAATTCCAAAATGGGTTAAAATCAAAAACCGATCACCTAATTGAGAATACGTTAAGAATCTAGACCGTCTTAAAGCAATATCATACGATTCATTGATTGGTTTCCCCGCAAGAGTACTTCCATCGTTATTCTGATTGTATTTTAAATAAACCTGATGCCAAGTTATGAATCGGATATATTTTGATCCGTCTTCGCTTAATTTCACTTTTAACCCACCTTCATAAGATGGGAGCCCTTGTCCAAAAACAGAACTCATACAGAATGAGATAGCTCCAAAAAGTAGTAGATGTTTCATTTCTCTTTTGAATTTTCGTTAATAACTTGGATAGCACAGCTAAGAGACAAAAAAATGAATGCATCTCAAAAAAAGATATAGTTAATTGCTTAGTATATATTTTTCCTTTAAAATCGATAAAATTAGAAGCTAATGAAAATAAAAACTGAAAAATAAAAAAAATAAAAAAACTTAAACAATTGAAATATAATTATTTAAGTAAAATATATTCATTTTGTAAAGCTATATTATTTTAGCAAAAAAGTATCAACTACACTCAAACCTCTTAAACCGTTTGTAAGAGGTTTCAAGTTTTATTCCTTGATTCACAATCAAAAATCGGTTGAGTTCACCTCAGAGGAAAGCCCCATAAACAAAAAATCCCGGATTTCCGGGATTTCATTTATTCATCAATTTTGTATTTCTTAAAGAAGGAATCCCAATCCCACAGGAAGTTAATCATGATTTGATCCATTCGTTTGAGGAATAGCGGATTGGGTGATTGTAAGCGTTTGAAGTATTCATCTTGAAAATCATTCAAATCATATTTTTGGAATACTGCTTTAGACATCGCATAAACCATATTTTTTGAAGGATGGTTGATTCGCTGCATAAATTTCTGATATTCTCTAACTTTCGATTCTGCATCAACAGCAGATACCCCCATCAAAGAACCCATTTGTTCAAAAATGATTTTCTCAATCCGAGTTGCTTGAACGGTTTCAAAAGTTGTTTCTAAAGATGAAATATTCGCAACGACAACTATCATTGTGAATTGTCCATTGCGTTCAACCGGAATCGAAGGCGAAGAAACAAACGCTAAATCCTCATTAATTAGATCTGCAACCTCAACAAATCCATTGTCGACTATTTCGAAGATTCCATTTAAGAAAACATTCGCTAATTGTGTGTCTGACAATCTCTTTTTTAATAGTGTCCCTAGCATAGGCCTGCATTATATCGTTCTTACAAATTTAGGTGGGAAGAAGCTCCTTTTTTCACAACATGTTACTTAAATGTTAACTAAGTTATTAACATTCATTCTTCAACTATTCACAATTCATGAACTATTCTAAATTTAGGTTGTATCTTTATGAAAAGCACGGTATGAAATTTTGTCAATTTATTGTCTTTTTACCTATTCTATTGAATCTTTCAGCGTGTTCTACAGAAGACGAAAATGGTTCTAATGAGAAAACTCCCAATAGACTAACACTTTCTGGAAATCAGCAAAGAGATACTGTATTCTTAGATTTCGACATTCCAGAGCGAATCATTTTAGCACAAAGAACTGGTAAATTGGAACGTCTGTTGGAAAATCCTGAACTCAAAAAAAACAGTCTCATCGTTCAATTTGATGATTACGATGCTTTTGTTGAAATCAGTGGTGAAAAGGAAACTTTAAAAGATGAAATAACAAATGCTTTCAATAACGCTCCGAAATCTTTGCAGGCTATTGAGAAAAAATGGCGTGATTTTGCAAACAAACTTAGCCCCGACAAATTAATGCCTAATTTCCCTAAAATTGAATATAAAGAGGAGGCTGAATTTATTGAAAAGACGCAAATCCAAGAAATTTATCAAACAATTATAAAGAAAGAACTTTCAATCAAAAACTACTTTCAAGTAAGCAAAGAAGATGGTTTCATTACAAAAGTATATGCCCACACTGATGATAACGTAAAGAAGAATACCCCCTTAATTTCTTATCATCCTAAAAAAGCAACAGTTACTACAAAAGCTTCTTTTATACTAACAAAGTCCATTCAACAAAAAATCGAAACAAACTTTGCTGTTAGAACTCCTGTTCTTGGGGAACACATTTTAAAAAAAGAAGACCATCAAATTACCTATGCAATTACACTCCGTGAAAAGGTTACTCCGAAAAATTTACCCAAGTATTTCATCATTAATCTCGATGAAAATTTATTCACCGTTCCAAAGGAATTTGTGGGGGCAAACAATACCGTTTTATTCGTTTCAGACAAAGGAACAATCAAGCGAAAAGTGAAGTATAAAAACGGAACCTATTTCTTCTCTGAATCTAAAAACACCATTACACTTCAAAGACCTTAACTTTTTTTCTTAATGAAGTAGTTATCCTGATATTCAATCGGATAACTTTGAACAACAATGGTGTCTGCTTTATAAAACAACGGCTCGTAACTATTATTTATTCCAAAAAGAATGTGATTGGGATCATCCAAAAAAGGCATTTTAGTTCTTGAAAATTTCATCTTGCGCTCCTTCTTACCATTTTTACTGAAGATAATTTGGTCTTTTTTGTTAATCACAATTGTAAATTGATTCGTGTCGTCTTTCGCAAAAGAAACAGAGCGGTCTGCAACCGATTTGTAAAATTCGTAGTCTCCTAATAAATCAGGATAGACTGTTTCAATTAATCCATCGCCTTTAAATGAACAAAGCAACAGTACAAAACTTATGATAAAAAAATACTTCCCTTTCATTCTAACGAAATTACCCAATTTAATTCATCTTCTATTCATTAGTTGATTGAAGTTGACCCTTCATTGATTTTATTGTATATTTGATTTAATGAGAAAAGGATACTCATACCTACTTACAGGATTTTTCGGATTGGCATGTAGTTTTAGCTTATTTGCTCAAGACATTCATTTTTCTCATTTGAACCGTCAACCAATTTATCAAAATCCGGCTAACACTGGTTTATTCGCTGGAGACATCCGGCTCACTGGTAATTACAAAGATCAATGGAGAAGCGTAACTGTCCCTTTCCAAACCTTTGCTTTTGCTGGTGATATGAAATGGAAAAAGAAAGGAATTAATTTTGGAGCACTCTTCTTTCACGACAATGTTGGTGATGGATTTTACCAAACAATGGAATTCCTTGGAAGTATTGCTAAAAACTTGAAATTAACCAGTGATTCATCGCAAACGCTGAGTGTTGGAATTCAAGTTGGATTAAATTATCGAAAGGTCAATATGGATAAGTTCTATTTCGATAATCAATTTAACGGACTCATTTTCGATGCAAGCTTACCAACCAATGAAGCCTATCAAAACGATAGTAGAGCAAATGTAACAAGTGCCGCAGGAGTTGTCCATTCTTTCTATTACGGGAAACATAATTCCATTAAAACTGGACTGAGTGGGCATAATCTAAACCGTCCAAATCAAGGTTTTTACGGTTCAAAAGTACTTCGTGATATTCGAGTTAGTGTTTTTTCTCAAGTAGATCATGCACTTACAAGAGAACTTGCAATTGTACCAGGAATTGGATTTAATATTCAAGGAAAATACCGAGAGCTCATTCTAGGATCACAAATTCGCTACACCTTAATAAACAAATTAGGAACTTACCGAGCAGTTGATGGTGGATTGTGGTTTCGCTCCCGAGACGCCGTGGTTGTTCGTGTTGGTCTAGCCATTCAAAACTGGTCGGTTGCAATTAGTTACGATACCAATATTTCCAAGTTAATTCCAGCAAGTACCGCTCGTGGCGGATTAGAGATTTCAGCAGAATATATCATTACTCGTTTCAAACCCAAAAAAGTCATTCACCGCGTATGCCCAGATTATATTTAGTCTTTTTTGCACTCATTTCATTTTCTAGCTTTGGTCAAAATTTATTGGGCAAGTATTTGGATTTTGCGGATGAGCAATATGCTAAAGGAGATTATATCTATGCGCTTCAATACTATGAAAAAGCGCTGGAACTCGATTCCAACAGTGTGAGTATTCTTTGGAAATATGCAGAATCCCTGCGAGCATACAAGGATTACCGCAAGGCAAGTTATTATTACAAAAAAGTATACGAAAAGGAAGAAACTGCCATTTACCCATCTAGTTTGTTGCAATGGGCATTGATGGAGAAGCAAAATGGTCATTACGCAGAAGCTATTGAATTGTTTAAACGAGCTAAAAAGAAATATGCCAAAGACAAACGAACCTACAATTACCTGAAATCAAAGCGGGAATTGGAATCGTGTTTATGGGCACAAACAGCACTAAAAGACACTTTAGACTTGGAGGAAATAGAACTTCCAAAGGGATTAAATACCGTCAATTCAGAATTTGGACATACTGTTTCTCAAGGACAGTTTGTACTCTCTTCCATGCGCAGTAAAAAGGAAAATGTAGGGGAAGAAATGCTGGATGATAATTATAAAAACCGCCTTTATTTTACCGCTTGGAAAGACAGTTTGAAAGAAGTTAATCCTGGATTATTAGAAACCCTCAACAAAGCGGATGTAAATACAGGAAATGGCTGTTTTTCTCCAGATGGAAAGCGATTCTATTACAGCAATTGCGGAGGAAATGAAAGTCAATTTAATTGTCAAATTTGGGTTTCATCTTTCCAAAACGGCAAATGGTCCAATCCAAATCCCTTGGGAGAAATCATCAATGAACCAGGAACAAATAATACAACTCCAGTCATCGCAGTGATTGAAAATGAAGAATGGTTGATCTTTTCCTCCAACCGAGAAGACGGGAAAGGAGGAATGGATTTGTACTACTCCATCATCAAAAACAATGGAAATCAATTCTCAAAAGTAAGGGCTTTGAATGCCGCGAACTCATTAGACAACGATATTAGTCCCTTTTACAATGCCGAAAAGAAACGCTTGTACTTCTCCTCTTCCTGGTACGATGGCTTTGGTGGATACGATGTATTCTATTTGGAACTTAAAAATGGCCGATTTGGAGAACCTCAAAATTTGGGGATTCCGATTAATAGTTCTGCAAATGATTTGTACTATTTCGAAGACAGAGACAGTATGTACGTTTCAAGTAATCGAATTGGAGTTCAATACGTAAAAAATCCAACGTGTTGCAGCGACATTTTCGGATTCAAACACCCTCGAATTATCATTCCAGAAACGAAAAAAGAAACCTTGGCGGAGTTGAATAAACGCTTACCCGTAACTCTTTACTTCCATAATGACGTTCCTGATCCGCGTTCCAAAGAACCAACAACAAAGGTCAATTACATCAGTAGTTATAACGATTACATTGCCATGCTCCCCGAATATAGAAAGGAATATGCAAAAGGATTGAGTGGCGAAAAAATTGTTGAGGCAGAAGAAGACATTGAAAGTTTCTTCCTACAATATGTAGAGCAAGGAGTGAAAGATTTGACCTTATTTCAAAATTTGCTTTTAGAGGAATTACAAAAAGGATTTCAAATTCGTTTGAACGTACGCGGATTTGCTTCTCCCTTAGCGAAAACGGAATACAACGTAGCTCTAACTCAAAGACGTATCATGTCATTGAATAATTATTTACGCGTTTATGACAACGGTATTTTTGCGCCTTATTTAGACGGCACATCGTCCAATGGAGGAAAATTGGAACTTGCAGGAGTTCCATTTGGCGAATACACAGCCAATCAGATTACGAGTGACAATCCAAATGACGTGAAAAATTCCGTTTTTTCTAGAGCAGCTGCAAGAGAGCGGAAAATTGAAATCCAAAGTGTGAGCTATCTAGAAACGGACTCCATATTCTTCTTTGTGGATTGCCTTCCAAACGTCATTACTCTAGGTAAAATTCAACAAACGGAGCAAAAAATTCAATTTTCGGTGTACAACAATCATGCGAAAAATTTAAAGATTAGTGCCATCAAAACAGAAGGCGATTACCTGAATTTCACCTTCAACCAAAGTATTTCACCCAAAGGAAATTCGGTGATTCAAGCAACTTCTATCAAAAAGCTCCCTGATGGCATTTTCTCCTTCCACATTCTCATTTATTTTGAAGGATATCCAACTCCCATTAAGCTAATGGTGTTAGGAGAAACACCTAAGTAGAATTTATTGATTTGAATCCCTATAGAAATCGGGATAAAATGTATCTTTGCTCGTAAATTCAAACTATGTCACTAGAAAATGGTTCGCTGCCATTAGCGGCTCGTCCTCGGTTAAAGTTTATAGATATGGCACGCTCTATTGCCATTCTAATGATGCTTGAGGGCCATTTCACAGGTTCTGCTTTGGCAGATAGATACCGCGATGACAACAATTGGCTTTTCAGTTTTTGGCACAATCTTCACGGACTTACCTCTCCTCTATTCTTTGCGGTAACAGGTGTTGTATTTATCTATTTATTAAGTCGATCTACAGACGAGCCTTTCTTTCAAAACGAACGTGTAAAAAAAGGATTTGGACGGGTGAGAATGCTTTTATTTTGGGGGTATTTCATTCAATTTGACCTGATTACTTTTGCTCGAGACACGTACTACGGGTTCGAAGATTTATTCAAAGGTGGAACACGCGGTTTTGTATATCATTTAGATTGGTTTCAAGCATTTCATGTTCTACAGTCAATCGGATTCGGAATTTTCTTCCTGCTTTTAGTTTTTGGAATTTATAAGCTCATCAAAAAAGGACCTCTTTATCTATACTATTTGATTGCAGCATTGGTCATTTTTGTTATTTATGGATACTTGAAAGAACACATCAAATTGTATGGAGTATCTGAAGGAATCAAAACTGCGAAAGATCCAAGTGCATTTATTCCTAGTGGGGCTCCTAAATTCGTTCAAAACATGATTTATGGTCAATTTTCTGATTTCAGTTTCGTGCGTTATTCCGGTTATGTATTGATGGGGGGAATGATTGGAGCAATTATCAGACAATTTGAACGTAATGTTCGTAAATGGTGGTTTGGAATCACATTTATTCTTATCGGTTTGTTCTTCAATATTGTCGGTCAATCACTCTTTCATGAATTAGATCAATTGACTGATTGGATTGGATTAACAGGGCATGGCTGCTTTGAAAACAACACAACAGGATTTGCCCGAATGGGGCAGGTTGCAATACTTTTAGGAACGTTGATGCTTGTCGATGCTAACTTTAAAATCAATGCTCCTTTATTCCTGAAAATGGGTCAAACGACTTTCCCCGTATACATTGTTCATGTGATTATTCTTTACGGTGGAATTATTGGCATAGGCCTTGATCCATCAGCATGGTATCATCGTCAATTTGATCCATGGGTAGCAATCTCAATTTCAGCATTTTTCATTACTGTATTTGTATTCATGGTGAAGTATATTGAACCATTAACAGAAACTTATTACAAAGTCTTTGGGATTTTTTACCCGAAACGAAAAAAACGTCTAAATGAATAAATTAGCTCTATTTTTTTCTTTTTTGACGGGCTGTTGTGTAGCCCAACAACCGACGAATGTCTTATTTATTGGAAATAGTTTTACGCATATGAATAATATGCCTAAGATTTTCGAACACTTAGCAAATTCGTTAGGTAAAAACGTTTATGCGGATTCCATTGCGGTAAGTGGAAGTACTTTAAAAGCACATAGTGAACGACCTAGTACTTATGCTAAAATGAAAAGACGCAAATGGGATTATGTCTTAATCCAAGGCTTTTCGCGTGAATTTGCTGAGGACAGCTCTGTGATACGCACAGAATCTATTCCATATGCCAAAATACTCATTGATAGTCTGCTCAAAACAAGCCCATGTGCTCAAATTTACTTTTACATGACTTGGGGATATGAAAAAGGATATCCAGAACAGCCTGCAAATGACACCTACGAAAAAATGCAACAACGTATTTCCAATGGATATATGCTAATGAGTGATTCCTTAAATTATCCTCTTATTCCTGTTGGAATGGTTTGGAAGAATATCCGTGAAATGCATCCTACCATTGACTTATATTTTACAGATCGTTATCACCCAAATGCATTAGGTAGTTTTACAGCTGCCTGCACCGCATATACGTCTATTTTCAAAGAGTCTCCTGTTGGTGGAACAGCACCAAAACGAGTAGATAGTACCTACTGGAAGGTCATTGAGCAAACGGCTGCAGCAATTGTATTGAAAAATTTGAATCTCTATAAACTGAATCAAACAAGGGTATTTAACATTAAAGAAACCCCAATACTTGATTTTAAGGTTAAGGAAAATTGGTTGGCTGCACAGTTTACAAATGTAAGCAACAATAAAGGCGACTATTATTGGGATTTTGGAGATGGAATAACATCGACTAAAAAGAATCCGAAACATTATTACAAAACGACAGGAACTTACACCGTAACTCTTCACATGAGGCAAAATTGCAACAACTTTAAGTTGAAGAAAATTATCACTGTATCCAATAAGGTAAAGAGGGGAAATTCAACGAAATAATATCTGATTGATTAAATGGAATCTTTCAAAAAAAAATTAAAGTCTTTTGTCTTAAATTCTTTTCCTATAAAATACTGAATCTGACTGTATTCAGTATTGTCATAAATAGAAACATTACTAGCTCCAACAGGACTTTTTCCAATAATTACGGAATACATCGTACACGCAACTAAGTATGATCCTGAATAAGACGGATGAGAGTTGTCTCTCACATACAAGTTTGATTTTGGGTACTTTAAACTATATGCCCTCCAAACTTTTCCCACTGGAATAACGGGGGTTTTATACCTGTTTCTAAGATTAGAATATCCATCTGAAACAGCCATTAGCATTGAGTCAGGATTAGCAAAGCGCTTTATTTTTCTATCCCCATTTTTATAAGGCCAAGTCATATAAAAATAAACCTTGGCTTGTTTTTGAGTTGTGTGAATTAACCCTAATAGTTTATCTAAAGCAGGAAAAGTTTTTTCTTTAAATCGAACAGAATCTCTTAGCATATCTCTAGAGGAACCTTGCAACACAATGACATCCCAATTCTCTTTTCGAAGTGCACGTTCGAGCTTTTTTCGTTTTGCTTGAAGATAAAAGGTGTATTTACCCCTTGTTATGTGTGTCACTGAAATATCATCCCCTTTTGACTTTGCAATTTCCTCAAAAAGCTTCGGCATGTTGTTTCGGTAGGTATAGCTATTACCTACAAATAAAACACGTATTGTTTTCTGCGATTCAGAACAAGAAAAACCAATAAGGAGGAATAAGAAAATATACCAGATATTTCCCTTCATTAATTATGCGTTTTGAATATCTTGTGCAATTTGAGCCAACTCTTCGTTACTCAAAGTCATTTTTTCTTGTGCAAAATTCATATCGGCTATTCCGTTTATTGGAATCAAATGAATGTGTGCATGTGGAACCTCCAAACCAATAACTGTCACCCCAATTTTGCGGCAAGGAAACACTTTTTTAATTTTATGAGAAATCGATTTTGCAAAAATCATCATATCAGCAAGTTCATCATCCTCCATATCGAAAATATAATCTATTTCCTTTTTGGGGATAACCAAAGCATGTCCTTTTCTCAAAGGCATAATATCTAAAAATGCTAAGAAGTTCTCATTCTCTGCAATTTTATGGCAAGGTATTTCCCCTGAAATGATTTTTGAAAAGATGGTTGCCATTACCTTGTGATATCCATTACTTCAAACTTCACGATTCCATTTGGTGTTTGAACATCAGCTACATCACCTACTTTCTTACCAAGGAGACCTTTTCCGATAGGAGAATCGATTGATATTTTCTTTAATTTCAAATCAGCTTCGCTTTCTGCAACAATCGTGTATTCCATTTCCATCCCGTTGTTGACATTTTTTATCTTCACACAAGACAAAATCAACACTTTTGAATTATCCATGATTGAATTATCAATGATTCTAGCTTTGGATAACAATGCGTCCATCTTTGAAATTTTCATTTCCAACAACCCTTGAGCTTCTTTTGCTGCATCATACTCAGCATTCTCTGATAAATCTCCTTTATCTCTTGCTTCAGCAATTTGTTCTGATATACGCGGACGTTGAACTGTTTTCATTTCATGCAATTCATCCTTCAACTTCTTAAGGCCTTCTTCTGTATAATATGCGAAATCTGACATAATCTTTTATTCTGTTATAAGCTATAAATAACAACAAGAGAGCCCAATGGACTCTCCTGTTACAACAAATATATGTTTTTTTATCTATCGAAACAATATCATTTCTCTTATTTTAACTTGTTTTTTAAGCCAAATAGGATCATTCTATTTAACAGAATTGATTAAATAGTTTCTAAATCGACTTGTCTCATTCCACCAAAGAACTTAACAATACGTTCTCCAACTCCTGGAACATCCACATGAATCAAGTAAACTCCACTTGCAATTGGAACTCCGATAGAATTCTTCAAATCCCAGTCAATCGTTGTTACTGGATTGTCTTTCTTATACTGACGAATCATTTTTCCACTCACGTTGTAGATTGTTACCGTACACTGATCAGGTAAGTTCACAATTTTAACACGCGTATCAACTCTGTTTCGCTCGTATTCAGAAAATGCATAGTAAGGATTTGGAACGACATTGATTAAATCCAATGCGCTTGCCAAAGCATCTCTACTTCCTGTCGTGGTTTGTAAATCATTCATCGACCAAGAATACATTGGTTTTCCACCATTAAGTCCCGTTGCTGTAAAATCAGCATATTGCTTGTTTACTCGCAATTTCAATCGTGCTGTGGACTCCAAAACGCTATGACCTGGTGCTGTAATCGTGTTAGCAATCCACATCAAACTTGTATACAATTTCTTGTAGGAAGTATTTGTTGCTATTTGGAATTGATCGTAAACCCACGTGTTCGTGCCATCGTAATAAGGACAACCCTCATTGTTGATGTTTACTCCAAATACCCAAATCGGTTGGTTACCTCCATTTACATACAACCCATTTCCGTCTGTCTGTCTGCTTGATGGATTCCAAACCATGTCTGCTCCATTGTCTCCTCCTAAGAACGAATTCTCTCCAAAAGCCATGTGCAAACGTGCGCCTGTTTCCAAATCAATTGCATAACCTGGGAACCAACCCATACCTGTAGTTGGAGTTCCGTCAGGATTTCCATTCTTGTCTACTGATGCGGATGCCCGAGGACGACCTGGTAAACCTCCTCCTTGATTCAAATTCGCATCGCGACCTAGTTCTACAACCACACAACGAGTCCATTTTGTCTTATCTGGAGTCATAACGATATCTACGCTAGGTAACGATTTGATCGATGCATTAGTACGAGCAATCGGTATTCCTCCATAATTTGTCGGATAAGCCAATGGCATGAAATCACATTGGTAACCTGTCAACTTGTGTGGACCTACTCCCCCACCCAATAATTTGTTGTACTTCTCCTTTGGATCAAGACCTATCTCATCGGAGAAACAACATGGATTCAAATAACTCGCGCCTCCCCAAGTATCACAATCTGTTGCTTGAACAGGGGCATAAGTCCCCGTTCGTAACCAGTTTCGTGGTGTCAAGGATGCATCATCTTCTACAAAATCCAACCACCGCTTTGTGGAATCTGAATACGAAATCGACGAAGACAAGGGATCTGTGTACAAATAAAAAGCTGAATTAGGTGCTACAGGGTAGTAGTACTTATCTTGGAAAATCTCAATCGAAACTCCCCATTTGGGAACTACCTGCTCATTCCCTTGTTTAATCGTTACATCAGATGTTACGGAATCCAATAAATTACCCCCTTCTGTATCATACCTGTTAATAACCCAACTAGATGTGTCAATTCCTTTAATCTCGGTAATTCCATTTCCTGAAACACCAACATAATTACGGAATTTACACTCAAAGTAACCGCCTACAACATTCAAGGGATCAACAACTTTCACATTGATTGGACCGCCATTGTAGTCATACTCCAATTTATCTTTGAAGCCATTAGCTACAATCGCATCCTCAGATGCTGTTGTTAATTCCAAGGATCTAGAACCATTTCCTGTTCCGTCTAGACGCGTAATACGTGGCGTTTGACCATAGATAGAATTTGCTATAGATCCGCCCGCTTCTGGTGCTATCTTATGAGGAACCGCTGGAATTCCTTGCAACGTAGATCCATCTGCATTAATACGTGAACGTAAGTATGGTTTTTTCTGCCCATCTAAATATTGGGCATCACTTGGATCATATGCTTTATAACTATTGTAACCATAAGCTACTGCGATATAGTAATACGTTTTAAAGTTAACTAAGCGGCGATCTCCTGCAGCAAATAAATCCTCTGTAACTCTAAAGGTATGCTTGATCCCTGCATCAGTACCATTTACTTTCTCTACTGGGAATGAATAACCTAGTTGCTCATCAAATTCAAAGTTAATCAAGCGTTTTACTCCATTTTTAATATCACACTGTGCTACTAAACGTGCAAACTGATCATCATCCAAATCTGTAATACCTACCTGAGCATCTTTCAATTGATAAATTTGGTAACCTTCAAATCGATAGTCTTTGTCGTAAATAATTGGATTGCCATTTGGCAAGGTATCTCCAGGTCCATTAGGATCAACGATTCCAATTAAATCTGTCTCGGTATATCCCTCCTTGAAATTATTGGACGTATTTGGATTATCTAACATGATAATCAACTCATTCCCCATTTCTTGGAAAGTCATTACAGGTGCTGTTGGTGGTTCCAAGATACGGAAACACAAATCAAACAATGCTTGTGCTTTTGTATCTGCCGTTTTTAGAGCATTCACGGAAGAGAAAATCTGTCCCTGAAAGCTTCTTCCATAAACAATCCCTACCGTAATGTTATTTACCGCTCCTGGTTTTAAAGTAAATGGTCCTGCTGACTGTACAAAACGACGGTCACCAGATGGGTTTGATGTTGAATTCAATCCACATGGCTCAAATTCAGACCAGCTCGCTCCTGGATCTTGACCCTCTGTTGCCCAATGCAAAGTATCTGAATCTGCTGGGAACATATAATTTGTTCGGATTGTTGAAGAAACACATGGAGCGCCTGGGAAACCTGTACCTCCATAATACAATGGATCTCCTAACTGCCACAATCCTTGCATATAATTGTAATACTGAACAGAAGATGTTGGATCTGCTTGCCCTATTGGTGCAAGATTCCCTGTATAAATCGTAAAGTTACGCATACCGTAGCGCTCATTATCAGCAATTCCATCACCATAACCTAGTCCAAGTCCTCTGTAAACGATACCCGTATCCAATAATGCCTGAGATACAGTTGGACTAACCCATTTATTTGAAATAGAGTCAAATACAGGCCCCACATTATCTCGCCCATCTGCATCTTGATAAGGACCTTCGAAAAAGTCAACACCAATTGCCGGAGGATTTTGTCCAAAACCTGGACGACCTCCATTTGGTTCGTCAAGCAAATCACCATTATACATGTAACTCAATCCACGTGTTACATCACAACCAGCATAATCATCTGCATTATTTCCTAAATCTGCATCAATGTATTGGGAGAAGTAAGTATTATACAAGGTTTGTGTACCTCGGTTGATCAACTCGTAGTTATAGAAAGTCATTTTATTGATCTCATCATCTGTTGCAAATGCAAAAGCCTGAGCATGAATTTCCATTCCAATTGGTTCACCCTGTGATTCCGTATGACTATTTCCTTGGTCATTAAATACCCACCAATTGGTAACGTCACCAAACAAGGTAACACGTCTATCCGCTCCACATTGAACGTCATTACGTCCTAAGATATCATCGTACCAAGGATATTCACCATCTGAAGGCTCATAAACAAAGTCATCATCTAAATCCTTGAAAGGAGCCAAAAATTGATCTTCACCTAAACTTGCATTTCCATTTCCTGGCCATGCATTGATTTGAGCCAAGGTTTCATTGGATGGTTCTGGACAATCACCCGTCGTACATTCATTCCAAACAATAAATCCGATTACTCCAGCTTTAGTAATTGTGAAAATGTTGTCATACAAGAGACAGCTTTCTGGTGTAATCGCACCAACACCAGAATTACGTGTTGTAGCATCACCTTGAGGAACATTCGGATTGAAATTACCAGTCCCAAAATTCACTGTTAACGGACCAGGCCAAAAATCATTTCCTTCGTTTCGGAATTTAACTGCCGCCAATTTTAGTTGACCATTAATGTTTTTCCCTCCCATCCACAATGCTCCAGCATAAATTACTGTAACAGCTGTTTCACTTCCTTTTTTCTTAGGAACAGTATAAGTAGCAAGGTTATTTGATCGGTCTAAGAACAACAAACCTCCAGTTTCCAAACGACAACTAACGTCGTTAAAATCCATTACTTTGCTGTAATTAGCAGGTGCACAATTGGCAGCCTTTGTTGTTACTGTGGGCTTCGGTTTACCACCTGATTTCCCACTTTTCTCAAAATCATAATTGTATGCGCTGGCTTCGCCAACGAAACACATCGTAATTGCAAGAGATAAGTATTTAAATGTTCGTTTCATAGTAATATTTTTTACTTGGAAATTAATTTGCCCCCCTTTAAAATATTAAGTTCACATGTAAAGAATGGGTTAGATTCTCTCATATTATGATGAACGCAAACAATGGAAAAATGGTTGGTGAAATTCAAGATAATTCGTCTAAATATATGCAAGCTAAAATAGAGGTCTGTGCAAGTTGAGTCAAAAAAAAACAGGAGAGTCAAATTGACTCTCCTGTTTCAAATAAAAATATTAATCTAATGAGCTTATTTAATGCTAATAGTAGCTCCAAATGTATGAATTACTCCAAATACTCCAGCCAATCTCATTGCGTACTCCAATCCCAAAGCCGATTTATTTTTACCAACTAAAGCGTCAGCAGAGAAACCTGCCGTTAAACCAGTCAATGCATTTGAACGATTTTCTGTTTTGAAAATTCCTTTCTCTGCAATATAACCCGCACGAATATTGAATGCTACTCTATTTAATGTCATTCCATAATCTAAACCTAAACGGTATTGATCTTTTTGGAATGAATTAGCTGTAAATGCTGCACTTAGAATTAACTTATTCTTTTCATTCATATTGAAATCATAAGATCCTCCAATATTCAATAAAGAAGGTAATTCATAGGTTGCAGAACGTTGCTCCAAAGTTGCAATACCACCAGTAGCCAAAATATTAACTTGATCTGATAGCCCATCACCTTTATACTTCATTACAGGACCAACATTCTTTAGAGCAATTCCAAATTTAATTTGGTCTTGCTCACCAGTAACATATCGGATACCAGCATCGAATGCAACTCCAGTAGCTCTCAAATTCGAAATACTTTCAGAAATAACCTTGAAGTTAACTCCTCCATAAATACTCGAGGAAAAGCTATGAGCAAATCCAACATTAAATATGTTCATTCTCGGAGAGAAAGTACCTTGATTTCCATCTGGTAAATCCACAGTCGTTATCAGATTATCTCCAAAATTCATAGATTGAATTGAGACTGCTATAACTGAAGAAGCTGAAATTCTTTGTGCGACACCTGCTGCATTTAATGCAATACCAGCACTGCCCATCCAGTTTGTTCTGTTAAACTTAATCTGCGTTTTATCAGTAAATGCTAAACCCGCTATATTGGTAAATGTTGCTTCTAAACCATTAACATGAGAAACACCTGCATCCCCAATAGCAAGACTTCTTGCCCATGGATTAACCAATAGTTGTGTCGCACCTGCCGAACCAACACGATCTTCGTTTCCAGCGAATACACTGGAGTAGCTCATCACTACTCCAGCCAATGCTGTACATCTTATAATATTATTAATCGATTTCATATGTTTTGCTTAACAGAATTGATTAAATAGTTTCTAAATCGACTTGTCTCATTCCACCAAAGAACTTAACAATACGTTCTCCAACTCCTGGAACATCCACATGAATCAAGTAAACTCCACTTGCAATTGGAACTCCGATAGAATTCTTCAAATCCCAGTCAATCGTTGTTACTGGATTGTCTTTCTTATACTGACGAATCATTTTTCCACTCACGTTGTAGATTGTTACCGTACACTGATCTGGTAGGTTTACAATTTTAACACGCGTATCAACTCTGTTTCGCTCGTATTCAGAAAATGCATAGTAAGGATTTGGAACAACATTGATTAAATCCAATGCGCTTGCCAAAGCATCTCTACTTCCTGTCGTGGTTTGTAAATCATTCATCGACCAAGAATACATTGGTTTACCTCCATTAAGTCCCGTTGCTGTAAAATCAGCATATTGCTTGTTTACTCGCAATTTCAATCGTGCTGTGGACTCCAAAACGCTATGACCTGGTGCTGTAATCGTGTTAGCAATCCACATCAAACTTGTATACAATTTCTTGTAGGAAGTATTTGTTGCTATTTGGAATTGATCGTAAACCCACGTGTTCGTGCCATCGTAATAAGGACAACCCTCATTGTTGATGTTTACTCCAAATACCCAAATCGGTTGGTTACCTCCATTTACATACAACCCATTTCCGTCTGTCTGTCTGCTTGATGGATTCCAAACCATGTCTGCTCCATTGTCTCCTCCTAAGAACGAATTCTCTCCAAAAGCCATGTGCAAACGTGCGCCTGTTTCCAAATCAATTGCATAACCTGGGAACCAACCCATACCTGTAGTTGGAGTTCCGTCAGGATTTCCATTCTTGTCTACTGATGCGGATGCCCGAGGACGACCTGGTAAACCTCCTCCTTGATTCAAATTCGCATCGCGACCTAGTTCTACAACCACACAACGAGTCCATTTTGTCTTATCTGGAGTCATAACGATATCTACGCTAGGTAACGATTTGATCGATGCATTAGTACGAGCAATCGGTATTCCTCCATAATTTGTCGGATAAGCCAATGGCATGAAATCACATTGATAACCTGTCAACTTGTGTGGACCTACTCCGCCACCCAATAATTTGTTGTACTTCTCCTTTGGATCAAGACCTATCTCATCTTGGAAACAACATGGATTCAAATAAGTCGCGCCTCCCCAAGTATCACAATCTGTTGCTTGAACAGGGGCATAAGTCCCCGTTCTTAACCAGTTTCGTGGTGTCAAGGATGCATCATCTTCTACAAAATCCAACCACCGCTTTGTGGAATCTGAATACGAAATCGACGAAGACAAGGGATCTGTGTACAAATAAAAAGCTGAATTAGGTGCTACAGGGTAGTAGTACTTATCTTGGAAAATCTCAATCGAAACTCCCCATTTGGGAACTACCTGCTCATTCCCTTGTTTAATCGTTACATCCGATGTTACGGAATCCAATAAATTACCCCCTTCTGTATCATACCTGTTAATAACCCAACTAGATGTGTCAATTCCTTTAATCTCGGTAATTCCATTTCCTGAAACACCAACATAATTACGGAATTTACACTCAAAGTAACCGCCTACAACATTTAAGGGATCAACAACTTTCACATTGATTGGACCGCCATTGTAGTCATACTCCAATTTATCTTTGAAGCCATTAGCTACAATCGCATCCTCAGATGCTGTTGTTAATTCCAAGGATCTAGAACCATTTCCTGTTCCGTCTAGACGCGTAATACGTGGCGTTTGACCATAGATAGAATTTGCTATAGATCCGCCCGCTTCTGGTGCTATCTTATGAGGAACCGCTGGAACTCCTTGCAACGTAGATCCATCTGCATTAATACGTGAACGTAAGTATGGTTTTTTCTGCCCATCTAAATATTGGGCATCACTTGGATCATATGCTTTATAACTATTGTAACCATAAGCTACTGCGATATAGTAATACGTTTTAAAGTTAACTAAGCGGCGATCTCCTGCAGCAAATAAATCCTCTGTAACTCTAAAGGTATGCTTGATCCCTGCATCAGTACCATTTACTTTCTCTACTGGGAATGAATAACCTAGTTGCTCATCAAATTCAAAGTTAATCAAGCGTTTTACTCCATTTTTAATATCACACTGTGCTACTAAACGTGCAAACTGATCATCATCCAAATCTGTAATACCTACCTGAGCATCTTTCAATTGATAAATTTGGTAACCTTCAAATCGATAGAATTTATCATAAACAATTCCCCCTGTTGCTGGGTCAACGATACCAATTAAATCTTCTTCCGTATATTTTTCCTTGAAGTTATTGGATGTTTTTGGATTATCTAACATGATAATCAACTCATTCCCCATTTCTTGGAAAGTCATTACAGGTGCTGTTGGTGGTTCCAAGATACGGAAACACAAATCAAACAATGCTTGTGCTTTTGTATCTGCTGTTTTTAGAGCATTCACGGAAGAGAAAATCTGTCCCTGAAAGCTTCTCCCATAAACAATCCCTACCGTAATGTTATTTACCGCTCCTGGCGTTAAAGTAAACGGTCCTGCTGACTGTACAAAACGACGGTCACCAGATGGGTTTGATGTTGAATTCAATCCACATGGCTCAAATTCAGACCAGTTAAATCCTGGATCTTGACCCTCTGTTGCCCAATGTAAAGTATCTGAATCTGCTGGGAACATGTAATTTGTTTCGATTGAAGAAACACAAGGGGCTCCAGGGAAACCTGTACCACCATAATACAACTGGTCGCCAAATTGCCACAATCCTTGCATATAATTGTAAAACTGAACAGAAGATGTTGGATCAGATTGTCCTGCTGGTGCATTTTGACCCGTATAAATCGTAAAGTTACGCATACCGTAACGCTCATTATCTACAATAGTATCTCCATATCCAATACCTAATCCACGGTAAACAATCCCTTTATTAGCAATTGCACTAGAAACGGAAGGAATAACTAAAAGTCCCGTAGCTGGATTAACAACTGGTCCTGGATTATCTAATCCATCTGCATCTTGATAAGGACCTTCGAAAAAGTCAACACCAATTGCAGGAGGGTTTTGTCCAAAACCTGGACGACCAGCATTTGGTTCGTCGTTCAAGTCGCCATTATACATGTAGCTCAATCCACGTGTTACATCACAACCAGCATAATCATCATTGTAGTTACCTAAATCCGCATCAATGTATTGGGAGAAGTAAGTATCATACAACGTTTGTGTACCTCGGTTGATCAACTCGTAGTTATAGAAAGTCATTTTATTGATCTCATCATCTGTTGCAAATGCAAAAGCCTGAGCATGAATTTCCATTCCAATTGGTTCACCTTGTGATTCCGTATGAATATTTCCTTTATCATTAAATACCCACCAATTAGTAACGTCACCAAACAAAGTAACACGTCTATCCGCTCCACATTGAACGTCATTACGTCCTAAGATATCATCGTACCAAGGATATTCACCATCTGAAGGCTCATAAACAAAGTCATCATCTAGATCCTTGAAGGGAGCCAAAAATTGATCTTCACCTAAACTTGCATTTCCATTTCCTGGCCATGCATTGATTTGAGCCAAGGTTTCATTGGATGGAGCAGGGCAATCACCAGTCGTACATTCATTAAAAGTAATGAATCCAATTACTCCAGCTTTAGTAATGGTAAAAATGTTGTCATACAAGAGACATTCTTCTGGTATAATTGATCCAGCACCATAATCACGTCTAGCTGTATCACCTTGAGGAGCATTCGGATTGAAATTACCAGACCCAAAATTCACTGTTAACGGACCAGGCCAAAAATCATTTCCTTCGTTTCGGAATTTAACTGCCGCCAATTTTAGCTGACCATTAATATCTCGTCCTCCCATCCACAATGCTCCAGCATAAATTACTGTAACAGCTGTTTCACTTCCTTTTTTCTTAGGAACAGTATAAGTAGCGAGGTTATTTGATCGGTCTAAGAACAACAAACCTCCGGTTTCCAAACGACAACTAACGTCGTTAAAATCCATTACTTTGCTGTAATTAGCAGGTGCACAATTGGCAGCCTTTGTTGTTACTGTGGGCTTCGGTTTACCACCTGATTTCCCACTTTTCTCAAAATCATGATTATATGCGCTGGCTTCGCCAACGAAACACATCGTAATTGCAAGAGATAAGTATTTAAATGTTCGTTTCATACTTTAATTAATTTTTTCTTAGAAATCAAACTTAACCCCTAAACGTATAGTTCTAGGAATACTAATATTGTACGGGTTAGCTACTTTCATATTGTAGTAATCTCTAAAAGACTGTTCGTCCAATTGATTCTGAATAGATGTTTGGTATTGAGCCGCAGCTAAGTACCCATCATCGTTCCAGTTCCCTGTTGCTCTGTATGCACTAAGAACGTTCATTGTATTGAAAAGGTTGGTAACTCGAAGATAAACATTCAAATATGCTGATTTCTTCTTACCCTCTTTTCCGAAGTTCAAGCCAAAAGATCGATCTACTGTTAAATCCAATCGATACTGCCAAGGCAAACGAGATCCATTAACTGTTCCTGAAATACCTGAAGCATTTGGATTTTGTAATGCATCTCCTGTAATATTCGTTTGTGATGTATACGGAGATCCAGAATAAATATTTGTTACAAGATTTAAACCTGTATTTTCCAATATTTTAGCATCACCAATCATAGGTCCGTTATAATCCGCTCCTTCACCATAATGATAATCAAACGTAATAGCGAATGCATGACGTTGATCATATGAATAAGGGAAAACACTTCTCAAGTTTGGCAAACCTGCTGTTTGAAGACCTGTTAACAAACTTTGAGCTGAAGTTGCATCAGAACCTGTTCCGTCAGCAAACTGTAAGGTATAAGCCGCAGTCATACGTATATTTCCTGTTCTACGTAAATCATACGTAACTGTCAAACCTTTTACTGTACCAAAATCACGGTTTCCGTAAGTTCTATAAGTATTCGGGAATGCTTCAAACACATTCATTAATTGTACATTATTGCGTTGTTCACGGTAAAATGCAGAGATTTTTAATGACGATGTTTTTGTTAATACTTGTTGGAAACCAATTTCGTAATCAATTGTTTGCTCAGGCTTTAAGTTTGAGTTGTTGATTACGTTTGATCTAGACTGAATAAATTGATAATCAATTGGATTAAAACGATTACCACTTGTAGGTCTTTTTGTCAAGATATCATAATGTGCGAAGAAAGATGCCTCATCCGAAATTGGGAATGAAAATGCAATACGCGGCATCACATTAATTTGCGGTTTGTAATCTTCAAACACATTCGCGTTTACTTTTTTGCTCTTAAATGCAGCTGGATCTTTCAACCAAGGTGAAATACCAACAGCTCCTTTAATTAATTTAGGATCTTCAATCGCAATACCATTTGCATCATACCACTGATCACCATTACGGAAACCTTTAATAGAACCTGCATTAGAATAATCATCCACATATACAACATAGTCATCGCCCATTGTAGTTGGAATAACCATATTCGAATATTTAGCAGGGTCTGCATCAATCAAAGATTTAGCTTCACGCACGTTGTTTGCAGAGTAAACCAAATACTTATCTTTCAATACTGGTTGATTTGCATCGAATACATCCACACGTACACCTACGTTGAAGACGATATCTTTGAATGCAAATTTATCCATAATGTATCCAGAAATATATACAGGTTGGAAAGCTCCAATAAAACGTTTGTAATTCCCGTTTTCATCAAAGTCATTAAAATATTTTTCAATATCTGTATTTCCTTTAACTCTTTTACCTGTTTGATCATAACCATAGTAATTGATGTAGTTATTACCTTGATTAAACAATTCATCTGCGGAGAACATGTCTAAACTGAAAACACTTGGATCATACGCATCAATATTAATTAAA
Organism: Fluviicola taffensis DSM 16823; assembly: GCF_000194605.1. Lineage (NCBI taxonomy): Bacteria > Pseudomonadati > Bacteroidota > Flavobacteriia > Flavobacteriales > Crocinitomicaceae > Fluviicola > Fluviicola taffensis. The sequence goes on from NC_015321.1 coordinate 815,064, forward strand.
TCTGTTCCCGCAGGATCAAATCCTAATTTCTTACGTAAATTGTAATCAAAGAAACCTTGTTGGTCACTGATACGCTCTCCTCCATATTCACCAGTTCCTGAAAGGAATGCATTACCAATATTCAAGCGATCATAGCTATATTGTTGGTAAGATCCAAAATCAACGATTGTAGGATTTGACAAATCCAATTCTTTAATATGACTATTCGCTTTCAAACGAGCCAAAGTCCATAATTGAATAGGACCAGTCAATGATGTATTTCCATCTCCCCAGCCTCTATCCCAGCGTTGCTCATATTCAAATCCTAATGAAATTGAATGGTCTCCAACGTTAACAGAACCTGATCCTGTGATACGGAACTGATCTTGTTCATTTCTTCCAAATGAATTATTAGGACTACCGATATTATTCCAAATTCCATATACTGCATCTGGAACATCCCCATTTCTTAGAGCACGACCACCAAGTACCTCATCTAATTTTCCATAATGTCCAACAGGATCATTTCGGAATGCTTCAAAGTAATTTGTTGTTATCGCTGCTAGAGCCGCATTTGTTTCAGAAGCTTGAAATTGAACTAAGTATTCTTCTGGAACGGCTGTTTGGTAGTAATTGTGATCTAAATTATTGAACTGATAGGTTGTTCTGTACAATCTATCAAACTTCCCAACATGTCCATAACTAAACAAATCAAACTTATGTTTTCTATCGTATTGTTCTGATTTAGTTTTTGAATAATCAACCATTAACGAGTAGAATGCTGATTTCACTTTAGAACTAGACCCCTCTTTATTATTAGAGAAACGTTGAGTGAATCTACCGTATACCCGATAATCTAATTGATTAAACACTCCATTGTTTGCAAAATTCAACAATGAATTACTATAACTATACTGATCACCAAATGAGTAATTCAATGAACCTCCAAAAGTTAAATTCACAGACGGCCCCGTGTTTATATCAATTTTTGCAGACGCAGAAAGGGATGAACGAGCAGCATTCATTCTCCATGCAGTTTTCTCAAAATCACCTGCTCTTAAATAATTTGCATTGTGAAAAGTTCCATTACCAGTAGCACTTGCTCTTACAGGATTTGACAACAAGTTATCTCTTGCTTCTTTTTTAATTCTATAAGAACCTCCGTATAAAGGACGATCATCCAATTCATTGGTGTAATTTACAGATAACAAGAATCCTAAAATAGGTTTTGTTTTCTTACCTGTTGAGTCTTTACGCATCAAAAGCGGTCCGGAAATCAAGCCTTCAACCAAGTTGTAACCGAACTTATCCAATCCAATCACTTTTCCATCATAACCATCTGGATCTTTTCCTTTAAAATAGAACCCTGAAGTCACTCCCTCAATCGAACCAAAATACTTAGCAGACGGACCTCTTGTTGTTACAGCGATAATACCACCAGTTACGTCACCGTAATTTGCTGGCAAACCTCCTGTAATAACAGAAACTTCTTCAATTGCTGATTTTGGCAAGTTAGAAGACCCTCGAACTTTGATACCATCAATGTAGAAATAAGTACCATCGGATCTAGATCCACGAACAGATATTTCATCTGATCCTTCTTTTGCGTTTACACCTCCAATGGTAGCTGCGGCACCTGCAGCAGTACGAATAGGCATTCTCGCAAAGTCCTCTCTAGTAACAGTTCCCCCAGAAGGACCACCATCTTTATTAATTAATGGAATCCTATAGGCTACAACTACTACTTCCTCGATGTCTTTTACATCGGAAGGAAGTCCAAGAGCAGTATTATCCAAGAAGGTAATTCTATCAGCATTTACAACAACACCTTTAATTGCCGTTGGCTGATAACCTTCACCTGGATTACTGATCTCAACATCATAGGAACCTGGAGACAACGCGTTAAGTTGAAACTTACCATCTGTATCAGTGGTAGTATTCGCCTTAACTGTTCCATTTTGCTTGACGACAACGATACAATCGTATATTGCCTCCTTGCTGTTCTTGTCAACAACACTTCCACGAACAGTTCCCAAACCTGATTGAGAATACCCGTAAGAGATTGTCAGTAAGATACTTGCAATTAACAAGTTGAGTTTACGTAACATAAGTACAGTTTAATTTTACATCATTTTTATTGTAACAAAGCGTGTAAATATAGTAATTTTCGATTTGTTAACATTTCCTAAAAAACTTTTCTTCATTCTTTCTCCTAAACGAACGTTAACTCTTTATTAACTTTTCATTTCCGCAAAACCCCTTATTTTTAAGACTTATCATGTGAAAATTAAACTGTTTTTTGTTCGATAATTACTATTCTGACTTACTTTTGCTGCATGTCTAATATTTCGATTATCAATTTAAATGCTGTTTCTATTTATTTAATGGAAATCGATTCTGAGCTATTTGAATCTTATATTTTGGATCTAAACAATTCTGAAAAAGAAAAATTACAAGAGTTGAAACACCCCTTAAAAAAGCTGGAATTTGCTGCATCACGTTATTTAAAGCATCAGTTATTCGGTTTAGCATCCATTGAATATGACACTACTGGTGGACCAAAAATATCAGGTGTTGGCTACTTATCAATTTCACACTCAAGATCCCATGTTGGAATAGCAATTTGCCAAGACCACAAAGTAGGTTTAGATTTAGAGGAAGTTCGGGATAAATCCGTTCAGCTTTCATCAAAATTCTGCACACTTGAAGAAAGTCAACTATTTGACACGACTAACTCTCTGGATATGACAGCGCTCTGGTCACTAAAAGAATGCTTGTATAAGTTATCCGATCGAAAAAAATTAATTTTCAAGGAAGACATTCTTGTTTCCAAACGGCAGAATCGCATTTATGGGAAGATTACTAAAACATCAGGAATTTATGAATATGAATTACATGTTGAAAGCTTTCAACATTTTTTAATAACTTGCAATTTAGACAACGGAAAACTACTCCATGAACATCCTTAAAAGAATTCAATCAAAAAGTGGGCAACTGGCTTTATTGATAGACCCTGACAAAACAAAAGACGAGCATTATTTAATTCAATTAATTAAAAAAGCGGAATTTGCACACATTGATTTTTTCTTTGTTGGAGGAAGTACAGTTACCCGAAAAGAAATAGAAAAAGTAGTTTCATTTCTGAAACAACACTCAAAAATCCCAGTAGTTCTATTTCCTGGGTCGAGCAATCAATTGAGCGAACAAGCCGATGCATTGCTTTTTCTAAACCTACTATCTGGCAGAAATCCAGATTTTTTAATCGGTCATCATGTAACATGCGCCGAAGAAGTTTTAGAGATGGGTATCGAAGTAATTCCCACATCATACCTATTAATTGATGGAGGAAAAATGACTTCTGTCGCATATGTCAGTCAAACAACTCCAATTCCAAGTCAAAACACAAGTATTTCATTAAAAACAAGCATTGCTGGATACTTAATGGGCCAGCAATTAACCTACTTTGATGCGGGGAGCGGCGCCTTAAATGCTGTCCCAGTTAATCTGATTGAAGAATTAAAACAAAAAATCAATACGCCGATTATTGTTGGCGGAGGAGTTCGATCCATTGAACAAATAGAATCTTATAAAAAGGTTGGCGCCAATGTGATCGTAATAGGCACTAAAATTGAAGAAAATAGTGATTTTTTACTAGACATAGAAAGCTATAAAAGATCCTCATTTATAATTGATTAAGGAAAAAAAGACCGTTTAATCATCACCAAATACACTTTAATAAATGAGATCTCATATTATTCGAGTGTTATAAATAATTGAATTATATTTACCCAGTGTGAACTACGAAAACTAGGAGCTACGCATCGCGTCAGCCAGTACAACTGTCTGATTACATGCTACTTAATTAGGTAACAAAGCAACTTACAGCTCTCAAATTCAAATGTCTACACACCGCTTTTTCTATCCGAAAAGGCAACGATTAAGTTGAAAAACAATGTTGAATCTATTAAATTGTTAAACATGCGCAAAAAATTACTTTTGAGTGTATTTTCACTAATAGGAATGATTTCAACTGGGAATTCATTTGCTCAGGAAAACCATTTCAAATGTGGAAGCCATACACAAATGCAAAAATTGTATGCCGAGAATCCAGGATTGGAAGCTGACTACAAGAAACTAATGAATCGCTACACTGAAAACAGAATTGTTAATGGAAAAGCGATTACTGTTCGTATTATTCCTATCGTTTTCCATATTGTTCATGAATATGGCGAAGAAAATATTTCTGATTTGCAAGTAATCGATCAGGTTAAAATTCTGAATAGAGATTTCCGCAAAAAAAATGCTGATACGAGTGTTGTTATATCTCCATTTGATACCATTATTGGAGATGCGCATATTGAATTCCGTTTAGCTACAATTGACCCTTATGGAAACCCCACTAATGGGATTGAGCACATTTTCAATCACAATACAAACCTAGCAGATGATTATTCAAAATTAAACCAGTGGAATCGTGATGAATATTTAAATGTTTGGACAACGGGTACAATTGGTTCATCAGGAACTGCAGGCTACGCTTATTACCCAACAGGGGTAACTGGGTCTGGATTTTGGAGAGATGGTATTATCATCTTACACAATTACGTTGGAAGTATTGGTACAGGTACTGTGCCATACTCAAGAGCATTAACTCATGAGATTGGACATTACTTAGGTTTAGCTCACACTTGGGGGAACGATAATGATCCTGGTGCACTTAGCAGCTGTAATCAGGATGATGGTATTAGAGATACACCAAACTGTATTGGTATGACTACTTGTCAATTGGGTTTAAACTCATGTAATGACACACTTGTCTTAAATTCATATTGGGGACCTTCTTACAATCCAGTAGATAATGCTCAAAATTACATGGATTATTCATATTGTTCCGTAATGTTCACCAGAGGGCAATGTTCATTTATGAACAATGTATTGGATCAAGAAACAAGCGCTCGTAATAACTTATATACTCATGATAATTTAGTATTAACGGGAACAGATACAATTTTACCATCTACATCTATTCCAGTAGCTGATTTCTACGTAGATGTGAACGCTGGATCTCCAAACATAGGTCCAAATGCATTTGGAATGACTGCTTGTGTTAACAATCCAATTGCTTTTAAAGATGCATCTTGGAAAGCTACTATAACTTCATGGGAATGGAGTTTCCCTGGAGGAAGTCCATCAAGTTCAACATCTCAAACACCTCCAAATGTAACTTATGCTGCAGCAGGATGGTACCCGGTGACTCTAAAAGTTTCCAATGCAAATGGATCAGACACAAAAACAATCGACCACATGATTTATATTCAAGGAGATTGGGCTGATTATTATGGTCCTCGCTCTGATAATTTCAATCAAAATGCTGATTTCTGGATTGTTAACAATCCAGAAGAAAACTCCCCGTTTTTTCACCGTGTTACTTCAGGAGGACGTGATAATACAGCTTGTTTCAAATTAAACAACTTTAGATTGAATACAGCACAAGAGTTTACTGAAGACTGGTTTTATAATGACCGTCTTGGAAACTCAAAAGACTATTTAATTTCGCCTGCTTTCGATTTAAGAAACACTTCAAATGTGAATATTTCATTTGATTATGCTTATGGAACAAAAGCAAATGTAACTACTAATATTACTGAAAAATTGATTGTTTACTACTCAAGAGATTGTGGTAAAACATGGGTTCAAAAAGGAGTAATTACTGGAGCTGAGTTAGCTTCAGCAGGGTATGTTGGAAATGAAGATTACGTTCCTAACAATAATTTACAGTGGAAAACTAAAAATTACACTTATTCTGTTACAGCTTCTGATAATAAAACAAGATTCAAATTTGAGTTCTTTACTTCTGATTTTTCATCGAATTTCTATTTCGATAATTTCAACATCTCTGGGACTTTAGGAATCGAGGATAATGGTGTTACATCATCTATTACAATCGCTCCCAATCCAGTTGCTTCAGGATCCGATTTATCTGTTGAAATTCCAAACAGTGAACTTGGAATGCAATTAATCGTAATGGATTTGAAAGGTGCAATTATTTCAACAATGAATGTACCTGCTTCTTCAGGTGTTCAAACAGTGAATGTTCCTATGAATGTCGCAAAAGGATGTTACATCTTAAATGCTATTCAAGGTGCTGCTAAATCTACTCATCGAGTAGTCGTTTACTAAATAAAGATTCAACTTTTAGATAAAAAGCCCCGATTCCGTAAACACGGAATCGGGGCTTTTATTTTTTTGACACGTTCTTAAAATAGGTAATAATTTAGTATTTTCACAACTATGAGTCAATTCAAAACTTTTGCTACTCCATACCCCTTTCAAAGACCTGCATTCATTGGTATTCGTGAATATTCCTTCACAAACTCACTTGGCGATGAATATAGCGTACAATTTGTCCAAAAAAACAATCAAATCACTAATTACATCGTTGACTTAAGTCTTCGAAGTGAAGACCGAGATGAATACCAAACAATGAATACTGGAGATGTGTATAAAGTAATGGCAACAGTGATTGATATACTCATAGACTTTATAGAACACACTACCTACTGTCAAAGTATCGAATTTGTTCCTGTTTCAGAAAGTAATCATCTATCAAACAGAAGATCCGTTTTATTTTTACGTTACGTTCAATTTTTCAAGAAACTTACTGGATGGAATTACACCGTCATAGATGGAGTCTTTACTTTAACTCGCCCAAATACGAAATAAAATGCCTTATTTTGTAGAATGAAGTTTGAAGAATTAAATAAACGACTTGAAAACACACTAGTCGAATCAGGTTTAGAAGCATATACCGAAAAACAAGAGAAATTAGTCAAACTCTCCAAACAAGGTAAAAATCAGTTATTTTTTACCGCATTAGACGATGAATTAATCCAAGGCCTGCATTATATTTCTTTTATGAGAGCCCCTGAAATGCTCGAAGGTTCTCCAAGAGTATTGTGGTTTACCCCTACCTGGGAAAGTGCTCGCGAAAAAGTGAAGTCCTTTCAAAACCTCATGAAAAGAACAGATGTCACAATCGAAATAGCCGATAATAAAGGCAAAATCATTGAACAACGAAATGCCATTTTTGAAGGAGCTGAAATTCTAATCGGAAATCCAAAAAGACTACTCGAAATTTACACTCAAAATGGAATTCATGTCAACCAGTTAAGCTTAGTAATTATTGATGACGCTGACATTCTTTGTAAAGATCCACTTATCCTTCAAATGGTAAAACGAATTGCGGAAAGTTTGCCAAAATGCCAGAAACTCATCTTCGCAAATAAAGAACATCATCGATTAGAAGCTTTCTGTGAAGAAATTTGTACCTTTTACGAAATTTCTGATTTATAATTATATGAAGGCTAAGCAGATTAAAATACTTTCTAATATCTTTTATATTTTAGGAATTATCTGCGCTATCCTCTTATTCACTCATAATACACACGGTTTTTTTACAGCAATTAGAATAGGATTCTATGTTTTTGGAGGAGCTGGATTAGTCTTAAGTCTTCTTCAATTTACATTTATTACGGAAGATAAATGGGAGGATTTTAATTTGCTTTTCTGGATCGGTTCATTAGTTGTTTTTATTGGGTTTGTAGCGAAAACCACACACTTAAAATACGCTACTCACATTTTGATAGTAGGTCTTGCTATAACTGGTATCTCCTACTTCGTAAATCCTTTTAAGAAGGATAAAACAGATGAAGATGAATTATTAGACAACTAACTTATTCATAATCACTATTCAAAATGTTTTTATATTTAATTTAGAATCTAAGCTTCTACATTTAGCGTATGTAGTTTGCTGAAATGTTTTACTAATTTAGTGTAGTGAGAAAATTATTCGTTCTATCTCTGTTATTGCTTGTTAAAGTTGTTACTAATGCGCAAGTAATTATTAATTCTAATGACGATTTTATAAAATTAGAAGAACAACAAATCAGTTACTTCATTGCACCTCAAAAAACTTCTTCACTTCAAGAAATACGAAGTCATTTAAACGAATTTAAACCTGTGAATTCACGCATGGTAAATTTGGGATTCGAAACAAAAGATGTTTGGTTCTATTTCGAAACAAAAAACATCTCCGATTCCCGATTGATTCGTATGCTTAAATTAAGTAATCCAATCATTGACGAAGTGGATGTTTACAAACGTATTGGAAACAATACGTTTATTCCGGTTTCGAAAGGTGGAGATCAAAGACCATTTGCTTGGAGATATAATGGTAATCGAGAATTGATTTTCCCATTAAAACTAGATCCACATAGTACCAATGGTTTCTTATTTCGCGTAAATAATGGCGGTGAGCAATTTTACTTCCAAAGTTCGCTTGAAAAAGGATCATATATTCAAGTAAAACACGGAAATAAACAGGTTTTCTATGGCTTGCTTTTTGGAGTAATGATTTTCATTATTATTCTCAACCTTGCTATTGGAGTATTGTTTCGGCAGCGCATTGCTTATATCTACACCTTATACGGAGCTTCCTTTACCCTACTCCAAATGTCATTACTTGGCTTTGGAACAACTTGGCTCTGGACAGATCAATTCTTTATCTCAAATCGCGCAAATCCGATATTTGCAACCTTGGGTGTATTTTACTTTTTGAATTTTACTTATCGTTTCCTCGAACTAAAGCAAAATACTCCTCGAATACTTCCTTTTGTGCGATTTATTCAAATATCGTTATTGATAAACCTTTGTATCAGCTTGATTCCTGGAACAATTTTCATGAATATTTCAGCCATTACTGTTAATGCACTCACCTTGATTCTGAATTTATTTATCATCTATCCACTCATCATTACTTTAAGGACTGGTTCAAAAACAGCAAAATCATACTTAGTCGCTTTTTCTGTACTACAAATTTCAGTATTTGCTTTTGTACTTCGGAATTTTGGAATCATTCCAAACTCATTTCTCGCAGATAATGGCTTACAAATAGGATTCGCAGTTGAAATGATCATCTTAACATTTGCAATTCTACAACGTTTCAAATTAATGAATGATGCTTCCATCTCTGTTCTCGCTGAAGCCAATGAATTGAAAGAAAATCTAAACATTCAATTGGAAGCCGAGGTTGATTTACGCACGAAAGAGGTTATTCAGCAACGAAATGAATTGGAACATAAAAACGAAGAAATTACAAGTAGTATTTTATACGCAAAACGCATTCAAAATGCATTGTTACCAAGTAATTCATACTATACAAACTTAATTCCTAATCTGAATGTTTTTTATTATCCTAAAGACATTGTAGCTGGTGATTTTTATTGGATTAAACGTATTCGAATTGGTGAAGATATTTGGAAATTCGTCGCCGTTGCAGATTGTACTGGTCATGGTGTTCCTGGAGCAATGATGAGCGTTTTATGTATGAATGCTCTAAATGAGTCTTCTCGTTTATTGGAAGAAGCAGATCCTGCAGACTTATTAACGCGAGTGAGCACCTATTTGAGAAACTATTTACTGACAGACGGGATGGAGCTTTCAGATGGAATGGACATATCCGTTGTCTGTTTCAATTCAGAGAAAAAAATCATGCGTTTTTGTGGTGCAAATAATCCGCTTTGGATTCTAAATGAGACTGAAATAAAAGTAATTCCTCCAACGAAAAGACCCGTAGGGAAATCAGAATCAAGTTTGGCGTTTGTGCAACATGAGATGACTTATCACCCAAATGAGCGAATCTTATTGTTCTCGGATGGGTGTATTGACCAATTCGGAGAAAAAACGGGCAAAAAATTAAAAACCCCTGGCCTTAAGAAAATGGTTATCGACAAATTTGATTCAAATCCAACAACTCATTTGAAGAACATTGAAAAAGGATTACTCGAATGGATGGGTAAAGAAGAACAATTGGATGATATTTGTATGATGCTAATTGACCTGAATTAATTCAAGCTAAATTAAAATGTCGCTTTCAAACTCATATCCAAACTTTGGAAACTATGAGTCAGTGCACCAACAGAAATAAAATCAACACCCGTTTCAGCGAAAGAGCGAATGGTTTGCTTTGTTATACCTCCGGATGCCTCCGTTTCATAGCGACCATCAATGATTTCGATTGCTTCTTTTAACAAGGGTGGCGTAAAATTATCCAACATAATTCGATCCACCATTCCAACTTCCAAAACCTGATGTAACTCTGCAATATTACGCACTTCGATTTCTACCTTCAAACTTTTCCCTGTAGCCTTTAAATAATCATGCGTGCGAGTAATTGCTTCACGGATTCCACCTGCAAAATCAACATGGTTATCCTTCAACATAATCATATCGTACAAGGCAAATCGATGGTTCATACCACCTCCAATTCTTACAGCCCATTTTTCCATGTAGCGAATTCCTGGAGTGGTTTTTCGAGTATCTAACAACCTTGTATTCGTTCCTTCTAATAAATCAACATACGTTTTTGTTTGAGTCGCAATACCAGACATCCTCTGCATAAAATTCAACAATGTCCGTTCTGCACCTAAAATAGATTGAGCACTTCCTTTCAGATAAAAGGCAATATCACCAGGCTTTACCCAAGCGCCATCTGACAATAACTCTTCAAAAACCAATGTTGAATCGACCAATTCGCACACTTTCTTAGCAACTTCCACACCTGCTAAAACTCCCGTATCTTTCACTAATAATTTAGCAATTCCAGAAGCATTTTGAGGGATACAAGCTAAAGAGGAATGATCTCCATCTCCTAAATCTTCTTGCAAGGCATTTTTTACAATTTCATCAAACATAACGTAAAGGTAAAAGTAAAAAGTGTAAAGCGAGAATTGAGAAGTAAAAAGTGAGCAGGTCGAAGTGTTTCAATCAACTTTTCTCTCTTTTAAGTTCTGACTTACTCGATGGACAATGATTCTATACGTAAATCTAAACCAATGTGCTTCCACTTAATCGTTACGCGAAAAGATTCGCTTTTAGAAGTATAAATTCCAGTTGTCAATGGAGAATCATCGCTTTCCTTCCCTTTAAAGGTGAAACGAAAACTAGAAACTGGTTTGCGATTAAAGAAATCTTTCAATAATTGAGTGGCTTGTGACTGAGCATAAACACCTTCTTTTCCCTGAATTTGAAGTAACACTTTATCTTTTCCGTAAGAAATAATTTTAGTAGCATCTTCTCGTCCAAAAGCTTGCTCTACTGCCGAAAAACTGGCATCAGTAAGTACACTTAAGGAACAAATGATGGAAGCAATTAAGGATAAAATAAAATTCATAATTCAGACAATTTATCACTGGCCATGAACAAATATAATGCCTAAAATGAGAATCCGTAAAAAAAATCTATTAAAACGCTAGAACAATTAAAACTGAACTCTTTATTTAATTCTCTCAGACACTAATTCATCGAAAGGAACACACTAATCACAATTTTCGTATCTTCGTTGCATGCAGGTAACGCTACTTTGTATTGGGAAAACAGGAAAGAAATTTCTAGAAGATGGAGAACAAGAATACCTGAAAAGGCTTGGCCATTATTTGTCGTTCCAAATGCAAGTAATTCCAGATATTAAACAAGCAAAAAGCTTATCTGAAACACAAATCAAGCAAAAAGAAGGAGAATTAATCCTGGATAAAATTGGAGTTTCTGACACTTTAATATTATTGGATGAACGTGGTAAGGAATTCAGTTCGATGGAGTTTTCTCAGTACCTACAAGATCAATTTAATCGCGGTGGAAAGCAGCTATACTTTGTGATCGGCGGACCGTATGGTTTTAGCGATTCCGTTTACCAACGAGCAAATGGAAAAATATCCCTTTCTCAAATGACCTTTTCGCATCAAATGATTCGCTTATTTTTCATCGAACAAGTTTATCGCGCAATGACGATTTTGAAGAATGAACCTTATCATCATCAGTAGGTCATGAAGTATACTCAGTTTACATTATATGATTGGATATTCTTTTCAGCATACCTTATTCTGTTTAGTCTAATTACTATTCTAATCTACTTAAAAAACAAGGAGAACCCAGAATACCGTTATTTCCTGCCTCATTTCTTCTGGAAAATACTTATGGGTTTCGCTATGGCTTATGTCTATGTATATAACTATGGAGGAGGAGATACGACTGCTTACTGGCAAGGAGCTGACACCTTAAATAATTTATTTTATGAGTCTCCCTTGGATTATCTAACGGAGATATTCTCTTCCCCAACAAAAGATTATATCCCCCATTACTACAACCAGAAAACTGGAGTGCCCCCAATGTGGATTTATAATGAGCCAAACTCTTGGTTTATCTGTAAATTAAGTAGTCCATTATCATTTTTCTCCTTCAAGAGTTATCTCGCATTAAACTTGTTTTACTCAATTCTTACTACGATAATTTCTTGGAAATTCTTTCGCTTTCTGAATTCATACCTTAGCATTCAAAGTAAATATATTGCATATGCAATTTTGTTTATTCCAACTGTTGGCTTTTGGTGTACAGGAATCATGAAAGATTCAGTCACCTATGCCAGTTTGTTAGTTGTAATCATGGGAATTTTCAAAATTCTAAACAAACAATCTAGTTTTATAGTCATCATCAGTACCCTCATTGGATTGTCGTTTATTTATGTTACTCGCTCTTTTCTCTTGTTACCTATTCTAATTCCCGTATTCATCCTCTTTGTTTTCAGATTAAACAAAAACAAACCAGCCATTACAAAATTTCTAACTCGTCTTTTTGGGATTTCAATTGCTTTATCAAGCATTGTTTTTTTTATGAGCAGCGCTTCATTTTTGGGGGAATTCACATCTGAAAACTTAACAAAGTCAGCTAATACAATTTATTTGGATTTCCAAAACAACACCAACTATACTGGAAAACGTTATAATTTAGGGATTTCAGAAGTCAATTCTACAACCATGGTTACAGTTATACCCAATGCAATTTTAACAACGATTTACAGACCATTTCTTTGGGAGGCTGACAATGCTTTAATGGTAATAAATGGCCTTGAAAGTTCTATTTTCCTGACATTAACCTTATCCATCTTTCGTAGAAGAAGGGAAAAAGCGAATCTAATAAATCTCATAGACGATACTAAGACAAAAAATTTCCTAATCTTCAGCCTTTTGTTTGTGCTTATTCTAGCCTATTTTGTTGGTTTGACTTCAGGCTTATTCGGTGTGCTTGCAAGGCTTAAAGCTCCAATTCTGCCATTTTTCTTATTATATATATTCAGTAAAGTGGATAGAAATAGGAAACAAAATCTAACAATCTCTGAATAGGTATCTCATGAAAAAAAGCACGATCTATTTTAAAAATCTGGACGGTCTTCGAACAATTTGTTTTTTGATGGTGTTCTTTTTTCACAGCTTTACCAGTCAGAACTTAACGGTATTAAACTCCCAAACCTATTATACTGTCAAGGTTGGATTGTTTTCTAATGGAAATTTGGGAGTCAATTTCTTTTTTGTACTAAGTGGGTTTCTCATTACTTATCTGTTAATCGTTGAAAAACAAGATACTAAAAAAATAAATGTTATTCATTTTTGGATCCGGAGAGTCTTACGAATTTGGCCTCTTTATTTTTTCTGCGTATTCTTTGGCTTCTTTTTATTTCCCATTATTAAATCTCATTTTGGACAAACATCCCAAGAAACTGCTCATTTAATCAACTATGTGACCTTTACCAGCAACTTCGACTTTATCACAAATGGTAGGCCTGACGCTTCAATTCTGGGTGTTCTTTGGAGTGTTTCCATCGAAGAACAATTTTATTTGATTTGGCCTTTACTTTTGTCATTACTTCCTGTTAAACACTACTGGATTCTATTCAGCACCTTAATTTTAGCAAGTTTAGGATATCGAATTACGCATAACAACTATTACCATATTGAGTTTCACACCTTATCTTGCATGAATGATTTAGTAATCGGATCATTTGTTGCATGGCTAATCATTCGTTATAAAGCACTTCAGAATCGAATTATTTCCAGCTCACTTGTTACTCAAGTGTTACCGTACTTTGCTTTTGCAGTTCACTTCTTTGTTAGGGATGAAATACTAGCATGGAATAACAACCTTATCCCTTATGAACGAATTTTCACTTCAATCTTGATGTCATGGATTATTTTGGATCAGGCAATCAATATAAATGGAATTTTTAGACTATCTCGTTTTAAACTACTTATAAAGAGTGGGAAATACACATACGGGATGTATTGCCTGCATTTTTTAGCAATTCTGATAACAATTACATTCACAAAATCACTATTTCATCAGGATACTTTTTGGACAGTTTTGGTAATTGAGCCGATAATCAGTCTTCTGCTAACCTACTTTATTTCAATAATCAGCTACAACTACTTCGAAAAGTATTTTTTAAAATTGAAGCACCAATTTGTTTAATAATCGTTCATGAAAAGACTCCTCAAAAATAAAATTGCAGAAAATCTGCTAATAGGAATCATTCTATTATCCAATGCAAGAAATTGGGTTTTCAAACTGGTACCTTCCAATAATCACTATAAACCTGGAACAATTCGCACAGTAAAACGAAAAGGTATATGGTATCAATTGGATTTAAGTGACTATCAGGAATGGTTGGTCTATTTCTACTGTAAGTCAGACTCAAGCGATTATGTACTTAACTATCTTCAAAAGTCAGAAGCTATTTTCGATATTGGAGCCAATATTGGTCAAACAGCTTTTAATATGTTCACCATGCAAAAAGCAAAAAAGTTAAAACCGATTATTTATGCTTTTGAGCCATACCCCAGAACATTTAGCAAGCTTGAAAGCAACATTATTCTGAATAAAAACAACGGAATTAAGGCCTATAATTTGGGGTTGAGCTTTAAAAAAGGTACTTTAAACATGGTGCAGCATAGCCCTTCAAATAGTGGAGGTTTTCGTATGACGTCTAATTATTCTAAAGACACTATTTCTGTACCCGTTACGTCACTGGATGATTTTATTTTCGAGTATCAAATTTCATTCGTTGATTTTATCAAAATTGATGTCGAAGGCTTTGAGTTACAGGTTTTGAAAGGAGCAGAAGAAACAATTAAACGCTTTAGACCAATACTAATTTTTGAATATAGCGTCCAAAATATTCAAGTACAAGGTGGAGATATTGAAGAATCATTAGAGAAGCTTAAATCATTGAACTATAAAATAAGTACAAAAGAAGGTCTTAGTGATTTGAAATCGATTCTGTCATTAGACTATCAAACAGACTTAATCTGTATACCAAATTAATGTTTGCGCAATAACAAAGTGCAGATTTTTGTGTAATTTGGCTACTCCAATGGATCATAAAAAATAAGTTCCATGGATTTATTTCTGCACACAAATGATAAAAAATAAACGAATTTTTATAACTGGCGGCGCTGGATTCATCGCCAACACACTTATTTCAAACCTAATTGAAGAAAACACCATTATTGTCTTTGATAATTTCCACCGAGATACAATTAGCAATAGTATCTTCGCGAAACATAAAAATCTAACCATTATTAAAGGAGATGTTCTTGACAAGGAACTACTTACAAAATCAATGGAAGGTGCAGAAATCGTTGTGCATGCTGCTGGAATCGCAGGTATTGACACCGTAATTAAAGACCCTGTCAAAACCATGACTGTTAACATGATTGGCACTGCTAATGCATTGGAAGCTGCACGAATCAATCAAGTTAGTGATCGCTTTATTGATTTTTCGACCTCCGAAATATTTGGTTCAATGGCTTTCAAATCAACTGAAAAGGATGAAACTGTTTCCGGTTCTGCAGGAGAAGCACGATGGACTTATGCCGTTAGCAAATTAGCAGGCGAACATTTAACGCATGCTTACCACGCTCAATACAAATTACCAACGGTTACAGTAAGGCCTTTCAACGTTTATGGCCCAGGACAAACAGGTGAAGGTGCTATGCAAATTTTCATCAAAAAAGCTTTAAAAAACGAAGAGATTTTTATCAATGGAGATGGAAGCCAAATAAGAGCTTGGTGCTACGTAGATGATTTTGTAGATTGTTTGATGCGTTGCTTGGAAAATCCGAAAGCGGTGGGTGAAAGTTTCAATCTTGGAAATGCACGCGCAGTAATTACAACTTTGGGGTTAGCTCAAACAGTTTGTCGCGTATTAAACTCGAAATCTGAAATTAAATTCAGAGACCAACTTTCTGCAGATATTGAATTACGTATTCCATCGGTCAAAAAAACCGAAGAATTGCTTGGTTTTAAAGCAAAAGTAGATTTAGAAGAAGGAATTATTCGCACAGCAGAATATTTCAAATCACTATAAAGAATGGAAAAAAATCTTTTTATTCCTTTAATGATTCCCGATATTCAGCAACAGGATATTGATGCCGTTACTGAGGTACTGCAATCGGGAATGTTAATTCAGGGAAAAAAGGTGGAAGCTTTGGAAGAGCAAATCGCAGCTTATCTCGGAGTAAAACATGCTATTGCCGTTTCTAACGGAACCGCAACCTTACATCTCGCATTGATTGTTCTCGGAATTGGCCCTGGTGATGAAGTGATTGTTCCTGCCCTATCTTATGTTGCAACAGCAAACGTGGTTGAACTAGTTGGTGCAACACCTGTTTTTGTCGATATTGAATTGGAAACTTTCAATATCAACCCAAACTTAATTGAAGCAAAAATCACTTCAAGAACAAAAGCAATCATTCCGGTTCATGAATTTGGATTAGCTTGCAACCTGAGAGTTATTAATGAGCTCGCTAAAAAACACCAATTTGCAGTCATTGAAGATGCAGCTTGTGCTTTGGGAGCAAAAACAGGACAAATTTTTGCAGGCACATCTGGAGATTTGGGGTCTTTCTCATTTCATCCCCGAAAAGCAATTACTTCGGGTGAAGGAGGACTATTGGTTACCAATAATGAGGCGCTTGCATCCCAATTACGGATATTAAGGAATCATGGAATTGATGCGCGAGATGGAAAAATGAATTTCGTAGCAGCTGGATTCAATTACCGGATGACAGATATTCAGGCAGCCCTGGTATTAAGTCAGTTTCAACGGTTTGAACAGATTCTGTCTTCAAAACAAGCACTTGCAGAAATTTATTTTAAAGAACTTCAGGATACGGATTTTGTTTTGCCAACCGTTCCTGAAAACTATGTTCATACATGGCAATCATTTCATGTTTTAGTTCCAGAGCACATTGACCGGGATTCACTAATCCAACAAATGAAAGAAGAAGGTGTAGGTGTTAATCTTGGAGCACAATGCATTCCAAATGAAACCTTCTACCAACGTAAATATCAATTGAATTGTGCGGATTTATTTCCAAACGCATTAAAAGCAAACCGGAAAGGATTGGTTTTACCTTTGTATGAGCGCCTGAATGGTTCGGATCTGAAACAAGTTTGCATCATTTTAAAACAAGCCACAAATGGATAAGCTATATATCTTTCCATACAGCGGTTCGGGCTTAGAGGTTTTGGATTGCATTGATGACATTTCCAACATCGTTTTCGTATCCGACAATCAAGAGCACATTGGCAAAAATTTTCATGGGATTCCTGTTATTTCAGGAAATGAGTTTCAAAAAGTTAGCATACCTCACTTGATTAGTGTTCACGGAAGCGTTGCATCTTATCAGAATAGGTTGGAGACTATTCAGAGATTCAACAGCGACGTCTTATGGGAAACCGTTATCCATCCAAGTGCCGTTGTTTCAAAATATGCCAAGATCGGGAAGAATGTATTCATTTCTGCGGGAGTTTCAATTGGTCCGAATGCCACTATTGATGACCACGTAATTATACTTGCAAACTCAACCGTTCATCATGATTCTCATATTGGAACAGGAAGTATTATCTGCGGAAATGTTTTGGTAGCAGGAAATGTTGAAATCGGAAAGCAAGTTTACATTGGCGCCGGTTCTACTATCAAAAATGGAATTATAATTGATTCTAACTCGTTGATTGGAATGGGTAGCGCGGTGCTTAATTCCGTTGGCGAGAATGAAGTTTGGTATGGAAACCCGGCTAAAAAAATCACGCACTAATTGTTCCATTATGACGAACAGGGAAAAATACTATTTTGATGATTTTACAACTGCAAATTATCAAAATCTAATACGAATAGGCAAGGAAAATTACGATTTCAAATTATATCATGAACTTGAAAATCAGGATAATTTTATTCTATTGAGACATGATATCGATTTTTCCCCTCAAAGAGCACTTAGATGCGCACAAATAGAAAATGCCGAAGGTGTTCGGACAACATACTTTATCCATTTGCACAGCGAATTCTATAACGTATTCGAAAAAGAAGCATTTAATTCAATCAGGCAAATTATTGAATTGGGACATGACGTCGGGGTTCATTTCGATACGCATTTTTACGATATTCAAACAGAGGATGAAATTCGCCTTCACCTTAACGAAGAAAAATTGCTGTTGGAATCGTTATTTAAGGTGAAAATCCACTCGTTCTCATTTCATAATACCAACGCTTTCATATTAAACTGCAGAAAACCGGAATATGCAGGATTGATCAACTGCTACTCAGACTTTTTTCAACAAGAAATGAAATACTGTTCGGACAGTAATGGCTACTGGCGTTATGAACGAATGGAAGATGTAATTCGATCCAAATTCCGAAAATTGCATCTGCTTACGCATTGTGAATGGTGGACAGAAGAAGTCATGAGTCCCTGGCAAAAAATTCAAAGGGCAATTGACGGCAGAGCAGACGCTTGTAAACAACTCTATTCTGATTTGTTACATAGAAACAACATGATTAATGTTGACTGGGATTAATATCGTATCAAACTAAGGGTTTTACTAAATGAAAATTTTACTTATTCATAACTTAGCTTCCTCTCATTCGACATTGGCAAATTCCCTCAATAAAATAAAAGGGATACAGGCAAAATACATTACAACCTCAAAACACCACTACGTTTCGGAAAATGAATTTGGCACTTATATTCCTCTTTACGTTTCAAAAAAAAAGCCCTTTGCATTCCTGCTTCATAAACTGACATTCAAAAGACGGATAAAAAAACTCATTCAATGGTCAGATGTCGTTTATTACCTGTGGGATAGTTTATTGGAGGAAGAAGATTTGAAATTAGCCTATTCTTTAGGAAAACCGATTTTTATTGAATGGATGGGCAGCGATATTCGGGACCCTGAAAAATTGCGAAAAATAAATCCATGGTTTGACGAGACATTCGATAAAGGCTACGAGTACAAAGACCTGGAATCTTCTGATCGGAAAAACGGAGTTCAACTCAAATTTTCCAACTATAAAGCTCAGGCACTTGCTGCTCCGGAAATGAAATTGTACATTCGGGAGGATCTGTTTCCTCTCCCGAAAACCCTTTTCCAGCGAATTGAGATTAAAAAATTTTCACCTGCATTTCCTGAAATATCCATTCAAAGACCGAAGATTGTTCACTCTCCCTCTGCCCCGATTGCCAAAGGCACACCAACCATTGAAAAAGTGATATCCGAATTAAAAGAAACGCATGATTTCGACTTTGTTTACCTGCATGGAATGTCAAGAGACCAGGTACTGAAAGAAATGCAAACGGCTGACATTTTTCTGGATCAAATCATTTGTGGTGGCTATGGTATGGCTGCCTGCGAAGCAATGGCATTCGGAAAACCTGTCATGTGCTATTTATTACCGGAATTATTCGAACTCGGATTGCCATTGGATTGTCCGATCATAAATACAGATCCCGGCAATCTGAAAGAAAACCTGGTCCGTCTTCTATCCGATCCAGGATTGCGAAATCAAACTGGGATTAAAAGCAGGAATTTTATTGAAAAGTATCATGATTCCGATAAAATTGCCGCTCAATTAGTTGACATTTTTAACGATACCCAGCAATGAGATCATTATTAAAGCAACTAGTTGGTGAAAGTGCCATTTATGGGATCAGTGGGATTGTCACCAAATTCATCGGGATTTTCCTGGTTCCATTATACACGAATATTTTTGAGCCTTCAGACTACGGGATGATCAATATCATCAATTCCTTTTTCTTTTTCGTGGGCATCTTTGTGGTTTTCGCTTTAGACAATTCGGCTGCACGCTGGTTTTACGATACGGAAGATCTGGAAGACCGTAAAAAAACCATTTCAAGTTGGTTTTGGTTTCAATTACTGATCACAACTGTCGTTTGCTCAGGAATCATCCTTCTTTCCGGGTTCCTCAGTAAGAAACTATTACACACAAACGATCCGGATTTATTTATTATTTCTGCAATCAGTGTATTTACAGGGGTTTTACCAATTATTGTTCAAAACTGGCTTCGAATGCAGCGCAAAGCAGTTCACACAGTTGTATTCAGCCTGCTTTACTCTTTACTAACGATCGGGCTCACGATCTATTTCGTTTTAATGGAACGGTCCGGAATTATTGGTGTCTTTTATGCCGTAGTCATCAGCAATTCAGTGGCAAGTATCTACTGCATTTTCCTGCTCAGATCATGGATCTCCATGAAGTATTTGTCAGGGAAAAGATTGAAAGAAATGCTGGTTTTTGCACTCCCACTCATCCCTACATCCATAGCCTTTTGGGTCATCAATAGTTCTTCAACCTTTGTATTGGACTATTTTTATGATTTAGAGGAAGTCGGAATTTTTCAACTTGGATTAACCATTTCTTCAGCCGTTACGCTCTTTACCAGTTCTTTCCAAATGGCTTGGGGCCCCTTTGCTTATTCCATTATCAAAAAGGATAATGCAAAAGAAGTTTACAGTACCGTTCTAACTGCCTACACGATCATTGCAAACCTGATAGCACTTTCACTTGCCTTGTTTGCTTATGAGCTACTCGTTGTTTTTACAACACCCAATTATTATGATGCTTACCTTGTCGCCGGATTCTTGTCTTTTAATTCAACTATTTACAGTTACGTTTACATTATTGGGATTGGAAATGGAATTGTAAAAAACAATAAACCTTTGGCTATATCGGTATTATTGTCTGCCGCAGTGACAACAGGTCTATTAGTTGTGTTAACACCTATGTATGGAAAAACGGGAACTGCCATCAGTATGATTATCGGGAATATGATCATTCCTATTTACGTCTATTTCTCAGCTCAAAAAAGATACCACATCCCCTATAAAATGATACTCGTTCTTTCACTTTGCGGGTTCTCATTCGGGCTGTACCTTCTATATCTTCTGATTAAAACAGATGTGACCTATATCAATATCATTATCAAAGGAATTTTAATCATCGGATACATTATTTCCGGTTTTATAGCACTTTATCTCTGGGACCGAAAATCATTTGACGCAATCAAACAATTTTACAGCAATTTTAAAACCAGAAAAAACAAAGTTTAAATTTGTAACTTCAATCAAGCATTCAATACATGTGTGGTATTTCGGGAATCGTATCTTTTACTCCATCGGATAAATTTGTATCCGAAATTAAACTCATGACTGACAGTATCCGTCACAGAGGACCTGACGGTGAAGGACATTGGATCGATGAAAAAAACCAGGTTGCCTTGGGTCACAGAAGGCTTTCCATTATTGATCTTTCGGAGAAAGGGAAACAGCCCATGCATTACCTGGATCGGTATACGATTACATTTAACGGTGAAATTTACAATTACATTGAGTTAAAACAACAACTGACAGAAGCTGGTTATTCCTTCACTTCTGATACAGACACTGAAGTTTTGCTTGCTTTATTCGACCAAAAAAAAGAGGCTTGTCTGCAGGATTTGGATGGGATGTTCTCTTTTGCAATCTGGGATGCTAAGGATGAAACTTTGTTTTGTGCCAGAGACCGTTTTGGAGAAAAGCCTTTTCACTATTGTTTTCATGACAATCAATTCTATTTTGCATCTGAAATGAAAGCACTTTGGGCAGCTTCCATTCCTAAAAAGAAGAATGACCGGCTGTTTACTCATTTTGAAAAGACAGGTTCTGTCCATCTTCCCGAAAACATCAACGAAACCTTTTATGAAGCTATCTGGCGTTTGGAACATGGACACTGGATGAAAGTCAAACCGGACGGATCGCATGAAATTCAAAAGTATTACGATATCGACTGGAAAAAGCAAGATTGCAAACTGAACTTTCAGGATGCATGCATCGAGTTCAATCGCCTGTTTCAATTGAGTCTTACCCGGCGTTTCCGTTCCGATGTTCCCGTAGGAACAAGCCTAAGCGGTGGTTTGGATAGTTCTTCGATTGTTTGTAATATGAAACCCTACGCCCATCAGCAACAGGTTACTCCACTTACTTTTTCAGCCAGATTCAAGGACTTCAAAAAAGACGAAGGTTATTTCATTGAGAAGGTAATCGAAAAAACAGGTTTTGAATCCTACAATACCTGGCCGACAGGCATGGAAATGGCAAGTGATATTGAACAATTGTGCTTTCATCAAGAAGAACCCTTTGGAAGTGCCAGCATTTACGCACAATACCGCGTTCAACTCCTAGCAAAGGAAAAGAATGTTACTGTATTGATTGACGGCCAGGGAGCTGATGAAATTCTTGCAGGATATATTAACTATTACTCCGATTACCTGCAATCTTTATTCCACGAAAAACCTTTTTTTTCGCGCAAAAGAATCAAAGAACAGCATCGTTTTATTGATTTTCACACACCTCATACTGGCCTGAAAAAAGCATTGATAAAAAGATTAAACTACTACGAAGTAAAAGGTAAGATAAAACCCAATAAAGCTGTAAAAAGGTTAAACGAACATCTTTACAATAGTACTATGCGCGGTCCCTTGCAAGACCTGTTGCGTTATGCTGACCGAAATTCCATGGCACATAGCAGAGAGATTCGCTTACCTTTCTTGTTCCATGAATTGGTAGAATTTTGTTTCTCTCTTCCTGATGAGTTCAAGCTAAAACTGGGATGGACTAAATATATTATGCGTGTCACATTTGAAGAAGTTTTACCAGAAGAAATTTGTTGGAGAAAAGAAAAAGTGGGATTCGAACCGCCGCAAAATGAATGGTTAGAGAATGCTGGCATAAACGCCTCCTGGAGATCGTATCTCTTAAATAAATTTGAATGAAAAAAATATTAATAATCGCATACTTTTATCCTCCATGTAATGGAATAGCGGCATATAGACCCGCGGCATTTGCTAATGATTTTTCGATTGAACACGAAGTAAAGGTACTCACCAGACAATGGGAGGGAAATGAAAAGAGTTGGAATGATTACCTCAGTTCGAATGAAAAATCAAAAACAACAGAGAAAATAAATGAAAAACTCGATGTAATTAGAATTCCTTACATTTCAAAAATCAGGAAAAAGAATAAGCTCAAAACTTTATTCAAGCTCTGGCGAGGTGAAATGGAAACTGAAATAGTTCTTGATGATTTCTTTCAGGAAGCATGTGAACTAATTGAAAATTGGACTCCAGATTTGATTTTGGTGAGTGCTCCACCAAATAATTTGGTTTCCTTAGCTTCAGAATTAAATCGAAAATACACTATTCCATACATTGCCGATTTTAGGGATTTCGAAAATACCATTACATTAAACAACTCGCTTAAAATCCCATTCAGAGATCTTTTCATTCATCGTTTTATTATGAAATCGATGAAAAGATCGCTTGAAAAATGTTCCGCGATCGTTGGTGTAAACAATGAAATAACCAGCTACTTAGGTAAGGCAACCGGAAAACCATATAAAGTGATCTTTAACGGGTATGAACAATCGATTTTCAGTCAATTTATCCCTTTAGAAAACCTAAAAAGCGAGTTATTCCATATCACACTTCTTGGTTCAATTTACCCCGAACATGAATATGAACTATTTCTGGAGTCCTTTCAAAAATTCATTCAAAATAATCCAAATCCTAAAGTCAAATTCAATTTTCTAGGCACAGATGTCATCCCAGAAGTTGGTACTGCAATTAGAAAAGCTATCCCAAGCGAATTTTTACATATTACCAATCGAATTCCAAGAGCTCAAGCACTTGAAGCACTTGAAGCAAGTCACATCGTTTGGAAACCTGAATATATTGGATTATCTGGGGTGTATTCAGGAAAGATATTCGAATATCTCGGTGCCAAACGTCCCATTATTATTGCACCATCAACTGGTGATGTCTTAGATAAATTATTAGTAGAAACCAATGCAGGGGAGTCATTTAGCACAACCGATCAAATCACTTCCTATATCCAAGACCAATACGATGAATGGATTAAAAATGGATTTATTAACTACAATGGTAAACCAGAGGCAATCTTATTCTACTCACGCGAAAATCAATCTAAGATATTATTGGAGTATATTTCCAGCCTTGGCATTTGATTAAAAAAACTTTCGATTCATAATTGTTCAAAATATGTTAACATTGAACTTCAAAAAATAGTATTTAGATTAAGGAGATAAATTATGCTAAAATTGGTCACAATTATTGGTGCGCGGCCACAAATGATAAAAGCCGCAGCAATTTCAAGAGCAATTCGCTTACATTTTAACAACGAAATTGATGAAATAATTGTACACACTGGACAACATTATGATGCTGCCATGTCACAAGTGTTTTTTGATGAATTACAAATTCCAAAGGAAAAATATAATTTAGAAATTGGTTCGGGAAGCCACGCTGTTCAAACGGCAAAAATGATGCTTGCTATCGAATCGGTCCTTCTCCAAGAAAAACCAGATGCCTTAATTACCTATGGCGATACGAATTCAACACTTGCTGCATGCCTAACTGCAGTTAAATTATTTATTCCTATTATCCATATTGAGGCTGGGGTTAGAGGATACAACAAACATTTCCCGGAAGAAGTAAATCGTTTAATTTGCGATCACCTTTCTTCCATGCTTTTTGTACCTACGATAGCAGGCATAGAATCATTGAAAAAGGAAAGCATTATCCACAACAATCAGGTAAAAGTCGCAAACTTTAATCAACCAAAAGTTTTTCTTACTGGAGATATTATGTACGATAATACTTTATATTTTTCAGCCATCAGTGAGCAAAAAAAAGATATAATACAAGCGAAGTACAAGTTACCTGAAACATTTATTCTTGTAACTATTCACCGACCTAGCAACGTAGATGATTTCAATAAATTATATGGAATATTTACCGCAATTGAGCGCATATCCGTTGAATTCAACAAATCTTTCGTAATTCCAGTTCACCCAAGAACCAAAGCAATAATTGAGAAAAACAACGAATTATCGTCCCTGATTAAACAGTTGAACATATTATTGATCCCTCCTGTGTCTTTCATCGAAATGATTTATCTTGAATCCACAGCTTCTTTTATCATGACAGATTCGGGAGGAGTACAGAAAGAAGCATATTTTCTCCAAAAACCTAGCATTATAATGTTGGATGAAACTCCGTGGACAGAATTAATTGAATCAGGAAATGCTATTCTAACTGGGAATGATCCAGAAAAAATTTATTTGGCTTATAAAGAATTAACTCAAAAAAAATTAAAGTTTGATTTAAAACTATATGGTGACGGAAATGCTAGCACTTCCATTGTCCAAACAATTTTAAAGGATTTTAAAGGAAAAACAGTGTGATAAGATAATATTTGCGGCCTTAATTGGTAAACCAACCATATACTATAATTTCTCCTAATACAGGAACTTGAATCAACGGATGAGAAAATTTTGCGAGATATTGTTTGACGATTTCTCTTCCCCATTCATTTTCAATACAAGTCGAATAGGTAAATTTAATCAAATGCGGAAATCTAAGGGAATAAACAAGTATTTTAGCCTCAAATTGGTATTTTTTGAACATTTGCTACATTATATCGGATATTGATAAAGCTGTTTATTTTGAGCAGACAGCACTTGCGCTTCGAAATAAAGGAACGAATGTTTCCTATATTCTGATTAACTGTACCAACTTGGCATTACATAATTTTCTGATGGAAAATGGCTTTCTTGTTCAAACCATCGAAACTAAAAGCTTGTGGAAATCTGGAAAAGCAATCCGAACTTGCCGCAGATTCTTGAAGGAACTATCCATTACACAAGTTCACTGCCACTTAGCTCATGCGAATTGGATTGGATTATGGGCTGCAAAACTTTCAGGAATTAAAACGCGAATGTTCACAAGACATTCTGGAGAACCGTTGAAAACCCATTGGAAAGAACGATTAATCGACAAAATTCAAAACCGCTTAGCCACCAAAATAGTTGCTATTTCCAAAAACATAGATGACTTATTAAGCAAGCAAGGCGTTCCTAAGTCAAAAAGAGAGATCATTCATCATGGGTTTGACTTAGAGCGGTTTTCGAATCCAAATTTGCTTGAGGTTGAACGCATTAAAAAGCAATACAATCCAGATAACTTGAGCCCAACTATTGGAGTTATTTCACGATTTTTAGAATTAAAAGGAATTCAATATATAATTCCTGCATTTGAAAGTCTTTTGAAACAATATCCAAACGCACAATTAGCTTTATTCGGAGCCTCAGAAAATGCCGATTATTCTTCAACAATAAATGAGCTTTTAAAGAAGATACCAAAACAAAACGTTCAGATTGTTTCTTTTGAAAACAACGTTTTTGATTTGTATCAATTGTTCGATATCTACCTCCATGTTCCAATAAATCCAACTTGCGAGGCCTTTGGACAAACATATGTAGAAGCACTCGCTGCCGGAGTCCCGTCAATTTTCACGTTAAGTGGTATTGCAAGAGAATTTATTGTGAATGAAGAAAATGCATTGGTTGTTCCATTTGAAGACTCGGAAGCAATAGTAAATTCCATTATCCGTTTATTGGAAGATAAAGAGCTTCGTGAAAAATTACGTGTGAACGGGCAGAAAAGTGTCAATGAACTGTTCAGCTTCGAAACCTATATTGAACAGCTTCAAAGACTTTATTCCAAATAATATGTTTCTCAGTATCGTCATCCCAACATATAATCGCGCACATTTGATTGAGAATACCCTACAACGTGTTTTGGATCAAACTTGTGATGATTTTGAAGTAATTATTATTGATGATGGGAGCACTGACAATACGGAAGAAATTATTCAACCCTATCTTTCTGAGAAAGTAAAATATTACCGAATTCCAAACAGCGAACGCGGAGCTGCCCGAAATAGAGGAACCGAATTAGCAAAAGGTAATTATGTCAATTGGTTTGACAGCGACGATGAAATGCTACCGAATCATGTGTCATTTATCAAAGAACTTGTTGAGAAAAATAACAAACCAGAAGTTCTTCATGTCATGTATCAAATAAAAGATCAAACGACTGGAAAAACAACAACTATTCAATCCTCTTATTCTTCTAGACAACGAAAAAGAAAAAACTTTTTAATTGAAGGTAATTATCTTGCATGCAACCCCGTTATTGTCCGAAGAGATATCGCACTTGAAAATCCATTTATCGAAAATCGAAATTTAAGCGCCAGCGAAGATTATGAATTGTGGTTGAGATTACTAGCCAAATATACCTTTGTTAAATCGGCCGAAATAACTTCTTACTTAATTCAACACGATGAACGAAGTGTCAATACAATGACAGACCCCGACAAGTTGGAACTGCGTTTTCTTACCTTTCTGAAATACATTGATACTAACAAGCAATTAAAAGAATTTTTAGGAATCGATTACTCTTATTTCGTAATGAGAAACTACTTGATTTTAGCGGTTGATTTGGCTTATAATGGACACAAACGCAAAGGATTATTTTACCTAAAAAAAGCACTTCGCGAACACAAAAGAGCTTTAAATCAACGCGTATTTTGGGCGACATTGAAACATCTGATATTTTAACATCTCCAAACCTTCACCTAATCTTACCAAATATTCATCAAGCACATCTACTTGTTTTTTAGTTACTAAAAATGCAAATTAATAAACAGATGCTGTTAATTTTGTGGCATGCTAATAAAGCAATACCAACAGTGTACTTATTGCGTAATGGATACAAGTGATCCCGACATTTATTTTAATGTGGAAGGAG
Organism: Fluviicola taffensis DSM 16823; assembly: GCF_000194605.1. Classification (NCBI taxonomy): domain Bacteria; kingdom Pseudomonadati; phylum Bacteroidota; class Flavobacteriia; order Flavobacteriales; family Crocinitomicaceae; genus Fluviicola; species Fluviicola taffensis. The sequence continues at coordinate 842,933 of NC_015321.1, forward strand.
TTTGTAATCACTGTTTGGATTTTCGTAAAAATATTCTTCCTACTATTCAGAAAAACAGTTCCGATAAAACACGATTAGATCAACTGATAAAACTAATTTCAGGGAAGAAGAACACAAAATCAAAATACGATTGCGTTATTGGCGTGAGTGGAGGATTGGATAGTTCATACACCGCTTATTTCGCAAAAATCAATGGTTTAAATCCACTTTTGGTACATTTAGACAATGGATGGAATACCGAATTAGCAGTTCAAAACATTCAAACCATTGCAACCAAATTAGAACTCGATTTAGAAACGGTTGTGCTTGATTGGTCTGAATTCAGGGAGATTCAATTGGCTTTTTTGAGGTCTTCAATTGTAGATATTGAGATTCCAACCGATTTAGCAATTCCTGCAGCTTTGCATCAATTGGCAAAAAAATACGGTGTAAAAACAATTTTGTCCGGTGGAAATTATTCTTCAGAAGGAATTCTTCCCTTGCAATGGGGATACCATGTGATGAAGGATATGAAACTCTATAATCACATTGTTCAGAATCACAGCAAAGTATCTCGGAAAAAGATACCTGGATTTGGGTTATGGGATGAATTTTACTTCAAAATAATTCGAGGGGTGAAAATTTATTATCCATTGAATTATTTGAATTATTCCAAAAATGAAGCGGAAAAAATCCTTGAAAAAGAATTGAATTGTACTTTTCCAAAGGTAAAGCATCATGAATCGAGATACACCCGTTTTTGGCAATCATACATCATGCCCGTTAAATTTGGATTCGATTACAGAAGAGCAACTTTATCAACACAAATATGCTCTGGGCAAACAACAAGACAAGAAGCATTAGAACAACTCAAATCACTCCCATACAATGTGGAAACAATTGAAAGAGAAAAGTATTTCATCTGTAAAAAGCTACAAATTTCGTTGGAAGAATTCGATTTTATTCTCCAGCAAAAACCTTTAACACATAAAGATTTTCCGAATTCAAAAAAGCGGATTAACTTCGTCTATAGCGTTTATCGCTTTTTATTTCCAAAAAAACAACAATGAATCAGTCAAAAAAAAATATACTTATTACTGGAGGAGCTGGTTTCATTCCTTCATCTCTCGCTGACAGATTACTTCAAAACCCCAATTATTTTGTAGTTTTAATTGACAATTTCCTTACTGGAAAAAAGGAGAATATTCCGCAACATGAAAATTGTAAATTCATTCACGGAGATGTAAACAACTTTGAAGAGATTGCTCCTCTTTTCAGTTTATACAACTTTGATTATGTGTTCCATTATGCTGCAGTTGTTGGTGTAAAACGCACATTGGAAAACCCCATCATGGTATTGGATGATATTTATGGAATTCGAAATATTCTAGACTTATCAAAACGTACAGGTGTAACACGTGTATTTTATGCATCTTCTTCAGAGGTTTACGGAGAACCAGTTCATTTGCCTCAACATGAAACAATTACACCTTTAAATTCTCGCTTGCCTTACGCAGTAGTCAAAAATGTAGGTGAATCTTATTTTCGCTCTTACCAACAAGAATATGGCTTAGACTATACCATCTTCCGTTTTTTCAATACTTACGGTCAAAAGCAAAGTACAGACTTTGTGATGTCGCGATTTATTCAATTGGCACTATCTAATCAAGACATTACTGTTTACGGAGATGGTTCTCAAACGCGTACTTTTTGTTACATCGAAGACCATTTGGATGCTTGTATTAAAACAATGGAGGCGGATTTAATGATTAATGATGTGGCAAACATTGGAAATGGAACAATTGTCACTGTTTTAGAATTAGCGGAAACAATTATTCGACTAACGAATTCTAAATCCAAAATTGTCCATCTACCGTCTTTAGAAGAGGGTGATATGACTAGAAGACAGCCAGATATTACTAAAATGAAGGAATTGCTTGGAAAACCCTTTACAGCATTGGAAGATGGAATTCAGATTATTTTGAACAATCTCATTAAATGACGTAACTTAACAAGCAGTTATATACTGAAAGCTGAAATGAAGAATGTCCTTTACTTGTCTTACGACGGCATGACTGATCCGCTTGGTCAAAGTCAGGTGCTTCCCTATTTGATTGGATTGAGTAAAAAAGGATTTCAGTTCACACTCATCAGTTTCGAAAAACCAGAACGCTATTCATCTGAAAAAAGCAAGATAGAGGCGCTTTGCACAAAACATCGCATTGAATGGAAACCGCTTATCTACACCAAAAAACCTCCCGTTATTTCAACATTAAGAGATATTCGGAGAATGAAAAAATTAACATTTCAGTTACATACCGAAAAACACTTTCAATTGGTGCATTGTAGAAGTTATATTAGTGCATTGATTGGCCTTCAATTGAAAAAAGACAAAGGTGTTAAACTTCTATTCGACATGCGTGGTTTTTGGGCAGATGAAAGAGTGGAAGGTAAAATCTGGAATCTCAAAAATCCACTCTTCAAATTCATCTATTCCTATTTCAAAAAGAAGGAAAAACATTTTTTTGAAGAAAGCGATGCGATTGTCAGTTTGACTGAAGTTGGAAAAAAAGAAATTCTATCTTGGAACTTACAACAGGTTAGCGTAGAAAAAATAACCGTCATTCCGTGCTGTGTTGATTTGAACTTATTCAATCCTGAAAAAATAAATTCAGATCATACCTACAAAAAGAAAACAGAATATAAGCTCAAAGAAAAATATGTAGTTGGCTACATTGGATCTATTGGAACTTGGTATCAATTGCGCGAAATGCTTTTGTCATTTAAACACATTCTTCAATTAAAGCAAAATGCCGTTTTCCTCTTTGTAACGAAAGAATCGCCAGCAACTATTCACTTTGAGGCTCAAAATTTGGAAATTTCCCCAGATGCAATTCGAGTAGTAGAAGCTCAACACCATAAAGTTCCCGCTTTTATTTCACTCTTTGATTGCTCCATATTTTTTATCCGTCCGAGTTACTCTAAAAAGGCTTCATCACCTACAAAACAAGGAGAAATAATGGCTATGGGAATTCCACTTATTTGCAATGCTGGAGTTGGTGATACCGATGAAATTGTGACACGTTACAATGCTGGATTGGTTCTAAAAGACACAACCGAAGAAACTATTTCTTCGTTCTCCTTAGACTTCGCAACTTTTGACCGTGAAAAGACAATGCTTGGCGCGAAGGAATATTTCGGACTGGATCATGGTGTCGAATCTTATTTTAAGATCTATGACCAGTTTGTCGGTTAATTTTCTTTTCAGACAATCTCGAAAAAAAAGCCCATTTTTGCTTCTGTGAAATTGAATAAACTCCATATTATTGCTCCTTATCCGAAAGGAGAAGCACCTTCACAACGTTTTCGGTTTGAACAATATTTACCTTTTTTAGAGGAAAACAACTTTGAGATTCACTACCATTCATTTCACACACAAAAAAGCTGGGATAGACTTTACAAAAAGGGGCGATTCATTCAGAAATTCCTCGATCTGAACTACAATTTTCTCCGTCGTTGGATTCTCTTATTTCAACTAATTGGTGCTAAGCACATTTTCATGCACCGTGAAATGACACATCTAGGCCCGCCAGTTTTCGAATGGATCTTAGTGAAAATCATGCGCAAAAAATACGTGTATGACTTCGATGATGCCATCTGGATTCCTAATTACAGTTCTGCAAATGCGCGTTTTCAAAAACTAAAATGTTACTGGAAAGTGCATTTTCTCATCAAATGGGCCGCAAAAGTGAGTGCTGGGAATGATTTTCTCGCCACTTATGCACGTCAATTCAATTCCAATGTAGAGGTTATCCCTACAACCATCGATACACAAAACCAACATACAAAATTGGTCAATCAAGAGAAAAAACAGCCGGTTATCGGTTGGACTGGAACACATTCCACGATGCATTATCTGGATTTTGTAGTTCCAATTTTACGAAAGCTTGAACACGAGTTCGAGTTTCAATTCAAAGTAATTTCGAATAAAAAACCCAATTATGAGTTGAAATCCTTGGTTTATCAAGATTGGAAGGCAGAAACAGAAATAGAAGATTTATCAGAAATTCAAATAGGAATTATGCCTTTGGTTTTGGACGCTTGGTCGGAAGGGAAATGTGGATTCAAAGCCTTGCAATACATGGCCCTCGGAATGGCATCAATTGTTTCACCAGTTGGCGTAAATACGAAAATAATTCAACACGAAAAAAATGGCTTTATTGCAGAAACCACCCAAGAATGGGAACAAGCAATACGTGTTTTATTGGAGAACGAGAAGCTTAGAAAAGAATTTGGCAAATATGCAACGCAATCCATTCAGCAGCTTTGGAGTGTCGATGTTTGGAAAGAAAACTACTTGAAATTGGTTCAATAAGCCATTCATTAATCCATTTTAATCAGGTACCTTTGAAGTTGTTTTTTTTCAAAGTTCAAAAAGAGTAAAAAGTTCAACGCGTTCAAAAAATGCTGGTCTTTAACCCGATTTTCGGCTTTTGCATGTTAATTTTCAATTTATGTCTCTCCTTCATTCAGACCAAACATTCAGCAAACTCAATCCCATTCAATATTCACTCGAATCTGGTGATTACGAAAACTGTATTTTCAAGCATTGTGACTTTTCAAGTGTCAATTTTTCCAAATTCAAGTTCATTGATTGTGAATTTCAGGAATGCAACTTCAGTTTGGCTTTAATTTCCAACACTTCTTTTCAAGATGTACACTTTACGGATTGCAAAATGCTAGGTTTACGCTTCGATAATGCAAATCAATTTGGACTATCACTTCATTTTGAGAATTGCACTTTGAACCATTCTTCGTTCTATCAATGCAAACTTCCTAAAATCAAATTTATTGGCTCGCAATTGCAAGAAGTCGATTTTACGGAATCGGATCTAAGCGATGGTTTATTTGATACCTGTGATTTGATGCATGCGGTCTTTCATCAAACAAATTTGGAGAAAACAGATTTCAGAACTGCGCTTCATTTTCAAATTGATCCAGAAAAGAACAAAATCAAAAAGGCAAAATTTTCAGTAAACGGTTTAGTTGGACTGTTAAACAAATATCAAATCCAAATTGATTGATTTAGAAACAAAAAAAGGTGTCCCATTGAACACCTTTCACTTTTTTACTAGAATTTCTGTTTACGAACCACATCCAACGCATTCGATGTAGCTATCCATTGGACGAACTCCTTCTACTTGCATTTTAAGGTTGTGAATTTTGTCTTTGATGTCCATATCTGCAAACATGTCACCCGTCAACTGTGCTTCTAGCACTGTGATTTCTTCTTGTAATTTTTGTGTGTTTTCCATTTTTTGAAGGGTTTTAAATGATACTCTAAAATTAAGGATTAAGGCATTTCAATAAACACGGAGCTTTCCAGATTTATGAAAAGAGTTTTGAACAGGCTTTCGTCAGATATTAGGACTTCCTGATTTTAAGATTATAAGACTTTTATTTTGTTAGATTTTCCAGTCTTAATGTCTTAAAATCCGAATATCTTAAAGTCTTTTTCATATCTTTACTAGTTACTCAAAAATGACTAAACGCAAGAAAAAAACATGTGTGGAATAGCAGGATTTATTGACTTCCAAGGAGCTTCTTCAGAACAAGATTTGGAAGATATGACGCATGCTTTGGAGCATCGTGGACCTGATGGATTTGGCACATTTATTCAAGTTGGTTCCAACTACAAAATTGGACTTGGGCACAGACGACTTTCTATTCTCGAACTTTCCGAATTGGGGAAACAACCCATGACATGGAATCAATTAACCATTGTTTTTAATGGTGAAATCTACAATTTCAAAGAAATCAAAAGTGATCTTGAAAAATTAGGCCATTCCTTTTTGGCTGAATCAGATACCGAAATGATTCTGCATGCTTACAGCGAATGGGGCGAAAAATGCTTGGATCGATTCATCGGGATGTTTTCATTTGTAGTGTATGATTCAAAATCAGAAGAAATATTCATTGCACGAGATCGAGCTGGAGTAAAACCGTTATTTATCTATCAAAAAAATGGTTTATTTCTTTTTGCCTCGGAGTTAAAGGCCTTTCATAAGCATCCTCAATTCGAAAAGAAAATAAACCCAAAAGCTGTTCACGCCTATTTGCAATACGGAAGTGTTCCTACTCCACATTGCATTTTTGACTATTGTTCGAAATTGGAACCTGGACACTTCATCAAAACTTCTTTGAATAATTTCAAAAGCGAACCAACGCAATATTGGAATGTGTATAATTATTACAACAAACCAAAACTTGCCGTTTCAATTGAAGAAGCTAAGCTGAAAGCTGAAAACCTTTTAAAATCAGCTTGTGAATACCGCATGGTTTCCGATGTTCCTGTGGGTGTTTTTCTAAGTGGCGGATATGACAGTGCTTGTGTCACTGCCCTTTTACAAAAAGATCGAACAGAGGCTTTACGCACTTTTACCATTTCAGTTCCCGATATTGGGTTAAATGAAGCTCCTTTCGCTAAAGAAGTTGCGGAAAGATTGCAAACAAATCACACAGAAACGGAATGTACTGCAAGAGAAGCAATCGATTTAATTGCAGAACTCCCCTATTTTTATGATGAACCTTTTGCCGATTCAAGTGCAATTCCAACAACATTGGTTTCAAAAATTGCCAAACAACATGTAACCGTTGCGCTAAGTGCTGATGGCGGTGATGAAGTATTTGCAGGATACAATCGCTATGAAATGATCTTGAAATACGGTGAAAAATTGAATAAAATTCCTTCTTTCGCTCGAAAAGGTTTGGCAAGTGTGATGGAACTTGTTTCTGCAGATTCAATTCCTGTTCTCAAAAACAAATACAATTTTGCTCAACGCTACGAAAAAACGAAGTCAATTCTTCGCGATACAAGCGATCAAAACATCATGCTTAGCGTAAGCCAATTATTCACAGAACAGCAAATCAACAAAATCTCTACTCAAAAATTTGAAACACTTCAAACTTATTTCGATAGTCAAGAATTAACCAATCACAGTCCGCTGGCTTTTGCACAAGCAATGGATTATCAAACCTATTTATTGGATGATATTCTTCAAAAAGTGGATCGCGCATCGATGTCTGTCAGTTTAGAAAGCAGAGAGCCTTTACTCGACCACCGTTTGATCGAATACGTTGCTCAATTACCCGATGATTATAAAATTAGAAATGGTTCCAAAAAATGGCTATTGAAAGAAATCGTTCATCAATACATTCCGCAATCGATGATGGACAGACCCAAAATGGGATTTGCCATTCCGATTGAATCCTGGCTCAAAAATGAGCTCCGAGATCTACTTGAAACCTATTTATCTGAAAAAAAAGTAGCTGAAACCGGACTTTTTAATTGGGGAGAAATCTCACGATTGAAACACTCTTTTTTGGAAGGACGAAAAGAATACGGTGTAAAAATTTGGTACTTGCTTTCATACCTCATGTGGTTTGAACGTTGGGGGAAATAACAATTGGATATTAAGACTTTAAGACTGAAAATCTGGAGTATAATATCCAAAATTCTAGAGTCCTTGTATCTAAAAAAGAAATTATGGAAAATACTACAGTTGAAACAATGATGGATTTTGATGTCCCTGCTCGCGACTTGTGGGAAGCTATCACGAATCCGTCACACTTTAAAAAATGGTACTTTCACATTCCTCACTTTACCACAACCGTTGGTGAGAGCTTTGATTTTTATGAATCAGAGGCTCGGAAGTATTTACACCACTGCACCGTGTTGGAATTTGAAAAAGGAAAGAAATTTGTTCATGCTTGGGAACATCCGAATCAATCCAAAGGGTCATCTATTCTAACGTGGATCGTTGAACCTATTGATGAACTACATTCACGATTGATTTTGCGACATGAAGGCTTGGATTCATTTTCAGATGCGGGTTCAAATTTTACTCCTGAAAGTTATCAAATGGGCTGGGATGCAATTATAAAAACGTCTCTTCGAAATTACCTGTATCTGATTGAAAAACTTCATTTCTCGATTAATATCAACGCAACAAAAGAACGTGTTTGGGAAATACTGTGGGATGAGGAAAGTTATAAAATTTGGACGAAACCTTTTGGTGAAGGATTATCTTATAACGGTGATTTAAAACAAAATGGACGTATTCATTTTTTGTCAACTGATAGAACTGGAATGTATAGCGATGTGGTTTTCTTCAAAGAAAATGAACTGGTTGTTTTCAAGCACATTGGAGAAATTAGTAATTTTCAGGAACAAGAACTCAACGAATCAAGTAAACACTGGACAGGTTGCTTTGAGATTTATCGTCTGATGGAAATCAATGCAACCATGACTGAATTGGAAGTAGAAATTGATGTAACCAATGACCACATTGAATACATGAAGAAGAAATTTCCTCTTGGTTTGGAAAAAGTAAAAGAGTTAAGTGAACAATAAAAGGGATGGAAATAACTATTGTTGATACCGCTGAAACAGCAAAAGTTAAACTTGATTTAATGAATAAACGAATGGTATTCATTTTTCGATATCTCAGTTTGGTTTTAGTGTTTTTGAGCTCAATATGTTTGCTTCTGGGTTTCGTTTCTGGTTACACGAATCACAGCAGTTTTAATGGAAATCACAGCTATTCCGACTACCATTTAGGAACAGGAATCGGGATTGGTTGTTTAATAACAGCTGCTTATCTGGAATTGTATATTTTCAAACTGCGAAAAAAAATGCAGAAATTCAAATACAGCATCACCACATACATTTTTTCCAACGAAGGAATAAAAACATCATCCGATTCAAGTGAAACAGTTATAAATTGGAATGCAGTTCAGGAAATTGTCATTCAAAAAAAAGGATTACTTATTGCAACAAATAATTATACCTGCCCTACCATGTTCTTTTTGAATGATCAATTTTCGCTAGAACAGATAGCTTGGATCAAACAGAAAAGCACTAAAAAATGAAATTATGGCAACAGTAAATGCTTATTTAACTTTTAATGGAAACTGCGAGGAAGTGTTTCTGTTTTACAAATCGGTTTTTGGAGGAGAATTCGAATATATCGGAAAATTCAAAGACATGCCTCAGGAAGGCGGAAATAAATTGGATCCGACAATGGCGGAAAGAATCATGCACGTTGAATTACCAATCAGTAAGGAAACAAGCCTAATGGGAAGTGATACTGGTGGAGAATGGGCTACACATTTCAAAGAAGGAAACAATTTTGGTATTTCTGTTAATGCTGCCAGCAAGGAAGAAGCAGATCGCTTGTTTGGCGGTTTATCTGCAGGCGGAAAAGTAACTATGCCCATGGACAAGACCTTTTGGGGTGATTACTTCGGAATGTGGACAGATAAATTTGGCATCAATTGGATGATCAGTTTTAATGAAAATCAGAAATAAACGAGCAAATTAAAAAATAAAGCCATCTCCATCTTCCCCCTTAATCCTCCTCTAAAGGAGGAACTGGACAATGAGCCGCTGAGCAAAAAAAAATGAGCCGCTAGCCAAGATCATTTCCGTATATTAGACTGAACTTTGTTCTATAAAATTTAACTATATGAAAAAAGTCATTTTAATTACGGGTGCTTCTTCTGGAATGGGAAAAGTATTCGCACAAGATTTAGCAAAAGAAGGACACATTGTTTATGGTGCTGCAAGAAGAGTTGATTTATTGAAGGAATTAACCTCAAAAGGAGTCAAAACCATTGCTTTGGATGTTACCAACGATGAATCGATGAAATCATGTGTTCAAACTATTCTAGACCAAGAAGGAAGAATTGATATACTAGTAAATAATGCTGGATATGGTTCTTATGGAACGGTTGAAGATGTTTCTATGGAAGAGGCGAAACGTCAATTCGATGTTAATGTTTTTGGCTTGGCCCGCATGACCCAGTTAGTTCTTCCATCTATGCGCAAACAAAAAAGTGGAAAAATCATTAATATTTCTTCCATTGGAGGAAAAATCGCAACTCCTTTTGGTGCTTGGTATCACGCAAGTAAATTCGCCGTAGAAGGAATGAGTGACAGCTTGCGCACCGAGGTGAAACCTTTCGGAATTGATGTCGTTGTCATCGAACCAGGAGGTGTGAAATCAGAATGGGCAACCATCGCTTACGAGAACCTGACCAAGACGACTCAAAATACTGCCTACAGCGATATGGCAACTAAATTCAAAAAAGCATTTGAAACCACTATTTCAAAAAATGCAGAACCTGAAGTGATTTCCCGTTTAGTTTCAAAAGCAATCGCTGCTCCAAAACCAAAAACACGTTATGTTGGAGGATACATGGCTAAACCCGTGTTATTCTTTCGTCGTTGGTTGGGAGACAGAACAATGGATAAATTATTATTGAGTCAACTTCCGAAGTGATGGCTGATCAAATTCAAGAAAACATGCTGTTTTCCTGTGTTCATGAACAGCATTTTGGCACCGAGCAATTGGTGGTGAATCACGCCTTAAGTATTGTGATATCTGGGAGAATGGAAATTTTCACCCCAGAAGGATCGCGCTTCTTCGAAGAAGGAAAAATGGGAATCATGCGTAAGAATACCTTATTGAAAACACGTAAGCATCCTGCATTGGACGGGCAACCTTTCAAATCCTTTACCATTTTCCTGACGGAAGACTATTTACAGCAATTTGCATTGCAAAATAGTCTTCCAGCTCAAGAACGTTTTACGGGTAATCACTTATATGAAATTCCAGAAGAATCATTTATAAGCGGTTTTTTCCAATCACTCCTTCCCTATTTTGACAAGCCCGATTTTTTCACTTCCAAGATGGCTGCTTTGAAGACTGAAGAAGCTGTGGAACTATTACTTCGATTGGATCAATCCTTTTACGGATTTCTATTCGACTTCAGTAAACCCTTTAAAATTGATTTGGAGGCATTTATGCAAAAGAATTACTTGTTTAATATTCCTTTGGTAGAATTTGCGCGGTTATCCGGACGAAGTCTTTCCACATTTAAACGTGATTTCACGAAAATTTTTCAGGAATCTCCAGAGAGATGGTTGAAGCAACAACGACTTCTAGAGGCGAAAAATCTCCTTCAATCAACAAATATTCGACCATCCGACGTTTATTTACACGTTGGATTTGAAAATTTTTCCCATTTTTCAAATTCTTTCAAAAATTATTTTGGTTTCAATGCATCTAGGTTATTTAATTCCTAGAAAAAATGTATATTGACTCAAAAAAAAGAATGAAACTACTTTTCGCATCCTCCAACGAGCATAAATTAACTGAAATAAATGCGATTCTTCCTCATGGCTTTCAATTGATTTCTTTGAAAGAAATTCATTTTCACGATGAAATTCCTGAAACTGCTGATACAATTGAAGGAAATGCGATTCAAAAAGCCACTTTCCTAGCGGATAAAATGAACATTCCTTGTTTTGCAGATGATTCCGGCTTAATTGTTCCAAGTTTAAATGGAGAACCTGGGGTTTATTCCGCTCGCTACGCTGGTCCGCAACGAGATGCGAATGACAATATGGATTTGGTGATGGAGAAATTAGATCAACAATCCGATCGCAGCGCCTATTTTACAACCATTATTGCCTTGTATATTCATCACAAAGTACATCTTTTCGAAGGTCGAATTGACGGGACAATCATTCACGAAAAGCGCGGAAATAACGGATTTGGTTACGATCCCATTTTCGTTCCTAATGGAAGTGACAAAACTTTTGCAGAAATGACTACCGAAGAAAAAAGCGCCATGAGCCACCGAGGAAAAGCCCTTGCTAAAATGACTGAATATTTGAAGCGAATTGGATGAGAAATCTGACCCATAACTACCCGAATTTGAAAATTAGAGTGTTCACAACTTTGTGAACAGATTCCATATTAAAACATTCATAATCAATGATTTAATCTTTTTGATTATTCCGTTTTAAATTACTCCTCCAAACTCTTCAAAATTAACCTGCATATTTATTGACAATCCAATCTTCAACCATTAAATTTGCGTTGCTCTGTTGAGAATGACTCTTCAGCAGCGATAATCAATTGTAATACTCAAATTATGGCAGATTCAAATTCAACAATTCTGTATACACTTACTGATGAAGCTCCCGCTTTAGCAACTTATTCTTTTTTACCGATCGTTAAAGCATTTGCTTCAACGGCAGGAATCGAAGTAGAATCGAGAGATATTTCCTTGGCAGCACGGATTTTAGCTAGTTTTCCAGAAAGTTTAACAGATGCGCAAAGAGTTCCAGATTCATTGTCAGAATTAGGTAAATTGGCTACTGCTCCAGAAGCAAACATCATTAAACTGCCGAATATTTCAGCATCTATTCCTCAATTGAAAGAAGCGATTGCTGAATTGCAAAAATTAGGTTTCAAGGTTCCAAACTTTGTGGAAAATCCAACTACAGAAGAAGAAAAAACGGCAAAAGCAAAATACGATAAAATCAAAGGAAGTGCTGTAAACCCTGTTCTTCGTGAAGGAAACTCTGATCGTAGAGCTCCAAGAGCCGTTAAGAATTATGCGAAAAAACACCCACATTCAATGGGGGCTTGGTCTGCAGATTCTCAAACGAAAGTAGCAAGTATGCCAAACGGTGATTTCTACGGAAGTGAAAAATCAGTGGTCGTTCCAGCTGCAACAGACGTAAAAATTGAATTAGTAGCCCAAGACGGAACGGTAATCGTTTTGAAAGAAAAGACTTCACTAAAAGCAGGAGAAATCATCGATGCTTCAGTGATGAATCAAAAAGCGCTTCGTACATATATTGCAGCAGAAATCGAAGAAGCAAAAGCAAAAAACTTATTGCTTTCTGTTCATTTGAAAGCTACCATGATGAAAGTTTCAGATCCAATTATTTTTGGAAATGTAGTTTCTGTTTATTTCAAAGACGTTTTCGAAAAACACGCAACTCAATTTGCTCAATTGGGAATTAATCCAAACAATGGTTTGGGTGATTTGTATGCTAAAATTGAATCGCTTCCTGCAGCTGAAAAAGCAGCCATTGAAGCAGATATTAATGCAGTTTATGCGAAAAATCCAGCGATTGCAATGGTGAATTCTGAAAAAGGAATCACGAATCTTCATGTTCCAAGTGATGTGATTGTAGATGCATCTGTTCCTGCTGCAATTCGGACTTCAGGAAAAATGTATAACAAAGAAGGAAAATTACAAGATACCTTGATGATTATTCCAGATAGATGTTATTCGGGAATTTACCAAACTGTTTTTGATTTCTGTAAGAAAAATGGAGCTTTGGATCCAACAACCATGGGGTCAGTTCCAAACGTTGGATTAATGGCTCAAGCAGCTGAAGAATATGGTTCACATGACAAAACATTCCAAATCCCCGCTGATGGTACAGTTCGTGTTGTAGATGCTGACGGAAAAACGCTTTTGGAGCACACGGTTGAAAATGGAGATATTTGGAGAATGTGTCAAACAAAAGACGCACCTGTTCGCGACTGGGTAAAATTGGCTGTGACTCGAGCGCGTTTGAGCAATACTCCTGCAGTATTTTGGTTAGACAAAAATCGTTCTCACGATACTGAATTAATCAAAAAGGTCGAATTATATTTAAAAGATCACGATACAAACGGGTTAGACATTCGTATTTTATCTCCTGACGCAGCAACTCAGTTCTCTTTGGAGCGCATCGTAAAAGGATTGGACACTATTTCTGTTACTGGGAATGTATTACGTGATTATAACACAGATTTATTTCCAATTTTAGAAGTTGGAACATCCGCAAAAATGCTTTCCATTGTTCCGTTAATGAATGGAGGTGGTTTATTTGAAACAGGTGCCGGAGGTTCTGCTCCGAAACATGTAGAACAATTCTTGGAAGAGGGCTACTTACGTTGGGATTCATTAGGTGAATTCTTAGCATTGGCTGTTTCTTTTGAACACATGGCTCAAACAACAGGAAATGCTAAAGCAAAAATTTTAGGAGAAACTTTAGATGCTGCAACAGAGAAATTCTTAGAAAACGATAAATCTCCAGCACGTAAAGTAGGTGAAATTGATAACCGTGGAAGTCATTTTTATTTGACACTTTACTGGGCACAAGCTTTGGCTGCACAAAACAACGATGCGGATTTGAAAACGAAGTTCACTCCAGTTGCTGAAGCCTTGACAAAACAAGAAGCAGAGATTAATAGTGAATTAATTGCCGCTCAAGGGCACAAGATCGACGTTGCTGGTTATTACAAACCAAATGCTGAATTGGTAACGAAAGCAATGAGACCAAGTAAGACATTAAATAGTATTATTGATTCGATATAAATCCTTCAATCTTAAAACCTGGTCTGAATAATCAATTGAAAAGCGGTTTATTGCAGACTAGGTTTAATTATAAAACAAAATCCCCAACATATCTGATGCTGGGGATTTTTTAGGAAAAAAAAACGGGAAATCTCTTTGAGACTCCCCGTTTAAAATATTTCTTGACGAATTATTTAATTTTACAAGTATATCCTGAAACTTGGTTTGCTGTACAAGCAGTTTCAGCATCTTTTTTCTTAGCTGTAATTTTAGAAGAACTAGTCAATGTTTCTGAACCAAATGTGTAAGAACACTCACATGTGTATTCTTTCTTACATGAACCCAATCCAATTGCAAATGTTGCTACTGCAGCAACTAACATAATTTTTTTCATACTTTTCTTTTTAAGTTGAAGGTTATTTAAATAAATTAACGTTACGAATATATACAAAAAAAATTATTCAAGACTCTCAATACCAAAAAAAAGTTAAAAATTATTTCAAGTCGCAACTAATGGTAGTAGATTCTAACTTATCACACGCTTTTTCAGAATTCTTCTTTGAAGCACTCATTGAAATTTGATAACCATCCGAGCAAGTGCATGTTCTAGTCTTATTGCAAGATAGGCAAAAGACAGATAAACCAATTAAAAATAAAATCTTCTTCATGAATTGAAGTTAATCTTAATTTTGAAAAAATTATCTAAAAATGAATTGTTGTGAATTTTTTTAAATCAAAGGCTGGTTCTTTATTAATTGTCATCCATTTATTTTTGATTTTTTCTTGTGGGACTATAAAGCCGGAAAAACCAATAGAGCAAGTAATTGAAAATCCCCCAGTATTGGCGCCAATTACAACAGAAATTGTTGTTCCAATAGAAATGAGCCTAACAAGCTATTTAACACAAGCAAACGCGAAAATCCCCAAATTTACACGTGGTTCGGATAAACCTTGCAGCGGTATTCGATACGATTACGAATTTCAAAAAGACTCCTTCAATATTCGAACATCCAATAATAAATTACTCTCCGAACTTCATGGCTCGTATTGGATAAAAATGGAATACTGCGCGAGTTGCACAGATCTTCTAAGTTCAAAACCCATTTGTATTTCACCAATCATTCCATTTTCTTGTGGAATAAAAGAGGATAAGCCTCAAATACGCATTCGTTTGTCAACAGAACTAGGAATTAGTGAAAATTATAGTTTGCAAACAAAAACGAGTATTGATGAATTGAAATCTTTAAATCCCTGTGAAGTAACTCTTTTTAGATTTGACGCAACGGAAGAGGTGATTAAAGAAGTTCGTAAAACATTGAAAAAGCAATGTGAGGAAACAGACAAACAATTAGAAACAATATCGTTCCAAAAGGACGCGAAAGACCTTTGGAAGAATATGAATCAAACAATTCAAATTCCTTATTTAGGATTTATTCATTTTGAACCTTTATCACTTGCTTTGGTAAAACCTCGATTAGAAAACAATAAACTGTATACTACATTGGTGTTAAATAGTAGAACCTATTTAAATCAAAACTCAACAAAACCAGTATCTACCGAATTACCACCACTCAAAATACTTGCTAAAGCACCAAAAGATACTTTTGAGCTCTTTACAGATTTCGAATTGAATTATGATTCTTTATCCACTCTTTTTTCAGAGCAAATCACAGGTAAAAAGTTAGACTTTAAAAAAAATCACATTGAATTCAATAGTGCCCGAATAAGTGGTTTAGACCAGAATAAAATTCTTTTAACAATCCAGTTTAGTGGAACTAAAAATGGAATTCTTTACCTCCAAGGAACACCTACTTTTAACAATGAATCGAAAATTCTTGAATTAAGTAATCTGACCTATGATTTAAAAACAAAAAGCGTACTACTTAAAAGCGCATCCTGGTTATTTTCAGATCGAATATATACCGAACTTGAAAAAGCAACGAAACTCGACCTCACTTCTCAATTCAATGATTTAAAAAAGGGAATCGATAAGAACTTACAAAGGAAGAGCGGCGATTTTAGCTTACTAGGAAAAACACATGATATTCGTGTGATAGCTATTTTCCCTACAATTAACTTCCTTTATCTCCGCACTTGCTTAAAAGCTCAGTTAACTGTGAAACAATAAGCAGGAACACACATATAAGATTATTAAACGTTTCATTAGTTTGAAAAAATATTTTTTAGTTGAAAGTTTAAAAAAAACTATATTTGTTAGTAATGAAATATACTCTCCAATTATTTCTGATACTAGTTTCCAACTTTTTGGTTGCCCAACATCATTTCGAAAGCTCAGATGCTATTTCGGATTGTACAGGTGCTGTAAACATTCTGAAAGTAGGCGATTGTCGGATGCAATTTTCTGGTAAAGGAGGTAAAACAAATGATTTTGAAACCTATAATTCATTAAAGGACATTCCTGAAAACAACTCCTTATTTTGCTCCTTCAAGGCTACTTTTAACGGAAGATTTACCTTAAAAGCTAAATCAACAACTAAATTTCGAATGATTGTCTTTGAGGGTGAAACAATTTACCCCTGTGAGGAAATAAAAAAAGGGTCAGCTGAAATAAAACGAATTATATCGAAACCTTTTTCAGAAATTGGATTAGATTTAGTTGTCTCAGAAAACACCCTCTATCCTATCGACTTAGTTGCTGGTAAAGAAATTATCATCTGCTTTATTGCTGATTCGAAAGTAAAAGATTTTATAGACGTTTCATTTGAGTTAGAACCCGTAAACTATGAACTTCAAGAAGCTTCTGAAGGGGGTAAATTACTCGACTTAAGAACAAAAGAAAATGAATCTAGTTTAACAATACTCATTCGAGATTACGAAACTGGAAAACCTATTATTTCGAATGTCACAATTATTGGGTTAAAGCAAATAACAGCAAGTTATCAAGGATCAGATTTCAAATTCACGGCAACAAAATCTGGAAAAGTACTCATCCAAGTAGATGCCGAAGGTTATTTTTTTATTGATAGAGAAGAGCCCGTATCCGCATTTACCGAAAATGAAATTGTAATCTGGCTAGAACCACTTGGACAAGGAAAAAGCATGCAAATTGATGAAATTGAATTTTCACCAGGAAGCTCTGAATTTTTAGTTAGTGCAGAAACTAAACTAAGACGACTGAAAGATTTTTTAGCATTGAATGCTGGTGTCAATATCGAAATACAAGGACATGTTCATTCCAATGGCGAAATACATTTGATGGGCAAAAATTATCTGAAGCTAGGGCAAAAAAAGTTTACCAATACTTAGTGGACAACGGTATAAACAAAAACAGATTAACAACTATCGGCCTTGGAAATACCATGCCTATTTTTCCAAATGCTCAATTTGCATCTGAAGAACAAGCCAACAGACGAGTTGGGATTAAAGTCTTGTAAATTGAAAAGACTCTTACTCAATCACAGCCTTCTCATTGTTTTTCATTCCTACAGCTATAGAGACTAAATTATTTCAAGCTTTTCAAGAGTTCTTCATCTACTAATTCAGGGATTGTAACTTTCAACTTAGGTTCTTGTTCCATAGCGCGTTTGATTGCGAAAATAGCACCCTCATTTCGAGCCCAATTGCGGCGTGCGATTCCATTATTGACATCCCAATGCAGCATTGATTTCAATTTTCTAGAAGCATCCTCAGAGCCATCCAACAACATTCCAAATCCGCCATTGATAACCTCTCCCCAACCTACTCCACCTCCATTATGGATAGAAACCCAAGTTGCGCCACGGAAAGAGTCTCCAATCACATTTTGAATCGCCATATCAGCTGTAAAACGAGAACCATCATAAATGTTGGAAGTTTCTCGATAAGGAGAATCGGTTCCTGAAACATCGTGATGATCCCGTCCCAGAACAACTGGACCTATTTCACCTCTTTTAATCGCCTCATTGAATGCCGAAGCAATTTTTGTCCTTCCTTCAGCATCCGCATACAAAATACGTGCTTGAGAACCAACAACTAATTTGTTTGCACGAGCTCCTTTAATCCATTGAATATTATCTGCCATTTGTTGCTGAATTTCTGCTGGACTTTCTTGTTTCATTTTCTCTAAAACCGCACAAGCAATATCATCCGTTTTTTGCAAGTCGTCTGGTTTTCCCGAAGTACAAACCCATCTAAATGGTCCAAAACCATAATCAAAACACATGGGGCCCATGATATCTTGCACATAAGATGGATATCTAAAATCAATCCCGTTTTCAGCCATTACTTCTGCACCAGCTCTTGAAGCTTCTAATAAAAAGGCATTTCCATAGTCGAAGAAATAAGTGCCTTTAGCAGTATGCTTATTGATTGTAGCAGCATGTTTTACCAACGTGTCTTGAACCTTTATCTTAAACAACTCAGGATTTTCAGCCATTAGTTGATTTGCTTCTTCAAAAGAAATCCCAGTAGGGTAATATCCACCAGCCCATGGATTGTGTAATGATGTTTGATCAGATCCCAAATCAATATGAACATTCTCTTGGTCAAATTTCTCCCAAACATCCACAATGTTTCCCAAATAGGCAACCGAAACTATTTCTTTTAATTCTTGCGCTTTCCTAACGCGTGACACTAGCTCATCTAAGTCTTCAATTACTTCATGAATCCACCCTTGTTCATGGCGAATTTTTGTAATCTTAGGGTTTACTTCTGCACAAACAGTAATACAGCCTGCAATTGTTCCAGCCTTTGGTTGCGCTCCACTCATTCCTCCTAATCCTGAAGTTACAAATAAAGATCCTGCAGGACTCTTTTTAATCTTTCTGAATCCGTTCAGAACCGTAATAGTCGTACCATGAACAATACCTTGTGGGCCAATGTACATAAAAGAACCAGCAGTCATTTGACCATACTGCGTAACTCCAAGAGCGTTAAACTTTTCCCAATCATCTGGTTTCGAATAATTGGGGATCATCATTCCGTTAGTAACTACAACTCGTGGTGCATCTTTATGAGATGGAAACAAACCCATTGGATGCCCTGAATACATCGCCAAAGTTTGATCATCTTCCATTTCAGACAAATACTTCATTGTTAAACGATACTGAATCCAATTTTGAAAAACAGCACCATTTCCGCCATAAGTAATCAATTCATGCGGATGTTGAGCAACAGCATAATCCAAATTATTCTGAATCATGAGCATAATTGCTTTCGCTTGCATGGATTTACCTGGATACTCATCAATTGGGCGAGCATACATTCTATAATCAGGCCTGAAACGATACATATAAATACGACCATAGGTTTCCAGTTCATCTGAAAATTCCTTCGCTAATACTCCGTGGTGCTCTTGTGGAAAATAACGTAAAGCATTCTTCAAAGCTAAGACCTTCTCATCTGCAGATAAAATTTCTTTTCTTTTAGGAGCGTGATTAATCCCTAACTCATATTCTTTTTTAGGGGGTAAATTAACTGGAATTCCAGATTGGATATCGTTTTGAAAATCGTTCAGGGTCATAAAACAGAATTATTCTGCAAATTTAAGAAATATGAGCCTAACTAAAACAATAAAGGGCTATCCGTCGAATAACGAATAGCCCTTTATCTTACGGATCAATTATCTATTTGATAATATTGACAGTTCCATTCCAAGTATATTTCTTATCTGAAATGATTTCTCTTGTGCGTATTAACCACGTATAAGTTCCTTGTTGAATCAATTGACCGTTGTAAGTACCATCCCAAGAAGCGTTTACATCATGAGATTCCCAAACCATTTCGCCCCATCGATTAAACACTTGAAGTTCAAAATCAAATTCATCAATTCCTTCAATGTGTATTCTCCATGTTTGATTAAATTCATCTCCATCTGGTGTAAATGTATTTGGAGCATATAGAATTACTTCAGGAAGAATTACAACCTTTTTAGTTACTGTATCAGCACACCCTAAATATGATTTTGCAATTAAAGTCACATAATAAGTTCCTGTTTGACCATCAGGATACAAAACCGTTTGATCATTATTTGTAGAACTATTCGGTGAAGCTCCTGGGAAACTCCATTCATAAGTGTTTGCATACAAGGAGTATTCCGTGAATAACACTTGGGTATTGAACATCGTTATTGGATCTGGACTCCATTTAAAATCAGCCACCGGAGTCTGCATAACAACCAATGTATCCGTGAATGTAGTTGAATCGATACACCCATCAGGAGAAGTAACAATTAACTGTACGTCATATGTTCCGTTCATCGTAGAAGATGTATTCAATGAATCTACATCGATAAATTCATCACCATTAGTGATTCTCCAAATGGTATTTTGAGACATATTTGGATCTGTTGTGTTTTTTAGAACAAACACCGCAGGTTCACACTTAGGCGTCATATCAATTGAAATTTGCGGAATAGGAACAGAATAAGCTATAATTTGACCTGTTAAAGTAATCGGTGTTGTTTCACAAACATCATCAATTGTTACAGTATAGGTTGTTGTTATTAAAGGCGAATCATTCATCGTGCTTTCAGTTCCAACATCTGTTTGTCCTGTTGACCAAGTCATTGTATATGGAGCACCAATACCACCAGAAGCCGTTACAGTTAATGAATCTTCGTAACCAGGACACGTAAATGCATCAACAGATAGAACACCAGTTAATACTGGATTCAAAGTAACATAGATTGAATCTTTATTTGACCAACAACCCAAATTACTTTGAGCCTGAACGGGATAATAAGCATCGATTGTAGGATTAATTTGAGTACTAGCCAATAATGATGGATTGTGATCCCAATGATAGGAATAACCTGAAGTAGAAGTAGCTCCACCTATCGCATTAGCCCAAATTGTAGCCGTACCATTTTGACAGATAACTGTATCATTTGAAACTGACATCACAATTTCAGCCGGATTAGTCAAAATTGCTGTTGTACATTTCTGACAACCCAAGGTGTTTCTTGCACACACATTATATGTTCCTGCTGCAAAACCTCCTAGTGTATTAGAAGCTTGCCAAGTTACACCATTATTAAAACTATATTCACTTGCACCAACACTTGTAATAGTAATTGTACCATCACTAAATCCAAAACAACTTGGATTTGTAACTGCAGATGCAAGTTGCAATTGCGAAACAGTCACAAAAACGGTATCTCGCACAATACCACACAATGTGCTTGTTTCTCTTAAAACAAACTTATAAATTCCAGGCTGATTAACCGTTACAGTTGGGTTCATTGAGCTGGAATTCGGTGAAAAAGATGCTGTTGCAGCAGGTGTTAATCCTGGTGGAACAATTGCTTGCCAGTTTGCGGTATTTGATGTGCTTCCAACACTCCCTGTTAACAAGATAGGTTGTCCCAAGCAAACTGTTTGATTAGGACCTGCATTTGGTGCTGGCGGGTTTACTACTGTAATGGTAAATGTCGCAGTATCCTGCAATGCTGGATTTCCGCCCATTGGTGGTTGACTTACCACTACAGAATAAGTAGTTGTAACTGTTGGATTAACGGTTGTCGTACCCGCAGAAGGATTTGTTACTCCTGTAGTAACTAACCAGTTAAAACTAGGAGCCGTATAACCTGGTGTAGCAATTGTTACTGAAGCAGAATTCCCCAAACAAATTGTTTGATCTGCTGCAGAAACTCCACAAACTACAGAAGCCGTTCCAAAGAAATTAAAATTAATATCCTGACCTACCGAGCTGTAATTTGACAAACATAGAATAATTGTTTGCCCTGCGGTTACAGTTAATGGCGGTTGATAACTCGTATTAGAAGCACCAGGAGGATAATTTCCTGGAGCTGACATCCCTGTATTTCCATTACACATACCGTTCCAGTTACAAGCAACTGGAGGTAAGGTGTTACCATTAATACCCGCACAACCATCTGTAGTACTTGACGGACTATCTGCCCACATAATCCAGTCAAAACATCCTGAATTTGAAGGTGTAGTAGTTCCTGAATTCAATCCAATAATCGACCATTCCAAAGTTCCGCTAGTTACAATATTAATTGTAATAAATGTTGAAACTGTTTCACCAGATAATAGACATCCACTGTTTACTCCTTGAGGATTTGTACTTGGATTTGAAATCGTTCCAGAACCAAAATCTGGTGTATTATATGGTGGTTGAGCACCCGTAATATCAAAATCAGGATTCGAACAGCCTGGTATCGCTAAATTACAATTCACTGCCATTTGAGCAGATGCCCCAATTGAACAAAACAACAATAAAAAATATAAAAGTACTTTCATCGGAATTAATTTTCAGAACAGTTAGTAAATGGATATGGGGTGATTGGATCAACTCCTTGTAAACCTATCTGCAAGCAAGTATAAGAAGTGGCATAAGTACCCATCCAAGATGCAAAATCCGCTGGTGTTAACGCACTTAAATCTCGGGTAACTAGAAATAATCGATGTGTTGGAATATCAACTCGAACAACCCCCACATAAGGAATGGCACGTAATTGGTTTTCCAATGCTACTAAATCATTTTGGTTTGTTATGTTCACCATACATTGTGCAAAGTAAACAGGTCCATTATTCTGGTTCGTGCTTGTTTGAGAATTACCGACAAACGCACTTAGCGCAAAAACAATACTTAGTATTAAAATCTTCATAATATAATGCTTTGCTTTCTAAACGAAATAATGACAATTTGGTTGCCTAGGGATAATAAAACAAACTAATTATGAACATTTTGTTAAAAATCAAAAAAGGAGACTAATTAGTCTCCTTATATAAATCTGATTTGAATATGTCCTTATAAAAATCGAAAGTTTTTACCTGGATAATAAGCAGTTTCACCCAATTCTTCTTCAATTCTCAATAGCTGATTGTATTTAGCCATACGATCACTTCTCGATGCTGAACCTGTTTTAATTTGTCCGCAATTTAAAGCTACAGCTAAATCTGCAATGGTATTATCTTCTGTCTCACCACTTCTGTGTGACATAACAGATGTATAGCTATTCCTAGTTGCCATTTGAACCGCTTCAATTGTTTCACTTAACGAACCAATTTGATTCACTTTTACCAAAATTGAATTTGCAATTCCTTGTTCAATTCCTTGAGATAAGCGTTTTGTATTGGTAACGAATAAGTCGTCTCCAACCAATTGCACTTTGTTTCCTAATTTATCTGTTGCTTCTTTCCATCCAGCCCAATCGTCTTCTGCCAAACCATCTTCAATGGAAACAATCGGGTATTTCTTGCACCAATCAGCCCAGTAATCAACCATTTGAGACGATGTCATAGAATCTCCAGTTGATTCGAACAAATACAACCCTTTCTCAGCATTGTAAAATTCAGAAGATGCTGCGTCTAAAGCAATGTGAACATCATGTCCTGGTTTAAATCCAGCTTTCTCGATTGCTTGTAAAACAACCTGAATGGCCTCTTCGTTTGATCCTAAATTCGGAGCAAAACCTCCTTCATCACCTACATTTGTAGATAATCCCTTCTCTTTCAACACTGATTTTAGGTGATGAAAAATTTCAGTTCCCCAGCGTAGCCCCTCTGAAAATGAAGATGCTCCAAATGGCATCACCATGAATTCTTGAATATCAATCAAGTTATCTGCATGTGAACCTCCATTCAAAATATTCATCATTGGGACAGGCATTGTTGTTGCTCCAACTCCCCCAACGTATTTAAACAAACTTAAACCTGCTTCCTGAGCTGCAGCTTTAGCAACGGCCAAAGAAGTCCCCAAAATCGCATTCGCACCCAAATTCGATTTGTTATCTGTGCCATCCAATTGAATAAGGACACGATCAATTAATTTCTGATCAAAAACATCCATTCCTAACAACTCGTCAGCAATAATGGTATTCACATTTTCAACAGCTTTCAAAACCCCTTTACCCAAGTAAAAAGATTTATCACCATCACGTAATTCTACAGCTTCATGTATTCCTGTAGAAGCACCTGAAGGAACAGCAGCTCTTCCAACAGCACCATTTGTTGTGTAAACGTCTACTTCTACCGTTGGATTACCTCTTGAATCTAAAACTTGTCTTCCGACAATGCGTGCGATATAACTCATGTTTTTGATTTATTTAGAAGCTTAGTGCTTCGCTTGTTGCATATTGGTTATAAATTGATCGAATAGGTAGCGTGAATCGTGCGGTCCAGCAGATGCTTCTGGATGGTATTGAACAGAAAAAACGGGTTTATCTGTCAACATGATTCCTGCAATCGTTTGATCGTTTAAATGTTCGTGTGTAACTTGAATTCTTGGATTCGCTTTTACACTTTCTTTAGCGATCACAAATCCATGATTCTGAGAGGTGATTTCTCCTTTTCCTGTCAGTAAATTCATCACTGGATGGTTGATTCCTCGGTGACCGTTAAACATTTTCTCTGTTTTCAAGCCTTGACTTAATCCTAAGATTTGGTGACCTAAACAAATTCCGAATATCGGTGTTCCTAATTCAACCAATTCTTTCACTAGAGAAATTTCATTAGGCATTGCTGACGGATCTCCAGGGCCATTCGACAATAAATAACCATCCGGATTAAATGCTTTTAATTCAGAGACAGTTGCATTCATTGGAAAAACCTTCACAAAACAACCTCTATCTACCAAACATCGGATAATATTCTTCTTCACTCCAAAATCGAGTAAGGCAACTTTGAATTCACTCGATGAATCACCAACTTCATAAGCTGTTTTTGTAGCAACTTTTGAAGACAACTCTAAGCCATCCATTGACGGAACTTCTTTTACTTGTTTTTGAAGCGCTTTTTCATCTAAGATCTCAGATGAAATAATTGCATTCATTGCACCTTTATGACGAATGTGTCGAACCAATGCTCGTGTATCGATATCTGTAATACCAACTTTATCATTTTCCACTAAATAATCTTGCATACTAGATGTAGCAGAAGTTCTTGAAAAGTTGTTGGCAAATTTTTTGGTAACTAAACCAGCAATCTTTACAGTTTCAGACTCCACTTCAATTGGGTTTACACCGTAATTACCAATATGAGAAGTCGTCATGACTAGTATTTGACCATAATAGGAAGGATCAGTAAATACTTCTTGATAACCAGTCATCCCTGTGTTAAAAGCAATTTCACCAGTTGTTGTTCCAATTTTCCCGGTTGCTTTGCCGTAAAATACTGTTCCATCTTCCAGGACCAGGAGCGCAGGCTTGCGTTCTTCCATATACTAAATTGTTTTTGCAAAATTAGAATTTCTATTCCAACTTCAAAAGTATAGTTCATAAAAAAAGGGTATCCGTTAATAACTGGACACCCTTTTATACTAATTTAAGATTGAATAAATCGTATTCTGACTGCACTAACGTTTGTCCAGTCAAATCGAAAGCAATGCTTTCTCTTACTCTTCACCTTTTTTCTCTTCTTCAGTCGAATCAGCTTCTGCTTCTGGAGCCGCTGCCTCTGGAGCAACTTCTTCCGCTTTTACTTCTTCAACAACTTCTGCTACCGCTACTTCTTCAGTTACTTCAGCAACTGGAGAATCTGCTTTTTTAGCAGTTGTCGAACCACCACGACGAGAACGACGTGTAGTTGTTTTCTTTTCACCTGATGTGTAAACTTCGTTGAAATCAACCAACTCGATTAAACACATTTCAGCATTATCTCCTAAACGGTAACCTGTTCGGATAATACGTGTGTATCCTCCTGGACGGTCAGCAATTTTTGGAGCAATTGTTCTGAAAAGCTCAGTTACAGCCTCCTTACTTTTCAAGTAAGAGAAAGTTGTACGACGATTGTGAGTTGTATCATCTTTTGATTTTGTCAAGATAGGCTCAACATAAACACGTAAAGCTTTTGCTTTAGCGATTGTAGTTGAAATACGTTTGTGTTCGATTAATGAACAAGCCATATTAGACAACATTGCAGCTCTGTGTGCAGTTTGTCTTCCTAAATGATTGAATTTTTTTCCGTGTCTCATAACATTTAATTTCGTAAGTAACGGTTAGCTAGATCTAGTATCGCATCAATCTAGCCACCTATCACGACATTATTTAAAATTTAATTGCGCTACTAGTCTTTATCTAATTTGTACTTCGCTACATTCATACCGAAGTTCAATCCTTTTGAATCAACTAAATCTTCCAACTCAGTTAATGATTTCTTACCGAAATTACGGAATTTCAAGAGATCATTTTTGTTGTAAGATACCAAATCGCCAAGTGTTTCAACGTCTGCTGCTTTCAAACAATTAAGTGCACGAACTGAAAGATCCATATCCACTAATTTTGTTTTCAACAATTGACGCATGTGCAATGATGTTTCATCAAACTCTTCTGTTTCCGATTTCACTTCACTATCTAAAGTGATGCGCTCATCTGAGAATAACATAAAGTGGTGAATCAAAATCTTTGCAGCTTCTTTCAAAGCATCTTTTGGATGAATTGAACCATCAGTAGTCAATTCTAAAACCAATTTTTCGTAATCCGTTTTTTGTTCTACACGGTAATTTTCAATCGTGTATTTTACGTTTACAATTGGAGTAAAAATTGAATCGATCGCAATCGTACCAAAAGGTGCGTTACCTGATTTATTCTCTTCTGCAGGAAGGTAACCACGTCCTTTAATGATTGTCAATTCCAACTCTAATTTAACAGAGCTTTCCATGTTACAAATCACTAAATCTGGGTTTAATACTTGAAATCCTGAAGTGAATTTACCCAAATCACCAGCTGTCAACTTATCTTGACCAGAGATAGAAACAACAACTGTTTCATTATCTGTTCCTTCGATTTGTTGTTTGAAGCGAACTTGTTTCAAATTCAACACGATTTCAGTAACATCCTCTACAACACCTTTCAAAGTTGCGAACTCATGGTCCACTCCTTCGATACGTACTGAAGAAATAGCGTACCCTTCTAATGAAGAAAGTAAAATACGACGTAATGCGTTTCCTACAGTGATACCGTATCCTGGCTCAAGCGGACGGAACTCAAATTGTCCTTTACGCTCGTCCGACTGGATCATAATTACCTTGTCAGGCTTTTGAAAATCTAAAATTGCCATTTGATATTCTTCTTTTTAATTGTTTCACAGTTGCGCGGTAAAAAGATTGAAGAAATTCTTTCAAACCCTTTGGCTGCAATTCAATGATTAATTGATTATTTAGAGTATAATTCGACGATTAATTGCTCCTTGATATTTTCAGGAATCATATCGCGAGAAGGAATGCTCAAAAACTTTCCAGATTTTGTAGCAGAATCCCAATCTAACCAATCGTAACGCTTGTTAGTTGAAGCTGTCAAAGATGAAGTAATTGCTTCTAGAGATTTTGATTTCTCACGAACACTTACTACATCACCGATACGCAATGTATAAGATGGAATGTTAACCACCTCACCATTTACAACGATGTGTTTGTGACTTACTAACTGACGAGCAGCACGACGAGAATTTGCAATACCTAAACGGTATACTGTATTGTCTAAACGCATTTCACACAATTGCAACAAGTTTTCACCTGTAATACCTTTCATGCCTGATGCTTTTTTAAACAAATTCGAGAACTGACGCTCTAAAATCCCGTAAGTGTATTTCGCTTTTTGCTTCTCACCTAATTGGATTGCGTATTCCGATTGTTTTCCTCCTCTACGTTTGTTCGGTCCGTGTTGTCCCGGTCCGTATTGTCTTTTGTCCAGCGCTTTGTCTGGTCCGAAAATTGGGTCGCGGAAACGACGAGCAATCTTCGATTTTGGTCCTGTATATCTTGCCATACTATAAAATGTAAAAAGGGGGATTATGAATTAAGGCTTTCCTTCGATAATCAATTCCCCTTTAAATTAAAATACTAATTACTAAACGCGACGTCTTTTTGGTGGACGACAACCATTGTGTGGAAGTGGAGTTACATCAATGATTTCGATTACCTCGATACCATGATTGTGAATTGCACGAATAGCTGATTCACGACCAGCACCTGGTCCTTTCACAAATACACGAACTCTACGTAATCCGAAGTCATGTGCTTCTTTTGATGCATCCTCAGCAGCAACTTGTGCAGCATAAGGAGTGTTCTTTTTAGAACCTTTGAAGCCCATTTTTCCAGCCGATGACCAAGAAATAACTTGACCAGCGTTGTTTGTCAAAGAAATAATCACATTGTTGAAGGTAGCTTGAATATGCGCTTCACCCGCTGCGTCTACTTTGACTTGTTTCTTCTTCTTTTGATTTGCTTTTGCCATTTTAAAAAAATTTAGCCGCTCTAACGTTTGCTAATATCAACCGCTAGTTCGCGGTTTCTTATTTAGTTGCTTTTTTCTTGTTAGCAACTGTTTTTCTTCTACCTTTTCTAGTACGAGAGTTGTTTTTCGTACGTTGACCTCTTAACGGAAGACCAGCACGGTGACGAATTCCACGAGTACATCCGATATCCATCAAACGTTTAATGTTCAATTGGATTTCAGAACGCAACTGTCCTTCTGTTTTAATCTCAGAAATTGCAGTACGAATCAAAGCAATTTGATCGTCATTCCAATCTTGTACTTTGATGTTCTCATCAATTCCATTATTAACTAATACTTTCTTAGCCGTGCTACGACCAATTCCGAAGATGTATGTCAAACCGATTACACCTCTCTTGTTTTTTGGTAGATCTATACCTGCGATACGTGCCATAATTACCCTTGTCTTTGTTTTAGTTTAGGATTCTTTTTGTTAATCACGTAAACTCTTCCTTTTCTCTTTACGATCTTACAATCTACAGATCGCTTTTTTACTGAAGCTCTTACTTTCATATTTTGCTGTTTTATCGGAGTTCTTTCTTACAAATTATTTGTAGCGGAAAGAAATACGTCCTTTAGTTAAATCATACGGAGACATTTCAACTTTCACACGATCCCCAGGTAAAATTTTAATGTAAAACATTCTCATTTTCCCAGAAATGTGAGCCGTAATAACGTGTCCATTTTCTAATTCGACACGAAACATTGCATTTGACAATGCTTCGATAATTGTTCCGTCTTGTTCTATTGATGCCTGTTTAGCCATAATCTAGAAACCTGATGACATT
This sequence comes from Fluviicola taffensis DSM 16823, assembly GCF_000194605.1. NCBI lineage: Bacteria > Pseudomonadati > Bacteroidota > Flavobacteriia > Flavobacteriales > Crocinitomicaceae > Fluviicola > Fluviicola taffensis. Next base: position 872,087 of record NC_015321.1, read on the forward strand.
TCGTTTATACTTCTTCTACCTCTAACACGAGACCCTTCCATTAATCCATCCATATGACGGTTCAATAAATAAGACTCAATTTGTTGAAGGGTATCTAAAACTACTCCTACCATAATTAGTAATGAAGTTCCTCCGAAGAAGTATTCAAAACCTGAGGTAATGTTACAAGCATATGCTATTGAAGGTAGGATCGCAATCAAAGCCAAGAACATAGATCCGGGCAAAGTAATACGAGATACCAACGAGTCAATATACTCAGCAGTCTCATCACCAGGACGTACTCCTGGAATAAATCCTCCACTACGTTTTAAGTCATCAGCCATCTTACGAGGGTTGATCATAATTGCAGTGTAGAAATAAGTAAATACGATAATCAAAAGTGCTAACAATGCGTTGTAAGGAATACCATGAGTATCACCTAAAGCGTATTGAATAACACCACCATCTTTTTGCTGTGAGAAAATCATTACTGGAATAGTCATAATTGCCTGAGCAAAGATGATTGGCATAACACCAGAAGCATTCACCTTCAAAGGTAAATAGTTTCTAGCACCTTGCTCATCTACAGCTCTTGCACCAACTACTCGTTTTGCAGTATTCAATGGAACTTTACGTACCCCTTGAACAATCAAGATTGTTCCTAATACGATAAGCATGAATACGATGATTTCCAACACAATTTTCAATGGAAAATCTTTGTTAGCAGCCATTTCAGCTATAAATGAAGATGGAAGTCTTGATAAAATCCCTACAGTAATCAATAGAGAAATACCATTTCCAATTCCTTTATCAGTAATGCGCTCACCCAACCATACAGCAAACATTGAACCGGCAACCATACAAGACACAGCTGTTGTCCACCATAACATGGTTTGTTCAGCAGGTAATGCACCTGGAATACTAGAAGCATACAAAGAGATATAACTTGGAGCTTGAACAGCACAAATTATAATCGTCAAAATACGCGTATACGTATTGATTTGTTTTCTACCTGATTCACCTTCGTTTTGCATTTTTTGCACAGCAGGAACTGCCATACCTAATAGTTGCATGATAATCGATGCACTAATGTAAGGCATAATACCTAGCGCCATAATAGACACATTGGTAAATCCACCTCCAGAGAACATCGATAATAGAGATTCAAGTACGTTGTCGCCATTCTTTTGAGATGCATTAGCTAGAACTGCTTCAGCATTAACTCCTGGCAACATGATAAACGATCCGATACGGTATATAAGAATTAGAGAAAGCGTCAATAAGATACGCTTTCTCAATTCTTCTACTTTCCAGATGTTCTTTATGTTTTGTATAAACCGTTTCATAAAAAAAATGTCGGCAAAGTTAATTAGATTTCTGAAATACTACCACCTTGAGCTTCAATTCCTACTTTCGCAGAAGAAGAAAACTTGTGAGCACTGATTGTGACTTTAGATTTAAGTTCACCACGACCAAGGATTTTCACCAAGTCATTGCGGGAAACCAACCCATTTTCACGTAGTACTTCGATAGTAATATCAGTTATATTCTTACGTTCAACCAAAGATTGAATAGCATCCAAATTGATTGCTTTGTATTCAACTCTGTTGATATTTTTGAATCCGAATTTAGGAACACGACGTTGTAACGGCATTTGTCCCCCTTCGAACCCAATTTTCTTAGAATAACCAGAACGAGACTTCGCTCCTTTGTGACCGCGCGTAGCAGTACCACCACCACCAGAACCGTGTCCACGACCAATTCTCTTATCAGATAGAACGGATCCTTTCGCAGGTGTTAAATTATTTAAATTCATGGATAATTCGTTTTAAAGTATTAATCTACAACTTGTACCAAATGCTCAACTTTCTTGATCATGCCAAGAATTTGTGGAGTTGCTTCTTTCTCAATTACTTGGTTCAAACGGCTAAATCCTAACGCTTGAATCGTTCTTTTTTGACGAGCCGGGCGTTTGATAGCACTGCGAACTTGTTTTATTTTAATCGTTGCCATACTATTTTTTATTAACCGTTAAAAACTTTGTCCATACTAATTCCACGTTGACGTGCAACAGCTGCAGCATCGCGCATAGACGCTAATGCATTGATAGTTGCTTTAACAACGTTATGTGGATTGGATGATCCTTGAGATTTTGCCAATACGTTGTGAACACCTACAGATTCTAAAACTGCACGCATCGCACCACCAGCGATAACTCCTGTACCATTTGTAGCAGGTTTCAATAAAACTTCTGCTCCACCAAATTTTCCTTTTTGAGCGTGAGGAACTGTACCTCTTAGGATTGGAACTTTAATAAGGTTCTTTTTCGCATCATCGATTCCTTTTGTAATCGCCTCTGTTACTTCTTTCGCCTTACCAAGACCGTGACCTACGATACCGTGCTCATCCCCAACAACTACGATAGCTGAGAAACTGAATGTACGACCTCCTTTTGTTACTTTAGTCACACGGTTCACAGATACCAATTTATCTTTAAGCTCTATATCAGAGGCTTTTACTCTATTTCCTATAATTGCTGCCATGATGATTAAAATTTAAGTCCACCTTCTCTAGCTGAATCAGCTAATGATTTAACACGACCGTGGTATAAATACCCATTACGGTCAAACACTACTGATTCTACACCAGCCTTCACCGCTTTAGAAGCGATTTCTTTTCCTACAACAGCAGCCTGATCAGCTTTATTTTTCTTTTCAGCAGCTTTGTTTTTGTAAGAAGAAGCAGCGACAAGTGTTACACCTTTTGTATCATCAATCAATTGAGCATAGATTTGCTTGTTTGAACGAAATACAGATAGGCGAGGCACTAAAGTAGTACCAGAAATTTTCTTTCTGATTCTTCTTTTAATTTTTGCTCTTCTGTTTAATTTACTAAATGCCATAACTTTTAAAATTATTTTTTACCTGCAGATTTACCAGCTTTTCTTCTAATCTCTTCGCCCAAGAAGCGAATACCTTTTCCTTTATACGGCTCTGGTTTACGAAGGGAACGAATTTTGGCAGCAACCTGGCCCAAAAGTTGTTTATCGTAAGACTCCAATGTTACCAATGGCGCCTTACCCTTTTGAGTATCTGCAGATACCTTAATTTCTTTCGGAAGTTCGATCACAATCGGGTGGGAATAACCTAATGCTAACTCTAACTGTTGACCAGTTGCTGTTGCACGGTAACCTACTCCGATTACTTCTAACTCCTTTTTGAACCCTTCGGATACTCCAGCACACATATTGAACAATAACGCACGGTATAAACCATGTTTTGCTCTATGATCTGGCGCATCAGACGCGCGGATAAAAGTGATTTCAGAACCTTCAATCTGGATTGTGATACAAGAATCAATTTCTTGTGTTAGTTCTCCTTTTGAGCCTTTTACGGTAACTGTAGTACCGTTCACTTTTACTTCAACTCCACTCGGGATTGTTACTGGGGATTTACCTATCCTTGACATTACTTTTTTAATTATGGATTACGAAAGGTGAACTTCACACAATCTGCATCTCTACATTAATTTAATATACGTAGCAAAGAACTTCTCCGCCAACGTTTTCTTTTCTTGCTTCTTTGTCCGTAATTACTCCGCGAGAAGTAGAAACGATAGCAATTCCCAAACCATTCAATACACGTGGCATTTCTGTCGCGCTTGAGTACTTACGAAGACCTGGACGAGACGCACGGTCTATCTTAGTAATCGCTGGAACTTTTGTTGATTGGTTGTACTTCAATGCGATTTTAATCACACCTTGTTTGTCATCTTCTTCGAATTTGTAATTCGCGATGTAACCTTGATCAAACAAGATTGCTGTCATAGCACGCTTTGTGTTTGAACCAGGGATTTCCACTGTTTTCAAACGAGCCATACTCGCATTACGAATTCGTGTTAGAAAATCTGCAATAGGATCTGTATACATGTCCTTTTTCTTTTATTAATTACTTGGTAGAGTTTCAATCCCGATAACCTTTATCGGGAGACTTTTACCAACTTGCTTTTTTAACCCCTGGGATTTTACCAGCCAATGCCATTTCACGGAAAGTAACACGTGAAACACCAAATTGACGCATATAACCACGAGGACGACCAGTTAACCCACAACGATTGTGTACACGAACTTTCGAAGAGTTCGCAGGCAATTGTTGCAATGCATCCCAATCTCCAGCAGCTTTCAACTCAGCTCTTTTAGCTGCGTATTTAGCTACCATTTTTTCTCTCTTGCGCTCACGCGCTTTCATTGATTCCTTAGCCATTGTCTTATTTTTTGATGAATGGGAATCCGAAGGCATCAAGCAAAGCTCTTCCTTCTTCGTCACTTTCAGCAGATGTAACAAAAGTGATATCCATTCCTAAAATCTTACTTACCTTATCGATATCGATTTCAGGGAAAATGATATGCTCTTTAACTCCTAAATTGAAGTTTCCACGTCCGTCAAATCCTTTTGGATTAATTCCACGGAAGTCACGAGTACGTGGCAAAGCTACAGAAATAAAACGATCTAAAAAGTCGTACATTTTATCCCCACGCAAAGTAACTTTCGTACCAATTGGCATTCCTTTACGTAATTTAAAGTTTGAAACGTCTTTTTTAGAAATCGTAGCTACTGCTCTTTGACCAGCGATACGAGATACATCTGCGATCGCATTGTCTACAATTTTCTTGTCAGCAACTGCATCACCCAAACCTTGGCTGATAACAATTTTCTCTAACTTAGGTACACGCATAATGGTTTTGTACCCGAATTTTTCAGTAAGTGTCGGAACGATTTCCTCTCTGTACTGTTTCTTTAATCTTGGTGAATAACTCATTATTTGATCTCCTCTCCTGATTTTTTAGAATAACGAACTAACTTACCTTTAGCATCTTCCTTACGGCCGGTGCGACTAGCTTGTCCTTTGATAACCACCATTAAGTTGGAAATATGAATAGTTCCTTCTTTTTCGACGATTCCGCCTTGTGGCTCTGAAGCACTTGGTTTTGTGTGACGTTTTACAACGTTCACACCACCAACTGTAGCTCTTTCTTTGTTTCTGTCAATAGTCAATACTGTTCCTTCTTGACCTCTAGACTCACCGCTTAATACTTTAACAGTGTCGCCTACTTTGATGTGTAATTTCTTTTGCATGACTTCACTACTGATTAAAGTACTTCGGGAGCAAGTGAAACAATTTTCATGTAATTGTTTTCACGAAGCTCACGAGCTACTGGTCCAAAAATACGGGTTCCTCTCATTTCCCCCGCCTGATTCAAGATAACGCAAGCGTTATCATCGAAACGAATGTAAGAACCGTCAGGTCGGCGAACCTCCTTACGTGTTCTTACAACAACCGCCTTGGCAACCGATCCTTTTTTTACGGCTCCAGAGGGCATTGCGCTCTTAACAGCTACTACGATTTTATCTCCTACTGAAGCATAGCGACGTTTAGTACCGCCTAAAACGCGGATACATAACACCTCTTTTGCTCCGGAGTTATCCGCAACTGCAAGTCTTGATTCTTGTTGTATCATTGCAACTAATTATTATTTAGCTCTTTCTAAAATTTCTACTAACCTCCAATTCTTGTTTTTAGACAAGGGACGAGTCTCCATGATTTTAACGGTGTCACCAATGTTACAATCGTTTTTTTCATCGTGGGCTACAAATTTAGTAGTTTTTTTGACGAACTTACCATATTTCGGGTGTTTTACTTTTCTTTCTACAGAAACCACGATAGATTTTTCCATCTTATCGCTAGTAACAGTCCCAATACGTTCTTTTCTTAAATTACGCTTTTCCATTTCAAGCTTCTTTTACTTTCAAGCCTTAGGCCTGAATTTCACGTTTTCTCAATTCTGTATTCAAACGAGCAATATGCTTGCGAACGTCACGAATTTGAAGTGGATTTTCAAGTGGAGTCACTTTATGTCCTAATTTCATTTTCGCCAATCTTTCCGTTTCGCTTGACACTTGCTTTTTCAAATCATCAACTGAAAGTTTACTAATTTCTTGTCGTTGTTTCATCTGTCAATTATTTTCCTGGTACAACATAATCGTTACGAACGATGAACTTACATTTTACTGGAAGTTTTTGAGCAGCTAAACGAAGTGCTTCCTTAGCAACTTCATAGGGAACTCCGTCCGCTTCGAACATAATACGACCTGGTCTTACAACAGCCACCCAGTGACTAGGAGCACCTTTACCTTTACCCATACGTACTTCCGCAGGTTTAGAGGTGATCGGTTTGTCTGGGAAGATACGAATCCACACCTTACCTTCACGCTTCATGAATCGCGTAACTGCGATACGAGAAGCTTCAATTTGGCGTGATGTGATCCATCCCGGCTCCAATGTTTTAAGTCCAAAAGATCCGAATGCAATTGTTGATCCGCGTTGCGCTTCACCACGATTACGACCTTTTTGAACTCTTCTAAATTTGGTTCTCTTTGGAGATAACATCTTCTGAAAATTTTAATGTGTTTTTACTTCTTTTTACGGTTGTTTCCACCTTTTCCTCCAGCTGGACGACGGTTTCCTCTATCGCGATCTCCAGATGGCGCACCACCTTTTGAACCTTGAGCAGCCATTCCAACATTTGGAGAAAGATCACGACGACCATAAACTTCACCTTTGCAGATCCATACTTTGATACCAATCAAACCGTAAGTAGTTAATGCCTCACCTACTGCGTAATCGATATCAGCTCTGAACGTATGTAACGGAGTACGTCCATCTTTGTACATTTCTGAACGAGCCATTTCAGCTCCATTCAAACGACCTGAAATTTTCACTTTGATCCCTTCGGCACCCATTCTCATGGTTGAACCGATAGACATCTTGATAGCGCGACGAAATGAAATACGAGCCTCAATTTGACGAGCGATTCCATCAGCTACTAAGCGAGCATCCAATTCCGGACGTTTCACTTCGAAAATGTTGATTTGAATCTCTTTTTTCGTCAATTTTTTTAACTCTTCTTTCAATTTGTCTACTTCTTGACCACCTTTACCGATAATCACACCCGGACGAGCCGTGTTGATTGTTACAGTAACGAGCTTGAGGGTGCGCTCGATGATGATTTTCGAAATACTTGCTCTGGATAAACGGGCGTGTAAATACTTACGAATTTTATCATCTTCGATGATTTTATCTTTGTAATTATCTCCACCGTACCAGTTAGATTCCCATCCGTGGATGAAACCTAATCTATTTCCAATTGGATTTGTTTTTTGTCCCATTTTCCTTCAATTATTTTGAACCATCAACAACGATAGTCACGTGGTTTGATCTTTTACGAACTCGGTAAGCTCTACCTTGAGGAGCAGTTTGAATACGTTTCAACATACCTGCGCTACCAACTTCGATAGATTTCACCACTAATTTTTCATCTTCAATGCTTTTACCCTCGTTTTTAGTTTCCCAGTTAGCAATTGCAGAACGCAATAACTTAGATAAACTTAACGATGCGTCTTTCGCATTGTGCTGCAATATGTTTAGAGCTTTGTTTACTTCAACTCCACGTACAAGATCTGCAACTAATCTCATTTTACGAGGAGAAATAGGAGAATTGTTCAATTTCGCAAAAGCGATTGACTTATTCTCTTCTTTTATACTATCAGCTCTTAATTTCTTTCTAGCGCCCATGTCACTTGAATATTAAACTATCTTTTTTTATCCTTTTTGTTAGCACCATGCCCACGGAAGTTACGAGTTGGTGAAAACTCACCTAACTTGTGTCCAACCATGTTCTCGGTTACAAACACAGGAATAAACTTATTCCCGTTATGCACTGCAAACGTTAACCCAACAAAGTCAGGAGTAATGCAAGAAGCTCGTGACCATGTTTTGATTACTGCTTTGCTTCCGCTTGTGTGTGCTTCATCCACTCTTTTTGACAACTTATAGTGTACAAAAGGTGGTTTTTTCAACGAACGACTCATACCTTATTTTTTTCTTCTCTCGATGATAAACTTATCTGAATACTTCTTTTTCGAACGCGTTTTGTATCCTTTAGCAGGCATACCATTACGAGAACGAGGGTGACCACCGGAGTTACGTCCTTCACCACCACCCATCGGGTGATCAACTGGGTTCATCACAACACCACGTACACGTGGACGACGACCCAACCAGCGAGAACGACCAGCTTTACCAGAAACTACTAATGAATGTTCTCCATTCGATACAGCACCAATAGTTGCCATACAAGTAGTCAAAATCATACGAGTCTCACCTGAAGGTAACTTGATAATCGCAAAGCGACCATCACGAGCGTTCAATTGAGCATATGTTCCTGCTCCACGAGCAATTGCACCACCTTTTCCAGGTTGCAACTCAATGTTATGGATCACAGATCCAAGAGGAACATCGGATAAAAATAATGCGTTACCAACATTTGGAGCGGCACCAGCACCTGAAACGATTGTATCACCAACTTTCAATCCTTCTGGAGCAACGATGTAACGTTTCTCTCCATCCACATAATAAAGCAACGCGATACGCGCAGTTCTGTTTGGATCATATTCAATTGTCTTTACTACCGCTGGCACTCCGTGCTTGTCGCGTTTAAAGTCAATGATACGATACTTTTGCTTGTGTCCACCACCGATGTAACGCATGGTCATACGACCATCATTGTTACGACCACCAGACTTGCTTTTCTTCGCAACTAAGCTCTTTTCAGGAACATTCGTTGTTACTTCAGCATACGTACTGTTGATCTTGTGTCTTTGCCCTGGAGTGATAGGCTGAAATTTTCTAAGACTCATCAGTTTCTACTTAAAAATTATTAAACAAATCAATCGTTTCTCCTTCGGCAACAGTTACGATGGCTTTTTTCCATACGCGACTTTTTTGCTCAACGACACCTCTATTCGTAAATTTCGTAGAGGATTTTCCACCGCCATAAGTGAGTGTGCGTACATCCACAATGTGAACTCCGTACATCTTTTCGACAGCTCTTTTTATTTCCAATTTATTCGCCTTGCGATCAACTTCAAAAGCGAAAATACCGTTTTCATTTCCGGCAGTTGCTTTCTCTGTTATAATTGGCTTTTTGATAATAGTACTCATCATCAATTAATTTAAAATCTTTTCGATTACTTCGATTGAACTTTCTGTTAATACAACTTTCTTCGCATTCAATACATCATATGTATTAACTGAATCAGCAGATACAACTTTAACGCGTTGTAGGTTACGTGAAGACAAGTAAACATTATCGCTACCTGATCCTACGATCATCAACACCTTTTCGTTTAACAAGTTCAAGCTTGATAACATCGCTTTGAATTCTGCTGTTTTAGGTGTTGCTAGAGCTACATCCTCTAACACTAAAATTGAATCTAATTTTGCTTTATAAGCGAAAGCAGATTTACGTGCTAAACGCTTTAATTTGATATTCAATTTGAAGTGGTAGTTACGAGGGCGTGGTCCGAAAATACGTCCACCTCCTACACGTGTACCAGATTTAACACTACCAGCACGAGCACCACCCGTACCTTTTTGTTTTTTAATCTTTCTAGTAGATCCAGCTATCTCAGCTCTTTCTTTCGATTTATGCGTTCCTTGACGACGGTTCGCCAAGTGTTGCTTTACATCTAAGTAAATTGCGTGATCATTTGGCTCTATTCCAAAAATCGTGTCTGATAAGGTTACTTTTTTGGAAGTAGCCTTTCCTTTGCTATCTATTACTTTTACTTCCATTATTTCTGAATTATTACAGTTGAACCTTTAGGCCCTGGAATAGAACCCTTCACTACGATTAAATTTTTGTCAGCCAAGACACGCAATACTTCTAAGTTCTCAACGGTTACACGTTTGTTACCCATTTGTCCAGCCATGCGCATTCCTTTGAATACACGTGCAGGATACGAACAAGCACCAATTGAACCAGGAGCACGCAAACGGTTATGTTGACCGTGAGTCGATTGTCCAACACCACCAAAATTGTGACGTTTTACAACTCCTTGAAAACCTTTACCTTTAGATGTTCCAGCAATTCCAACGAATTCACCTTGTTCAAACAATTGAACATCTACTACATCTCCAAGATTAAGTCCGTCAAAACCTTTAAACTCCACCAATTTTGATTTTGGTGTCGTATTCGCTTTTTTGAAGTGGCCTTTCAATGCATTTGGAGTGTTTTTTTCTCTACGTTCTCCAAATCCTAATTGAATTGCCTCGTACCCATCTCGATCTTGTGTCTTAACCTGAGTTACTACACAAGGACCAGCTTCTATTACTGTGCATGGCGTTGCCTTACCCTCGGCACTGTAGACGCTAGTCATTCCGATTTTTTTACCAATAATTCCAGGCATACTTTACTAATTATAAATTATAAATTATTAAAGTGATGTAAATTTTTGGATTGAAGGGGACGCGATGCGTCGCGTCCCCACAACCAAAAGTTTCATCACACTTTAATTTCTACATCAACTCCTGAAGGAAGTTCTAATCTCATTAATGCATCAACAGTTTTAGACGAAGAACTGTAGATATCCAACAAACGTTTGTAAGAACACAATTCGAACTGCTCACGCGCTTTTTTGTTAACGTGTGGAGAGCGCAATACTGTGTAGATACGTTTGTGAGTTGGAAGTGGAATTGGACCACTAACTACCGCTCCTGTTGCTTTAACTGTTTTTACGATTTTCTCAGCAGACTTGTCTACCAAGTTATGATCGTATGATTTCAATTTAATTCTAATCTTTTGGCTCATTACTCGTTTGTATTAAGCGGAAACTTTTCCATTAATTTTTGCAATAACTTCTTCTGCTACGTTCTTCGGAGCCTCTGCGTAATGAGAGAATTCCATGGAAGAAGTTGCACGTCCTGAAGACAACGTACGCAATTGCGTCACATATCCAAACATTTCAGACAAAGGAACATCAGCCCTAACAACTTTTCCTCCTGCTTTGTCATCCATACCCTTCATCATACCTCTACGACGATTCAAGTCACCAACGATGTCACCCATATTCTCTTCCGGACAAATCACTTCTAATTTCATGATTGGTTCCAACAAGATTGGTTTACAGTTTTTCAATGCGTGACGGTAAGCCATTTTAGCTGCCATTTCGAACGACAATGAATCTGAATCGACAGCGTGGAATGAACCATCAACCAATTCTACTTTCATTGCTTCAACAGGGAATCCAGCTAAAACTCCGTTTTTCATAGACTCTTTAAATCCTTTCTCAACAGATGGAATAAACTCACGAGGAATGTTACCACCCTTGATTGAGTTAACGAATTCCAATCCAGTTTTTTCAGGATCTGTTTGAGGTCCGATCTTAACAGCGATGTCTGCGAATTTACCACGTCCACCTGATTGTTTTTTGTATTGCTCACGGTGATCGATAGCAACTGTGATATCCTCACGGTATGTTACCTGTGGAGCTCCTTGATTCACTTCTACCTTGAACTCACGACGCAAACGGTCTACAATAATATCCAAATGTAACTCACCCATTCCGGAGATAATTGTTTGTCCAGATTCCTCATCCGTATTTACACGGAACGTTGGATCCTCTTCAGCCAATTTATTCAATCCATTAGATAAACGGTCAGCATCTGCTTGAGTTTTAGGCTCAATTGCAATACCAATTACTGGATCTGGGAAGTTCATTGATTCCAAAATGATTGGATGTCCTTCTGCACACAAAGTATCTCCTGTACGGATATCTTTAAATCCAACAACTGCACCGATATCTCCAGCACCTAGCTCATCAATTTGATTTTGCTTGTTTGCATGCATTTGGAAGATACGAGAAATACGTTCTTTATTCTCTGAACGAGTATTGTAAACGTAAGAACCAGCTGGTAATTTACCTGAATAAGCACGAATAAAACACAAACGACCTACGAAAGGATCCGTTGCAATTTTAAATGCTAATGCAGCAAATGGAGCATCGTAAGATGGTAAACGCTCTTCTTCTTCATCTGTTTTTGGATTGATTCCAACAATAGAACCGTTATCCAATGGAGACGGAAGAATTTCCATTACCATATCCAACATTGCTTGAACACCTTTGTTTTTGAAAGATGAACCACACATCATTGGCACTACTTTTCCAGAGATTGTTGCTGCACGTAATGCATTTAAAATCTCACGCTCAGTCAATGAATTCTCATCTTCGAAGAATTTCTCCATCAAAGTCTCATCAAATTCAGCAACTGCTTCTAATAATTCACTTCTTAAACGTCTTGCTTCGTCAACGATATCTGCAGGAATTTCAACTTCTTGAAAAGTCATACCCATATCGTGCTCGTTCCATTCAATTCCTTTGAAATTGATTAAGTCAACAACTCCTCTGAAGTTATCTTCGTCACCAATATTGATTTGTAATGGCAAAGCATGGCTACCCAACATTTCTTTAACCTGTGCACACACATTTAAGAAATCAGCTCCTTGACGGTCCATTTTATTAACGAAACCAATACGAGGAACATTGTAATTGTTCGCCAAACGCCAGTTTGTTTCAGATTGAGGCTCAACACCATCAACTGCTGAAAACAAGAATACCAACCCATCTAATACACGTAACGAACGATTCACCTCAACTGTAAAGTCAACGTGTCCTGGAGTATCAATGATATTGATGTGATAATTTTGGTTTCTATATTTCCAATTTACTGTTGTCGCAGCAGAAGTAATGGTAATCCCACGCTCTTGCTCTTGCTCCATCCAGTCCATTGTAGCACCACCGTCGTGAACCTCACCAATCTTATGGTTTACACCAGAATAGTAAAGAATACGCTCAGTAGTTGTTGTTTTCCCAGCATCAATGTGAGCTGCGATACCAATATTTCTTGTGAATTTAAGATCTCTTGCCATTTCTTAGAATCTAAAATGTGAAAATGCTTTATTCGCTTCAGCCATTCTTAAAGTATCTTCTTTCTTTTTGAAAGCAGCACCTTCTTCTTTTGAAGCAGCAATAATTTCAGAGGCTAATTTACCAGCCATAGATTTCTCATTACGTTTACGAGCGTAACCAATTAACCATTTCATAGCTAATGATTGTTTACGTCCTTCACGAACAGGAGTAGGAATTTGGAAAGTAGCTCCACCAACACGACGAGAACGAACCTCCACAGATGGAGTTACGTTATCTAATGCCTTTTTGAACACTTCTAAACCTTCTTGATCCTCTAATTTTTTATCTACGATCTCTAATGCATCGTAGAAAATTTTAAATGCCAAATTCTTTTTACCAGAATACATTAAGTTGTTAACGAACTTTGTTACAACAACGTCATTAAACTTTGGATCTGGGAGTATGGCAATTTTCTTCGCTTTTCTTCTTCTCATCTCTTCAAGAGTTTAATTATTTCTTAACTTTTGGACGTTTCGTTCCATACTTAGAACGACGTTGTGAACGGCCCTCAACACCTGCAGTATCTTCCGCACCGCGAACGATGTGGTAACGAACCCCTGGTAAATCTTTAACCCTTCCACCACGAACTAACACTAAAGAGTGTTCTTGTAAGTTGTGACCTTCTCCTCCGATATAGGCATTCACCTCTTTACCGTTGGTAAGACGAACACGCGCTACTTTTCTCATAGCTGAATTCGGCTTCTTAGGTGTAGTGGTGTACACACGTACACATACTCCTTTGCGCTGCGGGCAAGAATCCAAAGCCGCTGACTTTGACTTCTTTACTACCGCAGTCCTTCCCTTTCGCACTAACTGTTGTATAGTTGGCATACAGTACTCAAATTTTGATAATTAATAAATAGTTCTTTCCCCAAAGAACACACTTTGAGGGGTGCAAAGATAGAGAGAAAATCTTAGAATGCAAGTAGTTTGGTAAAAAAGTGCTGTTTTTGAACAAATTAGTGTTGATAGCATATTTATCCTTATCAAATTAATACCTGAAGATAGTTTCGAAGATTTGACTTATTTTTGAATCTAATTATCAAAAATAACCCATGCGATTTATACTAATCTCCTTTTTAATCTTCGTCGTTCATAATTCACTCGCTTTAGATCAAGTAAATACAAAACTAAACAACTATGCCAAAGCTTGTCCTGAAAAAACATCCAGAGATTTAAAATCATTGGTGAATTATCTTTCTAAAGGAGGGAATACACAGACACAACAAGTTGAATTGTTCTGTTACTGGATAGCTGAAAACATTTCCTATGATACAGAAAGTTATGTCTCAGGGAAAACCACTGAAACAGCTAAAATTTTAGTCTCGAGAAAAGGTGTTTGTCAAAATTATGCGGAACTTTTGCAGAAAATGTGCGAATCTGTTCAAATAGAATGTCATATTGTTTCAGGTTATTCTAAAGGATATGGTTATTCAAAAAAGAAGCCTTTTCAATCTCCAGATCATGCTTGGAACATTGTCAAGGTTGATGGTAAATATCTTTTTGTTGATGCAACTTGGTCTTGTGGATATGTTGATCAGGTGAAAGGCTCACTTATGTTTTTCAAAGAACTTAAAATTGAGGAAATATTTGCTGATCCGAATTACTTTCTTATGACCCACCTTCCAGGTGATCCTAGATGGCAAATCCGAAACAATCCAATTACAATGACAAGTTTCACATCAAATGATTCTGTCAAAGACATGCTGAAACTTACGCTTCCCAACTACAATTACTTGGATAGTTTAAAAACTTATTTAGCTGCTGACAGTTTGGATCGCAGAGTAATGTCTGCAATTAGCACTTACAATTTCAATCCAATTAATGCCAACCTTACCGAAGTCGGAGATGCTTATTACAACAAGGCTTGGAAAACAAGTCAGAACACGAATGATATTAAAAACTATGAAACTGCAATTATTTGGTATGATAAGTCCATTATGATCTTTTCAAAGCTGAATAACACATACGGAGCCAAATGGATTAGCAATTCAAAAAAAGGCCTCAAATATTGCACCTATCAGATAGACATCCTTAAGAAGGATAAAAAATAGGCTTCGTTTATCTTCCCAAAAGTTGGAGAGCTTTAACAAGATGCTCTCCATTCGAATTTTCAATGTTCAAATAATAGGTTCCTTGAGGTAAATCTGACAAATCGATTTGTTGTGAAGTAACGTTCGAATCAAATTCTCTCAAAACTGAACCCAGTAGATTCACTAAGCGAATTTTATTTAATGGAATTTCAGACGACAACTCAAACATTCCTGAAGATGGATTTGGGAAAACGGATACTTTCGTTAACTCCGATTCATTTAAACTCAAGTAAGTATAATATTCACAATCTACATTTCCTGGATTATATGTTAAAGAATCGTCTTGGAAACAACGCAATTTGTAAAAAATTCCATCATTTGGAGAACTGCTGCACCAACCTGTAACTGGAAACAAAAAATGTGAAGGTGCTGAAACAAGATCCATCATTCCAAAATGAGAATTAATCAATCCTCCATATTGAATAGAATTGGAGCTTGAATCACGGGTTTGAAACAGGGTTACATTTACTCCGTTTAGAGTGCTATTATAAACTGTGTCAATTAATATATAAGAACTATCGTTGCATTCTTGATTTTGCACACCAACATCTATCAATCTTGATTGCCCCTCTGCTGCAGTAAAATCATACAAAACCTTGAACTGGTTTGCATTCCAAAACCAAACTGTATCTTGCTCAAAATAGATGAATTTGTATTCTGTATCTATTAAATGAACAAATCCCCCATTCGGATCTGTATTCATTTTAGTATGCTTATCACACTTCAATTTCTGACAAGTGTGCCCTTGAATAACTGTGTCGTTCATGGTCTCAATTCTCATTGAACCATCAATACCAGGATAAAACCAATCGTAGTGCCAAACACCGTGACCCTTTATCCAATTAGTGGATTGAGAGAAAGCCGATAAACTAAGTATTGTAAAAAGGATAAGTAAGGTTTGTTTCATAATGCAGATTTATCAGGTCAACACTTACGATGATACACTATTCAATAAAAGGTTGGAACTAAACACGGTAACAAACTGCATTTATATTCATTCCTGCTCCAACAGAAGCAAAAAGCACAATATCTCCTTCCGATATGGTGTATCCATCATTATTGCTTCACCCATGGAACAATTACATTACCATTCCTGACGAAGTAAGTTCCAGATGCCAAATCACTTACATCAAACAAATGAGTCGTATCAGCTTTCGACTCCATTAATATCCTCCCAGCTGCATCCGTGATAATAATTTCACCTGCAATATCAAGGTTTACATTCAATATATCAGAAGTTGGATTTGGGAAAACTTGCATCCCAACTTCCATTGTTAGTTCAGATAAACCTACTGTCGAAATTGTGATACATGCTGAGGTATCACTACATCCGTTGCGGGTTACAATTACCGCATATACTCCATTAACTGCTGCAGTATAGGTTTGGTTCGTCGCTCCAGGGATTAATGTCCCAAGAGAACAATTCATCCATTTGTATGTAGTGTTTGCTCCTAAAACAGCTGATATTGTAAGACCTGAAACAGAAGTAGCTACATTAATTTGTGGTATTGTCAATTGCAATGTAACAGTCGAATCACAGCCGGCAGTATTCTGAAGCACAACAGTAGCTGTGTTATTAGAACTGGAATAAGTGTTTCCATCAATCCAAACAATAGGTTCACATGAAGCAATTACATCATTACTTTGATTATTAAGAATCGTAAGATTTAGATGTACAATTGAATCACAACCATTTGATGCAGCACCTTGCAAGGTATGAATTGCAGTAGAATTATTTGAACTATAAGTAACACCGTTAATCCAGGTTAAAGAAGAACATGCATTACGCACATCTGTTGAGTGTTGAGGCTGATTAACCGTTAAATTCAGTGTAACAATACTATCACATCCAGCTGCATTTGTAAGCATATGAGTCGCTGTAGTATTCGAACTGGCATAAGTTACACCATTAATCCATGTATATGAGCCACATGCAGTTTTAGTATCCATAGCATATGTCGCATGTCCAACTGTTAAATTCAAATGAACAAGACTATCACATCCTGAAACAGCTCCTCCTGGAATCAAGTATGTATCAGTATTGTTACTTGCATTATAAGTCGTTCCATTAATCCACATATAAGTATCACAAGCCTCAACAGACGCTGTTCCATGAACTTGAGGAAGTACTGTCAGGTTTACAATAATAGTAGAATCACATCCGTTAACCGCTCCATTACTGATAAGCTGAACGTCTCCCGATACAGAACTAGTATAAATAACACCATTCACTGTAATGCTTTCTCCATAACAAACTGTTGTATTAATTGTATTGACGGCTGGTTGAGAGTTTATCAATGTAAGTCTAATAATTTCACACGGATCAGAATCATCGAGGTAAAGTCCTGGTGTAGTCAACACCTGGCCATCAAAAGAATAACTGTCTCCGGGGCAAACCTGAGCCGATAAAAACGAATAATTCTGAGGCACACTTAACACCAGTCTTACAACACTATCGCATCCGGAAAAATTTGCCAATGTATCGTAATAAACTCCTGGAGAAGAGATGATGTTTCCATGGAAATTATAACTACTTCCAGGGCAAATCGATTCGAAAACGCTGTTAATCCCGGGCGTATTGCACAACTGTGCTGCGCAATCAGAGGTATGAGTCCCAAGGTTAGTGGTCGAATTTGGGGGGTAACCCGTAAAATGATCTGCTGTAATATATGGCCCGGAGGTATTAATGTATCCTGTTGTTTCTGTAGACTTTCGAACCAAATTTTGAAGAAATGTTGAATTGGGAGCAACTCCCCACCCTTCAATCGGGGTGCTGTTTAACTGACCAATGATATCGATCAAGACATTCTCTTTAAACAAGCCCATAGCGGTATTTCCATCCAAATTAAGGACATTTGTAGTCATATCAGCCTGGGCAAGAATTGCAGCCGAAGAGTTGATCGTTGAAACAACAAATACACTATTCGACGGCAATACACCAGTAAGATTTATGGTTCCGTAAGTTGTACCACCTGTATTGAAATGCCGAATACTGTAACCTGTCAAATTAATCGGATGACTTGTAGGGTTATATATTTCCAACGCCTTGTCATTCGCATATCCGTGAATGTATTGAGAAAAATAAAGTTCCGAACACGGAAGTGACGGTACAGCGCACGAACCTGTGGTATTTACACGGAGATTCAGTGTAACAATACTGTCACAGAAAGTTCCGAATGCAGGAATAGTATCCACGTACGTTCCTGAATAAAGCAGAGTCTTTCCATTAAAGATGTACGATTCCGAACTACAAATCGTATCATTAATTTCCACCCGCTTAGTCAAACATTCATTGAGTTTATTCTCACTCCAGAAAACACGATCTTCAGAGTTAGCCGAATGCATCATATCTTTGTCTCCATCCTGATCAACATCTATTATTTTAGTTACCCCATTGGCATGAAATACACTCGCAACAAACTCCCTGGAAGCAAACGTTCCCGATCCCAGATTGGTTAATAAGTACACCTCATGCTCAGCGTTAACAGTTAAATCAACATTTCCGTCACCATTAAAATCTCCGGAAGAGATCGAATTGACAAATCCTGTAAAGCTCTCAATAACAATGGTCGGTCCGAAATTACCTCCACCCAACGACTTCTTATAAACAACCTGATTAGGCGTCAATGTAAAATACAACAAGTCTTTCAAATTGTCTCCGTCAATATCCGCCATCAAAACATTCCGGGCCTCCACATTGGATGCAATAGATACAGGCACAGAAAATGTACCCGTCCCATTATTGGTATACTTGCTGATTGAACTATTACCGGCTGTTACCAAATCCAGGTCACCGTCATGATCAATATCCAGAATTGACAACTGGGTCAATAACCCTAAAGTTGGACTTTGAGCAATAATCGTAGGAACACTTTGAAAGTTTCCGTTGCCATCATTTCGAGTCCAATGAAGATCATTCATATCAATTCCCACCAGATCCTGATCACCATCTCCATCAAGATCACCAAATTCATTGGTGCCAAAATTATCGCCGCTTATTGTAGATGAGTTAAGCAAGAAATTGCCTGATCCATTATTTTTGATCCAATGCGTGTAATCAGAAGTAATATCCCGTATTGTGATATCCTTTTTTCCATCACCATTTACATCAACCACATCCATCTCAGTCATATCTGCTACCGCACTTCCCTTGATCAGAATCACCTTCTGTCGCGAAAAATGACCTCCGCCAAGATTCTCATTCCAGGATATTCGTTGACAATCTAAACGGTTACACGCAGCCTCGCTATTAAAAGTCACTACATCAACATCCCCGTCATTGTCCATATCTTCAAATAATACCTTTGAAAGTGATCGAACCTCTGTGGTAATTTCTGTAAGACTCCACATATTGTTAAAAACCACAGGATTTTTAAACCAAACAATACGATCATTAACAGGAAGACCCGCCATAATATCCGGTTTCCCATCCTGATCATAATCTGCAATCTGTATGGAGCGGATATCATCAGAAAGGTTGGAAAGTGTGGGGCTTCCTGTCGTTCCAATATATCCGCCAACTGGATTCGAAAAATAAGCAAGTGCAATCGTAGTGCTAAAACTTCTTCCTATAACAAGATCCTGATCCCCATCTAGATCAATATCTCCAGATGCCATGGCAGTAATCCCAGTATTTGCTTGCAAATTAATTGGGTTAACCGCAAATCCGCTCCCGTCATACTTGTATATTCGCGTTCCTATAGATCTAACAACAACTGCATCCAGATCGTTGTCGCTATCAATATCCATTAGCAATGTTTCATCTACAATTGGAGAAGAGGAGCCTATAATAACATCAAAATCATAAGTGCCCGGTCCAGTCCTTAAAAATGCAGTAAGATGGTAACTAATTCCGGACACCAACAAATCCAGCTTGCCATCGTTATTAATATCTCCCAAACGAACCTTATTTGGTCCTGTAAAACCGGAAATCTCATTTTTTATCGAAAATGCATTATTCCCAAGATTTTTATACCACACAATCAGATTACTCAACTGCGAAGTGGCTATCAAATCTGGTAATCCATCTTCATTTACATCATCGATATTTACGGTGGTTGCTCCAGAAAGAACATGATCAATAATCAACGGAATACTACTAAATGTTCCATTACCTAAGTTTTCATACCATCCAACGGTATTGCTGTTTGCAGCCGCATAAAATACATCAAAATCTCCATCTCCATCTGGATCACCAGTTGCAATATCTCTTAAATTATCTTCGGTAGTTGTGATAATCTTCATAAAAGAGAATAATCCCCCACCCAAATTTTGAAACCAAGAGATTGTATTCACGTCTGAAATGCTAACGATATCAATCTTACCGTCATTATTCAAATCGGCATTTAGAATCTCTCGAACAGTATATGACTGTCCGTAATCAATATGGTGCTGCGAAAAGTTCAACTGGGAATTCGCAAATGACGCTATAAGTAGTAGTAAAAGCGTTAAAAATTTAGGTTTCATAAACTTATGATTATCTTAAAGAGCTCCAAAAATACAATTGTAACAAGTTATTTCCAAAATATCGTACAACAATTTAAAGTTCGACATTTGAAATAACAGCCAACCGAAACATTCCGAACTAAAAAAGAACCCGTCTTTCTAGAGAAGGCCAAGATCTGATCTTGTAAAACGAAAGTGAGCTCTATTTAAACCCTATAACAAACCGCATTGATATTCATTCCTGCTCCAACAGAAGCAAAAAGCACAATATCTCCTTCCGATATGGTGTATCCATTCATTTCTTCGCGTTTCACCATACTTAACAAAGTAGGAATCGTTGCAACAGAACTATTCCCCAACTTGTGAATATTCATGGGCATTAAATGTTCTGGCATTTCTGAAACTTCATAAAGTTTGAATAATTCACGAACTATTGCTTCGTCTAGCTTTTCATTGGCTTGATGAATGAAAATCTTCTTCACATCTGTAATCGAAACGTTTGCCTTGTCCAAACAATCTTTCATGGCTAAAGGCACATTCTTGATTGCGTATTCGTACACTTTTCGACCTTTCATCTTCACATACCGAATACGCGGATCTGATTCAGGAAAGTTTGATTTCCCTAAATTCAGGTAAGTGACCTCATCTTCGCAATGACTTTGAGCACTAAAGGATAGAATCCCAGAATTGGAGTCTTGAATCTCCACAATGGTCGCCCCTGCCCCATCGGAAAAAATCATGCTATCTCTGTCATGCTGATCCAATACGCGGCTCAATGCTTCCGCACCAATCACTAAACATTTCTTTGCCATTCCTGCTTGCATAAATGCATGAGCTTGAATTAATCCTTGGAGCCAACCTGGACAACCAAAAATGATATCGTAGGCAACACAATTAGGGTTTTTGATGCCTAAACTATGTTTTACTCTGGAAGCAATGGATGGAATCATATCTGTTTGAATCGTATGCTTGATCACATCACCAAAATTGTGAGCCACGATAATTTGATCAATGGTTTCTCTATCACAAGCAGCATCTTGTATCGCATCTTCAGCAGCAATGGTTGCCATATCGGAGCAATTCAAATCGGAAGTGGTATATCTTCTTTCTTCAATCCCAGTAATGGATTCAAATTTACGTGCAATAACTTCCGGATTCAAAGGAATAGGTTCTTGATTTTCGTCATAGAATTTATGAAGGGCGAAGTCAGCATTTGTTTTGACAATCGTCGGGATATATCTTCCGACACCTGTAATTACACTTTTCATGTTTTTGAATTAAAACCGTTTACGAACTAATTACAGAAGCTCTTGGGGTGCCGATTGCTATCGGATTGTTTTCCCTTGAGAAGTGGGGCGCTCAAATCAAAGGTAAGAAGTATTCTGAATGAAATTTCATTTTTATATTTTCTTAGCAGTCATTCTTGGAGTGCCAAATGAAAGTTAGGTTATAGTAAAAGTCAATATATAAAGCTATAATCATTCGTTAAATCTAAAATTTCAGTCTATCATGAAATTAGCCAAACACCTAAACTTCGTATACTTGCTTTCTTAATTCGCATTTGGTTAAAGTAACCATAGAGTTTTTTTTATATCAAACTCCTGAATCAAAAAACGAAAATAGAGGTCGCTAATCGAATTTACAGTTTAGTAAATCGTTGAACAAACGACGCCCCATTCTCACTCTGAAGATAAAGCAAGTAAAATCCAGGTTGCAAAAACTCAATATCTATTTGGTTATCAACCACTGGAATTTCATGAGCTAAAATTGCTCCATTCAACTCACAAATACGAGCATTCGATTGAATCTTTAAACCTTCCAGATTCAACACATTGGAGACTGGATTTGGATAAATCATAATAGTCGGAACAGAAAGTTCAGAGGTACCTAAAAAGAAATCTGGAAATTGTCCACATTCCACGCCATCATGAACCACATAAAATAACTCATACAAAATAGCGAATTCTGTAGGATCTCCAGGACGTTGTTTCCCTCCATAAGGGCCGCCTGCATGAGAATAAGCATAGTAATCAGATATCAGCGGCTCAAGGCTACAAGAATCCCCATTATCGATGTGCATTCCAAAATGATTGGCCTGACCAGAATTATTGAAACACCAAGGTGAAGGAATTAACACATCAAGTGAATTATAACATTCATTGGTGTCGCTATCCCAAAAATGGGTTGCTGTATTTCCAAAAACATGATCCCAAATTTCTGGGGAATATGTTGTATTTAACTGCTTATGCATAAATGTGAAAGTATCTATTGAATAACTGGGAGGAGTAGCTCCACCCGATCCATTTGGCAGCGCTGGAATATACGTTTGTCTTTGAGCTGAATAGGTAACTGAATCACCAGTAACAGAAAGTTCTTTCGTAAGGATATGAAACATTTGATAACCTGATATAATTGGCGATTGTATACCGCTAGAAGGGGCATTCGATTTTATAACTATCCCATAGTAATTCCCTATAGAAAAATCATATACTTCACTACGCATCAATTGCGAAAAGCTAAATTGAGAGACAAAGACAAGGATGGAACTTAATAAAAAGTTTTTCATGGTATTTAGATTGATTAATCAAATATATGATTTTCTATTAAAAGATAAAAACATTTTTTTTAACCTTTCCGTTGTAATCAGCTCCATTTCAATCCCTTCCCTTTATATTAACTACTTGAACAATCGCTTTCCATACAAAAAATGTAATTTTGTTACATGAAGTATTTCCTCTGTTTTCTTTTACTAATTCCGATTACAAATACATTTGGGCAACTTTACAAGGATTCAACTCAATCCGTTGATGTACGTGTAAAAGACTTGTTGAGCAGAATGACACCCGAAGAAAAATTCTGGCAAGTATTCATGATTCCGTCAGATGGCGACACTACGAACGAAAAACTGAAACACGGAATTTTTGGTTTGCAAATAAGCGCAGGTTCAGGAGGTGATGCAGGAGGACAATTACTCAATTACAACACCACTGAAAATGCAACTATTCTAGCCAAGAAAGTAAATCGCCTACAAGCATATTTTGTTACACAAACACGATTAGGAATTCCGATTATTCCATTTGATGAAGCTTTGCATGGACTTGTTCGACATGGAGCTACTGCATTCCCGCAAGCAATCGGATTGGCAGCAACTTGGGACACAACGCTCATTCATCAAGTAGCAACACAGATTGCACTAGAATGCAAAATGCGTGGAATCCGACAGATTCTTTCTCCAGTTGTAAATCTCGCAACCGATGTTCGTTGGGGAAGAACAGAAGAAACTTATGGGGAAGATCCTTTTTTGACCAGTGAAATTGGATTGGCTTTTATTCGATCATTTGAACAACAAGGAATTATTACCACCCCAAAACATTTCATCGCGAATGTGGGTGATGGTGGACGAGACAGTTATCCGATTCATCTGAGTGAGTGGTATTTGGAACAAAGTCATCTGATTCCATTCAAACGAATTATTCGTGAAGGTGGTGCTCGTTCAATAATGACAGCCTACAACTCTCTAAACGGAACAGCTTGCTCATCAAATGATTGGCTCTTGAACCAAAAACTAAAGAAACAATGGGGTTTTAAAGGTTTTGTGATTTCGGATGCAAATGCTGTGGGTGGTGAAGTTGTTTTGCACAATACAGCTTCTTCTTATGCTGAAAGTGGCGCGCATGCCATCAATGGTGGATTGGATGTCATTTTCCAAACGGATTACAATCATGCGGCACTCTTTTATCCTGCATTTCAATCGGGATTGGTGGATAGCAATCGATTAAACGATGCTGTTTCAAGAGTATTACGCGCCAAATTTGAATTGGGGTTGTTTGAAAAACCATACATCACGATCCCAAAATCATCGAATTCAATTTCATCTCAAGGAAAGAAGCTTTCTCAACAAGCTGCCGAAAAATCGTTTGTACTCTTAAAAAACAAAAATCAGGTATTGCCCTTGAATCCGTCTGTTCACAAAATTGCTCTTTTCGGAATGGATGCAAGTCAACCAAGATTGGGTGGATACAGCGGCCCTGGAAATAACCCTTTAAGTATTTTGGACGGATTGAAAGCAATTGCAGGAGATTCCATTCAAATCACTTATCAAGAAACCGTTAGTTATTCCGACACACTTTTCACGCCTATTTACGACAAGTATTTGGAAAATGAAACTGGAAACGGATTGATTGGTTTGTATTTCGACAATGTGAATTTCACTGGAAATCCTGTGCTTTCCCGAACTGATTCACAAATCGATTTTAACTGGACACTTTATGGGCCTTCCAACGAATTGGAGAATCATTTCTACTCGGTAAAATGGACTGGAAATCTAATTGCCCCAGAATCTGGAAAGATAGATATCGGATTGGAAGGAAATGATGGTTACCGACTTTATTTGAATGACAAAATTGTAATCGATCGTTGGGAAAAGACTAGTTACCACCAAGATTTAATTCCGATTGATTTTGTGAAAGGGAAAAAGTATCCGATTCGTATTGAATTCAAAGAGCCAAAAGGCAATGGAAAGATTCGTCTGATTTGGAATTATTCGATCAACAGCTCCTTCGATTCAGAGCTGAAAAAAGCGATTAAAGCTACTAAAAAAGCAGATGTAGCAGTTATAGTAGTGGGGATTCATGAAGGCGAATTTCAAGACAGAGCTTCATTGCGTTTGCCAGGAAATCAAGAACGATTAATCCAAGAATTACACAAAACAGGAAAACCCATGATTGTTTTATTGGTTGGTGGAAGTGCTATCACGATGGATGAGTGGATTTCAGATGCAGATGCGATTGTGAGTTTGTGGTATCCTGGAGAAGCTGGCGGTTTAGCAGTTGCAAATTTGTTAACTGGAAAAATAAATCCTGCAGGAAGATTACCAATTACGTTTCCCATTTCTGAGGCACAGCTTCCATTGACTTACAATCATTTACCAACAGGTCGAAGCGATGATTATTACAATTTGAGTGGCGAACCGCTTTTTCCATTCGGCTATGGTTTGAGTTATACCCAATTTTCCTATTCTGATTTGAAACTGGCTGAAAATAACATTACCAAAGATGAATCCGTTGATCTTTCTTTCAAATTGACAAATACTGGAAAACGAGCTGGAGAAGAAGTAGTCCAATTGTACATTAAAAGCAAAGGAAGTGCGCAAGCTCAACCAATTATTGCACTCAAAGGTTTTCAGCGCATTTCTCTAAACTCAAAAGAAAGTAAAATTATTCACTTCACCCTGAATCCACAACTATTCACACATATTTCACCCGATTTAAAAGAAATCATTGAATCTGGAAATTATGAATTACTCATTGGCTCTTCTTCAAGAGATTTACAACTAAAAGCTGTTTTGACTATTCAGTAGCCAACTCGAATTTGAAGACCCAAACTGGATTATTCTTGTTTGCTTGAAGCCATTTTTGTGATAAGGTTAATTCGACTTCCTGATCTAGAATTTTGTACGGAATGACTTCTCCTGTTGGGATAAAAATCAACTTGGCTCCTTTTTTAGGAAGATTAATCGTCCAAGTGACTTTGCGCAAAGCCAAATCTGAAGGAATGAACAAATAAGCCGTTTTCTCATCTTTTGATTGCGCAAAAAAGACCTTGTCTTCTTGGTAATGAAACATACTTCGGGTTCCATAAATCGCTTCTCCATTCACATCCAGCCACTTTCCAATTTCTACTAATCGCTCTTCCACATCGACAGGAAAAGTCCCATCTGGTTTTGGACCAACACCTAAAAGCAGGTTTCCACCTTTTGCAACCACTTCTACCAAAGTCTGGATTACACGGTCTGCGGATTTTAAGTTGTTATTCGGAACATATCCCCAATCATTTCCCAATGGCATACATGTTTCCCACGGATTATCGATTCGTTTCTCAGGAATTGTATGCTCAGGAGTTTGATAATTTTCATACGGTCCTTGAACAGTTCTGTCAACCACAATCATTCCTGGTTGATTTGTTCGGGCCATCTTCGCTATTTTCGCAATATCTAATTCCTGATCCCATTGCGGAATAGGCATACCCCACATCAAAACTTCATCGTCAATGGTGTTCTTTGGTCTCACCCAGCCACCATCTAACCACAAAATATCTACTCCTCCATAACCAGTAGCGATTTCCTGAATTTGCTTGAAGGTGTAATCCTCAAACTGCTGCCAACGCCATGGATATTTTCTTGTATCGTAATTATTATTTCGATCTGGAGTTGCATACAACGGCCACCAGTAATTTTCATTGTGCCAATCAGGCTTCGAAAAATAAGCTCCAATCATAAATCCCTGATCACGATAAGCCGAAAAAACGTGTTTCAACACATCTGATTTCGGATTAGATGCAAAAGGTCCATGAGCAATACTAAAATCCGTTTGTTTGGTATCAAACATGCAAAAACCATCGTGGTGTTTTGTAGTGAAAACCAAGTATTTCATTCCTGCTTTTTTCGATATTTCAGCCCATTTCTCTGGATTAAACTTGGTTGGATTTAATGAGTCTTTTAGTCCAAAATACCATTTTTTGTACTCGTCGTAAGAAGAATTTGTATCTCTGGTAATCCAGTCTTCCGAACAGATAGACCACGATTCAATCATTCCTGGAACGGCATATAAGCCCCAATGAATAATGATTCCAAATTTCTGATCTTGCCATTTTTCAAGCTTTTGGAGAACCAAGCTGTCAGTCGGTTTTTGGTAATCGTTTGAAATAGGATGAATTCCATTGATTTGGGAATATGAGCCTCCGAAAAAAAAGAGGAAAACTCCTGAAATAAAAACTTTATATACTTGCATTTTTTCACTTTGAAATCCATCAAAAATAAAAAATGGCAGCCTTTAGAACTACCATTTCAATTATTTATCTCAGATCATTGCAGGATAATCTGTATATCCTCTGGCATCTCCGCCACCAAATAAGGTATGATTGTCTGAAATCTCATTGAGCTTGGAATTGGTTTTTACGCGCTCTGGATAATCAGGGTTGGTTAGGAATTTTCGTCCAAAACCAATTAAATCGACTAACTTTTCTGCTATTAATTGTTCTCCTTCTTCAGGAGTTTTATTTCCAGTTGCAATGATGGTGTTTTTAAATTTGGAACGCAATTCCTTTCTAAAATCTCCAGGAACACTTGGTGCATCATCCCAATCTGCTTCACACAAATGCAAATAAGCAATATCCAATTTATTCAATTCCTCCGCTGCGAGCATTATTGTTTCCAAAATCTCAGGATCTTCCATGTCTTTGAATTGAATGAAAGGCGATAAACGAACTCCCGTTTTTTCTTTCCCTACAGCTTCTACAACAGCCTTCGTGATTTCAACCAATATTCGAATTCTATTTTCTTTGGAACCACCATATTCGTCATTTCGAAGATTGGACTTGCTTCGCAAAAACTGGTCAATCAAATAGCCATTTGCACCGTGAATTTCTACACCATCAAAACCAGCTTCCATTGCATTTTTAGCTCCTTGAGCAAACTCTGAAATCACATTTTTAATATCTTCAGTTGTCATTTCACGCGGTTCTTCAACAGGAACAAAAGTTGCATCACCGTTGGGGGCTCCATCAAAAATATACACCGAAGTGTTTTTTGCAATTACTGCAGATGGAGCTATTGGTTGTAATCCATTTACTTTAGAACTACTCACTCTTCCAACATGCCACAATTGTAGAAAAATTTTACTTTGCTTTTCATGAACTGCTGCTGTTGTCAATTTCCAACCTTCAACTTGTTCTATCGAATAAATACCTGGTGTTTTTGCATAACCCATTCCTTGAAGAGAAACTTGGGTTGCTTCTGTAATTATTAGTCCAGCACTAGCCCGTTGTTGGTAATATTCTGCCATCAAAGCATTGGGAACATCTCCTGGCTGAGAAGCTCTAGACCTCGTCATTGGAGCCATTACAAACCGATTGCTTAAGGAATTATCTCCGAAAGAATATGGTTCAAATAAAAGTTCGATTTTCATGTTATGAATGTGATTTAGTTAAAAAGTAATGGCAATTTTTCCAATTGTTTTACCGCTTTCTAGCTTGGTGTGTGCCTGTTTAAAGGAATCTACAGTTAATCCTTGAATCGTCTCATTTAAGGTGTGTTTTATCACTCCCTGATCGATTAATTCGGATACACTGTTGAGAATATGATGTTGATTCACGATATCTTCTGTTTGAAAAGAAGAGCGTGTAAACATAAATTCCCAGGAAAAAGAAGCACTTTTGGTTTTCAATTTATTCAAAACTACAGGCGCTGAACTTCCAGTTATTGATGCAATATGACCTTGAGGCTTTATTAATTCAGCCATCAAATCCCAATAACTATTTGTGTCTACAAAATCCACAATGAAATCGACATACTGAAAACCAGTATTTCTAACTTCGTTGACCAAGTCTTTGTGATTCACTACAAAATCGGCTCCTTGCTCTTTGCACCAAGCAATCGATTCGGGTCTTGAAGCTGTAGCAAGAACGGTTAATCCAGCTACTTTTTTAGCTAATTGAATGGCGATTGATCCTACACCACCAGCTCCACCAATGATTAATATACTTTTTCCTTTATCTTTCTCAGAACTAATTCGAATGCGATCAAAGAGAATTTCCCAAGCTGTTAATGTTGTTAAGGGCATAGCCGCAGCTTCAGCATCGCTCAGTGAAGTTGGTTTCATTCCAACAATTCGTTCATCAATTACTTGATATTCGGCATTGCTTCCTTGTTTGGTGATATCTCCAGCATAATAAACCAAATCTCCTACTCTAAAAAGAGAGGTTTTATCGCCTACTTCTTCTACAATTCCAGCAGCGTCCCAGCCCAAAATTTTAGGTGTATCAGAAACTTTTCCCTTCAAACTAGATTCTCTAATTTTAAAATCTACCGGATTTACCGATACGGCATTTATTTTTACCAACAATTCGCGTCCCGTAGGAGTTGGTTTTTCTAATTCAACTTGTAGAAAACTGTCTTGTTCGCTAATAGGTAATGAACTCGTAATTCCAATTGCTTTCATACGATTGAGTTTATTTGTTTTATCTAAATTATTAATTATTGTATTTAGCTTCTGAATTATCAACGGGCGTATTTGGATCATTTTGAACCAATTTAGCAATTTCATCTTTTCTCATGAAAACAACACCTTGTTTCTTTTTTGCATATTGAATGAATTCCTCTACCACATGAACCATAGCAGGAGTTCCACCAATTCGGTCGTGTAAACTCACACTCATCATTCTTCTTTTAGAAGCACCTTCAGCATACAATTGATCAAATTCTGCTTTTAATTGCGCTAAAAATTGATCCGGACTCCATTGTTTTCCTTCCACATTTACGATATCATTATTTCTGAGGGTATATGGAATAATCACAAAATTCTTCCCTCTCACTTTCGTCACAAAAGGCTCATCGCGACTCAAATCATCTATGTGATATAAAAATCCCAAATCCTGCAATACTTTCAACGTATTTGGACTTCTTCTCAACCAATTGCAATTGTAACCAATACCTTTTTGACCAGTAATCGCTTGTACAGTATCAACTCCTTTTTTGACGAAAGCCAACTCATCCGCATAAGACATATCCCATTGATTTCCCCAAGCAAAGCCGTGAGCAGCAATTTCATGTCCGCCATTTGCAATTGCTTTAGCTACTTCAGGATAACGCAAAGCAGCGGCACCAACAACATGAGAAGTGACATGAATCCCATGTTTTTTCCACAAATCAAGCATGCGGTATACACCTTCATTTGCGCCATATCTGTACCAACTTTCAGCGGGTAAATCTGGAGCTCCAGCAGGTAATGGACTTTCTGAAAAAGGACTTTCTGCTCCAGCTGGCTGACCTCCTGTTTCAAATTGCATCGAAAAAGAAATCACCAAACGCGCATCATTTGGCCAATAACTTTTTTGATTTTTTGATTTTTTTTCTGTGTCATTCGAGTTAGAACTGCAAGAAGAAATGGCGATTGCCAGAATTGCCATTAATAGTGTTGAATTTCGTAATATCATGATATCATGTTTTATAAATCAAAATTAGTTGAAATAGAATCAAATAAATTGTAAAAAAACATCCTATTTTTGTAAAAAAACAAGTCGATGAAACGTTTGTTTAGTACCCAATCATTAAATATCTTTCAAGTAGAACTGGAAAAATGGCCACATGCGGTTCACACGCACAATTTCTATGAATTGATATTGATCCAAGAGGGCAGTGGTTTTCACATGGTAAATGATGTTACATTTCCTTACAAAAAGGATGATATTTTTCTCCTCACACCTCATGACTATCATCAATTTGAAATCCAAGAAAAAACGCTTTTCACTTATCTGAAATTTACAGAAGCATTACTAGATGAGAAGAATGACTTGCTTACTCCAAATCAACAATCAAAAAAAACAAAAGAACTATTGCTTTTAGCTCGGAATCAAACGCAGTGTATTGTTAAATCTTCTAGCGACAAGCAGTTTATTCATCTTTTATGCCGTCAACTTTTAGTAGAATTCAAAGCTCCTACTCGTTTTTCAAAACAAATATCGAGTGAACTTTTTGGAGCAATCTTACTAGTGGTTCTTAGAAACGTAGTTCCATTGTCAACGGAAAATTTTCCAGCTTATGAAGAAACTGCTATTGATCGCTTGCTTTATTACATCAGAAGTGAGATTGGCAACTCTGAAAAAATTTCTCAAAAAGCATTGGCCGAATTCTTGAAGATGTCGCCAAATTACATTGGAATTTTTGTAAAAAAACACACTGGAAATTCGCTCCAATCAATGATTACAGAAACACGATTGAAAACTGCGGAAAAACTCTTAACACAAAGTAGTATATCGATCAAAGAAATTGCTGTGAGGGTAGGATTTAATGATTCAAGTCACATGAATAAATTGTTTCAAAAATACCGAGGTAAAAATCCGAAAAGCTACCGAGAAAAAGAACTGTAAAATTTCAATAATAGACAGTTATTTCATCAGGAATAAACAATCAAAATTACAAATCTAAGCAACTCGTATTCTTTAGATTATGAAAAACAATAAATTACACCCGATGTGTATCAGCCTTCCAGTTATTGATAAGTCCCTTAATTTGGTTTTGATTCAAATTTTCAGTAATCGTTTTTTCAGTCAATTCGATTAATTCTTCATCTGAGGCAAAACGCAATGCAATGATTTGACCCAATCGCAATTTTGGATTTATGGGTTTTCCTGTAAGAATGAAATGGCGTAAACTTTCCTCCGCCCGAATGGCTCTATCTTGTGCTTTCAAAGCAAATGTTCGAGATAGTAACATTAAAATAAGAAAAACAAATGAATGAATTACCAACAAAAGTGGAAGAAGTAGCTCCTCTGAATTAGAAATTGCTTTTATAAAAGAATACAACGAAATAACTATCGCTGATAAAACCATTAATAATAGAACTCCATGATACATTGGTGACAATCTTCTGTGATTGGATTTGTTTTGAACAGCCATTTCCTTTAATTTAATTGTAATTAATAATCCCTAAAGTTAGCTTTCAAAAGGAATGAATTCATTTAATCTTGAATTATTTATTCCTTTTCAAAATCCAAAACATCTTGAATTACGTAATAGAAAACAACAAATGATTAAATTCATCATTTTGTTCGAGAAATTAGTATGCAAACAAATAACATTTCTGATTCAATCGTTCGGAAGGCATTTTATGAATCTACTGAGAAAACTCACGTTATTGCTTGTTGGGTTGGATTATTGTTAAACTTAGTTTGGGCTATTAGCGACTATTTTGTTCAGCCTAATTATTTTGTTTCATTCTTTGGATTCAGGCTTGGAGTTTCTGTTGCAAGTATTGCAATCTTACTTTTTAGAAATCAATTAAAAGTAAGTATTTATCTGTGCATGTTCATTTTGGTTTCGGGAATTTCCATTCAAAATGCATACATGTGGAGCGTGATGGATTTGGCTCATTTCGAAGAGCATACATTTGCCTACATGGTGCTGTTTATTGGAACAGGAATGTTGGTTCTTTGGAAAGGATGGTTATCTTGGATATTGGTGACAATAACAGTTGTTAGTAATGTTGTTTTTTACAGTCTCAATAGTTCTTTAACTGTTCGCGAATTTGTTATAAACGGAGGATTAATGACACTTACGGTGTTACTGTTTAGTTTGTTTTTGATCCGTTCAAGATATAAATTAACCTATAATGAAATTAAAAGTCGGTTGGATTTAGAATTCTCCAAACAACAATTAGAATTGCAAAATGTAGAGATTGAACAACAAAACAAATCACTCGAGTATAAAAACAAAGAAATTACAGATAGTATTAGTTATGCCAGAAACATACAAATGGCATCCATTCCAAGGGAAGACCGATTTCATGCTGCTTTTGATCAAAGTTTTGTTTACTACATGCCTAAAGATATTGTAAGTGGTGATTTTTATTGGATTTATGAGACTGAAAATGTTGTTTATTATGCTACTGGTGATTGCACCGGACATGGAGTTCCAGGTGGATTTATGACCATGCTTGGATTGTCATTTTTAGAGGAAATCATTGCCGGAAAGAAAATTGAAGATCCTGCAGAAGTCCTCAACTTGTTAAGAGCAAAAATAATTAATGCTTTGAATCAAAATGGTGGAGCTGGTGAATCCAAAGATGGTATGGATATTACCATTTGTCGTATTGATAAAATAAACAATATTCTAACATATGCATCAGCAAACAACAGTGTCTACATTGTTAGAAAAAACTCAGAAAATCCAGTGATCGAAAAATTTCCAGCGGATAGACAACCCTGCGGGTTTTACCATAACAATGCACCATTTAACACACAAACCATACAACTTCAAAAAGGCGATTCAGTATATACGCTTACGGATGGCTTTGCAGATCAATTTGGCGGACCAAAAGGCAAGAAATTCAGAGTAAAACAATTGGAGCAAATCATACTTGAAAATTGTCATAAATCATTTATCGAGCAGCGGGAAATTCTTGCTAGTGAATTGAAAAAATGGCAAGGAAATTTAGAACAAGTTGATGATGTGTTGATTATTGGTGTTTCAGTATAATAAATTGTTTGCTCTAAATAACAGTGAATCCAAACGAGGTCAAACTAATTCTCAGCATATCCCTCATTTTTGATCAAATTTAAACTTTTACAGAAATTACCCCTCCGATATCCTAGTTTAAAAGCTGCAATGTTCTAACTTTGTAGATATGAATTATTTGGATGGATTAAACGAAAGTCAACGCGTTGCAGTAGAGAACTTTGAAGGCCCAACGATGGTTATTGCTGGAGCAGGATCGGGGAAAACACGAGTACTTACCATGCGAATTGCTTTTATGATTGATCGTGGAGTAGATCCGTTTAATATTTTGGCATTGACTTTCACCAATAAGGCAGCAAAGGAAATGACTGAACGAATTGGTTCTATTATTGGTTCCAGCGAGGCAAAAAACATTACGATGGGTACTTTTCACTCGGTGTTTTCTCGAATTTTGAGGATCAATGCAGATCGATTGGGCTACCCACAAAACTTCACCATTTACGATACACAAGATACCAAGAGTTTACTGAAGGATATTATCAAAGAACTTAATCTAGATGATAAAATCTACAAACCAAGTATGGTTTACGGGCGTATTTCTGCGGCGAAAAACAATTTACTTTCGGCAGACGATTATGCTCATAATCCGGAAATCATGGAGGAAGACAAGATTAGTCAACGACCAGAATTGGCTCGGATTTACAAAGCTTATGCAGTAAGATGTTTCAAAGCGGGAGCAATGGATTTTGATGATTTATTGTATCAAACTAACATCCTTTTGCGCGATTTTCCGGATGTTCTTTCCTATTACCAACATAAGTTTAAATACATTTTGGTTGATGAGTACCAGGATACCAACTTTGCGCAATATTTAATAGTAAAGAAACTAGCCGCTGTTTTTGAAAATATTTGTGTGGTTGGGGATGATGCTCAAAGTATCTATTCATTCCGCGGAGCGAATATTCAAAACATCTTGAATTTCAGAAATGACTATCCAGATTACAAACTCTATAAACTGGAACAAAACTACCGCAGTACCCAAAATATTGTAGAAGCGGCGAATAGCATCATTTCAAAAAACAAGGAACAAATCCAGAAAAACGTTTGGACGAATAACGACAAAGGAAACTTGATTCGCGTTATTCGTGCAATGACAGATAACGAGGAAGGAAGAATCATTGCCAATAAGATTTTTGATGTCAAACATCAAGAAACAGGAGACTGGACAGATTTCGCGATTTTATACCGAACCAATCGACAGTCACGGGCATTTGAGGAAGCCTTGCGAAAAATGAATATTCCTTACAAAATCTATGGTGGCCTTTCATTTTACCAACGCAAAGAAATCAAAGATCTTTTGTCGTATTTCCGTTTAACAGCAAATCAAAAAGACGAAGAAGCCTTAAAACGCGTGATCAACTACCCAAAACGAGGAATTGGAAAGACGTCTTGGGAAAACATCATCATTGCCGCAAACCATCACGATGTAGCAATTTGGGATATCATTTCTGAATTTGGAAAATATCCTGTTTCTATTCCAAGTGCTACCAAGCAAAAAATTTCGGAGTTCGTAATCATGATTCAAAGCTTTACTGCTCAATTGCAATCACAAAACGGATATCAATTAGCGCAAACCATTGCAAAAAGTTCGGGGATATTAAAAGAATTGTATTCCGAAAAAGACAAAGGTCCAGAAGAAGTTGAACGCTATCAAAATATTGAAGAGTTATTAGCAGCCATCAAAGAATTTACGGTTCAACGAGGAGAAGAAGACCCTGGAACATTGGCCGATTTCATGATGGATGTTGCATTATTGACAGAT
The DNA here is from genome assembly GCF_000194605.1 of Fluviicola taffensis DSM 16823. Classification (NCBI taxonomy): domain Bacteria; kingdom Pseudomonadati; phylum Bacteroidota; class Flavobacteriia; order Flavobacteriales; family Crocinitomicaceae; genus Fluviicola; species Fluviicola taffensis. The sequence goes on from NC_015321.1 coordinate 907,301, forward strand.
GCAGACAACGAAACAGAAGAAGATAAAAACAAGATTAGTTTGATGACTATTCACTCCAGTAAAGGATTGGAATTCAAACACGTCTATTTGGTTGGATTGGAAGAAAATTTATTCCCATCTCAACTTTCCATCAATTCGAGAACAGAATTGGAAGAAGAAAGACGCTTGTTTTATGTTGCTGTAACTAGAGCTGAAAAGAACTGTACGATTTCTTATGCTGCATCTCGTTTTCAATGGGGAAATTTAATCACCTCCGAACCAAGTAGATTTATTTCAGAAATCAATCAAGACTATTTGAGTTTTGAAACCGCTTATGGAACGTCCCAAGGCGGTGGTGGGAAATCACTCAATTCGGGAAGAGGGGGATTTGACAAACCGTTTACAGGTGGATTAAACAGGATGCCTGGTTCTATGAGTGGACAAAGCGGCGCTTCGAAAAGTTTAAAAAGTATGTCGGAATTGACTTCAAAACCAGGTGGTGGAGATGAAAACATCGACATAAAAGTGGGATACAATGTAGAGCACGAGCGATTCGGAAAAGGAAAAGTAACAAAATTAGAAGGAGCAGGAGTTGATCGAAAAGCTACAATTTTCTTCCCTCATGCAGGAGCAAAAACACTCTTATTGAAATTTGCCAAGCTTACGATATTAGACATTGATTAAAAACAAAAGCGCGAGTCATTTGACCCGCGCTTTGAATATCTACCTGAAATTATTCTACCAGAAAAACAAACCTGTAATTATCTTATCACCCATTGGCTGTCCTTTTAACTTTTCAGTCAAATCAGCAATCAATTCTGCTTGAGTAGTTAGTTTTCCTTTCTTCTTAGGTTGCGCAATTTGTTCAGGAGTTGGAGCAATAATATCCACTTTTTTAGCAAAATAAACGATACTTCCATCTTCCGTTGCTAAACCCAAAACAGCACCGGGCAATCCTTGAATGTTTTCAGGTCCAACCGTTGCAATTATATCCGTTGTATACCAAGCATAAATACGAGTTGAATCGTCTTTTTGCCAAATCACACGTGTACACTCATAACCAGCAATTTTTCGGGTCTTGTCTGTAATCTTCCAAGTATGTTTAATCAGTGAATCTCCAACAGTCATTGAATTTCCCATCATATCCATATACACAAATCGTTTATGTTCGTTGAATTTGTTGTAAACCGTATTCTTAAGCGTCATCCAACTTTGCGGATCTGGTTGATCTGGAGTAATGAACGAAAACAAAGAGACCGTATCATTAAAATACAGGCTAAATTCCTCTGTTTTAATTTTGTTCTTTTCACCAATCATTTGTCTAAATCGGTCATCATCAAACATCTTCCAAACGTTCGTGCGTCTTTCGTATGTAATTTTACCTTCTCGAACCAATTGCGCTTGTACTTCCCCACCTAAGAAAACCATTCCTAGCAGGATCAAAACTCTAATACCAGCCATTCCCATCTTCTTCTTTTGTTTTAAAATTATTAAATCTATAAGTCAATTTTGCCATGAAGTATCGACGAATAATGTTCGTTCTTTGATCCACAATCACGTTATTATTAACTGTTCGAAAATTGCTAATGTTTTGATTCAAGATATCATACGCTTCAATTCCGAACAATAAGTTTCCAGTTTTCGTGAACGCTCTTTGCAATGATGCATTCCAAATCACATAATTGACATTATATCCGCTCGTTCTTCCAGTATTGATATTGTATGTTGCATCTGTTTTAATGAACAGTCTAAACGGCAAAGTCCAATCAATTTCAGCAGTAATATTATAAGTTGTATAAGGCTGATTGGATTGTGTTGTCAACGAGTTGAAAGGAACATTGTAATCAAATCCACCACCCACTTCGAAACGCAATGAATCACCATTGTAATTCAAAGACAAATCAGTTCCAATACCTGTATTTCTAGTATCATTATTGATAAAATTGATTTGATTTTGAGTAGATGTGAAATTACCATTTGCATTGATTTGCAAACTCAAATCCTTAATAGGTTTAATCGGAATTCCTGCTCCAGCCCAATAGTACAAGAAGTCAGAGTTCTTTACATTGATTGCTTGTGAAATGGAACCTCCAAACTGATTAAAGACTGTATTGGAGCTGAAATTATCCTTAATGTGAGAATAACTAAATCCAGAATACATATAGAATCCAGATAATCCTTTCCAAGTATTGAAACTACCCGTTACCGTATGTGAATAATTCGGTCTCAATCCAGAGTTACCAATTTGAACAAAGTTCGGATTCGCATTATTTAGAACTGGTTGCAACTGATCAATCGAAGGCAAACTAGAGTTCGTATTGTATTGAATCATCACTCGAGTTGTTTGACTAAACTTATATCGGAATACAATTCGTGGCAATACATTATTCAAATTTTGATTGATTATTGAATCTGTAAAGATGTTTCTATTATCGATATCAATCGTTCGGAAACGTGAGCCAACAGAAACGCGCAATTTGGGGTTTTCATAAATTAAAAAGGCTCCTGCTCTGTGTTGTTGTCTGTCTGTTTTAAATTGATTCGAGTACAATGTATCAACATCTACATACTCTCCACTAATTGGATTCAAGGTTGTTTTTCGCTGACTGTTATTGTTTCCATAAAATTCATAATCAAATTCCAATTTGAATCTTTTGCCAAGTGGTTCGAAATAATCCGCATAAGCCGTGTGAGCCATTGAATTACTTCTATTCTGCTTCAACTGATCGAATGAATAATTCACGGTATCTGTATTCGCATTGATATCTTGAGACAACAAAGTTCCATCTGATCGATTATTGATTCCAACAAAATTATAGCGAGCAATCAGTTTTCTGTTTTTATTCTTGAAATCCTTATACAATCTGAAAGTCGTATTCAAATTAGAACCAATAGCCTCCGTTCCGTTATCAATAGTCGTATATCTTGTCAAGGTATCTCTTTGAGACAAGAATTCTGTTCTAGAAAGTGAATTTTGATTTGTTTTATTCCATTGAAATTTCGGTTCTATTTCAAAACGAGTCAAGGAATCAATACGCTGAGAATACTTAATGCCAACTTGATGCTGCAAATACGATTCTTTGGTATAACTATTCAAGTCTGTTGTATACGAAGTATCTGTCAACAAATATTGGGATCGACTATTTGTTTGTGTTTTCACTCCAAATTGAGAGAAGGCATAATTCAAACGAACACGTGCTCCTTTATTGAATTTTTGATCCAAATAAAAACCACCTTTAAATGTATTTGGTATACCTTCATTTTCACCTTGTCCACCACCACTAAAAGACTCTAAATCATCGTTTTCAGCCATCCAGTCTCTACCTTCCGATAACCCAAATTTATACATATCACTTCCATTCAAATTCGTTTTTGGAGTATTTGAACCCAGTGCATAAACCGCCATTTTACGGTTCTTATTGTATGAATTTAGGAGAAATTCTCCTTCATAAAACCCGCGATTGACAGGTGTAAACTTATCAAGTCCACCAGCTAGATTGACTTTTCCGAAATATCCCTTCTTGGCTTCATCCTTGAGTCTCAAATCGAGTACCTGAACCTTTTCATCACTACCATCTTCAGCATCTTTCTCATAAACCTCAACAGTTTGAACTCCTTTTGCTGCTAAATTTTTCGTTGCAATTGTAGGGTCATTTCCAAAAAATTCATCCCCATCAACAAGTACTTGTCCAATTTCTTTCCCTTGATTTTTGATTTTTCCATTTTCATCAATGGTCATTCCTGGCAATTTCCGAATCAAATCTTCTACGACGGCATTTTCCTTTACCTTAAATGAATCCGCAACATAAACCAAGGTGTCTCCTCGGTAATAGATTGGATTCCGGTTTGCATAAATAAGAACTTCATCCAAGGCCGTACTTTTATCTGGCATCGCTAAAGTATCCATAATGAATTCATTGGTTTCTTTGGAGCCGAAAAAGAACGCTCTAAAAATTCCATATTCTGGATGAATAATGGTGAATTCAACGGTGTCGATTGGAAGTGTAAACTCCATGTGACCATATTTGTCCGAGCGTTTAAAATCCAATAAAACAGAATCGCGGACACGTTTCACAATACCTACTGCGTTTCTAACTACAGTTTGCGTATTTGTATCAACGACATTTGCTTTAATCGTCATATTTTGAGAATATCCCAAATACGAGATAAAGAAGAAGATGAGAAGTACTATTTTTTTCAATGCGTCATGAGTTTGATTGTACAAAATTAGACGGAATTTCTAGGTTTTTGAAAAAATTGTGTAAAACGCCTAAAGAATTAGATGAATGGCTAAAAGTATCTGTTAACGGGGGTAAAATATAAACATTTACATAATCGCTGTTTATTCTCCGGAATCAAGATACATCAAAACGAAGATTAGATTGAAAATAATAAGTACCCGATAAAATATTCACCTATACGACAATCTTATTCTTACTTTTTGCCAAGGCAGAAAAAGTAAGCAAAACTGCCTTGATCCCAATTACATCCTTCAAGCAGCCTTCCTTTTCTCACTGATCTAAGGAAAGACGAGGTCAGGACCTCAAATGGAAAACACTTTCCAAGATCAGTTACAGAAACTGAAGGCTTTTTCTTACAGAATACAAATTGTTGAGTGAATAAAAATCATTACTTCGATGTTTGAATTTCTCTGTCGGGTAATTGGGATTTTGTCCGCTTAAAAAATTTGAGAATCAAAAAAGACCTTTTTCACGAAAAAATAAGCCTCCTCTTTTTTTACTAATCTTAAATAATCTATAATTAGAAAAAACGGGAATCCACTGTAGGACTCCCGCTTGACTGCATATCGTTAAGAAAAAAAGAATATGGGCTATTCAAAACTTAACAACTTGTCGAACTTCAACTTCGGTAACGCGTTTTGCAAAACCTTCTTTATCGATGTACGTTCGATTGACTAATCTTCCAGAAACGGCCAATTTTGAACCTTTCTGACAGTAACTCGTCAGGAAGCTTGCGGTATTTCCCCAAGCAAACATGCGGTAAAACAATCCTTTCTCGGAGTCAGCGTTTTTCTTCTCACCTTCAACTGCAAATTGGAAACGTGCAACCATGGATCCATTCTCGAAAGTGGTGATGGTGGCGTCTGATCCCAGACGCCCCACCAAGGTAACTTGATTTCGCAACATGTCTATAAAATGATTAAGTCGTTGACTTCGATCTCGGAAAACATTTTCCGTTCTCCCGACTCCGTTTTATAAAACCGGCTCACCAGCCTACCTTCCACCGCCACATTAATTCCTTTGGCACACAATTCTTCCAGAATATTTACCCATCTGCCAAAAGCAGTGAGGCGGTGCCAGTCTTGTTTGATCTGAAGATTTCCTTCTTTATCCAAATAATGTTCTTTCGTAGCGAGGGAAAAATTCACAACTCTTCGTCCTCCAGGCAATAAGCTCACTTTCGGTTCAGAACTTATTTTGCCAATGATATTTACATGATTCATGTGCAGAATCTGATCTTGTTTCATAGTGGTATTCATATGTCTTCAGATTAATTGGTTTCTTGTTTTTTCGTGTTTAGAACTACAAATTCATTGAGTTCAATTTCAGTCGAAAAGCGTTTTTCGCCTTCTTTTGTTTCGTAAGAACGAGTAACAATCCGTCCTTCAATAACTACTTCAGAACCTTTGTCGAGTACTTTTTCAATGCGGTCACACAATTTCCCCCAAGCAATTACGGTATGCCATTGAGTGTTATCCTCCCACTCCCCTTTTTTGTTTTTGAAGCGCTCATTAGTCGCTACAGATAAACGCATTTTCTTTGCACCTGAGTCGAAAGTTTGTGCTACAGGTTTCGCTCCTAATCGTCCGATTAAATTCACTTTGTTTTTTAGCGTGTTCATACTTGTTTGTTTTAACGTTTGTAAAAAAATTTGATCCGATTGACTATCAACCGTTTTGATGATGCAAAGTTGTGGCAGTGCAAAAATTAGTTTCGGTTATTAACCAATTACTGTCGAATATTTTTCGTTTACAAGTGGTTGTAATCGTTTTTTAAATTGATTTACAATTAGTTAAATGAAAAATTAAAATAAATTATTTTTCGAGAAAATTTTGAAATGGAAAGAAATTAGGAGGTAGAGAATGGATTTTATTTTGATTATATTCGTCAATAAATAAGTTACCTGACATTTTATGACCGAAAACGACGAGATTAGAAATCAATTCTTAAATTCCTTAAAACTTGGAACAGGAAAAACATATCTTATTCTGAAGCAGAATCCTTCAATTGATTTTAGTGATTTAATTGTAAAAGGTGCTGTTGAGAATTTCGCATATGATGCCCAATCCGAAGGAAGTCGCGCAAATTATATTTTTAAATTAATCCAAAAATCAAAGCAAAGAGAAAAAATCACTTCTACAATTCTGACTAAACTTGTAAGTAAAAAAACTGATGACTATGGACTTGACCAATTGTGTGATTTAGCAGTTTTATTTCATAAAGAGGGTAATTTAAAGGCAAAAGATGCTTTATACAAACGCTTTGAAAAAAATATTATTGATGGATATGAAATTTGTGGACAAAGTCAAATGATGGAAATTGATGGCTTAAATGGAGTACTCAAATATGCAGAAATTATTGGAGAAATATTAAGTAAAGATGTAGATGATTATGAAGAAAGTTGGAGAATTGACTCTTTTCAAAAAGATAATAAACAAATAGATGTTTACAAAGAAATTGAAAAAGCTAGTAAAGAAAATATATTTATTGAAGTTTTTTATAAATCAATATTAGAACACAAATGGAAAATTCCAAGAAGAAAAAAAACTAAACGTTTTACTTACGAAATTGTTAAAGAAAAAATCGATACTGAAAAATTTTTCTTTATTTCAAGTGAAAAAGCAAATGAACTTTCAGTATTTGATGTTGAAAAATTGGCAAATGAATTTTTAATCGAGAAAAACATTACTCGAAAAGTACACTATTTAAGTTTCTTTTCAAAAAGAAAATTTCCTTTTGACTATAAACCAATCCTAAAAATTGCAAATAGTAAAAGTCCGAAAAATTCAAGATTGAATGAATATGTTTTTGAATGTTTACAATATTTTTCTGCAAAAGAGATTAGAGATATTGCAATTGAAAAACTTAAATCCGAAAAGAATACTACGGATTACTTAAATCTTTTAGTTGGCAATTACGAAATTGGAGATTATAAAATTTTAAATGATATCGCAGACAAATCAGACGATTACGATTATATACATTCAATCGTATTTGGTTTTTTAGATATTTACAAAGCAAATAAAACAAAAGAATGCAAAGAACCTTTAGAAAAAATATACCACAAAATGAATTGTGGATTACATCGTGATGATATTTTAGAGGTTCTAAATGAAAATGGTGTTTTATCTAAAGAAATATTAACCGAAATGGAATTTGATAGCGATGAAAAAGTCAGAAAGATGTTTCGGAAAATAAGAAAAAACGTCAGGTAACAGCCGTTTGGCGAGATTGCGAATTTTGTGGTAAATTCACGTTTACATTTCGCAACAAATTTTATATTTAACCGAAAATAATCAGTTCCGAAGTTCGCAACCTCGCCAAGCGCCGGAACGTCAAACTGTCTAAAAACCCTTCCTTTTTCCAGAAACGAATTTTCATAAAAATCAACCTTTTTTGATTGCCAAAAAACTGATTTTAGCTATCTTCAAGTATGAAATTCATTCAAGGAAAAGATCGAAATCAGACAGAGTTTTTCTGTTTAGATCAAGCGGTTTCAGAAGACAATGAAGTGCGATTAATCGATTTGTTTGTTGGAGCCATAAAGCTTTCAGATTATGGTTTCGATATGTCGTTTATAGAGAACGGTCGGCCAGCTTACCACCCCGCTGATTTATTGAAACTCTTTATTTATGGGTATTTGAACCGTGTTCGTTCATCCCGACAATTGGAAAAGGAATGCAAACGTAATATTGAACTGATGTGGCTCATGAAAGGTTTGGCGCCCGACCACAATACGATTGCCAATTTTAGAAAAGATAACCCAAGAGCTATCCGAAAAGTGTTTCATGCAACGGTTTCGCTTGCCAAAAACTTTGAATTGATTGGTGGAAAATTACTGGCTGGTGATGGAACCAAGTTGCGTGCACAGAACTCGAAGAAAAACAACTTTAACGAAAAGAAAATTGAGCGTCATATTGCTTATATTGACGACAAACTCAATGAATACAGTGCTATCCTGGCAAGTGAAGACAATGATTTAACAGCGGAGAAAAAGCAGGAAATCAACGCTAAAATCGATAAGCACAAGCAGTACAAGAACAAATACGAAGCATATAAAAAGCAACTCGACGAAACTGGACAAGTACAAATTTCAACTTCCGATCCCGACAGCAGACAAATGATTGTGCGCAATAACATAACTGAGGTGGCATATAATGTTCAATCGACCGTTGATGCAAAACACAACATTCCAATTGATTTTAAGGTCACCAATAAAAACGATTCAAAAGCCATGGGTGCAATGGCTCGCAGGGCTAAAACCATTCTTGGAAAATCAGATTTCACAATACTTTTCGATAAAGGCTATCATACTGGAACCGAATTCGATTACGCACACAAACAAGGGGTAGAAGTATTGGTAGCTTTCCCTGATGTTGCTTCACATGCTCCAGATATTTCCTTTGATGTAGAACATTTCAACTACAATAAGGAGCGCGATGAATATACCTGTCCAGCTGGAGAGTTGCTCACCACAAACGGTCGTTGGTACAACAAGGCAAGCGGGAAAACGATCAACCGCGTAAAACACTATAAAACAAAAGCTTGTTTGACATGCAGTCTTTTTGAAAAATGCACACGCAATAAAACGGGGCGTTTCATCGAGCGTTCGGAACACATGGATTTAATTGACGCAAACAAAAAACGACTTCAACGAAACATGGAAACTTACCGCAAACGACAAGCAATCGTGGAACATCCGTTCGGTGTCATAAAGCGTCAATGGGATTTTTATTATGTGATGACTAAAAAGACAATGAAACATGCAACTGCAGATGTTGGATTGATTTTTACCTGCTACAATTTGCGTCGAATATTCAATTTACTTGACCAAAATGAGCTCAAAAATTTCTTAAGAGAACTTGGTTTTCTATTTTTGATTCTGAGCAGCCATTTCAAGACGATTTGCGAAGATTTTAAAGAAAGGATTTACTCCGAAACATTTTGTGAAACAAGTTATACAGCGCTCTTAAAACAGGTATATTTATCCAAAAAACAGATTGTTTAGAATCTTAAAATGGGTTTTTAGACGAACTGACGTTGTGCGTCATTATAAAAGCGACAGAAATATATGGAATTTTCGGAAATACAATTAACGGTTGAAATGAATTCATTCGTTGATTATCTTAGTGAAGATGACGATATTATTGATGAAACTGAAGATTTTAAAATATTGAGACAGTCATTGGGTATTGAATTGGACATTTGTGCTTTGCATAATATTTATTATTCCAATGGACGTGTTGGGTATAATGGAAATATTCATGTTTATTTTAATAGCCAAAGAAAAGATACATTCTTATTATTGGACTTAGGTTCAGAAGCAGATGGTTTTGATTTAGTGCATATGGTGATTAGATATCAAAGAGATAAAAAGAGTATTATAAAGCCGTTATCAAGGAAATTTTATGATAGAACTGAACTAGACATTTTTTATCTAGAGGGTATGACAATCGAACGTAATTCACGCTTAATGACTGATTTGAGTAAGTATCCAAAAAAGAAGAATATTTCGAGTTTAGAATATTTACAGGATATAGAATTTTACCAAGAAGGAGAAAAGATAGACTTTAAAATTGACTTGACAGAAATTTATTCATGGCCATTTACGAAAGAAAAATAACGAACGCACAACATCGGTTTGGCAATATGGCGGTTGAAGTACTTCTATGAAACATTTGTGCAAGGTTCAACATTTGTAATTCATTCAAGGAAAAGATCGGAGTCAAACGGATTTTTTTGCATACAATTTGCGTCGAATATTCAATTTACTTGACCAAAATGCACTCAAAAATTTCTTAAGAGAACTTGGTTTTCTATTTTTGATTCTGAGCAGCCATTTCAAGACGATTTGCGAAGATTTTAAAGAAAGGATTTACTCCGAAACATTTTGTGAAACAAGTTATACAGCGCTCTTAAAACAGGTATATTTATCCAAAAAACAGATTGTTTAGAATCTTAAAATGGGTTTTTAGACGAACTGACGTTAGCGGTAATATTAAATGAAGAAAGACGGAATAAATATCATTGGATACATTGAACAGAAATTTTCAAATCCAAAACCTGTGTCATACTCAAATGGCAATGGATTTGAACTCAAGTATTCAGAAGAAGATGAAATAAGAATGGGGTTATGGGCAAGTGACCTATCTGTTTATAAAAACCAAGAAAATGTTTCAACCAAAATATTGACGAAAAACTTTTTAGCGACTTCACCTAATAAATATGATGCATTTTCTTTCAGTGGCAGATATTGTTTAATACCAACTTGTCCTATCCTTGACAACCCATCTCTCATCGTTGTGGACACCGAAAACTTAACTAAAAAAGAATTAAATATAAAAGGAGCATTAATGAGTAATCAGTTTGCTCCTGACACAGAAAAAGTGTTAATCACAGGTTACACTCAAATCTTCATTTTTGAGTGTGATAGTAATCGAACTGTAGAAATTGAGATACCATACAAGACTAATGAAATCGAGTATGCGTATTGGACAAACCCAACAACAATTAGATTAATAGTTTCATCGAGAACAGACAGAGTTCAAAGAATCATCAATTATAAAATTGATACCAAGGAATACGAGATATTCGAGATTGTTTCACCAGGTGAGGTATTCGGCTTTGAACCTATGGAAGAGATTACTAAATCTGACTATTTCTGTTTATTCAATGCAAAAGGATATTCTTCAGCAGCTGTTGGGAGACTTTTAAACCAATGGACTTTTATCGATTTTGATACTGAATCAAGCATTTATAAATTGAGAACAAATGTTCCCGTTTCTGGCATTTTTTATAGTAAAATTTGGAAAATGAAGGGAATAAAAACAGTCCAACAAGATGTCGAGTTCGACTTTAACAGTAAAGGAATAACAGGAAAAGAAAACACTACTGCTAACATTGGCTATACGGCAATGGCAGATGAAGTGCAAGAAGGAAAATCCGTAATTAAATCAAATTTTTGGTCAAAGGTGAAAAGTATGTGGTCTTAAACCGCCACTGCGTATAGCCAAAAACCTTTACCAGCAACCATTTACCAAAATATCATCAAAAAAATGAACTCTGAAAAAGTAATTGAAAAAGCGAGAGAACTTATTGAAAATGGTAAGCAGGATTTTACTAATAAAACCAATTACGAAAAATATCGTTGGTTTGACAATGAATATTATGTTTCATATTTTGATGCAATCAACCTTTTGTTAGAAAACGGTTTTGTAAAAAACATTGACACTAAAATACAGAACGCTTATTTTGACATTATTCCTGAACCTGAAATTTTCACAAAAAACAAAGAACAATTTGATGATCTTTATTCACAAGACGAAGCATTAAGAATTTCTTCTGCAAAGCATTTTAGCAAATTAGCAAGAGATGAGGGAAGCGTTTTTAGAGGTATGCTTTTCAGGTATCCGAAAACATTTGAATTACTTTTCCCAGCATTAAAAGATGAAAATCTAAAAATTGTAAGAGATGTAATTATAACATTAGGTTCTGCATATGATCGCTACTTCAAAGACCCAAGAGTAGAAACAGAATTGTATAAATTCTACAATCATAAAGACAAAGAACTTTTGACTTTTGCTATTATTTGGACATCAGGAATTGAGAAAGATAATAAATTTGACTACATTTTTCCACTACTTGAGAGCAAACAAACTTCAAAAATTTTAGAGGCGTTGTGTTTGCATTTTAGAGATGTCACAAAAACAGATTTAAATAAAAAAGCATTGCCTATCCTAATTGAATACTTAGGAAGAAAACTAACCGCTTCAACTAAAAATAGAATTGTAAGAACAATTATTGGAATACTTGCTGACGATACTATTGAAATCTTTAATGGTAAAATCAATCTTAAAAACAACAGCGAACTAAGCAATCTTTTTAAAGAATGCATAAATTTATATTGTTCGAAAGAGCGAATAGAATATTTAACTGCCAAAATATTGTAGAATATGGCAGCAGCAGGTAACATAGGTTTGGCAATGTGGCGGATGAAGTGCTTCTATGAAACATTTGTGTAAGGCTCAACAGCAGTAATTCTATTGAGCTTTTGTACTAAAAACCCGCCCATCGCAAAGCCCGAAAACGTTAACAGTAAATTGATTGACATGTTTAAATTTTTCCGTTCAAATAAAAAAAGTCATAACCTACCAAAGAGGTATTGGACTTTTAATGAACTTTCAGAGAAGGAAAGAAGCGAGATAACATCTAAAATTTTATATCATAATATCAAAAGTTCTGAATTCAAAAAGAGTATTACTAAATATCTCACACCAAAGTTAAGAGAGTTAGGATTTAAAGGTAGCGGAGGTAACTTCAAAAAAACATCAGGGCATTACATTCACACAATACAGCTCTTTGGCAGTAAGTATGGTGGTGAAGGTTATGTTGAAATTGGTGTTCATCTTGATTTTTTGCCTGACAGTATACATCAACCGATAGATTACACAAAAATTAAAACAATTGATTGTTTTACAAGGCATTCTCTTCATCTTGAAAATGGGAAGCAAATGGTTGATTATGGAGCCAATGAATCAGAAACAAAAGAGTCAATTGAATTGATCTATAAAATGATTATTGAAGATGCATTGCCATACTTCGAGTTATTTAATGACTTTCCCTCTCCGTTTGATAAAATTTCATTGAGTGATTTAACGACGGATAATTCCGAATTCGATAAATACCGATTATCAGGAAAAACTCTTCTGATAGCTCGAATTAAGCTCTGGATGGGACAAAAGGAGGAAGCTGCTAAAATCTCCGAGTATGGAAAAACTCAAGTTAATGGTAGACAAGGTTCTGGATTAATTATTTATTTCGATAAAATAATTAATGGAGATGAAAATTTTTATTTGAATGATCAAGAAAAAGTCATCGTACAAAAGGAACGTGAAAAGCAACCACGAGAAAAAGTGCATTTTTTAGAGGAACTAAATCGGATTGAATCTCTGCGATAAAGTACCGAGTAACTTATCAGAAAAAGCACTCGTGCAGAGCATCATCTGAAAGATCAATCAGCGCTACATTTATTTCGAAGGAAATACTTAAATTCATCCCCAAAACAGCATTTCTAGTAAATTATGAAAACAGTCTTATTCCTTGCTTCTTGCATCTTACTTTCAGCTTGTTCATCAAGTTCAATCAAAGAAAACATCAACAAAGCTGGTGATGCGGCTGGACAAACAGCTGGCGAATTCATCGAAGGAGCTTCTAAAGGAGTTCAAAAAGCCTTTGATGTAAATATTACTATTGATTCTAAATTGGCGGCCAAAGGAATTGAATGTGGAAAAACACAAGTTGCAAGCGATTCTCTTGGTACTGATAATTTGTTGATTGTTTACGTCATTTTCAACGAAAATTTCAAAGGAAAATTAACCGCAAAAGCATTTGATGATAACTCGCTAGAAATGGGCAGATCTAGCGTTCAAATCCAAGGAAAAAAGGACGAAGCAAAATATGTTGAATTCCATTTTGACCCACGAACAAACTTAGATAGCAAGCATCAATTAACGGTGGAGTAATCTACTCACACTATTCATTCGACAACACATTCAAACATGATTCAGCAAAAAGGATTCAAAATCATCGGAATTTCAGTAGAAACATCCAATCAGGGAGGTGAAGCTTCTTCAGCTATTGGAGCACTTTGGGGACAATTTATTTCAGAAAATTTACTTTCTAAAATCCCCAATCAACTCGACTCTGATATTTTGTGCATTTACACCAATTATGAAAGTGATTACACTGGTAAATACACTTGTTTCCTTGGCGTAAAAGTAAGTTCTTTGGAGAAAATACCTGAAGGATTGGTTGGTCAAGAATTTGAAGGTGGGAAGTTTCAACCGTTTCTTGCTCAAGGCGAATTTCCACAGGCAATCGTTGATACGTGGCAATCAATTTGGGACCAAGATAAATCGTTAAATCGAAGTTATACCTACGATTACGAAGTCTATGACGACAAATCGAGACAAGGAGAAGAATCCGAAGCAGCAATTTTCATCGCAATAAACTAGTTTTCACATTATAATCCTGTAAATTTAGTACATGACAATTTGTATCTCTGGAGCAAGTGGTTTGGTAGGAAATGAACTTCTCATTCAACTACTGAATGATTCTCGTACTGAAAAAGTACTTGTCTTGGCACGGAATCCATTGGGATTTGGTCATCCAAAGATGCAAGTTGTACTTGTTGCTTTCGAAGACATCGAGAAATTGGAAGTCACTGAAAAAATAGATATCGGATTCTGTGCGCTTGGAACAACTCTTCGAAAAGCTGGAAGCAAAGAAAAGCAACAACAAATAGACCGCGATTTTGTGATTTCATTTAGCAAGTTCTGCAAAAAATCAGGGGTACAAAACATAGGAATCGTTTCATCGATTGGTGCCAACGAAAAATCCTCTAATTTTTACCTCCGTACAAAAGGACAGATGGAAAGTGGTGTCTCTACTGTTGGAATTCCAACAACCGTTTTTATTCGCCCGTCATTTTTGATTGGTCCCCGAAAAGAAAGAAGTATTCGTGATAAACTCGTTCAACTGCTTTCCTTTATCATCAGTCCACTACTGTTTGGAAAAGCAAAAAAATACCGAGGAATCCATGCGTCCCGCGTTGCACAATCCTTGATAAAAGCAACTATCAATAAATCAGAAGGAATTCACTACGTATAGTTAAATCTTAAAAATTGATACAGTAGTATTACTTTAGCAGGATGTTACTGAAATTAAACAGTTGTATGAGAGCTTTCAAAGTCAATTCTTGGCTCGTATTTCTATTTTTTTTCATTACCTGTCTCAATCAAAAAGCGAATGCTCAACCACTTGGAAAATTAATCGAATCTACATTAGATTACAATTCTCCCTTTACCATTCGAGTTTTTGGAACAGAAGATGGAGTTCCTCAGCATCAAATCTCTTCGATGATTCGGAACAAACATGGACTTTTAATTATTGGAACAGCGAATGGGCTAGTTGAATTTAACGGTCAAAGCTTTTCAGATATCAATCCAACAGATGAAAGTCGTAAAATGCTCTGTGGGGATTTATACATTGATGAAAAAACGAACATTCTTTATGGTCTAGATCTTAAATCAAGATTATATATTATTTCACCATACACGAAGGAATTGTTCAAAGATGAGAACCAAATAGCCAAAATGCACCATGATTCGCTCATTTTCATTACTAAGAAGAATGAATTCAGAATTGCAAAGATTGGATCAACAAAAAGCAGACTCATCAGCAAAATAAGTCCTCAAAAAACAATTCTTGGTTGTGGAATTGCCGACGACACTCCATTTTATTCAAATTTAGAAGGAAGTTTTTTTCTCATCAAGGGCAAGTGGGTAAAACTCACAAATGAAATTTTTTCGAAATCTAAAAAAAATCAATACACTGGACAATATTATTTACTGGGAGTAAGCAGCCTCACCTCCTTTGAAAATGGAAAACTTAAAATTGAATCCTTTCAAGAGAACACTGCGGATTATTTATTCACAGATATCGCATTTAGCCCAGCTGGTGAAACATTCGTATCCTCTCATCAAGGCCTTTTCTACCGCAATAAAAAGCATTCCCTATTTGAATCATTAAATTCAAATATTCCAACCAAATTGATTTTATCTTTGGAATATAATACAGATGAAAACTTCTTGTTTGCGGGAACCACTAATAAAGGTCTTTTCCAAATAAAAGAAAAATCGTGTATTTCATTTTTTGATGAGAGTGTTCTCAAAGAATCTTCGTTGAGTTCTATTGTTAAAAATGAACAGGATGAACTACTTATTTCAGGAACTTTTTCAAGTATTTTCGCCTTAAAAAACTATTCGTTATCTAAATACATCAATTTTCACACGGACTTTTCTACACTTGCCACTATTAATGGAGAAATCTGGGCTGGAACATGGGGATCAGGAGCATTTGTAATCAGAAACCACCAAATCATTAGACAAATCAAAGATCCTTTTTATGGCGCTCCAATATTGGCAATGTTCCAAGATCGAAAAAAAAGAATCTGGATCGGAAGTGAAGATGGATTAGCAGTAGGAACCAACGAAAAAAGCTTGAAGCAAATAGCTAAAAAACAAAAAATCGGATTAGTCATTTGCATCTATCAATTAAAAAATGGAGACATTCTTGTTGGCGGTGAAAATGGATTCTATATTTTTTCGGAAGATCTCCAGCTGAAAAATCAAATTGGTATTCGAAATGGGTTAAGCGGAAAAGAGGTTCGTTCTTTTCACGAAAAAGAAGATGGAACTTTTTACATTGGAACATACGGTGGAGGATTGTATTATTGGGACAATAAAAAGCTTCTCTCCATCAATCGAATGAAAAATTGTTTGTTAGATAACGACATTTTCACTTTAGCTCCTGACAAAAAAGGGAACTTATATATCTCTTCAAATCATGGTTTGTATGTAATCAATGAGAAAAAAATGGAGGATTTTATCCAACATAAAATCAATTTTCTAATTCCATTCCGCGTAGGTCATGATGATGGAATTCTTAATACGGAGTTCAACGGAGGTTTTCAAAATAATTATTTCACTCCCGATAACAAACATTTTTATTTTCCGAGCATACAAGGACTAGTTGTCTGTTTTCTAGAAATTCCAAAATACCGGAAGCTAAAACCATTTCTAAAAGAAATTTTAGTGAATGATAAAATTCAAAAACTAAGTAATCACGTCTTTTCAAGAACTACACATACAATCAATCTGAAATTCAACTGTCCGAATTTTACAAACTTTTACAATCTCTATTATCAATACAAATTAGTAGGCCCCGATTTAAAGGAAATGTGGAGCGTTCCAACCAAGAAAGGAGAAATCAGTTTTCGAATGCTTCCTCCTGGAGAATATACCGTTTACATGCGTGGAATAGATGGCTTTAATGACCAAAATCCCCGCGAAATAAGTTATTCGTTTAAGATTGAAAAGCATATTTACGAGACCCTTTGGTTTCGATTAGTTGCTTTTGGATTAGTTTTTCTGCTCATCTTTCTCTTGACCTATAAGCGCATTCAGATTTCAAAAGACCAAGAATTAAAGGAAAGTGAGCACAAAAATACCATGTTTGAATTGAAGTTAAAAGCAATTCAGGCAAAAATGAATCCGCATTTTATTTTCAACTGTTTGAACAATATTCAATACTTAATTGTGATGGGAAAACAAGAAGAAGCAGAGTTTGCTCTTAGTGATTTCTCGGGGTTACTTCGGAAATTTTTGCAACAGAGTGATCATTCATTCATTACATTGAGAGATGAAGTAGAATTACTCAAATCCTACATTTCTGTAGAACGCTTCCGATTTGAAGAAGGATTAAATGTTGAAGTAAAAATACCCGAAAATCTTCTTCATTTAAAAATCCCAACACTCTTGATTCAACCAACGGTAGAAAATGCAATCGTTCATGGATTAACTCATAAAAAAGGAGACAAAAAATTGATTATCAAAGGTTACAAAGAAAATGATTCCATTATTTTGAAAATTGAAGACAATGGGATTGGGAGACAAGAAGCAAAAAGAATAAACACCTATCGAGCAAATCACATTTCACATGGTTGGAATATGGTTCTTGACAAGATTAATTTATTGAAGGCAAAATATCAATATTCAGTTATCTTTGAAATTATAGACAAGCCTGATAATAGTGGAACAATTGTTATATTTAAAATTCCACTGGTACTTGAAGAAATGCTTGAAAATTAATGAATTCTTAAAATAGTGAAGGTTCTTATACTTGATGATATCCGGATTAGCAGAGAAGGTTTAGCCGCTTTGCTAAATAAAATTGATCCTTCGATTGAAATCGCTGCTAGCGTTGCAACATTAGAAGAAGCGAAACAAGCATTTGATGAAAAAACCATCGATGTAGCTTTTTTAGATATTCAATTACAATCAGGAACTAGTTTTGATTTAGTGGATGAGATTCCCTTTGAAACGAAAGTTGTTTTTATTACTGCCTACGATGAGCATGCCATTTCTGCGATTCGCAAAGGTGCTTTTGATTATTTATTGAAACCCATCAATTCAGCAGATTTAAGGAATTGCATTCAGCGTATTTACGACGTGGATTCTCAAACAAGCGAGTCAATAGAAACTACTCAAACAAAAACAGATGATCCTTTAATAAATCAAGATATCATTGGTATAACAGGAATTGATGCAATCACTTTTTTGAAAATTGAAGATATTCTTTATTTAAAAGCGGATGGAAAATACACAATGATTCAAACAACCAAAGAGCACATTACAAGTTCCAAGAATTTAAAGGTTTTTGAAAACATGTTGCCCGAATCAAAATTTATGCGGGTTCACCATTCTTTTCTATTGAATTTGAAATTCATTACTAAATATCAGAAGGAATACAACACCTTGGTTCTTGAAAATGGAGCGCAAATTCCAGTTTCAAAGTCGCGCAAAGAACTCTTAATGCAGCGCTTGATGCATGTTTAAAGAACCGTAATATTGAAACTTTCATCCAAAGCAATCGACCCTTCAATGACTTGATGAGAACCTGGAATAGCTAAACCTTTCATTTTACCCGTTTTTCCTTTGGAAATCAAATCAATGAGTTGTTTTTCGGTTAGTTTCTTTCCAAGTAATTCAAAAGGAACCATGAATCCACACACCTTGAAATTACTACAGCCAACACCTTTTTTACCCGTCATCAACTTGACCGATTTACATTTCGGACAATCAAGATCCTCAATAGATTGCTTTTCGACCTTCTTGCGTTCTTTCTTTTCCTTCACCACTTGAACTGGCGTATCGCTATGCAATTGAATGCGAATTGGAGCCTGAGAAAAAATCACCTCATCCGTTAATTCGCGCACCATAACCATTAATTCCCGCTTGAATTGTTCCAAATCGTATTCGCCTTTCTCGATCAAACGTAATTTACGTTCCCATTGCCCTGTTAATTCAGCACTTTTCAGAAGTTCACTTTGGATTGTATCGATTAAACCCATTCCAGTGCTGGTTGGAATCAGGTTTTTCCGTTTTTTCTCAATGTACTTGCGTTTAAACAAGGTTTCAATAATATTCGCTCGAGTTGCTGGTCTACCAATTCCATTTTCCTTCATCATATCGCGCAATTCCTCATCATCAACCATTCTACCCGCAGTTTCCATTGCTCTGAGCAAAGTTGCTTCGGTATACGCTTTTGGAGGACTTGTTTTTCCTTGGTGAATAAATGGTTCATGCGGCCCACTTTCCCCTTCTTCAAAATGAGGCATCGTTTGCTCTGGTTTTTCAACCGTTTTTTTACCTTCCGAATCAGAGTCTTTCGTTTCTTCCCAAACAACACGCCAACCTGGTTCGATAATTTGCTTTCCAGTAGCTTTGAATTCAATTTGTCCAACTTTCCCTAAAACAGTTGTATTCGAAACTTTACATTCGGGATAAAACGCAGCAATGAATCGGCGAACAATCATATCGTAAATCTGCTGCTCTGGATGACTCAAACCATTGGGTTGAATTCCTGTTGGAATAATTGCATGGTGATCGGTTACTTTTTTATCGTCGAAAACCGTTTTCGCCTTTGGAATTGGCTTATTCAACAGAGATTCAGTGAATCGGGAATAATAGGTTAATCCTTTCATGATTCCCTCAATCTTCGGATGCAAATCTTCACTCAAATAAGTAGTATCGACCCTTGGGTAAGTCACCAATTTCTTTTCATACAAACTTTGAATGAGCTTCAAGGTTTCATCTGCCGAATTTCCAATTTTCTTATTCGATTCCACTTGCAAAGACGTTAAGTCAAATAAACGCGGATTTCCCTCTTTCCCCTCTTTTTGTTCGAAGGAAGTTATTTCAAAAGGATGTTCTTTCAAATAAGCCAAGCCTTTATCTGCTCGCTCTTGAGATTGCAAACGGTCAATAACTGCCGAAAATTCTGTTTCTCTATAATTCGTTTTCAACTCCCAATATTCATCAGAGCGAAAAGCATCAATTTCCTTTTGTCGACCAACAATCATTGCCAAAGTGGGCGTTTGAACGCGACCGATGGATAATGTAGCTTTTCCTTGACCAAATTTCTTCGTAAACAAGCGCGTTGCATTCATTCCCAATAACCAATCTCCAATTGCTCGTGCACTTCCGGCAGAATACAAGTTTTTATACTGTTCACCTTCTTTCAGCGATTGAAATCCTTCTCGAATCGCTTCTTCGGTAAGTGAAGAAATCCACAAACGCTTCATAGGAACTTTGCATTTTGCTTTCGACAAAACCCAACGTTGGATCAATTCTCCTTCTTGTCCAGCATCCCCGCAATTGATAACCTCATCACAATTAGCAACGAGCTTTTCAATGATGGAGAATTGCTTTTTCACACCTGCATCATCAATGAGTTTGATTCCGAATTTTTCAGGAATAATGGGCAAGTCTTCTAACTTCCAAAATTTCCATTTTTCATGATAATCGTGTGGCTCTTTGAGTGTGCAAAGATGACCAAAAGTCCAAGTTACCCAATAACCATTTCCTTCGTAAAAGCCATCATGACGCTGTTTTGCACCAATGACTTCTGCGATATCTCTAGCAACGGATGGCTTTTCGGCAATACACAACTTCATAACTAGCAAAGTTAGTGAATGCGCAATGGGAAGACAAGGTGGTTTTGAACAAAATGAGGAAATGTTTCAACAAAACTTCATGATATCATGTTTTCGTTATATAACGAAACAACTTTGTCAATCAGCTAATTAACAACGAGGGTTATTTCTTGACATACTTCATTACCTGAAAACTCACCGCATGCTTCTCATCCACTTCCTGCTCAAAAACAGTTTCCGTATTCCAAAGTGATTCATCAAATTCCGGAAAGAATGTATCTGCGCCGTAAGTATGATCGACATGAGAAATAAATAGTTCATCAACGATATCCAAGGCCATTGCTTCTTTGTAAATCTGTCCGCCACCAATAATAAAGACCGTTTTATCAGTTTCGTTTTCATAGTGCTTTAAACATCCTTCCAAAGACGAAAAAACTAGTGCACCAGGAGCCTCGTAATCGGTATTTCGAGTCAAAACAGCATTTTCCCGGTTTGGTAAAGGACGAAAACGCTCTGGAATGGAATCGTAATTTTTGCGACCTGTTACGATAATATGACCGGTTGTGGTTTCTTTAAAAAACTTCATATCCGCAGGCAAATGCCACATCAAATCGTTGTTTTTTCCAATTCCTCGTTCGTTGTCCATTGCAACGATTAATGCTATTTTCATGGGTTTATTTTGAGACTTCAATAAAATTCAAATTCTTGAATTACTTACTGAAGGAAATAACTACTATTTTATCTGTTCGAACCAACCCTCTGATGGCTTTTTCCAAAGGAGCTTTTGCGCGTTCTGGCAATTTCAACCGATTTCCTGATACAATCATTTTATTGCGGGCTTTTTTCTGCAAATGCGTTCGTTCGTAATCGTTCCATTTACCGTTTTCCAAATACACTTCAGTCCCTTTTGGATTCAAGGAAATTGAAAGTAATTCTGGTTCAGGAATTAAAATTTCCAGGGTATCTCCTTTTGGGATAAATTGAAAATCTTTTCGTTTCAAATCAACACCATATAACAATTCCCCACGAACAATGAGTGTGAGTCTTCGTTTGACGCCACTTGGATTCAATCCATTTTTGAGTTGATCAATATCCAATAGCTTATCAAGTGTTCCAGAATAAAATTCATCTTGAGATTGATAGTACTCCACACTATCAACGACCGCCTCATCCTGAAATTTAAGGGTATTCAATTCCAAAATAGCCCGAATTTGCTCCACTTTTAATGGCGTTTCATCCAGAATGATCTCTTCTTTAGATTCGGCTTTGAAAAACAGTCTGTAAACCAAATATGAGGCAATGGCTATTCCTGCTATCAACGCCAATCTAACGATCAATGTTCGTATTTCTTTTATCCTTTGGCGTTTCATGCACGATTACTTGTTCAAATCCTAAATTCTTGTAAAAGTCTGTAATGAAGGTTTTCGCATTTCGTTCCGCTTCATTCAATATATTCAATTTTCGGAGATCTTTTCGAATCGACTCCTCTCCTTTCTGCAAAACTTTCGATTTATCCACTTGCGAAAAATCAGATCGAAAACCACTCACATCGGTCATTTCTGTACGAATCAGATCTGGATTCATAACAAAAGATACAATTTCAGGTGGTGGAAGTTGAATTGTTATTTTTTTTCCTTCAATCTGAATATCCGAATCTTTGATGGAGTTCAAATTCACTCCAGCTTTGACTGTAGCTTTACAGCTCAAAAGTATTTTACGATCCCCAAACTTATACCATTCTCCTTCATCATTCCACTTGATAATTTTACCAAGCGTATACTCGGTAGTTGAAAGCGTACCGATTGATCGAATTTGGTAAACTTCGGTTTGTTGCACCTCATTCTCATCTCCACAAGAAGTAAGCAACAAAAACACCAAACTTAGTACAAACCAATTTTTCATAACTCTTATTCAAAAGCAGCTAAACACATTGCTTGCATTCCAACAATCAATGCTTTGCTGTCAATATCAAATTTCGGATGATGTACACCATAAACAATGCCTAATTCTTCATTTCGAACTCCCAAACGGAAAAAACAAACTGGAATTTCCTGTGCGTAGAACGAAAAGTCCTCTGAAGTTAAGCGAATAGGCAATTCCTCGACTTTATTCTTTCCAAAGAAATTAGTGCTTCGAGCAATCATTTTCTCAGTCAAAACAGTATCATTTTCCAAATAAGGATATCCTTTGGAAATTTCCAAATCAGCTGTTGCACCAAACTGCTCACATGTTGCATGAACGTGTTTTGCAATCATCTCTAAAGCTTCCTTTCTCCAATCCTCATTCATGGTACGGAAAGTTCCCTTCAAAATTGCTTTTTCTGGAATTATATTCGTTGCTCCGATGGCTTCAAAATGCCCAAAAGACAATACACAAGGAACTTTTGGGTCACATTTTCGACTCACAATTTGTTGCAAACCTGTCAACAGTTGCGCACCAACCATAATCGGATCGATGGTTTGATGTGGAGTTGCTCCATGCCCACCTTTTCCGTTGATTGTCAAATAAATTTCATCACAAGAAGCCATGTACAATCCCGGTCTAAAACCTACTCTACCCGTTTCCATTTCTGGAAAAACATGCAGTGCAAACAATTCATGAACTGGTGGATTTTGTAAAGCTCCATCAGCAATCATCAAAGAAGCCCCCCCTGGATTCTTCTCTTCTCCGGGTTGAAAAAACAACTTAATCGGATGCTTCAACAATTCTTTATTCTCCCAAATAATTTCTGCTGCTCCTAATAAAATAGCTGTGTGAACATCATGCCCACAAGCATGCATCACACCTTCATTTTCTGATTTGTAATTACTATTGTTTTGTTCTAAAATGGGCAACGCATCTAATTCAGATCTCAAACCAATACACGAATCATTTTCAGTATGTTTAGAAGAACGGATTATTGCTAAAATTCCAGTTCCTGCAACTTCTTTCTGATAAGGAATTCCGATTTTTTCCAATTGCTCAGCAACAAAGCTCATCGTCTTGAATTCGGCATAAGACAATTCGGGAAAACGGTGCATGTGCTCTCTGTATCCCTTTACTTTATCAAAAAGTTCCGTTGATCGAGTTCGAATAATATGCTGAATTGCTGAATCCATTTATTTCAATTATGACTACCTATCAAAAATACAAAAACAATTATGAATGCCGAGTTACGAATGCCGAATTGTGAAAAGTTGGCTTTGACTCTACTAAAAACTATCTACTCCGCAACAAGCAAATTACAGCCGCGCACATCTGAGTGATCAAAACGTCCCATCAACCTTAATTTGCCCTTTTCCATTCGGCCTAAATCTTGTGTTTCGATGAAAGCACAGGAATAAATATTGGCTAAATCTATCACATTCACACCTCCTGTTTTGTCTTCTTTTACCAATTCAAATGGATCATTCACTTCTCTTAAAGAAATTTTCATCCAAGCAGGCAATTCGAACATACCATTTTTATCACTGTAAGCCTGAGAAAGCAATTCACACATTCCATATTCGGAAGCAATGTAATCACAACGAAATCCAGCGACCAATTCTTGATGCATTTCTTCTTTGGTCATTTCTTTGCGTTTACCTTTCATTCCACCTGTTTCAATCACCGTTACATCGTGAAGGTCTGGTTTCATTTCCGCTAAATCGAGCAAAGCATAAGACACTCCAAACAGAACTAATTTCTTGCCCGTTTTTTGCCCTTGTGAAATGGCTTCCAATAAACTTTCAGGACTCTCCAAATAGTAACCAGATAGCGAATTATTCGTTCCTTCAATCAATTTATCAACCATATAAACCAAGCTAGATTCTCCCTGAGAAACATAATTTGGCAATAAAGCAAAGATGATTTGGTCTTCCAATTTCCCCAAAAACTGTTCGTAGGTAGGAATGAAAGAGCGCTCGTAAATAGAAACGTCCGCTACAAAATGAGCGCTTCGGGTCATCCCTGTAGTTCCACTACTTTTAAAAACCTGCTGAGCCATTTTGTTTTCAGCGATTATTTGATGGCTTTTGAAAAAGGCAATGGGCAAATGAGGGATTTCAGAGAAATGTTTCGGTTCAGGTCTATTGATTAACTCCAAAAACGTTTTGTAAACAGGAACATGCTCCTTTTGGAAATGAAACACTTCCAAAGCACATTGATTAAACTCTTCTTCTGTTTGAATGGAAAAAACACGATTAATGAGGTCCTGCATACTTCCTATAGATAAGCTGATTTCACTTCAATGGAAGTTTAATGGTAAAAGTTGTTCCTTTTCCAATTTGACTTTTCACCTGAATAGTTCCGCCATGCTCTTCCACAATTAACTTCACATAATAGAGTCCTAAACCAAAACCTTTGACATCATGTAAATTTCCTGTTGGGACGCGGTAAAATTTATCAAAAATCAACTTGATATCTTCTCGTTTCATTCCAATCCCATTATCGGAAATAGATAAATTGAAGCCATTCGAATCGTTCCACGTTCGGACTACAATTTGAGGAATCTGATTACAGTATTTCACCGCATTATCCAACAAATTGTAAACCACATTGGTAATATGAACCTCATCCACCATCAAGGTATCTTTAACCGCATCTAAAACCAGTTCAATTTCACCACCTTGATCTGTCTGATTGAGATCAAAACTGTCTTTCGCTTCTAAAATCAAATCATGAATGGAACACGATTCTTTCTTTAAGGATAATTTTTCCTTATCCAATTTAGCAACATTCAATACGCGCTCCACCTGATTTTCCAAACGCTTATTTTCCTTGTAAATAATTTCAGCATACCGATGCAAGCGCTCTGGATCATCTTTAAAATTTCCACGTAAAAGCAATTCACTAGAAAGACCGATAGTAGAAATCGGGGTCTTCAATTCATGCGTCATATTATTTATAAAGTCTGTTTTCACTTCCGAAAGTCGTTTTTGCTTTAAAATGACATTCAACGTAAATAAGAAAAATACAAACAAGAGAAAAAGAATCACAAACAGATAAATCCAAGGAGAAACATCTGTCTTCAAAACCTCTATGGGGGAAGAACTTACATTTGGAAAAAGGACGGTGAAATAATGTCCGTCTGTTTTCCATTTCAGCTGATTGGATGTTTTTCCAACCGAGTCATTATTTGTAACCGAATACAAAGAATCTTTGGTGTATTTAATCAAGTTACCAAAAACAATGGAATCTGAATAACAGTCATAAATTCCGTAAACAAAATCCTGATTTAAGCTCTGATTATCGAATTCTCTTTTCAGTAATTGCTCCAAATAATATGGATGTAATTCTTCTTCAATATCTACCGAAAAATAATTGGATCGTATTTGTTTGACCGTTCCATACAAGTTTGCGCTGATATCATCTTTGGTATTGAGTTGCTCCAATACATCTCTCAAAGCAATATGCGCCCGTTCGGAAAACTGTTTTAAATTTAAGCTGTCTTCCCGTTCTTGGATCTGAACAGTAATCAATTGAGCTTCTGTTGTTTTGTGAATCCAAAACAATTGTATTCCAAGAACACTCAGTAAAGAGAGTATCCCAAGAATAATAACGGTATTGATTGTTCTGCGATTCACTTTACAGGTTCAAAAGATGTTCAAAATACTCGCGCTAAAGACTCAGCGCAGCGTTGAAAAGGTTCAAAGTTTCAACTTTAGAACTCTTTAACTTTATTAGTATGCTTCAATCGAAGGATCAACTTCTTCAATCCAAGCTAAAATTCCACCTTCTAGATTGTACAAATTCGTATAACCGTGTTCTTGTTCCAAAAACTGGATAACGTTTGCGCTTCTCTTTCCAGAACGACAATGAACAACTACTTTTTTGTCTTTATCAATTTGTCTGAATTCCGCAGGAACCTCGTTCATTGGAATTAAAATACCATTCAAGGTACAAATGTCATTTTCATACGATTCGCGAACATCAATTAATTGGAAATCTTCGTTTGCATCTTTCCACGATTTCAATTCTGTAACTGTAATACTTTTCATATTCTAAAAGTGTTCAAAGAAGTTTAAAAGTTCAATTTAGAGATCTCGTTTGAACTATTTAAACCTTTCTTCATATAAATGGAATAAAGCGACCAAATTGATCGCTTTACAAAATTACTCAATATGCCCGAAAGAATATTCATTCCCAAGGTGTTTAACTACTTTTTAGCGTTTTCCAAATACTTTTTGAAGCAAAGCAGTTACTTGCGCAGCTGGATCCTTACGGATTTTCGCTTCTTGTTCACTGATTAACAACATCAATCCATTGATTGCTTTTGCTGTGACATAAGCTTCCAAATCCGGATTTTGTTTCTTAACCAAAGGAATTTTATTGTATTTCGTCACCAAAGGATTCCAATATTCGGTTACCTTCACTTTATCCATTGCTGCCTTAACAATTGGCTTAAATTTCTCCGTTAACTGAGGTGTAGTTTTATCTCGCAAATAATGAGTCGCTGCAGTGTCACTTCCATTCAAGATTGCAAAACCATCTCCAACCGACATTCCAGTTACTGCTGAAGCAAAAATATCATAGGCACTTTTCGCAGCTTCCTCAGCCGCACGATTCACCGATTCTTCAAATTTTGTGATTTGGGTTTGCATCCCCAAGGAAACCAATTTACTTTTCATTTCATTTGCCTCTGGAGGCCAAGGAATAAAAATCTTCTGATTCTTATAAAAACCGTCCAATAAACTTGCAGAACTAGCTGCTGATTTCGCTCCAGTTGTTAATGCTTCACGCAAACCACTTACTACTTCGTCATTGGTTAAAGAACCTTTGGATGTAGAAGAAGTAGTCAATTCTTTTCCTCGTGAAAGTGCTTTTCCGAGAGTTTGAGCCGTTGACAAATAACTCGTGCTGATTACTAATGCGATTGCGATACTGATTTTCATATTGAATGATTTTAAGTCTTTACGAATCTGCTGTTGCAGATTTCTTTTATAACCAATGCTTTTCTTTTTAACGTTTGAAAACATGATTTCGTATTATACAAGAAAACTTCAACTACAATAACTAGACCATTTAATTTTTCCAAAGAAATGCTTCGCAATCATCCGAAGGCATATTTGACCGCAGTCCATCGTGTCTGGTTGTTGGTAGAAAGCAAATTTATTCATTTTCAGAATAGATTAAGTCGAATGATCCTGAATTTAATCCTAGTTTTCTCATTAGTAAACGAAGTTTATTTTCTATTTCAATAGGTAAGGTAAATGGTAAAATACGGTTTGGCTTAGTTTTGTCATAATGTCTAAAATCCAATGAAGTTTGTACATTGTTTTGACTAATTATGGCGGAAGAATAGAAAATGTCACCATGATAAACAGATCTTATTTCAAATTTTTTTACAATTTGTTCTTGAACAAGAGTGTAAAAAAAAGACTCTGAAACGTCATTTTCGTTCAATAAAGCGGTAAAAGCAGAATAAAAAGATGTTTTATTTATGTTTTCAATTGGCATAATTTCGAAAATCGGTTTGCTGATAAGGTCTTTTGACTGTCTAAATTCCTTTAGGTCACTTTTTTTAGTAACAATAGATGTATTTGGAATGGAAAGACCTGTTTTTTGCGCTTCAATCAGAACTATTAATTTATTTATTACGCCAACAAAATTCCCAACAACTATTTTTTTCATTAATGAATGCTTAATAGCTTTTTCTATTGTTTCAATTTCATTTTCCAGATAATTCTCATATTGAAAATTAGAATTCCTTTCGATTCCAAAGTCGAAAATTTTAAGTCCACCTCTTCGATACCAGACACTTGAAATTTCAGAATATTTAATTACATTCTCACCGACTTTTGCTTCCCAATAAATATTGTTGGAATTAAGTATTTCAAATGTTTGTAGAAGAAGTTTATCCTCAGGGTTTAATCGAATAAATTTTTTATTCAAATACATCAACCAATTAATAACAGCCGTTGTTGATGGATCGTTTTCAATACTGAAAATAAGTACCATTATTCATTTTTAAAATTGCAAAACTCTTCACTAGTCAAAAATCGATATTGTTGTTGCTTTTGTAGCATGTTTAAGGGGGAAAGAAATAAAAATTGTCTCAATGAATCTACTTCTTTTTCAGACAAATTTGGATGAAAAGGGGGAAGTAAAACTTGTTTGTTTTTTCTATCATATTTTAGACCATAATTAAAATAAATATTAGGATAATAAAAATTACAAAGTTGTTGTTTTTGATTGTCTAATCCCAAGATATGACCTTCAGAATCAATTTTGAACAGATAACCTTTGGAAATTGCAGCTCGTTCTACAATTGCAGCTCCAACCATTCGATTCAATTTACCTTCTTTTATCATAGTTTGAATGGTGTTGAATTCAGAACTTAGGTTATTCCATCCAGCATGAATTAATAATATTTCCAATTGCCCATAGTTTTTGATACTTAGATTATTACGATCAAAATAATCAGATCTATCGTGCATAAAACGGATTAAAATCTTTGCATTCTTGCTATCCACATAATCCACTTTTTTCGGAAAATAACGTCTAGCAATTTGATCCCGAAATAACATCCATTTAAATATTTTTGGTTTTAAAATTGGTTTCAACTTATGATCTCGATAAATTTTTCGGAGTTGTTTTTTGGAGAAGGGAATATTTCTTCTTTTGCACAAGGCAAAAATTTCCTTTTTTCTTTCACCAATAGAAAAAGTTTGCGCAATTAACAAAGTATCCAAGATTTTATGTTCTAAGTAATATGGATAAATCGCACTTGAATAATCCGTATCAAATCCTACAGATGCACTGAATGCTTTTTGATAGTATAAATTCGTGGAATCTATTTTGCCCTGTGATCGATAAAATTCTGCAGAGTCAATACATGTATAGTAAAAACTATAATTTAATTGACTGAATGCTTTTGTGGAAATTAAAAAACTAAAAAATATTACTATTATTTTAAAATATTTCATTGATTTGGAGATAATAAGAGAGGTACATTAAATGTACCTCTCTTTAGACCTAATTAACCTACATTATAATCGTAATGACTAGGTTCGTTTGTAATGTCATTACCTGTTTCATTATTTTTCTTTAAAATGTAATAAGTGTCAGTTTGAACTTGACCCCCAGTCATAGAACTTGTTTCGTTAGTTTTCCATGCTCCCCCAGTTACATCATTTAATTGATTGATTTTGAAAACTTCAAGATTATTTAACTTTTTCATGTTTTTTCCTTCCTACTCATACTTGCTTTTCGGTTACCGCCAGCACTATTAAAATAACAACTAACTTTGAAGGCTGCATTAGTGCGATGCAGTAACAAAGTTGCGCTAATCCATTGCCCTGCAATGCGAGGGAAGCGTCTTTGGAGAATGGGGATGTTGCAGCATCTCCATTTTTTTAATACAAAACTAAAACGACTTACTAAAGCTGTAAAGAATTTAATTCTTAAGCAATTTCATTTATTTAAAGAGTGTCTCCAACCTGAAATATTCTTTTGAAATGATTTGGATATGGTATATAATTAATTCTCGGTTTAGTAATTTAAGTTAGTCAGTTTCAAACTTATAAAAAAAAAATTTAAGATCGCCATTTCCTTGTTTTTATTCATTCTAAATAATAAGACGTTTACTCTCCTTACAATAAATTGGTGTTGTATCAGTAAAAAATGAAAGAAAACTTGGTCTGATAGATTATTAAACTCTTCATTAAATTTAATCTGTAAAAATGAGCTAACAAAAAAAAGCAGCCACCATTCGATTGCCGCTTCAAAAATCAAGTAATGAAGAATTAAATTTTAAAACCCCTGAACTCCATTTACCGTTGTATACTTCAAGATATTTTTCTTATCTGGATGAATACGTGCAAATGCAGATTGAACAGCCAACGTTCCTTCGTGAAACCCACATAAAATGAGTTTCAACTTATTTTCATACGTATTCACATCACCGATTGCGTAAATTCCTGGGATATTCGTTGAATAATCCAAGGTATTCACTTTAATGGCATTTTTCTCAATTTCCAATCCCCAATCGGCAATTGGACCCAAAGATGGTTTTAGACCAAACAAAGGAATAAAATGATCTGTTTCCTGTAAAATTTCTCCTTGAGTGTTGTGTTGAATTTTCACCTGTTTCAAAGAACCTTCTCCCTCTACTCCAACAACCTCAGCTTCTGTAATTAATTTGATCTGACCACATTCAGCCATGTCGATTACTTTTTGCACAGAATCTAAATGTCCGCGGAAAGATGCGCTTCGGTGAACCAAAACAACTTCTTTCGCTATTTTCTTTTCCACCAAGAAGATTGACCAATCCAATGCTGAATCGCCACCTCCTGAAATTACACAACGTTTTCCACGATAAAACTCAGGATCTTTGATGATGTATTCAATTCCTTTATCCTCAAAATCAGCTAAGTTTGAAATAGGAGGTTTACGTGGCTCGAAAACACCCAATCCACCTGCAATCATGACAATTGGAGCCAAATGTTTCGTCCCTTTAACCGTTGTGACGATGAATTTTCCGTCTTCTGTTTTATCAATGGTCATTGCAGCTTCACCCAATGTAAAACCTGGTTTAAACGGAGCAGCTTGTTCCATCAAATTATCCACTAAATCTCCAGCCAAAACCGACGGAAATCCAGGAATATCATAAATCGGTTTTTTTGGATAAATTTCTGAACATTGTCCGCCAGGCTGAGGTAAAGAATCAATTAAGTGGCAATGTAATTTAAGCAAACCTGCTTCAAAAACGGTGAAAAGACCTACAGGTCCAGCACCTATAATTATTATATCAGTTTCAATCATTATTCAAATAATAAAGTGATGCAACGCTTATGCAGTAGCTTCAGCGAAGGCACAAAAATAACGATTGTTTCTTAGATTGACATCGCTAAAAAATGGTAATTCAAGCTTGTCCGACTATTGAAATTCACTTGTCAAACTTAAAATCCCCAAGCTTTGTTATTTTTGTTAAAAGCATTCCAGTGATTGGCACAAGTAAACGAAGTATTTCAGATTTTCTAAAAGAACATTTCATCATTATTGGAATCATTCTTTTGGCTATTATACTTAGATGTTATGACTTACTCTCTATTCCTTACACCCACGATGAGCTTAGCGGACTTCTTCGCACGCGTTTTGATTCCTTCAGTGAATTAATCGCAAAAGGAGTAAAAATAGATGGACACCCTGCATTTGTTCAAGTTTTCCTTTTTTACTGGACCAAATTATTTGGAACCGCAGAGTGGATTGTAAAATTGCCTTTTATTCTTTCTGGAGTTGGCGGCGTTTACTTGGCTTACAAAATTGGAAAACGTTGGTCGAATCTGACTGTTGGTTTAATCGTAGCAGCAATTATTGCAAGCAGTCAGTATCCCATTATGTACAGTCAAATTGCACGACCATACACCAGCGGATTTTTCTTCACCTTATTGTTTGCTTATCATTGGGGAGAAATCGTCTTCTTTAAAAATTACGCACGCAAACATTTAATCTGGTTTCCAATTGCTGCAGCATTATGTGCTTACAATCACCATTTCAGCATGCTGACTGCTGGCTTAATTGGAATCTTTGGAATTATCTACACATTCAAAGATTATTTATGGAAGTACCTGCTGCTTTGTCTAGTTGCAATTATTCTCTATTCCCCACATTTTACAATTCTCTTCGCTCAACTTAAAATGGGTGGCTTAGCTGGGTGGTTAGGAAAACCTGGACCCGATTTTTTGGCTAATTACGTGCACTATATCTTCCAATTCTCGGCGATACTAATCGCTGTTTATATTGGAATCATTGTTTGGACACGTATTTCAGGACGACCAGTAAGGAAACATTCAAAAGCGATTCTTTTCTGTGGAATATTATTCTTTACCGTTTACTTTATTGGATATTTCTATTCAACATCTATTGCGCCAGTATTGCAAACTTCTGTACTTATTTTTGCTTATCCGTTCTTACTTCTATTCTTGTTTGGCTGGGCAAAAGAACAATCCAAGCGAATGAATTTAGTTCTCGTAATTACTATTCTTTCATTAAACTGCTTCGCGCTTATTTTCCAACGAAAACACTACACGGTTTTTTATAAAACTCCATTTAAGCAATTGATTGTAGATGCGAATGATGCAACTAAAGAATATCCTAAAACCTTCACTATTATTTTTTCAGATGAACCAAAAACACGGTTTTATTCAGAAAAAGGGGAAATAATCATTCCAAACTCTTATTTATTCATTACTTCTCCTGAATTCAATGAAAAAAAGTTGGATTCACTACTTATCGAAAAGTTTGAATCTCATGATCAAATTTGTTTAGGCGCAACCTCTTCTATGTCTCCAACATTCAGAGCAATTGTTCTTGAAAAATATCCGCAAATTATTTGGCAGCGAAACTATTTTTCTGCGTCGACTTTACTTGTTGGAAAAGGAAAACCAACTGAAAAACCACTTGCAACCATTTCCAAAAACAAAAATCAATTCAACGGATACAACCCGAATAAATGGTCAAATGCTGGTTATCGATTCGAAACAGATGAAGAATGGGGGCCAGGATATGCAAAACCATTGAGCGAATTTGTAAAAAGACCTTCCGATATCATTGATGTCATCGTGAAATTAAAACTTTCTGATTTGTCTCTGAACCCCATTTTAGTTCTTAATGTGCAAGATGGTGATTCCATTATTAGATTTTCTGCCAGTGAGGCGATTCAAAAGAATATAAACAAATCAGATAGTACTGTTACGCTTATTCAATCCATCAAATTCATCGATTTGAATTACCTAAAATTCGATAATCCAACCTTTAACACCTATATCTGGAATAGAGATAAAAAACCCATAATTATTCAATCCTTTGAAGTGATTTACAGACGAGATAATCCGTTTACTTATGGAATTTACAATCCGATTATAGAATAATTCTAATTGAAAATGGAGAATTGGAAAATTGAAAAGCAGAAATATATCTTTTCAATTTGCTAAGAAATATATCTTTTCGCAAACTCCCACAAAACAATTCCTGCGCAGACGGAAACATTCAAACTGTGCTTGGTTCCAAATTGGGGAATTTCAATGATGTAATTTGATGAATCAATAACTGATTGGTCTACTCCATCCACCTCATTTCCGAAAACCAAAGCGAATCTTTGATCTTTCAATGTAGAAATCTCATGAAGTAAGACCGTCTCCTCTGCTTGCTCTATGCTACAAACAGCAATTCCTTCTTCCTTCAATTCAGCAACTAAAGCATTTATATCCTGTCGGTATTCCCAATCAATCGTTTCAGTTGCCCCCAAAGCTGTTTTGTGAATTTCACGATGTGGGGGTTGAGCTGTTATCCCGCACAGATACACTTTCTCAATGTTGAATGCATCAGCAGTTCGAAAGAAAGAACCAATATTATTCAGACTGCGGATATCGTTTAAAATAATGATAAGTGGAAATTTCTCCTGCGTTTTGAACGTTTGCTCATCTACACGATCCAGTTCCCACAATTTTAATTTACGATTCATTACACAAAGGTAATTATATTCAAAAATCAGGAATACATTGTCTGGTTTAAACTTATGTTGAAAACTCGTAACAGTAAAATTCCACAAACTCAAGCTTCACTTCGTATTTTTGACACGAACGAAACTTATTCACGTGTCGAAAAAAGAAAAAGGTCCAGCGGAAACGCCATTGATGAAGCAATACAACGAAATTAAAGCAAAACATCCTCAAGCTTTATTGCTTTTCCGTGTTGGAGATTTTTATGAGACATTCGGGGAAGATGCCATTACAGCTTCAAAAACCTTAGGAATTATTTTAACAAAACGCGGAGCGGGATCACCCTCTGAAATTGAACTTGCGGGATTTCCACATCATTCATTGGACACCTATTTACCCAAACTAGTTCGCGCAGGTCATCGTGTGGCGATTTGTGATCAGCTGGAAGATCCAAAAATGACCAAAACAATTGTCAAGCGCGGAGTAACCGAATTGGTAACCCCAGGAATTGCGTTTAGTGATAAAATTCTAGATGGTCATCACAACAATTTTTTAGGAGCAATTCATTTTGGAAAAGAAATTCACGGAATTGCCTTTTTAGACGTAACAACTGGTGAGTTTTTTACCGCTCAAGGAAATACCGAATATATCACGAAGCTGATTCAAGGTTTTGAACCAAGTGAAATCATCTATCAAAAAAACAAGCATTCCCTTTTCCAAGAATTATTTGGAACCAAATACTACACCTTCCGATTAGACGATTGGATTTTTACTCCGGATTTTGGAAAAGAACGATTGACGAATCATTTTAAAACCAATTCCATGAAAGGTTTTGGAATCGATGATTTGGAATACGGAATTATTGCTTCAGGTGCAATTCTTCATTATTTAGGAGAAACACAGCACGATAAACTGGGGCACATCACCCAAATTCAGCGCATTGAAGAAGAAAAATATGTGTGGCTGGACCGCTTCACTATTCGCAATCTGGAATTAATTGCTCCCCTAAACGAAGGTGGAAAAACCTTGTTCAATGTGATCAATGGAACTAAAACCCCCATGGGTGATCGTTTGTTGAAACGCTGGATTGTAATGCCATTGAAGCACGAAGAACAAATCAACTTACGCATTGATGCAGTAGCAGATCTAACTGATAAGCACAGTCTGAGAGCTGAAATTGAACATGAACTAAATGAAATTGGCGATATGGAACGCTTGATTTCAAAAGTTGCCGTTGGAAAAATTCATCCAAAAGAATTACGTGTACTCTCGCGTATTTTAGAACACATGGTGCCATTGAGAGATGCTTGCTCACACAGTGTGAGTAATCTGTTACAGCAATTATCCCAACGATTAGAACCTTGCGAAGAGTTTATTCAATTGGTAGAGAGAATGCTCTTGAAAGATCCTGCAGTAATGTTGGGAAAAGGGCCAGTTATTGCGAATGGTGTTCATTCGGAACTAGATGAACTGCGTGCGATTTCTGAAAGTGGGAAAGATTATTTGGAAGCGATGCAAGAGCGTGAATCTGAAAAAACAGGAATTCCAAGTTTAAAAATTGCCTTCAACAATGTTTTCGGATATTACTTGGAGGTTCGAAATACGCACAAAGACAAAGTTCCGGAAGAGTGGATTCGCAAACAAACACTTGTAAGCGCGGAACGATACATTACACCTGAATTAAAAGAATACGAAACCAAGATATTAGGCGCAGAAGACAAAATCTCTGCCATTGAAGCCAAGTTGTATTTCGAATTGGTGCAAAAACTAAGCGCTTTCGTGGGCGCTATTCAGCGAAATGCCTTCTTGATTGCACAATTGGATTGCTTGACAGGTTTTGCAGATTTGGCTATTCGCAATAATTACTCAAAACCTACCATCAACGATAGCTATGTCATCGACATTAAAAATGGCCGTCATCCTGTTATTGAAGGTCAGTTGAAAGCAGGTGTAGAATATGTTCCAAATGACGTTTATCTCGATAAAGAGGAACAACAAATCATCATGATTACTGGTCCAAACATGTCGGGTAAAAGTGCATTATTGCGTCAAACAGCGCTCATTGTTCTTATGGCTCAAATGGGAAGTTTTATCCCCGCAGATGCTGCCATTTTAGGAATTGTAGACAAGGTCTTTACACGTGTTGGAGCTTCAGACAATATTTCCTCCGGAGAATCTACTTTCATGGTAGAGATGAACGAGACATCTAGTATTTTGAACAATTTATCAGATCGCAGTTTGATTTTATTGGATGAAATTGGACGAGGAACCAGTACTTACGATGGAATTTCGATTGCTTGGGCCATTGCAGAATTCATTCACGAATTCCCACAAGCAAAAGGAAAAACACTTTTTGCAACACATTATCATGAACTGAATGAAATGGCGGTTCAATTTCCGCGCATTCACAATTACAATGTAAGCGTAAAAGAAGTGGGGCAAAAAATCATCTTCTTACGCAAGTTAGTTGAAGGGGGAAGTGAGCACAGTTTTGGTATTCACGTTGCAAAACTAGCTGGAATGCCAACCAAAGTAATCCAACGAGCAGAATTAATGTTGGAGCAACTGGAATTGAATCACCGCTCTAGTGAAATGAAAAATGTGAAGGATGTTGTGATTCAAGCAGGAGCTTCAAACGACATGCAATTGAGCTTTTTTCAGCTAAACGATCCTGTTTTGGAACAAATTCACGATCAATTAATTTCGATTGATATCAATACCTTGACTCCGGTTGAAGCTTTGATGAAGTTGAACGAAATCAAGAAGTTAACAGGAGGTTAGTCGAAAATTAGTTGATTAAAAACAACTAAAGCACCCTAAAAAGCACAGAACTGATAAACGGCGTTCATCCGTTTAGTAAGCGTGATATCCCTTTTTGTGATGTTTATTCACGATTGATGATCACCTTTGTGTTATATAATTTATAACAAAACACAATGGGGGCAAAAAACGTAAGATTTAATACTAGCTCAAATAAAGATTTTCAATCAGAATTAAGAAAACGAGTTGATTCTTATTTCAAAGACAATAACATTAGTAAAAACGGAAATTGGAAGTTATATATCAAGACTTTCGTGATGTTTTCAGCCTATGTAATTCCATTTCTCTTAATCACTTTCAATGTATTCGATTCTAAATTAAGCTGGCTTATTTTAGCCATTTTAATGGGATTCGGAATGGCTGGTATTGGAATGAGTGTTATGCACGACGCAAACCACGGAAGCTACAGTAAAAACGATAAACTCAATAAAATATTAGGATTTTTCTCTTTGGCTTTCCTTGCTGGAAACTCTCAAAATTGGAAAACTCAACACAACGTTATTCACCATACATACACCAATGTACATGAGCTAGATGAAGATATTGCTCCTGTTGGCGTTTTGCGTTTTGAGCCTTATTCAGATAAAAAAGCAATTCACAAATTACAATTTATCTATGCGTGGTTTTTCTACGGATTAATGACTTTAATGTGGAGTACTGTGAAAGACTTTAAACAAGTAATTCGGTACAATAAAGAAGGTCATGTTCAGGCAGCAGGAACAACCTTAGGAAAACAACTATTCATTATTATTCTATCTAAGCTTGTTTATTTCAGTTATATGCTAATTCCTTTTTTCGTAATTCCTGAAATGACATTTTTGAATTGGGTTTTAGGCTATTGTGTCATGCATTTTGTAGCAGGTTTAACTTTGGCGGTTGTATTCCAATTGGCACACGTAACAGATGAAAATGAATATCCGATGCCTACAGACAATCAATTGGAGCATAGCTTCATGGTTCATCAACTGAGTACGACTATGAATTTCGCTACAAATAACCCAGTTATTTCATACGTTGTTGGAGGATTGAATTTCCAAGTAGAGCATCACCTATTCCCGTCGATTTCGCACATTCATTATCCGAAAATTTCTAAAATTGTTCAAGCAACAGCAGCAGAATACAATTTACCTTATCACACTGGAAAATCGTTTTGGGGAGCGCTTGCTGCTCATACTAAAATGCTATACACACTCGGAAGAGTTTAAGAAATAGGTTGATTTAAAAACCGATAGAATCAGAAGCCTTTCGCCACAGTGGAGGGCTTTTATTATTTCACGCAGATAGCGCAGATTTTCGCAGAGGGAAACGCAAAGTATATTTGATATCAAAAGAAGAAATAATTACTCTAAGAGCACCGAATATTTTCGTCCAACAGGTAAAACAGTACCATTGGAAAGCAGTACCTCTGTTTTCTTGAACTCAGTGATTGTTTCTCGTTTAACAATATACGATTTGTGGATTCGAATAAAATAAGGAGGTGGAAGAACAGATAAAATGTACTTCATAGTTTGGGTAATCAATAATGGTTTTTCAGTTGCTAAATACAAACGAATGTAATTTCCTACAGCTTCAATATAAAGAATATTTTGGGTTTGGATTGTTCTTAAAATGCCCTCATGCTTTACCTCAATTTCCGGGTAAAAATCGGCTTCTTTCCGAGGTAAAGGTCTGTCGATAATTTTATTGATTGCTTTCAAAAATCGCGGATAAGAAATTGGCTTCAACAAATAATCCACTACTCCATTTTGATACGCTTCAAATCCGAAATTGCTATAAGCAGTAGTTAGAATAACCGATGGTGAATAAGGCATGCATTCCAACAATTCCAACCCAGTAAGTCGTGGCATTTCGATATCTAGAAATAAAACATCTACCTGATTGTTCCGTAGAAACTCCAAAGCTTCTTGCCCGTCATAAACATCTCCAATTATCTCCAATTGTTCTGTCCGTCCAATATGTGCCTGAAGCACTAAATGTGCAGGAGCTTCATCATCAACTATAAGGCATTTGTACTTCATCTCTACAAGATACTATTTTCGTTACAATACAAGCGTCAATTCAACCGTATGAATACCATCTGCATCTGTAATAATCAATTCATGTTTGTTGTTATACATTAATTCAAGGCGCTGCTTCGTATTTGAAATTCCTGTATTCGTGCCAGAGAACTCCCTTCTTTCTGGGTCAAAATTATTCCAAACTTTAAAAGTAAGGCGCTGTTTATCTGTACTAATCTCCAAAGAAACCGTTGGCTTTTCAGTTCCACTGCTGTACTTAATCGCATTTTCTATGAACGGCATAAACAACATGGGAGATAACATCAATTGATTCATTGCTATTTTGTTGTGTAAACTGATATTCAATTTAGGGCTTCTATTTTGCTCATAACTGAGATACTTCTTAATGAAATCAATTTCCTCATACAAGGGAACACGTTCCTTTTTGGACGATTCAATCTGATAACGCAACAAATCGGAAAGTTCCAAAATTTTATCAGGAGTTTCATTGGGAGCAGTCAATGAGGTCGCATACAAATTATTCAATGCGTTGAACAAAAAGTGTGGATTCAACTGTGCTTTCAGATGTCGAATTTCATCATCCTTCTCTAACAAACCAGTCAAAAACCGCCTATTCCTATCCGAAATATTTTTGTGCATGTAGTAAAAACCAAGTCCCACCAAATAAATGAGGAAAATGGAAATGCACATCGTTATCACATCTCTATTTGAAACAAAAGTAAATGGTGTGAAGTAATTGATTAGGAAATAACTGGCAAAGAGAGAAACCGTCCCTAAAAAATATTTAAGGTTTTGCTTACTAAAAAAACGTTCATATAAAAATCGGTTATGGATGTATACCTGAATATGTGCAATGGCAAACATAACTCCACCATTAAAAACAACATGCATAAACCGCCCTTTTTCATGGATTTGATGGGTACCATCGACAAGTACCATGATAAGCCCAAGTAAGCAAAAGAACAGATAAATCACGATGTTCCGAAGCCAAAAGTTGAAGTACGAAAATTTCATAAACAAAGTTATCATTTTGGAGTAACTTCCTGATTTATTAATTCACATTCAATCATCCGCTTAACGATTGAAATACTTCACACAACAATTCAACCTTGATTTACTACAATTCATTTTTATTTGAATCGGTCGGAGATTTGTCCTTTATACTTTAGTAGAAAAAAGAAACTATGAGGCTGATCCTATTTTTCGCACTTCTAAGCTCTAGCATTACTTATTCTCAAACAATTCAAGGAGCAATTGCAGACAAACAATCAAAATCACCCATTCCAGGTGTACTTGTTGAAGTAGCTGTTGGCGATTCGATGATTCGAACTCTCAGCAATGATGACGGATACTATCGCATCGAAAATTTACCCGTAGGCAGGTATTCCATCCAATTTTCTTATACCAACTACAAAACAATCAGTCTTTCCAACATTTCAGTTATTTCAGGTAAAGAGCTTGAATTAGCTATTGAACTGGAAGAAAACATTGTTCAGATTAATGAAGTTGTCATCACACACAATGCCGACAAACGCAAAAGCATCAATGAAATGTTAACCGTTAGTACCCGAACAATCTCCATTGAAGAAGCTGGAAGATATGCTGGATCAAGACAAGACTTCGCCAAAGTAGCCCAAAACTATGCAGGAGTAAGTGGTGCAAATGATGCCAGAAACGACATTATTATACGTGGAAATTCACCTACTGGAGTATTATGGCGCATGGAAGGAATCGACATACCAAGTCCCAATCACTTTTCAACATTGGGTACAACTGGTGGACCAGTAAGTATGCTGAACTTGAATAATCTAAGTAATTCTGATTTTATGACTAGTGCCTGGAGCGCAGATTATGGCAATGCGCTTTCTGGAGTATTTGATCTACAGCTGAGAAACGGAAACACAAAAAAACGGGAATACTTGGGTCAAATCGGTTTCAATGGTTTCGAATTGGGATTGGAGGGCCCTTTCGCGAAAGGAAAAAAGGCCTCATACATCGTCAATTACCGTTATTCCACACTTGCTTTAATCAAAGCTATTGGCATTAATTTAGGAACTGGTGCTGCTGTACCCTATTACCAAGATGTCACTTTTAAAGTCGATCTTCCTACCAAAAAAGCTGGACGGTTTTCTCTTTTTGGCATTGGAGGT
Organism: Fluviicola taffensis DSM 16823; assembly: GCF_000194605.1. Lineage (NCBI taxonomy): Bacteria > Pseudomonadati > Bacteroidota > Flavobacteriia > Flavobacteriales > Crocinitomicaceae > Fluviicola > Fluviicola taffensis. Next base: position 948,464 of record NC_015321.1, read on the forward strand.
ATTAGCTCCATCAAATTTGAAACAGATTCCACCGATCAAAACAACTTGTATTTCGGAGAGAATATCCGCTCCAATATCCGTTCAAAAACTGGAATAATCGGCATCTCTCATCGTTATTTTTTCAATGAAAAAACCTTTTCAAAATTAGTCATTGCAGTGAGCAGTACGAAGGACCAAACGGAAATAGATAGTTTAACAAATAATACTGCTCCAATGAGATATTACGGAAGTTCTAATCAGCAAACAAAGTATTCACTTAATTATAAAGTCAACCACAAATTCAATGCAAAAAACACCTTAACCGTTGGAGTTATTTACGATTACATTCAGTTCAACTTAACTGATTCGGTAAAAAATAATTTAGGAGCATATAATCGGTCCAAAGATTACAGAAATGGCACCAGTTTAATACAAACCTATGTATTGTATCAGCATCGTTTTACGGATAAACTGACTTTAAATGCAGGATATCACAATCAACATCTCCTTTTAAACAATTCACATTCGGACGAACCAAGAATTGGTTTGAAATATCAATTAACAGATAAACACACATTTTCAGTAGGATCTGGCTTACACAGTCAGATGCAATTTGTGACATCCTATTTTGAAGAAGAGGAAATTAATGGCGAAAAAGTATTGTCAAATAAGCAGATGGATTTCACCAAATCTTTTCAAAATGTGATTGGGTATGATTGGTTTATTCAACGGAACTTAAGACTTAAAACAGAGATTTACTACCAATATATTTACGATGTTCCGGTTCAAGTTCAATCGAGTTCATACTCCATGCTGAATGCTGGAGATGGTTTTGGAAGTCTTAGTGAAACAGGATTAGTCAACAAAGGAACTGGCCAGAATTACGGAATTGAATTGACCCTTGAAAAAGTATATACACGAGGATACTACATCTTGTTTACTTCATCCATTTTCGAATCAACATACAAAGGAAGTGATCGCATTGAACGAGGAACAACATTTAACACCAATTATGTATTCAACCTTGCAGCAGGAAATGAATTGAGATTAGGCAAAAAATCCCTTTTAAGATTCGATGCACAAGTTACATTTGCTGGAGGAAGAAGAGAAACACCTATCGATCTGGAAGCTTCGATAGCCGCTGGAAAAGAAGTGAGAGACCAAACAAAAGCTTTTTCAGTTCAAAATTCACCTTACTTCAAAGCCAACTTCAAACTCACTTATGAATTGAATCTTCGAAAAATAACGAATCATTTCTCCATTGATTTGCAAAATTTAACCAATCATAAAAACAAGTATACACAGTCATACAATCCAAGTATTCAGCAAATTGTAACAACATACCAAACTGGGTTTTATCCCAACGTCACTTACAAAATCTTATTTTAACTTTACATAAAGAAGTCATTGCATGTTTTTAAGTCGTGAAAAAAGAAGGGAGTTATTGCAATTCAACGATAATCGTTTGCGCTTATTCGGAATTCCGATTCTTTCCATTATCATTATGGCTGTATTTTTCGACACACAACCATTCAATCAGTTTATTGCGCTTACAATAACTTGGTTCATCACAATCGGAATAACTACTGTTTTTTGGCATTTGAACAGAGCTATTTCAATCTACGTTCGCTTGTGGTTTAAAAACGATACCTCTGCAAAACGCTATTTCATTCTCTTTTTAATCATCACTTTTGTAACCGTTGGATTCACCTGGGTCTCAAACTGTATCTCGCTGCATTATTCTTCGGAAAAAGAAAAAATCACCACCAGTCTCTTGGTAAGAAGCTACGTTTGCAATCTTTTGGTTACTTACATGATTACGGCGATTTATGAAACCGTTTACTTCTTCAAAAAATGGCAACAGTCAAATACAATTACTCAAGAACTGAAGATTGAAAATTATCACACGCAGTTGAATGTCCTGAAAGCAAACATGAGCCCTCACTTTCTATTTAATTCACTGAATACACTTGCCTCAATTGTTCCGAAAAAACCAGAGTTAGCTCAAGAATTTATTCAGAATCTTTCTCAAGTATATCGCTATATTTTAGAAATGAAAGATGAAAAAACAGTTTCGGTAAGTGATGAAATGAATCTGCTAAATGCTTACTTGTTTTTGTTGAATGTTCGGTTTGAAAAAAACATTTCACTTACCGTTAATGTCCCAAATTCACTGTATACTAAAAGTATTGTTCCGTTGAGTTTGCAAATTCTGATTGAAAATGTGGTGAAGCACAATGTAATCTCAAGTAGCAGACCATTGATTGTAACCATTTATTCGGATGAAAGCGAGGAATATATTACTGTAAAAAACAACCTTCAGCCAAAAAGAACCAACGAATACTCTTCGAAATTCGGACATATTAGCATTATTAAACGCTATCAGCTCGTATCAAACAAAGCCGTTATCATAGATACGACCGATGAATATTATTCCGTTTCAATACCTTTACTTTAAATCTTATTCAAAAAAAGATGACTACTATACTCATAATTGAAGATGAAATTCCAGCCGCAGAACGATTAAAGGAGTTGATTCACAAAATTGATTCGAGCATCATCGTATTGGATACTATTGATTCGATTGAAAATGCCATCGATTGGTTTTCAAAAAATGCACATCCACATATTGTATTTATGGATATTCATTTATCCGACGGAAGCAGTTTTGAGATTTTAAAAGAGTCAGTCATTCGATCCAATATCATTTTCGTAACTGCATTTGACCAATATGCCGTAAAAGCATTCCGATTTAATGGAGTCGATTACCTCTTAAAGCCAATCAATGAAAGTCATTTGGCCGAGGCAATTCATAAATGCCAGTCGCTGATGCTAAAAGAAAATGACTTTTCGAAACTCTTAAATGCACTTACCGAAGCTACTACTCCAAAAAACAAAGGTCGATTTGTGATTAAAAAGAAAGATCAACTCATTCACATTTCAACGGAAGAAATTGCTTATTTTTTATCGGAAAACGGAAATTCATTGCTTATTGGGCTAAATGGAGAAAAATATGTGGTGGATTATTCTTTGGATCAAATTGACGATATGCTCGATGAAAATCAGTTCATTAGAGTAAATCGGAAAGTAATTATCCATATCAAGTCATTGATAGCAACAACAAACTGGTTCAACGGGCGCTTAAAACTCACTTTAAAACCGCAACCCTCTGAGGATATTATCGTTAGTCGTGATCGGGTTGCTCATTTTAAATCCTGGTTAGAAAATTGAGAAAAAATTAAGTTGAACTTTTTAATTTTCATCCTTTGTAATCTAAAAATACTTTATATCTTTGTCGCCCGAAGCAAAAAGATGCCTCGGAAAATTGAAATAACGCGAGAGTAGCTCAGTTGGTAGAGCACAACCTTGCCAAGGTTGGGGTCGCGAGTTCGAATCTCGTCTCCCGCTCAAATCTTCACAGTCTGTGTTGATTGGATTAAATTCCGCTCGGATGTGGTCCCGATAGCTATCGGGATGGCAGACACGACGGAACAAGCTCGGATGGTGGAATTGGTAGACACGCCGGACTTAAAATCCTGTGCCTGTATGGGCGTGCGGGTTCAAGTCCCGCTCCGAGTACCATTGATAAAAGGAAGATGCAAGTCTTCCTTTTTTATTCTAAAAAAACTTGTGAATTGGCTTCCACCTTTCACAGGAAAAGTTAAGTCCCGTTGGTGTTTACACCTGCGGGATTTTTCATTTATATCTACCTTACAATTTACACTTCACTTCTCCAGCTATATTTATTTCACGAAGTTGTTATATTTGCCACCTCGAAAAAACAAATTATGAAAGCATATGTATTCCCCGGACAAGGTGCTCAATTCTCAGGAATGGGAAAAGACCTTTACGATTCCTCCGACCTGGCTAAAGAACTTTTCGCTAAAGCGAATGAAATTCTTGGCTTTGACATTCAAAAGATCATGTTTGAAGGATCTGATGAAGAACTGAAGCAAACGAAGGTAACACAACCCGCAATTTTCTTGCATTCAACTATTCTTGCTGCGTGTTTGGGAGATAGTTTCAAACCAGATATGGTTGCAGGACATTCGTTGGGCGAAATTTCTTCGTTGGTAGCAAACAAAACACTTTCTTTTGAGGATGGTTTGCGTTTGGTTTCCAAAAGAGCATTGGCTATGCAGGCAGCTTGCGAAGCAGTTCCATCAACAATGGCAGCAATTTTAGGATTGGAAGACAATGTGGTTGAAGACATTTGTAAATCGATTGACGGAGTTGTGGTTGCAGCAAACTATAACTGCCCTGGACAATTGGTTATTTCAGGTGCAATTCCAGCAGTGGAAGAAGCTTGTGCTAAACTAACTGAAGCTGGTGCAAAACGCGCTTTAATTCTTCCTGTGGGAGGAGCTTTTCATTCACCATTAATGGAACCTGCGAGAGAAGAATTGGCTCAAGCAATTGAATCAACAACTTTCAGCAGCCCAATTTGCCCGGTTTACCAAAACACAACAGCTTCTGCGGTAACAAATCCAGATGAAATTAAGAAAAATCTAATCGATCAGTTAACAGCTCCTGTTCGTTGGACACAAACGATGCAGCAGATGATTGCTGATGGCGCAACGGAAGTAATCGAAGTTGGACCAGGAAAAGTATTACAAGGACTTTTCAAAAAAGTTGATCGCGCATTCCCAACATCAAGCGCAGAGATTTAAAAAATAGATATAAAAAGTAAGGGCGTCCCGCATATGCAGGACGCCCTTACTTTTTATATTAACTACGTACTAATTAATTTCTAGACAAAGTGCTTTTTACAGCTTTCACTAATTTTTCAACATTTGGCAATGCTGCCTCAATCAATGTTGGTGAAAATGCAAATGGCGTATCTGTTTGTGTAACACGCATAACTGGCGCATCCAAATAATCAAAAGCATATCGTTGCAAATGGTAAGCAATTTCAGATGAAATAGAAGCCAACGGCCAAGATTCTTCCAAAACAACACAACGGTTTGTTTTCTTCACTGACTCTACGATTAATGCATAATCAATCGGACGAATCGTTCTCAAGTCAATAATCTCCAAAGAAATTCCTTCTTTCTCCAAAAGCTCAGCAGCTTCATAAGCAACCTTCAAGATCTTACCGAAAGAAACGATTGTTACATCTGTTCCTTTCCGTTTGATATCACCTACTCCAATCGGAATGATGTATTCCCCTTCAGGAATTTCACCTTTATCCCCATACATTTTCTCAGATTCCAAGAAAACTACTGGATCGTTATCACGAATTGCAGCCTTTAACAAACCTTTGGCATCGTATGGATTGGATGGAGTAATCACTTTCAAACCTGGAACATGTGCATAAAAAGCTTCGAAACTTTGCGAATGCGTTGCTGCTAGCTGACCTGCAGTACCGTTACCACCTCTAAACACAATCGGACAACCATATTGACCACCAGACATTTGCAACATTTTTGCGGCCGAGTTAATGATTTGATCTGCTGCCAAAATTGCGAAGTTCCATGTCATGAATTCTACAATCGGACGAAGACCATTCATAGAAGCTCCTACAGCAATACCTGCAAATCCTAATTCAGCAATTGGGGTGTCAATTACACGTTTTGGACCAAATTCATCCAACATTCCTTGAGAAACTTTATAAGCTCCATTATATTCAGCAACTTCTTCACCCATCAAGAAAACACCAGTATCACGGCGCATTTCTTCTGACATAGCTTCACGAAGTGCTTCTCTAAATTGAACAGTCTTCATTCTTTTCGTTTTTTGTTTCGCTTAAAAGCAGTGTCAAAATTAATTAAAATTCGTTTCTAGCCTACCAAAATGAATACGAAGAACACACATTTTCAGTAAATCGTGAACAAAATGTTCAAAACCTTGCGCTATTATGTGCGCATAACATTTTCATTCCTTAGATGATTTGATTATTTTTGTTGCGAAACTAAGTTTAACAAGCAAAATATGATTGTTTAATTTTTCAAAAAACAATACTATCTGTTTTAAATAAAAATATACTATGAAAATTCTTGTATGTATCAGTAAATCTCCAGATACAACGTCGAAAATCGCCTTCACCGATGGGAATAAGCAATTTGACGAAAATGGAGTTCAGTACATTGTTAACCCTTACGATGAGTGGTATGCACTTGTTCGTGGATTGGAATTAAAAGAAACGCTAGGAGGTAATCTAACAATCATTACAGTTGGAAATGTTGCTGACGAAGCTATTATTCGAAAAGCTTTAGCAATTGGAGCAGATGATGCAGTTCGTATCGACGCAGATCCAAAAGATGCTTATTATACAGCTACTCAAATCGCTGAATACGCAAAGTCAAACGGGTTTGATTTGATTCTAACAGGTAAAGAGACGATTAATTACAACGGTTCTCAAGTTGCTGGAATGATTGCAGAAGCATTGGATTTACCATTTGTTTCATTGGCAACAAAATTAGAGATCAACGGAACAACAGCTCGTATGGAGCAAGAAATCGTTGGTGGTATTCAAGTTGTTGAGGCAAACTTACCATTGGTCGTTTCTTGTGCAAAAGGAATGGCAGAGCAACGCATTCCAAATATGCGTGGAATTATGGCTGCACGTACAAAACCACTTACAGTTGTAGCACCTGCAGCAGTAGAAGAATTGACTGCTTATGTTGAATATGGATTGCCTGCGGCTAAATCAGCTGTAAAAATGATTGATCCAAACAATATGGACGAATTAGTTGCTTTGTTACACAACGAAGCGAAAGTTATTTAATCTACAACAAAGAATTATGAACATTTTAGTATATATCAATTCATCCAATCACTTAGCGAAAAGCGCGCTAGAGGCAGTTGCTTACGCAAAAAAGATTGGTGGTACAATTACAGTTGTTGCAACAGGTTCTGTAGATGATGCAACATTAGGAACTTTAGGTGAATACGGTGCTCAAAAAGTATTGGTAGATCGCTCAGTTTCAACAGAAGATTCACAACAAGTAACGCGATTAATCGCAAAAGCAGCAGAATCAACAGGAGCAGAACTAATTGTTTTCTCTCATGATTTAGTAGCAAAAGCGGTTGCGCCACGATTATCTGTTCGCTTGAAAGCAGGTTTAATTTCTGGAGCGGTTGATGTTCCGAATGCAAACGGACAAGTAAAAGTGAATGTATTCTCTGGAAAAGCATTCGGATTTGTTTCCGTAAAGTCTGCTACAAAAATTATCTCATTACTTCCAAACTCATTCCAACCAGAAAAATCAGGTTCGGCATGTGCTGTTGAAGCATTTGATGGTGGAGCAGGAGCTTCAGTTATCAAAGTTGTTGAAACGAAAATTCCTGAAGGAGAAATTCCATTGCCAGAAGCAGAATTAGTTGTTTCAGCAGGTCGTGGATTGAAAGGTCCTGAAAACTGGGGAATGGTTGAAGATTTAGCAAAAGTATTGGGTGCAGCTACAGCATGTTCTCGCCCAGTTGCAGATATTGGCTGGAGACCTCATCACGAACACGTAGGACAAACAGGTGTTGCAATTCGTCCGAATTTATACATTGCAGCTGGTATTTCAGGAGCAATTCAGCACTTAGCTGGAGTGAACGGATCCAAAGTAATTGTAGTAATTAATACTGATCCAGAAGCACCTTTCTTCAAGGCTGCAGATTATGGAGTTGTAGGAGATGCTTTCGAAGTACTTCCAAAATTAACGGAGGCTGTAAAAAAATTCCGTTCAACACCACACTAAGATTAATCTATTTAATTATTTTTACGAAAGTAATCCTCGGAGGGAAGCACGTTACAATGCTTCCCTCCTTATTTAAACCCTTCGTAAGGAAAACGTTCGAATGGACAAGATTAAACTCGATATTATTGGACTGTCGTACAGTCAGACACAAAGTGGTGCTTACGCATTAGTACTTGCCGAAGCAGCTGGAAAACGCCGATTACCAATTATTATTGGCGGTTTTGAAGCTCAAGCTATTGCTATTGAATTGGAAAAGATGACTCCTACAAGACCTCTTACCCATGATTTATTCAAATCTTTTGCGCAATCGTTTTCCATCAAACTGAAAGAAGTTGTCATCTACAACTTACAAGAAGGGATTTTCTTTGCAAAATTAGTTTGTGAAAAAGACGGTGTATTCTCAGACATTGATGCTAGAACCTCTGATGCAATTGCATTGGCTGTGCGATTTGAATGCCCCATTTACACATTTGAATCCATTCTTTCTTCAGCAGGTATTTTATCGGACGAATTTATGGATGACGATGATGAAGTAGAAATTGCTGATTCAGATGAAAATGAATTCACCAAAATGACCAAAGAAGAATTAGAAGAGCAAATTCAAATCGCTGTTGATAACGAGGACTATGAGTTAGCTTCTAAAATTCGAGATGAAATCACAAAACGCGACGCGTAACCAACATTAAGTATCTGCTACTATGGGGAAATCTATCAAATTTCGTTTGACCGTTATGAGTTTTCTCCAATTTTTCGTTTGGGGAGCTTGGTTGATTACAATTGCAAATTATTAGTTTACCACAAAACAATGGGATAAAGTTGCCTTTGGAGCAGTTTTCAGCACACTTGGATTTTCATCTCTTTTCATGCCAGCTATTACTGGAATTATTGCTGACAAATGGGTCAACGCCGAACGTTTATATGGAATTCTTCATTTCCTTGGAGGAATAACCTTATGTTTCATTCCATTTGCAAGTAATTCAAATGAATTTTTCTGGGTAATCTTTTTGGCCATGGTATGTTACATGCCAACCATTTCTTTATCAAACACAATCGGTTACCACGTATTGAAAAACAATGATTACGACGTTGTTAAAGTATTTCCCCCTATCCGTGTTTGGGGAACAATTGGATTCATTGCCGCCATGTGGTTTGTAAACCTTACTGGAAACAAAGCTTCCTACAATCAATTCATAATCGCTGGAATAGCTGGTATTTTACTTGGCTTATATTCATTTACACTTCCAAAATGCCCTCCACAACTCGGAAAGTCAGAAAAAAAATCGCTTGTTGAAGCTTTCGGGTTGAATGCCTTCAAACTATTCCTGAATTACAAAACAGCGCTGTTTTTCCTTTTCTCGATGATGTTAGGGGCAGCATTGCAGTTAACAAATATGTTCGGAGATGTTTACGTAAGTGAATTCGGGCATTTTGGAAAATACCAAGGTTCTTTAATTGTAGAGAAATCAACAATCGTGATGTCGATTTCTCAGGTTTCCGAAACCTTATTCATTTTGGCAATTCCATTCTTTTTAAAACGTTTCGGGATCAAAAAAGTGATGCTCATCAGTATGTTTGCATGGGTACTTCGATTTGGTTTACTGGCATACGGAAACCCTGCAGATGGATTATGGATGATTATCCTTTCTTGTATTGTATATGGAATGGCTTTCGATTTCTTCAATGTATCTGGCTCTTTATATCTTGAAACAACCGTTAATTACAAAATTCGTGCATCTGCTCAAGGTTTATTCATGATGATGACAAACGGATTCGGAGCCGTAATCGGAAGTTTAGCTAGTGCTGCCATCATACAAAGATTTTTCACTCTACAGTTTGAAACGACTTCAAGTTTGACGAAATATTTTGGGATTAAAGAATCTAATCCTGTTTTTTCAAATCTAACCCAATATGTGAAAATCTCCCCAAACGGCAAATTCTCAAAAGCGATAACACTATTTGACTGGAGTCCAATTTGGTTAAGCTTTGCTGCGTATGCTTTGGTCATTGCAATCCTATTTGCATTGTTTTTCAAACACAAACACAATCCAGAAGAACTGTCAGAAATTTCACACTAATCGATTTAGTAAACGATTTAACAGTAATTTAATGTTCTCTTAATATACTTATGAAGACATTACTCTCCTTTTTGTTGTTCGCTTTAAGTACTATTTCCTTTGGTCAAACATTCAATGGTACATCTGGAAATATTCAAGACAATCAAACATTAACAAGACAAGTAACCGTTAGCGGTTTACCTAATTCGATCAATCAAGCAAGCTTTGGTTTAGAACAGGTTTGCCTAGACATAACCCATACTTGGGATGCGGATTTAACTGTAAGACTAGAAGCTCCAGATGGTACTTTAATTACCCTTTTCTCAAGTATTGGTGGAGATGGAAATAATTTCAACACTACTTGTTTAAGAGGAGATGCCAACTCCTCAATCCTTATGGAAAACCCTCCGTTTACTGGAGTATTTCAAGCCCAGGATGCACTTGGAATGATGAACAACAATCAAAATCCAAATGGAATCTGGAAATTACGTGTGTTTGATTCAGAAAGTGGAGATAATGGAACCTTGGACTCTTGGTCAATTACCTTCGGGAACAATCCAGCAACCCATCAGCCATTTGTAAGCAGTAACCTTCCCATTGTTATTATCACGACCAATAATCAATCAATTCCTGATGAACCGAAGATCGAAGCTCACCTGAAAATAATTGATAATGGCTTGGGAAATACAAACCATGTTACAGATTTCCCAAATGGATACAACAATAAAATTGGAATCGAACGCAGGGGTTCATCATCAGGAGCCTTTCCTCAAAAATCGTATGCCTTTGAAACCAGAGATATTAATGGAACGACAAAAGACACCGTTATTCTAGGAATGCCGATAGAAAATGATTGGATTTTATATGCTCCGTATGTTGATAAAACATGTATGCGAAACATTTTAACCTATCAACTGGCTAATGACATGAACCAGTATGCTTCTCGAACGATTCTCTGTGAGTTGGTACTAAACAATCAGTATCAAGGAATCTATGTAGCCATGGAAAAAATAAAGCGCGATCCGAATCGGGTGGCTATTTCTAAACTACTTCCCACAGACATTCTTGGAGACGATTTAACTGGAGGTTATATTATCAAAATTGACAAACCCACTGGATCTAATAGTGACAGCTGGACCTCGACCTATCAATCTGAAGATGGAACAAACATTGATTTTTTATACCACTATCCAAAATCAGACGAGATTCAACCGCAGCAAAAAGATTATATTCAAGCATACGTTGATTCGTTTGAAACGGCTCTTTCAAGTACCTCATTTGCTGACCCACTTATTGGATACAGAAACTACAGTGTTCCCGAAACTTTCATAGATTTCCTGATTTTAAATGAAATCAGTAAAAATGTAGACGGGTATCGATTGAGTACATTTATTCACAAGGAAAAAGATTCCAAAGGAGGCAAATTAAGAATGGGACCTATGTGGGATTTTAACTTCGCTTGGTTAAATGCAGATTATTGTGATGCTGACGATTATACAGGCTGGCAATATGACTATTCAACGGCTTGTTCTGGCGGATTTCAGATTCCAACTTGGTGGGGGCGCATGCTAGAAGATCCTTGGTTTGAAAAACAACTAAAATGCAGATGGACAACCCTTCGCCAGACTACTCTTTCAATTCCTACATTAAATTCCAAAATTGATTCAATTGCCAACCTTTTAAACGTTGCTGAAGTGCGGCATTTTGACAAATGGCCAATATTAGGCTATTACATCTGGCCCAATCCCAGTCCAATTCCATCGGATTACGCTGGAGAAATCGCTGCAATGAAATCATGGATTTTCGATCGCACAACTTGGATTGACAATAACATTCAAGGAACTTGTGATTTGGGATTCATTGAGAATGAAATTGCGGGATTATCTATTTACCCAAATCCATTTACGGAAGAGCTTCATGTATCCTGGTTTTCAGCAGGAATCAGCAATACTACTATCAAGTTGTTTAATCTAAATGGACAGGAAATCGGATCTCAGGAAAAATCATCGACTTATGGAATAAATGAGGTTAAAATCAACAACCTTTCAAACACATTGAGTGGTGGAATTTACTGGGTTGAAATTCAGGAAGGAAGTTCGATTAGCCGAATTAAAGTTGTGAAGAATTAAATCTTTTTGAGAAAAACCTCTGGTTGCGGATAAATTCCTTTCCGTTCCAATCGTTTTTCAGCTTTGTACAAAATGAAACTCTCAGGAATGAATTGTCCATCAAACTGTCCTTCCAAATAAATCCCTGTTTTATCTTCTCGAAGGACTTTATAGGTTCCCGTTTTTTCTATTGAATTCAAGCGCTCTATAAAAATACCCGCTGGTTTCAATTCAAGTTGAATGGGTGTGCTCTCCACTTGAAAAACTTCCAATCCTATTTCCAAGGCATAGGAAGGTATTTCACCACTGTAAATTCCCAAGTATTTCTTTTTAATCTCTTGCGAATTTCCGTTGAATGAAAAAACAACAACCAGAAATAATAACCAAAAACGCATCAATCTATTTTGAGTAAAAATAGATAATTGAATCAACAATGCAACTGAATTATCAACCAAATGAGATTCGTTATTATTAAAATCCCTAACTTCGAATTCAATATTCCAATTCTCATTTCAACAGTCAAATGAAACAATATCACGATTTATTACAGCACATTTTAGACAAAGGAACATTCAAAGGAGACCGCACTGGCACAGGGACTTTATCCACTTTCGGGTATCAAATGCGCTACAATTTAGAGGAAGGTTTTCCAGTTTTGACGACAAAAAAACTGCATCTTCGTTCTATCATTCATGAATTGTTATGGTTTCTTCAAGGAGATACAAATATCAAATACTTGAAAGACAACAATGTTTCCATTTGGGATGAATGGGCGGATGAAAATGGAGATTTAGGTCCTGTTTACGGATATCAATGGCGTTCATGGCCAACTCCAGATGGCGGATCAATAGATCAAATTTCTAATTTGATAGATCAAATCAAGAAAAATCCAAATTCTCGTCGCTTAATCGTAAATGCATGGAATGTTGCTTACGTTGATAATATGGCTTTGCCTCCATGTCATACGATGTTTCAATTCTATGTGGCTGATGGTAAATTAAGCTGTCAATTATATCAACGATCTGCAGATACTTTTTTAGGAGTTCCGTTCAACATCGCTTCTTACGCATTATTAACTATGATGATAGCACAGGTTTGTGATTTAAAACCAGGAGAATTTATTCATACATTGGGAGATGCGCATTTGTATTCCAATCATTTGGACCAAGCAAAATTGCAATTGGAACGCGATTTCAGACCATTGCCAACGATGAAAATCAATCCAGAAGTAAAAGATATTTTTGGATTCAAATACGAAGATTTTGAATTGTTGAATTACGATCCACACCCGACTATTAAAGCACCGATAGCGGTATAAAAGACTTTTCAGATTTAAGAAGCGAGACAAAAGACTTAGATTTAAATAAAAAAACGGATGAAAAAATCATCCGTTTTTTGTTTCGACAAATCTGTCTTATGTCTTTGGTCTAATCTCTTTAAGTCTAATTAGCCATTTCACTCATAAACTTAATACGCATCAAACGCAACTCCTCTTCCGTGTAATCACCATCAAATTCATGATAAGCAATCGTCAAATCATCGGTTTCAGCTTCGGAGAAATATTCGTAAATCTCTTCTTGATTATCCGAATCTAAAATATCATCGATGTAATAATTGATATTCACCCGAGTTCCCGAAGAAACGATTGCTTCAATCTCCTCAATGACTTCATCCATTGATTTCCCTTGAGCTCTACCAATATCTTCCAAAGGTAATTTTCGGTCAATATTTTGAATCAATTGAACCTTTAACACCGATTTATTGATCAAGGATTTCACCACCAAATCTTGCGGTCTGTCAATATTATTTTCTTCCACATAAGAGAGAATCATCTCAATAAATGGTTCTCCGTATCTTTGTGCTTTCCCTGCTCCAACTCCCTGACAATTTGTTAACTCATCAATCGTGATTGGATATTGAAAGCACATGTCTTTTAAAGTTGGCTCTTGGAAAATAACAAATGGAGGAATGTTATTTTGCTTTGAAAGCGATTTTCTCAAATCAATCAACAAGCCATACAACACTTCATCGAAAGCCCCTCCTTTTCCAGGAGAAACCATAGAATCATCCTCATCAGATGCTGAATAATCGTGTTGTTTCAATAAGGTAAATGGCTTAGGTGCTGCAAGAAACTCTCTTCCTCTTTCCGTAAACTTAAGCGTTCCATAAGTCTCAATGTCTTTGTATAAAAGACCTGCAACAAGTGTTTGACGAATAACAGCATTCCAAAAATGCTCATCACGATCTTTCCCAACACCAAACAATGGAGCTTGATCGTGGCGGTAACTTTTAATTTCAGCCGTTACACCTCCAGCTAAGAAAGCGCAAACGTGTTTCGATTTTTGTTGTTCTTGAAGAAAATCAACTGCTTGGAGTAATTGATGAACGAATTCTTTCCCTTCGATTTTTTCTCTTGGGAATTTACAATTGTCACACATTTCATGACATCCTTGCTCATCAAACTCTTCTCCGAAATAATGTAAAATGAATTTTCGGCGACAAACAGATGTTTCAGAATAAGAAACAATCTCGCTCAACAACTGTTTACCGATTTCTTGTTCAGAAACAGGCTTTCCTTGTAAGAATTTCTCCAATTTCTCAATGTCCTTGTACGAGTAAAATGTGATACACTCACCAACTCCACCATCTCGACCAGCTCTACCCGTTTCCTGGTAATAACTCTCTAATGATTTTGGGATATCGTGATGAATCACAAAACGAACATCTGGCTTATCGATTCCCATTCCAAATGCAATGGTCGCAACAATCACATCTACCTCCTCCATCAAGAACATATCTTGGTGTCTCGCACGAGTAGTTGCATCTAATCCAGCATGGTAAGCCAATGCATTAATTCCGTTTACTTGAAGTAATTCAGCTGTTTCTTCTACTTTTTTACGCGAAAGACAATAAATAATTCCTGATTTACCTTCTCTCTGACGAATGTATTTAATGATTTCCTTTTCCACATTTTGTTTCGCACGGATTTCATAGTACAAATTATCCCTATTGAATGAAGACTTAAATAAATCAGCATCCATCATATTGAGATTCTTTTGAATATCAGCCTGAACTTTTGGAGTTGCTGTTGCTGTTAAAGCAATAATCGCAACATCGGAAATTTTCTCAAAAATCTCTCTTAATCGTCTATATTCTGGACGGAAATCATGTCCCCACTCAGAAATACAATGCGCCTCATCAATCGCAAAAAAAGAAATTGGCACCGAAGTTAAAAAATCAATATTTTCCTGTTTCGTAAGAGATTCTGGAGCTACATAAAGCAATTTAGTTTTACCAGCAAGAATATCTTCCTTTACCCGATTGATTTCTGTCTTGCTCAACGAAGAATTCAAAAAATGCGCAATCGAATTGTGATCGCTCACATTGCGAATTGCATCCACTTGATTTTTCATCAAGGCAATTAATGGAGACACTACAATTGCAGTACCTTCAGATAACAAAGCCGGAAGCTGATAGCATAAAGACTTTCCACCACCAGTGGGCATAATTACGAATGTGTTCTTCTTTTGTAAGACATTTGTAATTATTTTTTCTTGATGTCCTTTAAACTGATCAAAACCAAAAAACTTCCTAAGTGCTTCTTTTAGATCGAATTGATCCATAAAGTTTGAATATTAGAGAATTACCTAAAACTATTAATCGAAGTTACAGATAATAAAACGCAACAACGCTATAAAATCGGCAACCTTACTAAAATACAAGATAAATCAATAAAAAACAACTATTAACATTTCTATTACTCTAAATTTTATTGAATTATTACCTTTGCACCACATATGGAAGAGGAAAACAACATGTCATTCTTACAGCATCTCGAAGAATTGAGATGGAGGCTTGTTAGATGTGCAATTGCAATTTTTGTTTTAGCTATAGCAATCTGGTGGTTTAAAGAATGGATTATGGACAATATTTTCCTTTCTATGAAGAGTCCAAATTTCATTACCTACAAATGGTTTTGCAATTATTTAGGTATTTGCGTAGAAGATATTCAGATTGACATTCAATCAACTGCAGTAGGAGGTCAATTTGGATATGCCATTTGGATGAGTTTCCTTGGTGCAATTGTAGTTGCGTTCCCTTATATTTTCTATCAATTATGGGCATTTGTAAAACCCGGACTGAAGCAAAATGAAAAATCAATGGTGAAGGGCATCGTCTTTTATGTCAGTCTACTTTTTTTTACAGGAATTTTGTTTGGCTATTTTGTGGTTGCACCTATGAGTATCCAGTTCTTTGGTAGTTTCACTCTCTCCTCTTCCATTGAGAACAACTTCATGCTCAACTCATTCATGAGCACCATACTTTCTACGGTTTTCTACACGGGACTATTCTTTTTACTTCCAATTGTATCTTATTTACTTGGAAAAATTGGACTCGTTTCTTCTGAATTTTTAAAAAAATACAGAAAACATGCCATTGTAGCAGTTCTAATTTTAGCCGCCATTATAACACCTCCAGATATCATTTCACAAGTAATTGTAAGTATTCCGATCTTACTACTTTATGAAATCGGAATTTTCGTTGTAAAACGTGTTGAAAAAACGCGATTAAATAACGAATAAGCCTTTGTAAAATACATTGCATTTGTAAACCTTTTTCTTAGTTTTATACCAGCTATGTTCAAACTAAGAATTCTATTTCTACTCTGCCTGACTCAAAGCTTTGTCTTCTCACAACAGACAAAAGTTTCTGGTCGTGTTCTGGAGGCCACAAGTGGAGAAGGAATGCCTGGTGTTAGAGTACAGTTTCAAGGTTCCAAGATTGGAACGTTAACAGATAGTCTTGGGTTCTATGTGTTGCAAAGTTATTATGCCACGGATAGCGTCACCTACTTCATGCCCGAATTCAGACTGGTCACAAAAGCCGTAAAGAAAGATTTTGAACAAACAATTGACATTCAATTAACAGAAGCAATTTCAGATATTACTGAAGTAACGATCAAGCCACCCGATGAATTTCCTTCGACTACTTTACACAAAAAGGTGGTTGCTCATAAAGACATTAATAATAAAGAAAAATTAAAATCATACGAGTATGAATTGTACAACAAAATTCAACTCGATCTTAACAATATTGGCGATAAATTCAAAGACCGAGACATTGTAAAAAGACTAGATGTAGTCATGAATTATTTGGATTCTGTGGATGCTGACAAAACGTATCTTCCCGTATTATTATCCGAAAACATTTCTCAATTCAGCTTTAAGAACAATCCAAAAAAGAAACGTGAATTAGTATCTGCAACTCGAATTTCTGGAGTTGAAAACTTGCAACTCAATCAATTTTTGGGTGAGATGTATCTGGATTTCAATATCTACGATAATTACCTGAATATCTTTCAAAAATCCTTTATCAGTCCAGCTGCAAATTTCGCTCGAAGCTACTACAAATTCTACCTAGAAGATAGTATGTTTATCGATAATGACTGGTGTTATAAATTGCGTTTTACCCCTAAACGAACTGGTGATATGACTTTTGAAGGCGAAATGTGGATTAATGACACAACCTACGCCATCAAAACATTTAAAGCAAATATTTCTCCATGGGCAAATATAAATTATGTGCAGGATCTTTATTTGGAGCATCATTTTAGCCAAGTAATCCCTGAAGTTTGGATGCTTACAGAAGAGAAAATGATTTTGGATATGAAGGTAACCAAAGGGACGAAATTGTATGGTTTTTATGGACGGAAACATTCTACCAGAAAGAATTTTGTAATCAATAAGGAGCGACCAGAAGATTATTACAAAAGTGATTATACCGTTGAATTTGCAGACAGTGCTAAAATTAGAGACCCTAAATATTGGGAAGCTCACCGACATGTACCCTTAAACAATCAGGAAAATGGAATTGATCAAATGGTTGACTCCTTGAATAAGGATCCGTTTTTTAAATTTTTAAAGAACGCTACATACATGTTAGCAACCGGATATTATCAGTTGGGAAAAATAGAATTGGGTTCCATTTACACCTTATTCTCTTATAATCCAGTAGAAAAATTCCGCATGGGAATTTCTTTGAGAACTTCAAATGCATTTTCAAAACGCATTGAATTTGGAGGTCGATTATTCTATGGATTTGGAGATGAACGCTTTAAATACGGGCTCACCACGCGAATCAACATAACGCCAAAAAAACGAGGACTCTTAATCATTTATGGAAATCGAGACATTGAGCAAATTGGCATTTCTCCAACTGCAGCAGCTGTAGGGTCAACATTTGGCTCTTTATTGCGCACGGGGCCTTTGGACAAATTAACCTTTGTCGATAAAGCAGGAATTAACCTAGAAAAAGATTTCGGAAAAGATTTCGTGCTTTTTACGGGAGTTGAGTGGAAAGAATATACCGCACTCGGACTTGCAACATACCAAAGACGAAATGATCTTGGAGGAATTGATACGATTCGTAAAATTCAAAGTTCAGAAATCACCTTGCGACTTCGGTGGTGTAAAGACGAAGAGTTTATCTACGGAAACTTTGACAGAACAACCTTACCTTCCAAATTTCCAATTTTATCCATTCAAGGAATTTTCGGAATAAAAGGAATTTTTGGCAGTGATTACACTTATCAAAAAGTGGAATTCGCCATGGAGCACAGCAGAAACATTGGAGTTCTTGGGAGAATAAAATACGGAGTGAATTGCGGTGCAATCTTCGGAACAGTTGCTTATCCGTTTTTAAAGGTTCATGAAGGAAGTCAATCCTATTGGTTATCGACTACTTCCTTCAATCGAATGTCTTTCTTTGAATTTATTTCAGACAGATATGTTGGTGGATTTATAGAACAACATTGGCAAGGATTATTTTTCGACCGCATCCCACTTATTAAAAAATTAAAATTACGCTTGGTTACTGGCGCGCGAATTACATACGGAGCAATTAGCACAAGGCACAATGAGGCAATGCTTGTACCCTCTTTCACGAAGAAATTTGGGGACACCCCTTATGTTGAAGCATCTATCGGAATAGAAAACATTTTAAAATTGGGAAGAGTTGATTTAGTTTGGAGAGTCACCCATCTCGATAAAGGCATTCCACCACTTGGAATTCGAGCAAGGTGGTCATTTATATTCTAATTATTGTAATTTCGTAAGGTGAAACTACATACACATGATATCAAGAAGACCTATAAAGGTCGCAATGTCGTAAAAGGCGTAAGCATTGAAGTAAGTCAAGGCGAAATCGTTGGTTTATTGGGACCTAATGGCGCTGGAAAAACGACTTCATTCTACATGATGGTTGGTTTGGTAAAACCAGATGAAGGAAAAGTATTTTTAGACGATCTTGAAATCACACATTATCCCATGTACAAACGTTCTCAACTCGGAATTGGATATCTTCCACAAGAAGTTTCCGTGTTTCGAAAACTAACGGTTGAAGACAATATTCTAAGCATTTTGGAATTGACGAATCTTTCGAAAGTAGAACGGGTTGAAAAGATGGAACAACTCCTTGAAGAGTTTAGTTTAACGAAAGTTCGAAAAAACTTAGGAAACAGACTTTCTGGTGGAGAAAAAAGAAGAACCGAAATTGCCCGAGCTTTGGCAACTAATCCAAAATTTGTATTGTTAGACGAACCTTTTGCTGGAGTTGACCCAATTGCCGTAGAAGACATTCAAAGTATTGTGTCTGATTTAAGAAAACGAAATATTGGAATCTTAATCACTGACCACAACGTACAAGAAACACTTTCAATTACTGATAGAGCTTATTTGTTGTTCGAAGGAAGTATTTTAAAATCAGGAACGGCCGAAGAATTGGCATCTGATGAACAGGTGAGAAAGGTGTATCTCGGTCAAAACTTTGTACTACGCACTAAAAACCTCTAAACATAAAAAAAGCCTCTGTGGGAAGAGACTTTTGGTTTGTTTTGTTATTTCGATGCTAAATCAGCGTTTTCTGTATTGTCAACACTTCCATATGCATCACAATGTCCTTGAGATGATCCGCAAGCTGCTAAAACTACTGCCAATAGTGCAACCATTGCTGCGTAGGTGAAAAATTTCTTCATAGTTGTTGTTTGTTTTTATAGTTCGTTTGTTGTTGTATGACTACAAATCTATCACTTTTAACCGAAGTTCACATATAATATTATCCACATCCGCTCGTTCACAATGTTCATTAATTGTGAAATAATTGAAAATAGATGTTTTATTTTAACGAGAACTTTGGAAAATGTAGCTTTTAAAACGAAACCTCAACAACCAGTTTGTTAACAATTAGCGATTAACCGTCTCTGTCGTTTGATTTTGGTCATTCATTGAACTATAAGCCTCACAATGCGCACCTGATTTGCAAGAAGCGCTTGCCAAAACAACAAATAATGCAACTGCTAGAATTCCAAGTAATTTTTTCATGATTATAATTTTAAAGGTGAATACTAATTGTAACTTCTATACAAACTTACTACTTTCATCGTTATATAAAAGAATATTCTTGACATTTGTCACAGGAAATAATTGAATTTGAAGCATTTCACAAGGTTTATTGAGGGAAAATGGTGGATTGGAATTTTATTCCTTCTCTTATTTTTGGTGTCTCCTTCAATTTATTCTCAAAAAACAATTTATTTTTCAGATCCAGCGTTCAAAAAAATTAGCAAAAAAAAAGAGTTCCTA
Source organism: Fluviicola taffensis DSM 16823 (assembly GCF_000194605.1). Lineage (NCBI taxonomy): Bacteria > Pseudomonadati > Bacteroidota > Flavobacteriia > Flavobacteriales > Crocinitomicaceae > Fluviicola > Fluviicola taffensis. The sequence goes on from NC_015321.1 coordinate 968,932, forward strand.
TTTTCAGATTCAATTTCACTCAACAATCAGTTAAAAGAAATCCAATTTTTAGCTTATAAAAAAGGATATTTAACATTTGGAATCGATTCGATAACCTCTACCGACAGCCTTCATAAAGAAGCTCATTTCACCCTCGGGTTACCTTATAAAAAATTAATTCTGGAAATAAGCGACAAAAGTAAACGTGCATTACGTGAAATCGGAATCAGTCCGCGAACCATTGAAACGTTGGATCCAAATCCAGCAGAAATAACCCGAAATTTAGAACGTATTCTCCATCAATTTGAAATTGCTGGTTACCCATTTGCAAAACTATCTTTTGAAGATTTAAGAGTGGAGAAAGAAACGCTTTATGCCGATTTGCTCATCACCACAAACTCACGAGTGAAATGGAATGAATTGGTTGTAAAGGGAACTAAAGTCAAATTATCCGCTAAATACCTGGAAAATTTCCTACACATTGAAAGTGGAGACTGGTACAATCAAGAACAAGTCGATTTAATTACGACTAGACTTACCCAATTGACTTTCGTAAAACAAACCAAACCCGCTGAGATTTTATTTACCCCCGAAGGAGCAAATTTGTATCTCTACATTGAAACAAAACCAGTTTCCTTGTTTAATGGAACAATTGGTTTACAGCAAGATCCAATAAAACTGAAATATCAAATAACTGGTGACATTCGCTTGAAGTTACAAAACGCATTCAAACACGGAGAATTATTCGATCTTAATTGGCGCTCCATTCAACCTGGAACACAACAATTGAAGATTCAGGCAGCATATCCATTCTTATTCAACACTCCCTTTGGTTTAGACGGACAGTTTTCATTGTTCAAGCGAGACTCCACATTTTTGGAACTCAAAACAACCGCTGGTGTTACTTATTTTGTTTCTGGTGGAAAAACACTAACCGCATTCTATAAAAATCAACAATCCAATTTATTGGGAGCAGCAACCACTGGTTTATATGGTACTACAAAAAGTAATTCTTACGGACTTTCTTTTCGCAATCAAACGGTTGACTATTTGCCAAATCCACGAAAAGGATTTGTTCTCTATTTTGAAGCAAATATTGGAAAAAGAACACTTCAGAAAGACACCATTCGCAGCAGTTATCTACTTTATGGCGGCAAACTTCAATTTGAATATTACCAATCCTTGGGTAAACGATTTGTGATAAAAGCGGGAATCATTAGTGAAACGTTTTACACCAATAATATCCAACAAAACGAACTCTTACGCTTTGGAGGAAACCTCTCGCAAAGAGGCTTTTTGGAAGACGAATTACTCAGCACTTATCGAGCTACTTTTACCATTGAACCACGTTTCATTTTAGATCAGAATTCCTACTTATTTGCTTTCTATGATCAAAGTTGGTACGAAAGCAATGTTCAAAATTACGTGAATGATTCTCCCAAAGGGTTTGGAGCTGGTTTATGCTTTGGAACCAATATTGGAATATTTTCTCTCACCTATGCACTTGGTCATCAATTCTCCAATCCCATTTTATTCCGAGATTCGAAAGTTCATTTTGGATATGTGGCGTATTTCTAAAATTTCATTTTAGGTGTTCAACGAATTTAAAATCAATTTTGAACATTTGAACATTTGAACATTTGAACATTTGAACATTCTTTAAAATCAATCAAACCAGCACTTTAATCAAACAGTTGGAAATGAACCTGTTTTTTGTTTATATTCAACTTCAATGAACTACATCTATCAATTGAAAACGGCTTTGAGGCTCGCTTTCGTTTCGGTATTTTTGAATTCCATTGCTCTATTCACTTTTGGACAGGAGACAACTATTATTGGAAAAATTACCAATGAGCAAAACGTACTTGTTTCTGAAGCTAGTATTCAACTTGGTCAACAAAATGCTCGATCTAATTCTAAAGGTGTTTTTACGATCAGAATAAACTCCAACTCACTTCCTGCTCAACTAACGATTAAACATTCTTTATACAAAAATCATCAAGAAGTTGTTCGGGCTCCAATTCATACTTCCGACACCTTGTTTCTAACTATTGTTTTGAAAAATAAAGTAACAGAACTGGAAGAAGTAACAGTAAACAGTTCACAAATTGTTTGGGCATATCAAAAGAAGAATACGCACATCATTGATTATTTGCTCATAGGAGAAGAGATGCTATTCGCCTGTAAAGAAAATCAGAACTACTATCTGAGACGACTAGATTCAGAAGGCTCAAAAGTAGTAGATGTTCCAATCAAAAATAACCCACTGAATTTATTTGAAGACTGTATGGGTAGTTTTTATTTAGTTTATGCCGATAGCATTTTCGAATTAAAATTCATTGGTAATTCGATAGGAATGTTTCCTGGAGTTACCGTGGAGGAAGCTATGCGAATTTTGAGTCCCTGTGAAATTTTCAGCAAGAATCTTTTTATTGTAAAAACAATGGAATCACATAATCAAAGGTTGGTTTACACCCGAATTAATCGAATCACTAAAAACCCCACAAGATTATATCAAACAACAGATTTTAAACAAGTCAGAAGCCTCAATGAGTATGCCAAAGAAAATGATATTGTAGCTCAAAATTCAGAAGGGACTCCAAATAAAATGACCATACAAGACGTTGAAGAATTAAAAGTATATCGTAGAAAATGGAACAACCAACAACTCTATGCTCAAATACTTTCAAAACCTTTGTATGCACCAATATTTGAAATCAAAGACTCCATTTTTATTTTCGATCATTTCAAGGACAGCGCATTTGTTTTTTCTATTTCAGGTAAACTAATTCGTACGTTTCAAATTAGCTATCATTATTTTGAAAACTGGAAAAACACTCTTTATCTCAATGAAGAAAAAACAAAACTGTATGCGAAATACGAAAATGATGGACTGGTAACTCTCAGACAGATTGATCCATCTACAGGAAAAGTAGTTCAATTGACAAATCTGGAGAAGCACATTTATCCACTTCGGATTCAAATTCGAGATAATCATGCTTATTATATCTACAAACATTACTTAGACAATAGTATCCATTATCTTTACAAGCAAGTTCTGAAAGAATAGGTTGTTTTTTTCCAAAATCACTTGTGGAAAGCCATCTTTTTGCTTAACTTCAAGTAAGTCATGAAAAATAGTACAACAATAAGCAATCCAGCTGAGTTCACAGAGCGCTTCATCAATCAAACAAATAGTCCGGTTTTCTTAACGGGTAAAGCAGGAACGGGTAAAACCACTTTGCTACGTAAGATTGTTGAAACCACACATAAAAACACGGTAATCGTTGCCCCAACAGGAATTGCAGCACTAAATGCGGGAGGAGTTACCATTCACTCCTTTTTTCAACTTCCATTTAGTTCTTTTATCCCTGATTTCATTTCTGAAGGATTAGTTCAAGGAAACACCAAATTTGAGTCGAAAGAAACGTTGAAACGTCATTTTCACTTCAATAAAACACGTCAAAATTTAATTCGAAATGTAGAATTGTTGATTATTGACGAAGTTTCTATGCTACGGGCAGATTTATTGGATGCCATTGATTGGACATTGCGAAATGTACGCAAAAACAATAGTCCTTTTGGTGGATTACAAGTGCTTTTCATAGGCGATTTGTTACAACTTCCGCCAGTGATCAAACCAGAAGAATGGTCTGTTTTACAAAAATATTACCATGGAATTTTCTTTTTCAATGCACAGGTATTGCAAGAACAAGCTCCCGTTTACATTGAATTAGATAAAATTTTCCGACAAGACGATCAACTTTTCATTGATTTATTAAATAACTTACGGAACAATCAAGTAACCCACGCCGATCAAGAATTGCTTCAAAATTATGTAAATCCAGCTTTTGATTCAACCAAAGAAGATGGATACATTACTTTGACAACACACAATTCCAAAGCAGACCAGATGAATGCTACTGCATTGAATTCGTTGAAGGAAAAATCAATTACTTATTCAGCAGAAATAAAGGGTGATTTCCCACCTCATTTATTCCCTTTGGAAAAGGAAACCGAACTGAAAGTTGGTGCTCAAATTATGTTTATCAAAAATGACATTTCTTTTGAGAAAAACTTCTACAACGGAAAAATGGGAGTTATTCAATCACTTTCGAGTAGTGAAATTGAGGTTTTTTTCAAAGAGGAAAAGCGCAGTATCACAGTTGATAAGTACGAATGGACCAATATTAAATACAGTTTAAACGAGCAAAAAGGAGAAATTGAAGAAGAAACCCTTGGAACCTTTGTTCACTACCCCATCAAACTTGCTTGGGCAATAACCATTCACAAAAGTCAAGGCTTAACCTTTGAAAAAGCGGTATTGGATATATCGAATGTGTTTGCTCCAGGACAAGCTTACGTGGCGTTATCACGCTTGCGAAGTCTTAATGGATTGGTTCTTTTGAAGCCACTTTCAATGAATGGATTGGTAAACGATAAACAAGTTGTTTCCTACGCTTCGAATAAAGCCCCAGAAGAGCGCATGCAGTTGTATCTGGATCAAGAAACTGCACGTTTTGTTTACACCAGTTTACAGCAAGCTTTCGATTGGTATGATTACACCACCAAATGGGCAACGTTTGAAATTGGATTTAAGAATCAAGGCCCAAAAACGGAAAAAGGGAAAGACCATTCTTGGGTAGCCACACAGATGCAAACAGTTCAATCTACGTTTGATGCTGCTCGAAAATTTCAAAATCAGATAACCAATCTTTTTTCAAAAGAAAAACCAGAATGGGAATTCATTCACGATCGCGTTCAAGCTGCTTATCAGTACTTTTTCAAACCATTGGACGCACAAGTCTACTCCATCATGAAAAGGCGTTACGAATTGGCTAAAATCAAAAAAACGAAGTCTTATTCGGAAGAACTCGAAGAAGTGGAACAAGAAGTAATCGCTGTTGTTCATCGCTTGATGAAAGTTCGTTTATTGATGGAAGCAATTTTAAATGGAAAACCGTTCACCAAAGAGACTGTTAAATCAGCTGAAATAACCAACTATGTGATCGCAAAAGGCCACAGTATTCAGCAAGAGTTACGTGCAAATCGCTCGATGATGGATGAAATGCTGGAAGAAGATTTTGTAGATGTGATTGAACTGGTGAAACCCAAGAAAATCAAGGAGGAAAAAGTAGTTAAGAAAAATACGTACGAAATCACCTTTGAATTATTCGAAGAAGGAAAAACGATGGAAGAAATTGCCAATGAACGTCAACTAGGTTTATCCACTATCGAAGGCCATTTTGCAAAACTCATTCAGGAGGAAAAAATAGACATCTCAGCCGTTTTAGATCCAAAGCGAATCAGTGAAATTGAAACCTATTTAGAAGAAGCCGAAGGAAAAAGCTTGGGGGCAATTAAAGATGAATTGGGAGACAAGGTGACTTATGGGGAATTGAAACTAGTTCAGGCTTCGAAAATGTTGTAAAAATGCTTTGAAAAACCCATGAAGACTGTCGGTTCGTAATATTGCGAATTGGCGAATTGGCAAATTGGAAATTCGATATTTATTGACTCCAACAAAAAATCACATCCGCATAACGAATGTGATTTCACCAAACTACCCTTATTAACTCGAGTATTTCCGACTCTTGTTCTTATAATGATTCCTACTCAAAAAGTAACAAGCTCTTTGGTTTCTTTATGCTTTTTTCTCCAAAACAAAAGTTCCATTAATCAATCGATAGGAATGCTTTCCTATTCTCACAACATCTCCTTCATTTTTCTTCGCTAAATCAATCAAATCCGTTTCCATCGTATGTACCGAACCACCAGTGCGTCTTGCCAAATCTAAATATTCTGTATTCACATAACCGAACTCTGTTCCGCACAAGATAATCCGAACAGGTACTGAAATTTTTGAAACTAAAACTCGGTCTTTAATCGGTGCAAAATTGTCTGCTACCAAAATAACTTCTTTCGCCGTTGGGAAGACTTCCAAACCTTTCAAAATTGCCTCACAATTATTTTCTGGACCATCTCCACCTCCTCCGCCTCGAATCGTTTTTTCAGCAGCGGCTAAAACATCTTCGTATTTTGTAGATTTTGAAAGATAAATCCCACCAATCTCTCCAACGCGCTTTTTAGAATCAGGAGTTAAATCTCCATCATTAAAAAACACTACTTTCTTTACACGATCATCTTTCATTCTTAGTTGAAACCAAACGAGCAACTGAGCAGAATATGGAGACATACTTCCTGTCAAATCCGCAACAACCAACATGTCTTTCCAATTCTTATTTCGTTCCAAAATTTGAATCACCGTAGAATCTTTCAGACTAATTCCATACGGACTAGCTTTTGATACTAACTTGTTCAATTCAGCTCCTGTTTTAGGCAATCCACCAAAATAAGAACGATCTGCTTCAGAAACAGCTTCCGATTGTTTTATTCTGTAATGAATTACAATACCATGAAACAAGACTCGGGCCTCTTCTTCATTCTCACAGCCTGTTTGCTTGATGATTGTCCAAGGAATACGTTCATCATTGATCAATTCTTTGCGAAGCTTCGAAAGTTCTCGCAAACGCATTCTGTTCAAATTCGTTAAATCCTGTCCTTTCGGAAAATCCGTATACACCAAATCGATACTCAACACATTCGATTCCCGGATTTTCGCTTTGTCAGATTCAGAAATAAGCTGGTGATTTCCATAACTCATTGGCAATACAATGGCAGGAACAAGACCAATCTTTAATCGGTAAACATTCTTAGAGACTTCTCTTTGGCTCAAGATACTTTCCACATCTCTGCCAATTGCTGTAAACGTAGTTATTAGAATACATAGGATTGGAATAAAACTTTTCATATCAGACTTTTTAGGTGAATGTCTGAAAAAACAAAAAGTAACATTGTTATCCGACAAAAATTTCATCCAAAATCATTTTCACGAATAATAAGTCTCGAAATTAAAGAATCGTCTGCAATACCTCTATTAAAAAGCATTTTAATAATTCTAATTTATTTTTATTGGACAATGATCTATAATTATCAATCTCAAAAAAAAAATCCTGACATCAGCCAAAGCCGAGTCAGGATTCATATTATTTTAATAAGCTACTTCTTACAATCCGAAAGCAGTTTTTACTTTATCTACGAAATCTAATTTTTCCCAAGTAAACAATTCAACTTCTCTCACAACTTGAGTTCCATCTGGAGCAGTAAATGTTTTCTTTACTACTTCATTCTTACGTCCCATGTGTCCGTAAGCTGCAGTTTCAGAGTAAATTGGGTTTCTCAATTTCAAACGTTGTTCAATTGCATAAGGGCGCATATCGAAGATTTCAGCACATTTCTTAGCGATTTCTCCATCCGTCAAGTTTGATTTAGAAGTTCCGTAAGTATTGATGAACAAACCACATGGCTTCGCAACACCAATTGCGTAAGAAACTTGAACCAATACCTCATCACACAATCCAGCAGCTACCAAATTTTTCGCGATGTGGCGTGTTGCATAAGCTGCAGAACGGTCTACTTTTGAAGGATCTTTCCCAGAGAATGCACCACCACCGTGAGCACCTTTTCCACCGTATGTATCAACGATAATCTTACGACCTGTCAAGCCTGTATCTCCGTGAGGTCCTCCGATAACGAATTTCCCTGTTGGATTGATGTGGTAAGTGATCTGATCATTGAACAAAGCTTGTAATTCTGGTTTCAACTTCGCCTTTACACGAGGAATAACGATGCTGATAATATCCTCTTTAATCTTTTTCAACATGTCTGCTTCTGCTCCGAAATCATCGTGTTGTGTAGAAACTACGATTGAATCAATACGTTGTGGAACATTGTCATCAGAATACTCGATAGTTACCTGAGATTTTGCATCTGGACGCAAATAACCGATGATATGAGATTCGTTATTACGGATTTTAGACAATTCTTGTAGAATATTGTGTGCCAAATCCAAAGCTAACGGCATGTAATTCTCTGTTTCTTTCGTTGCATAGCCAAACATCATTCCTTGGTCTCCTGCTCCTTGAGCATCTGCTTTCGCTTCAAAATCATCATTCGAAACTTTACGATCAACTCCTTGATTGATATCAGAAGACTGGTCGTGAATAGCAGAAAGAATTCCACAAGAATTCGCTTCAAACATGTATTCAGACTTCGTGTAACCAATTTTACGAATCACTTCGCGCGCAATTGATTGCACATCTAAATACGTATTCGTTTTTACCTCACCAGCTAAGACAACTTGTCCAGTCGTTACTAAGGTTTCGCAAGCGACTTTCGACGTTGGGTCAAAAGCCATAAAGTTATCAATTAGCGCATCTGAAATTTGATCCGCTACTTTATCCGGGTGTCCTTCAGAAACTGATTCTGAGGTAAACAAGTATGACATAGTCCTTGAGTATAAAATTTATGGGTGCGAAATTAGTGAAAAAAAAGAAATTGATTGGCGAATGTTGAAAAAACAAATGTTAATATTCTATTAAGTTACTAGACTAATCTAGCGAAAGTACTTTCCCTTCCAGAATAGCTCCTACAGAATCCAATACATTTGCTTCAAGAGAAAGCTGATGATCTTTGAAATTTTTCACATAAACTGTTTTAGAATCGAAAACTATCCGATTCATATCCAATCCTGCCTGATGAAATGATTTAATTAGAATTTTACGTCTCTTTGCTGACAAATCGCGAGGTTCCGATTCCAATTGGCACAAAGTAAGTTCAAATACAACTCCTGGATGCTCCAACTGGACTTCATGAAGTCGGTCTATCGGATCATTGAAAAACACTTTATAAACACCTTTCTTAAAGAAAATACTATTATCCTCCATTCTTACTGATTTCGGCAGCGAATGTAAACGAACACTTTACAGACAAAGAACAAAAAGAATAAAGTAAATCTATTTCATGGAATGAAAATAAGTAAAATAATTTTTGATTTGAAAGAATCCAATCACCCAACAATTAATCATTTTTAACCAAACAATTCACTATTCCAATAATTATGTAACACTTTTTAAAACAATTTGCCTGAGATTTAGATCAAAGAGAGATCAACTATGAAAAATTGGGGCCTTGTTATTAGTATTACTGCTTTTCTCGTTTCATGTCAGCCGAATAAAAAATCGGATGAAACGAATGATAAAACCACTTTGCAAAGATGGAAACAACCGAAAACAATCGCTTATAAAATAAGTGATGCAAAATACTGGTTGCAAGATTCTACTATTACCTCCGAACAACGAGCAATTGTGTTTGCAGTAAATAGAACCGATAGCTTGAATTTTTTAAAAATGGATTCTGTCATTTTACCAGTCGATTTAAGTGGTGATTTGGTATATTACCTTCCATTTCCATTGAAAGTTTCTTCATTAAAGGAAATTGACAAAATCATCTTTTTTTCATACCCTACACAGACTTTCGGAGCATACGAAAAAGGGGAATTGGTGTATACAGGACCTACAAATATGGGACGAGAGAGAGATCAGACGCCAAGGGGACTTTTCTCTACCAATTGGAAAGCTAAAAAGACAATCAGTACCTTTAACGACGAGTGGGAATTACGCTGGAATTTCAACATCATGAACAAAGAAGGAATCGGTTGGCATCAATACGATTTACCCGGATATCCTTCCTCTCATTCTTGTTTAAGACTTCGTGAAGAAGATGCCAAGTATTTATACACTTGGGCAAACCAATGGGTGCTTGCTGATAAAACGACCGTTTACATAAAAGGCACGCCTGTAATCATTTTTGGAAATTATGACTTTAAAGGATATAGACCTTGGTTCCAATTGGTTCACAATGCACATCTACTTGATATTTCTGAAGATGAAATCAAAAAAATAACCGAACCTTTCTTTTCTGAAATTCTTGAAGCACAGAAAATCCGAAAAGAGTATCAGCTCAAAATGGATGCTAAAAAATCTGCTCCAGATAGTTTAATCTAACATTCTATTGAAAATTGGCTTTGAATAGTTTAAATCGATTTATCTGCAAGGATAGACGTCTTATCTTGCTATGAACCCAATTTACTTAGCAGAATAACGTCGTTTATTTCTTTTTTATCTATATTAGTATGGTTAACAATGAATTGCATTAAAATCCAACCAAACAGTTAAATCAAATTAGAAATCTCGAATCGATGAATACCGAAAAAAACTACTTCAATCTGTTGATCGCTCTTACAAATGATGAATCCTTCAGCAAGCATTTAGCAAGTGAATTACTAGAATCAGATACCAATCCCAGCGACTTTTTCAACAAGCATCAGGAGGAATATTTCAGCAACCGAGGAATCAGTGTTCCCGGAAACAAAGAGCAAACGGTGTGTTACCTATTAGACAAATTAGATGAAAAAGATTTTCTCTATGAATTAGATTGGAAAGCAGATTCGGACGAATTAAACTACGCCCTTAAGCTACTTTCCAAAGGGAAAATAGAGACTGATTTGTTTTCTGAAGAAGATGCCGAAGACGCAGATGGTATGTTTGAGCTCATTTTTGACGCAGAAGAGCGTTTAGAAGAATACGACTTTGCAATTGTGCAATTCCCCCTGGACAGCGATAGCAACCCAATTGCCCTTGTTCCACTTGAACGAGGTGAAGAAATTCAAACGATGATTGACGAGTTGTTTGATGCTGAATAAGCGATGAAAATAAACTCTGTTGATTTAAAAATGCACCCATGCTGCTAGACCCAAACGCTATTATCCGAACTAAAAATGGTCCATTAAATGCAAAACTGGAATTTGAAGATAGGTCCTCCCTTACCCTGAACATTGATGGATATACGTTGGAGAATAGTATTAAACTTAACCAGCATTGGGAAATTTCGGAAGAATCTTTTGATCAATTTGGAAATAAATTCGATTTTGACTTGACTCAATTCGACGAAATAACCGATTTTGAGCTGGAATTTAAACTCCCGATTTTTACCATTGAACAAGATGCAGTCAAAGAAACTTCATTCACTTTTGTAGTTAACTACTCGGAATTGAGTCAGGAAATCCATTTTTTCAATGAATCTGAAAATATCGATATAAAAGAAGATTGGCAGGGGTTGGAGGAGATATTTCGACAACTCAACAGAATATATACTCCGCTCAAAAAACACTTGCGTTGCTGCTTCGGGTGCCTTTTCTCTGGGTACGAAAAGGGCGGAAACTCTTTATTCTGCATGATAAAAAGCAAAAATCTTTATCTGTCAAAAAGCTTTCAGGAGTGGTATTCAGACTTTTATTACGGATTGGAATACGAAGGAGTTTCAGAAAACTATTATTGCGATGAATTTGAAATTGACAAAAGAAAAAAAATAACACATTAAATCAAACTAAATGGCATCGATTGATCAAGCCAATTGGCATTATGGCGGGGATTTCCCTAAAGGTCTTCCAAAAGAAAACGGTGGAACACATATTGGAATGTACTTGAATTGGATTATTGACAACAATCTATTAGAAAAAACATTTCTCGAAGATTCTGCTGAAGGAATTCAAAAGGTGAAATCCAGAAAGATCACTGGAAGGGAATTTCTATTTGAATATTGTGATGAAAAACTCCTGGAATATTTTTTAAATGAAGAAGGATTGGAATTTACCACCCGTTATTATAAACGTTTGGGAACGTACATGTACGATTACGACGAATTATTAAAAGGAAAATACGATTCTCTTTACGAAATCCCCAATACTTGGGAGAATTACGATTTAATCACTACTAAAATCACCAAGGAATTTGAAAAGTGGAAATCAAGAAGGACTAAGAAGAGCTGGCAATTCTGGAAAAAATAAACAGTAGAAGGCCAAACGGCTAAAACGACAGTTTCAATCACCAAAAACTGTATCTTCGACACATCATTATGATTCTAGTTGCATTTTTTTCTACTTCCGTTGTTGCATTGGCATTGATTGTCTATTGCAGAATCCTGTCTTTGAAATTAAAAGAGGCGCAAAAAAACAACAAAGATCTTTCAACGAGAAATCACGAATTGAACGCTTTGGCACATTCCAATGAATTGAGTGTGATTCGCTACAAATTGAATCCACACTTGTTTAAAAACGCCTTAAATTCGATTCAATCACATGCGTATCAAACCTATTACTCAATGGATAAACTTTCTGGAGTATTGGATTACATTTTGTATGAAAGTGACCAACCGCTTGTAAGTTTACAGGAAGAAATGGATTTTGCAGCGAATTTTATTGAGATCAATCGGCTTAAGCTTAGTCCTTTGTTCGACTTACGGATCCGCAACACGATTAATTTGAAAGACGAGCGGATCAGCAATCTGAAAATATTGCCACTCATAACTGTCGATTTAATCGAAAATGCTTTCAAACATACCGATTTCCAAAAAAACGAATCGTTTATTTCGATTCATTTAGAGATTGTGGACGACGTCTTTTTGTTGGAAGTGAGCAATCGCATTTCGGAAAGTACTCCCATGAAAAAAGAACGCAGTGGTTTGGGACTCAAAAACTTAGAAGAACGGTTGAAAATTGGGTATCCCAATGCTTATGAATTAACCTTAAAAAACGAATCGCCCGTTTTTCATGCGCGTCTCAAACTGAAACTAAATGGATAAACCGCTACTTCGAGTTGTTTTGTTGGACGATGAATTACTCGCCCTCTCCTACCTGAGAACGCTCTGTGAAGGCATTTCGGATATAGAAGTTGTAAAAGCATTTGACAATCCACTCGTTTTCTTATCGGAGGTTCCCAATCTTTCATTCGACTTTTGCATTTCAGACATTGTTATGCCCAATCTCAGCGGATTACAAGTTGCTGAAAAACTCGATTCGAAACCCATTATTTTCACTACTGCACACAACGAATATGCTGCAGATGCATTTGATATTGAAGCGATTGATTATTTGAGAAAACCAGTTCAACGAGAACGCTTGGAACGCGCTATTGAGAAAGTGAGAATCCGCATAGAACAATCAAAAAATCAGGCAACTTGGACTGTAAACACCAACAAAGGAAAATTCACCATTCAACTTTCTGCCATTGTTCGTTTTTCCACAGATACGTATGACCGAAGAGACAAATTATTACTCTTGGAAAAGGGAGATGAATTGGTAGTAAAAAACAAATCCTTCGATCAATTGCTGCAAGAATTAGACTCCATTTCATTCATTCGAATTTCCAAATCTGAATTGGTTTCAAAAGAGTTTATTCAAGGATACCAAGGAGATGTAGTCTTGAGTAAAATCCGAATGAAGGATGGGAAATACATCGAATTTAGTTTGAGTGAAAATTATCGAAAGACATTCCTTGAAGCTTTCAATCAATAATCTTCTGTACTTGTACCGCAGCGATCAGCCACAACTGATCTGCTGTCGGTACAATAAAAACGGGTTTCAGTACATTCTTAAAACAGAGTGTTTTCTTTCCTGAATTACACGCTTACTTTTGCTTAAAATTTCATGTTATGCGTAATCTCAGAAATCTCTTATTTTACATTCTTACAATTGGTGGATTTTCCGCATTGATTTTTGGGGTTATCCTTTCCGGAAAATCGCTAGAAACTGGAAAAGTAACAACATTCAAACCCGTAGCTACTGCATCTACTTGGCAACAATTCACAGAAACGTATTATCACAACCTGACCCATCCATTAGCGATTCTCTTGTTGCAAATCGTTACCATTATTGTTGTAGCGCGCATTTTTGGTTTTTTCTGTAAAAAAATTGGGCAACCTTCGGTGATTGGTGAAATCATAGCAGGTATTTTTCTAGGGCCTTCTTTCATTGGAATGTACTTTCCAGAGTTCTCGCACTTTGTTTTCCCTGATAAATCGATGGACAATCTGAAATTTTTAAGTCAAATTGGCTTGATTCTCTTCATGTTTGTTGTTGGAATGGAATTGGAACTAAAAACATTGAAGAACAAAGCAAACGATGCGGTTGTAATCAGTCATGCAAGTATTATCTTCCCTTTTACCCTAGGTGTCGGATTAGCTTATTTTATTTACTCTGAATTCGCTCCTGCAAATATCAACTTCCTTTCCTTCGCATTGTTCATTGGAATTTCAATGAGTATTACAGCCTTTCCCGTCTTGGCTCGAATAGTTCAAGAAAGAGGTTTGAGTAAAACCAAATTGGGTTCCATTGTGATTACGTGTGCAGCAGCAGACGATATTACTGCTTGGTGTATTTTGGCTGCTGTTATTGCAATTGTGAAAGCCGGGTCTGTTTTAAGCGCCATCTACATTATTTTCATGGCAATTGGGTACGTATTTCTAATGTTGAAAATTGTTCAGCCATTCTTAAAACGATTAGGAGACAAACATTCCAACAAAGAAAGCTTGAGTAAGCCAGTGGTTGCCATTTTCTTCATCACCCTATTAATTTCATCATTTGCTACTGAAGTGATTGGAATTCATGCATTATTTGGGGCATTTTTGGCTGGAGTTATTATGCCTGCAAACATGAATTTCCGCACTATTTTCATTGAAAAAATTGAAGATGTAGCCGTTCTATTGTTGCTTCCATTATTCTTTGTATTCACTGGACTAAGAACTCAAATAGGTTTATTGAATGATTGGCATTTATGGTTAATCGCTTTCATTATAATCGCTGTTGCAATAATTGGGAAATTCTTGGGGTCTGCCCTTGCTGCCAAATTCGTTGGACAGTCTTGGAGAGATAGTTTGATTATAGGAGCACTGATGAACACCCGCGGTTTGATGGAACTCATCGTTTTAAATATTGGGTATGATTTAGGTGTTTTATCCGATGAAATTTTTGCAATGCTTGTTTTAATGGCACTTATCACAACATTTATGACTGGACCTATTTTGGATTTAATCAATTGGTTGGTTCCTGAAAAGAAATCAGCTGAACAACAGGCCGGAAAAGCAGTTCTTTCGACAAAATACTCAATTTTACTTTCATTCGGAAGTCCAGAAAGAGGTCGAACATTACTGAGATTAGCCAATAGTTTTATTCGAAAATCTCCCGAAAATGCCAATATTACGGCATTACATGTTTCATTGAGTAATGATTTGAATCAATTCAACGCCGAAGAGTACGAAAGAAGCAGTTTTGCTCCTATTTCGGAAGAATCGCAAAAATTGCACATGCCTGTTGTTACGTTATTCAAACCTACAGTAGACATTGACAAAGAAATTACAGACACTTCGAATGCAGGAAATTTCGATTTACTCTTAATCGGAATTGGAAGTTCTGTTTTTGAAGGGTCTCTTCTCGGTCGAATTTTAGGATTTACAACCAAACTTATCAATCCAGAACGTTTATACGAAACCATTACAGGGAAAGAACCCCTATTTGAAAACACTGTTTTTGATGAAAGAACGCGTCAATTAATCAAAAATGCCAAATTACCCATTGGAATTGTAATTGATAAAAACTTAGAAAAAGTAGAAAATGTCTTCTTGCCTATTTTCTCAATCCACGATAGTTTCTTATTGGTTTATGCACAAAAATTGATTCATCACAGTAATGCACGTGTAACAATTATTGATTCGTCGGGTATAGTGAAAACTCATCCAGAATTGAAAGAATCTATTCGTATGATTGAACAAGTTGCTCCAAATCACATTTCATTGCAAACAGAACCGCGATTAGATAAAGAATTTATGAGCGAACAAGATTTAATGCTGATTAGCCACGACAGTTGGAGAAAAGCAGTTGAAACGCAAAGCTTATGGCTCACAAATACTCCATCAGTACTTATTTTAAAACCGTAATTATTGATCTAAAACGACGAATATTAGAGTACGAATTTTTTTGAAAAATCAATCGAATAGGTCTATGGGGTATTTATCTTCTATTTTAAAACTCTAAGTTATCATTCATGAAAAACCCCATTTGTCATCTGACAAATGGGGTTTTTAAATTTATTTCTCTGTGATTCTTATCTTCTAAATCCACTGGTATATGCATTCAATTCATCAATACTTGATTCAAATGTAAATGCATCGTTCAACTGGTAATAATTCCCGATATCGTAAGTATAACCGTAAGCATACTTAGCAAGGTCTAATCTCGTATCTTCAAAACTGAACAACAACATCAAACGCTTAACCTGGCCGCTGGTCATACAGTTGGTATTGATCACTTGTTTTGCCATCGTCAATTTAGAGTCATCAAAACTCTTGGATTTAATCGATTGAACCACTTCATTAAAACGAGTCTCACTCATTGGATATCCGTTACAACCAACATTTCCGTTATAACCAGGCATCACGTAAGCAGATTGTGATTGCTGCACGGTTCCTACATTTCCTGAAGTAGTTGTGGTAGTAGAATAGGTAGTTGTAGTACTTTGTGTTTGGTTATTCATTCCAGTTCCATTCACATTGATATTAATATTAGTCCCACCGTTCATAGGATCATTCACATTCACTCCCATATTAATCTGCTCAGAATTAGACGGATTGGTTGTTGTACTGGAAATTACAGTTGTTTGAGTGACTGTCGTTACCGGCGGAGTACTGTGATAAATTATCACTTGTTGATTTGGCATTGGTTGAGGAGCCTGTTGAATAGGAACCTCGCTCATCCATCTTAAAACAACTTCTCCTTTGTTTGAATTTCGAATAGTATAAGTTGTTTCAGTTCCTGGATTAAAATTAATTGTCTTATCAATATCTGGTGTCATTCCATCCGTAAATTTCACTTTTACTTTGTAATACGGTTGAATAAGATTCGTAACTCGCACATTTGTTTCAGGATTCACGTTTTGCTGAACTCCATTTAATACAATGTAAAATTGTTGCCCTTGTTCCGAAAAGAAAACCAGATTTGTATTCTGTTGCGCGGTTGACAACTGTGAGAGAACTAATAAAATAAAAAGAGTAAAGAATTGTTTCATAGCAATGATATTAAATTTTTGAAGCTGAAGACAAAAACGATGCCAAAACCTGTTTTTTCAGGATGTCTAAATGGCATTTCCTTCATCTACAACAAGCGCAAAAGTAGTAAGCATTTTGAGATTCAAAAAAGTAAATTCTTGAATTGCTGAAAAATACTAAAAAAAGGTTTTATTCATTCATATTAACTAAACGGATAAATTCCTGAAAAATGCGATTACTTTTGTAGCAATTATTCCTGATAGATGAACGGGTTATTTGCACAGTTTTCTAAAGAGTTCCAAAACTTAATTGGCGAGTTTAAATTGCCTTTGGAAAATCCGATTCTAACCTTTTCCATTCTTCTTTTAATCATTCTTTTCTCTCCTATTCTTCTCAGAAAGGTGAAAATACCCGCATTGATTGGACTCATTATTTCTGGAGTAATCATAGGTCCAAATGGTTTTCAATTGATTTCGAAAGCCAATATGGAAACAGGATTTGTCAATATGTTTTCCAAAATTGGTTTGTTGTACATCATGTTTATGGCTGGATTGGAGCTCGACATGCAAGATTTCAAACGCTACAGAAACAAATCATTGGTTTTTGGGGCTCTTACTTTTTTCATTCCACTTCTTTTAGGGTATCCAACTTGTAGATATATTCTTGGATTGAATGAAATTGCAAGTTTGTTAACTGCAAGTATGTTTGCTACACATACGCTAGTTGCCTACCCTATCGTTTCCAAGTTTGGTATTTCTAAAATGGAAGCGGTTGCCATCGCAGTTGGTGGAACAATTCTTACAGATACTGCCGTTTTAATTATTCTAGCAGTTATTTCCGGCTCCGACAATGGTGTGATAAACACGAGTATTTTAGTGCATTTAGCAATCACACTTTCTATCTTTAGTTTAATCATGTTTTGGGGAGTTCCAAAAATTTCACGGTGGTTCTTTCGAAAACTAGAATCCGAAAAGTCTTCTCAATTCATCTATGTACTATCCATCCTCTTCTTCTCTGCATTTTTGGCTGAAGTAGCAGGAATTGAAGGGATTATTGGCGCTTTCGTTGCCGGATTGGTGATGAATCGTTTGATTCCACATTCGTCCACATTGATGAATCGCGTTGAATTTATGGGAAATGCGTTATTTATTCCCTTCTTTTTGATTACAATCGGGATGGTTGTGGATTTAAATGCTTTGGCCAAAGAACCTTGGGCTTGGGCAATTGCAGGAATTTTAAGCACTTTTGCCATCTTCAGCAAGTTCCTCGCAGCTCTAATTACTCAACTCATTTTCAAACTAAAAGCTCCCGAAAGACAATTGATTTTTGGTTTAAGTACCGCGCATGCTGCTGCAACTTTAGCGGTTATCAACGTGGGTTACACGATGGGGATTTTAGACATTGAAATTGTCAACGGAACGGTTATTCTCATTTTGATTACGAGTATGACGGCTTCATTCGTAACGGAAAATGCTGGAAAAAAACTACTCATTGCGCAAACCAAAAATGAACCGTTGGAAGGGCCTTCTATGCGAAGTCAACATGTTTTGGTTGCTGCTAATGAACTGAAAGGAAACGAACAATTACTCGATTTTTCGGTTCTGATTACTGATAAAACAGTGATGAATCCCATTTCGGTGGTCAGTGTTTTAGAAAATGATGAAGAAGCTGAAATGCGGATTCGAAGATCCAGAAAACACATAGACGATTTCATCACGCATTACAATAGCGGAGAAATCAACGTGCATGCAATGGCTACGATTGATCACAATCTATCGAGTGGAATTTCACGTGTCTCGAAAGAATTAGTGGCCGATATTGTATTAATCAATGACAATTCAAAAATCAACTTTCTCAAAAGATTAATTGGTGATGACCGTGAGCATTTGTTGAATGTTTGTGAGAAAACAGTTTTCTTCTGCCACTTCAATCATTCGTTTTCGAGTTACCGAAAAATATCGGTGGTATGTCCAGTTTATGCAGAATTGGAACAAGATTGCAATCAATGGCTAGAACGAGTTATGCGGATTTCCAAAGAATTGAATTTGGACATTGATGTGTATAGTACCCGCGAAACATTTGAGAAATTCAAAGCATACAGAACCTACCGAAAATTCAGTGCCGATTTAACTCATTTCCCCATTGAATCACCAGAAGAAATTGTTGAAAAACTTCCGAGTTTTGGCGAAAATCAATTATTTGTATCTGTTTTTGCACGTTCAGGTTCAGTGTCGGCATTCACAGGAATGGAATCATTGCCACAACGCATCGAAAAAGAAAACTCAAAACTGGACTACATATTTGTCTATCCTTCACAAAGTTCAGCAGATTTATCGTATGCAGCTTACGACGATATGAGTGGAAGTCCACTTGCTGCAGGTGTTGAAACCATTCAGCGTCTATCGAAAGAAGTTGGTGGAATGTTTAAGAAAGCAGAAGAATAATACAACTTCATGAACGCTAATATTGTTGCTCAATTCAAACTCGAAATTTGTTTTCAACTGACAAACCGATCATTCTTTCTCTGTGGAGAAATTGTATCTGGAAAACTCTCATATGGTCAATTTCTAGACTTAACTCCTATTGGAATTCCAAAGCAAATTCAAATTGAAGAAATCGAATTTATCCGAAAAAATAAAAACGGAGAAGTAAAGGAAATAACAGCTTTGGGAACGAGGGAATTGAATGATAAAGAGAAAGAATACCTGAAACAAATCAGTGAATTTGATACTCCACTAAATATTCTTAAACAGCTGTGATTTACTTTTCATCGTGTAATAATTCCACCAACTTCTTCGGTGCCACATTCGAATACGAAGTCTTCACAATATCTTTCAAAAAGTCCAAACCTACCTTTTCGAAATAAACGCGCGTCCAACCATGTAATCCCCATTTGTTGGGAACAGGGTGGCATGCACTTTCATCCCATTTGCAAAATAGCGATTGCTGTACATCAGTTAGTTTCACTACAAAAAAAACTTCATTCGAACTGACTGTTGCGAAAATTTTCTTCTTCACTCGGTAGGAATTTTTCTCGAAATGCGGTTCTTCCGTAGCTTCTGGCAAGGATAAAGCGTAGTTTCTAAATAACAAATGATCGGTCATGAGACAAGCTGTTTTTTACGAATATAAAAAACCTCGTGCTCTTCATGTGACTTTTGATAAATAAACCAATAAGATCACGAAGGACACGAGGATTAAATTTTAAAAGAATCAATTAGTCAATCAATGACCGCCGTGTTCTTCATGCTTTTCCATTCCATTTGGTTTGCAACAAGCTGGTAGTTTTTCGAATGCCGTTGGATCTGCAAGAACCTCATCTGCATTATAACCCAATGAGGAAATTTGCTTCTTAATTTCTTCTAATGAAATAACATCAGATTTGAATTTCACAGTCAATTTTCGCGAGGGTACATCTAATTCTGCGAATTTCACTCCTTTCGTGTAATTCAATGAACCTTCAATCCGCTCTTTACATTCATCACATTCAGCACTTGTTTGAATGACAACTGTTTCTGTTTTAGCTGTAGTTTTCTGTCCAAATCCAAAATTACTTACAACTAAAAGAACTACTAATAACAAACTATTTTTCATGATTTATCGGTTTTATTTTTTTTCTACTTTTCGTTTTATCTCATATCTAAATCCTGCGTAAACTACCGTTCCCATAACGGGCGCCCAAACACGGGTTGCATCAAACGTTGGATCATACGGGTTATTCGCGCTAATGATCGGATTCTTCTGCTTGAAGTTAAACAAGTTTTCCCCTCCAACATATATATCCCATTGTTTGAAATGACGTGTAATTTGTGCCAATCCAACTGGAACTACAGAACTTTTCTCATTCATTAAACGCGTTCCGTCTGGTAAAGTAACATCTGGCAATCGCATAGGACTGTATACAGAAATCGTACCATCAACTTCCCATTTTTTATTTCGACTCGCAAAAGCAACATTGAACAATCCTCTGTGTTGCGGAATCATCACTTGTTGTCTCAAACTTCCAGCGTAATCGGCCTTTACTTCCAGATATTTATACGCTACACGAAATGTAATTGTTTTCCATGGCATAAAGCTCAATTCCGTTTGAAAGGTACTGCTTCGGGAAACATTTCGTTGAAAACCAAAGAAGATAGAATCCGTTGATTGCTCCCGGTCGATAATAAATTGCTTTGTGAAACGCGCGTGGTAAAAATCGGCAGAAATACTTGCCGCGCGATTCCACCATTTCATCGTACGAATCACAGAAATTCCAGAATTCCAAACTTCTTCCTGTTCATTACTACTAGTCACAACCCAAGCTTTAGAAGTTGCCAATAAGGACGAATTATCCATCACGACTGTCGGCAATCTCCATGCTTTTCCAGTCGTAATACGGATATCCGTAAACTCATCCAAGGTATATTTGGCATGAACTCTTGGTGAAAATTGAAATTTCTCTTTTTGATTGCTAAAAGCGGTTTGAACATCTGCACGCATTCCAGCAACAACTACCAAGCGTGTTCCAGTATACGTATATTCAGCAAAAACTCCTGGTGTAATCACATTTCGATTGAATTTTACAGAATCAATATGTTGCTGTAAATCCTGACCAACCGCTGAAATCCCCACTTTATACTTGTGAGTAGTTGTACCAATAATTCCGTCATAAATGGCGTTTATGTAACCACGTAATTCACGTCCTCCAAAGTTTCTCAATCCGTATAAACCATCCGATTGGTGGTATTTGAATTGATATACTATTCCAAAACTTTGATAGGGCTTCTTTGGGAACAAGAATCCCGTTTTCGCAAAAAACTCAGCATGTTGATTGGTTGTTTCCGCTTTGTATCTGCTCGCACTTCCGTAAAGCTGTCCTCCCAATCGTTGATCGTAGTAGGCATTCACTCCAAATTTAGTTTCAAACTTTTTACCCATATAATCCCAGCGATTCATGAATGCTCCAGATTTACTCAAAGGTGCATCGCGAAAACCATCTTTGTTCATGTCCCACTCACTTTGCAAGGTTGAAACGTGTGCGAAAGTTCCCGTACTCCATTTATCATTGATGACTTGTCCTCCGTGAACATTTAATTCTGCTCTTCCCAAACTAGAGGCGTATCCATTTACGAAAACGCGTTGCATCGTTGTTGGCTTACGAAATTCGACATTTATCAACCCAGCCATTGATTCATAACCATTGACTACAGATCCAGTTCCTTTCGTAATCTGAATAGATTCCACCCAAGTTCCAGGAACAGAATTCAAGCCGAAACTGCTTTCCAAACCTGTTAAAAACGGAATATTCTCCATTTGAAGCTGGGTATAAACACCATCTAAACCAAGTAATTGAATTTTCTTCGCCCCAGAAACTGCATCGGTAAAATTCACATCAACAGTGGCATTCGTTTCAAAAGATTCCGACAAATTACAGCAAGCTGCTTTTTTCAATTCTCCTTCACCCAAATGTTCTACTTGGAGCGGTTTTAATCGGGAAAAATTCTTAGAATCTCGTTTAAATTCGACCACAACTTCTTCCAATTCATCGACTTCGAACAGGATGATCTCCAATCCTGAAAATCGATCGTCTTTTGTTACAGTAACAGAATCACTTTCGTATCCTGGTGCAGAAATAACCAAAACATCTGGTAAATCTTTCGGTAGTATCATCTCAAACCTCCCGTTCTCTTCTGAGTAAACTTGAGTTTGAGCTTTTTTGAGTATTATTTTTGCTTGTTTAAGCGGGATTTTTCCTCCATTCTTTATTCCAAATACAATCCCTTGAAGTTGGGCTTGACTGGTTGAAAGAAAAAACAGGAAAAAACCGAATACGATATATTTCATTGTTTTTAACGTTTAATTCGACTTCACTTTTTAGTACAAAAATGAAGGGAATCACAGACGCCAAATACACAAATGAGTTAATCTTTCGAGAGATGTTAGTAAATTGGGGGGATCAGACCCTGAGAAAAGTTGTTGATCTTTGTTTACCCAAATAATTTCAAAATGGGAAAAGAATGAAAGAATCGATACTTCTTCCAATACTTCCGAAAACACCGGATGTACATCTTGAAAAAAGAAAAAAGAAAACTGCCAATTGGAAACCTCATCCAAGCAACAATCGTCAGAAATTGCAGTTTCATTAGATTCACTTACTTGCGAAGTTGCACAACAAGCTGGCTGCTCCTCTTTCAAATGCTCCTCCGAACATTCGTTTGAAGGAAGAAAAACAGATTTTAAAACTCTGTTTTCATGCAAACAAGTATGCTGATAGAATGGAATACCGATAGTTCCCATCAGTACCAAAACAATCATCCCTATTTGAAGCATTCGTTTCATCGAAATCAAAAGTACGAAAAAAGAAGTTCTGATAAATTCATAAAAAACGATTAACTTGAAATGCCAACGAATTAAACTTCGTACTTTTGCTACTGGGGAAATTACCATGAAGACAACAAGAAACACAGCAGCCAGAAGCGCGATTTTGGAACTCATAAACGACTCAAAGATTGCGTTGTCTCAACCTGCTATTCAACACAAGTTGAATGGTCTGTGTGATCGTGTAACAATTTACAGGGTTTTAGATCGCTTACTAGATGATGGCTTGATTCACAAAATTGTTAACGTAAATGGCGTTGTGAACTATGCAGCGTGTAATTCTTGTACTCACAATCATTCACACGACCACGAGCACATTCATTTCAGTTGTCGAATTTGCAGTGAATTAACTTGTTTGGATCAGGTTATTCCTTCCTTTTCACTTCCTGTAGGTTTTCAAGCTGAGGAAGCTTTTTTCACAATTTCTGGGATTTGCAAAAACTGTCAAGATCCTGAAAAATGAGTGTCAATCACGAAAAAGCAGAAAAAACGGCTTGGTTCAGTCTAATTGGCAATTTTTTGATGGCCATTGTGAAAGGATTAGTTGGTTATTTTGGAAATTCTTACGCATTAATTGCTGATGCGATAGAATCTACGGGGGATGTTTTTGCTTCTGCTTTAGTTATCGTTGGGTTTCGCTATGCGAAGCGACCACCGGATGAAAATCATCCTTACGGTCATGGAAAAGTCGAACCATTAATCACCTTCGTTGTTGTTGGATTCCTTGTGGCTTCAGCTACCTTGATTATCATCGAAAGTATTTACAACATTCAAACTCCGCATAAAGCCCCAGCCTCCTATACACTTTGGTTTATTGGTGGAATTATTATTACCAAGGAGCTGTTTTTTCGTTTCGTTTCAAAATCAAGTAAAGAAGTTGGAAGTTCGTCACTAGAAGCTGATGCTTGGCATCATCGAAGCGATGCGATTACTTCTGCCTGCGCTTTTGTCGGAATTGCAATTGCTGTTTACATGGGTGATTCTTGGGCGCAAGCTGATGATTGGGCAGCATTAGTTGCTTCACTGATCATTTTATACAACGCATACAAAATATTCCGACCAGCACTTGGCGAAATCATGGACGAGCATGTTCACGATGAATTCATTTTGATTATTCGCGAAAAATCAAAACACGTTGCAGGAATTCACGATACAGAAAAATGTTTGGTTCGAAAATCTGGTATGCGCTATTGGGTAGACTTACACATTCATGTAGATGGAAACCTAAGTGTACATGAAGGACATACAATCGCTCACAACTTAAAAAAACATTTGATGGAAGAACTTCCAGAAATTGAAGATGTATTGGTGCATGTGGAACCAGCGGAATAAAGAAGTTCAAAAATGTTCAAAGGGTTTAAAGGTTCAACATTGAACTATTGAACTATTGAACTATTGAACTATTGAACTATTGAACTATTGAACTATTGAACTATTGAACTATTGAACTATTGAACTTTGTCACTACCTTTGTACAAATAAACAGACAAACATCATGACATCAGTTCCAGTTACAGTATACGTCGAAATGACTCCCAATCCAAACACGATGAAATTCGTTGCAAACAAATATTTGTTGATCAACGGAGAGTCAGTGGAATTTCATTCAGGTTCAGAAGCGAAAGGATATTCTCCACTCGCTGAAGAATTATTCAATTTCCCATTTGTGAAAACCGTTTTTATTACTGCAAATTTTGTGACCGTTGCCAAAAACGATTCCATTTCTTGGGATTTCGTAACGATGGAATTGCGCGAATTTATTAAAAGTTGGATTGTTGACGGAAAAGATATTTTAATTCAAATGCCTGTTGCAAAACCAAAAGCAGCAAGCGGTGACGATTCAAAGCCAGCAAAAGAATATGCTCCATCAGAATACGACGATGCAATTCGTTCTTTGTTGGACGAATATGTTCGTCCAGCAGTTGAAGGAGATGGCGGTGCAATTGATTTCGTAGGATTTGAAGAAGGAACAGTAACCGTTGCACTTCGTGGAGCTTGTTCAGGTTGTCCATCAAGTACAGCTACATTAAAAGGCGGAATCGAAAATTTATTGAAGCAACATTTACCCGATGTAAAAGAGGTAGTTGCAGAATCGTTGTAAGAGTTATTGAATATAAAAAATGGTCCAGTGGGGTCGCGAAGTATCGCGACCCTTTCTTTTTTACCAACTTTTTTGATTCATTTCATTTTTTTTCAAGATCATTTATGGAATTTCTATTTGGCTGACATCTCTATAGAAATCAATTAAAAATTAGATCATGAAAACAATCACATTTATCGCAACCTTATTCCTAAGTGGAATAACTTTCGCTCAAAACACTTTTGGAGACATCCTTGGAACATTCATGGACAGCGACATGAAAGAAGGTGTTTTTGGAGCGTATGCAATTACATCTCGAGGAGATCAAGTATTCAAAGCTGTTACCAATGAAGATGGTCGATTCCGAATTTCAGCAGTTCCCGCAGGATCTTATAACGTGTATTTCGTAACATTAGATGGAGATACCACTTTTGCTCCTGGATCAGTAGAAGTTGCACCTGACGGATATGGAAACCTTGGTATCGTACCCCAACGAAAAATCAATGAAATAGGTATTGTAGTAATTACAGCAAAACCAACTAGTTTACGATTGGGGGTTACTCCAGAAATCAAACTGTCACAAAAAGACATCAAACACATGCCTACAAAATTCGATGCGAAACAGATGATTTCAACAATGACAACAGATGTACGCTTGAGTGATGATGGTCAGTTGATTTTTAGAGGTGCTCGAAAAGGAGATTTAGTCAATTACATTGATGGAGTAAAAATGACGGATGTTCAAAATGTACCAAGTGCTGCTTTGGGATACATCATGGTTTACTCAGGTGCAATCCCAGCGAAATACGGTGATACAACTGGCGGAGTAGTTGTGATGGAAACCTTGAGTTACTTCGACTTGCTAAGAGATTACAATAATAGACCATAAAACCATCCTTTACAAAAAATGCTTGCAATTGATTGCAAGCATTTTTTTTGGCACGCGAAGCATTCGCATCCTTACTATTTTGGAAAAAACTCTGGACTCGTTTCTTGCATCGGAGCCATGTATTTTTTTAAATTTTGTTCATCGTGTTGGTTCAAAATCATCAACATATTGTCTGATTCAACCACAATGTAATTTTGTAACCCTTGAATCAAGGCCAATTTGTTGCTCGGCAAATTCACAATACAATTCTCCGAATTAATCATGTGAACATTTTCTCCGATTACCGCATTTCCATTGTAATCTTTTTCTAGGTGAGAATATAAACTTCCCCAAGTTCCCAAATCAGACCAATCGAAATTTGCCAAAACAACATCTACATTTTTGGCAGTTTCCATCACTGCAAAGTCGATTGAAATATCTTCACAAGCAGCAAAAGAAGCATTCACATATTCTTGTTCAGCAGGCGTATTGTATTTTTCAGATTCATCTGTAAATAAGTGGAATAATTCCGGTTTGAATTTCTCCAGAGCATTCAAAATAGTTGTTGCTCTCCAAATGAAAATCCCAGAATTCCAATAATAATTTCCACTTCTCAGAAAAATCTCAGCTAATTCACGATTCGGCTTCTCTGTAAAATGTTTCACATCCTTCACTTGTCCGGGAAGAATATCGCCATCTTCTATGAATTCGATATAACCATATCCCGTGTCAGGTCTCGTAGGTTTGATTCCCAAAGTCACTAATCGGTCTTCTTTATTTGCCGTTGAAATAGCTGTATTTACAATTTCTGTAAATTTATGTTCTTTCAAAATCAAATGATCTGAAGGAGCGACAACTAAGGTGGCATTTGGATTTATTGCATGGATTTTTGCAGCTGCATACGTAATACAAGGAGCTGTATTTTTACGTTCCGGTTCTGTCAGAATCTGACTATCATTCAACTCTGGCAATTGTTCTTTTACCAAGTAAGCATAGTTTGCATTTGTAACAATATAAATATTCTCAGCTGGAGCAATACTAAGCAAACGCTCGAAAGTCATTCTCAATAGAGATTTTCCAATCCCTAGAACATCCAAAAATTGTTTTGGGCGTTGAACAGTTGACATTGGCCAAAATCGACTTCCGATTCCTCCAGCCATGATCACGCAGTAATTATCTTTCATGTGTATTTTCTAAAAGTTGAACAGTCGCAAGTGAATGAATTAAAAACTGACGTTTCGAAGGCACTTCTGTGCATAAAAAACGAGTTCGTCTCAATTCTCCCTTTATAAAGGTTTTACCTTGCAAAACAAATGTAGCATTTTTTGGAATTTCTTCAAGTATAATATCTCCTCCTTCCCGCTTGTCATACTGACGCAAAACACGGGATAATTGTGTGTCTGTGCAAGATGATGCTTTCATGTTTGTTAAGCTCGTCATCAAAGCTATTTCTATATCTTTTGGAAGAAGTCCTGTTTGGATCGCTGGCCACAACAATTTCCGAAACTCCCCTTTCCATTCTTCACCATGTGGCTTAATTCTAAACCCAAAAGTGAGATAAACCCGCAAATGGGCAAATTCATGGAGCGTTGTAATCAAAAAATTATAGGGATTTAAGTTTCCATTTATGGAAATGCGGTGAAACGTTTCTCCTTTCTGTGGAGCTCTATAATCACCCAATTTGGTAGATCTTGGATTTGTAATTGCAAAACGTACTGGATGACTCATTAATAAGTCCGCCACCATCTCTTCAAAGCCATTAGGCAAATACGCCTTCAATTGCTGAATATATCTTTCCTTTTTTGTCAATTTTGCTTCCAATGATACAAAGTTAAGTCCATTTTCTTACATAAAATTCCAAGAAGCCAACAAGTTATGAATCAAGCGCGGTGAATAATCTTCTTTGAAAATAGTCCTGACCCCTTACTTACTGGGTCAGAACGAAAATGGAGAAGATAAGACCCCGTTTAACCACACACAAATTTCAAATCTGATTCATTTCAACTTTTAAGGGAATCTCCCTTCTTTTCAATTTTACACTTTACATTTTCAATTCCACAAATTCTTTTAACTTTATATCCGAAATGGGAATTATACAAAACATTGGCAAGTATTTCATGATGATGTACATCGTGTTTTCAAAGCCAGAAAAATGGAGAATATTCCGCAGACGTTTTTTTGAAGAAATGGAAATCATTGGAATAAAGTCTATTCCAATTGTTGCATTGATGTCTGCCTTTATGGGAGCAGTAATTGCTTTGCAAACAGCTTCAAACATGGACAATCCGCTTCTACCTGCATATACTGTTGGTTTTATTACACGTTCATCCACTATCCTGGAATTTTCACCAACGATTATTTCATTGATTCTTGCTGGAAAAGTAGGATCTAATATAGCATCAGAGGTTGGAACAATGCGCGTAACAGAGCAAATTGATGCCCTTGAAATAATGGGAGTAAACTCCTTAAGTTATTTGGTACTTCCAAAAGTAACGTCTGCAATGATTTTCTTCCCGATTTTAATCATCTTTTCAATTGGGTTGAGCTTAATAGGAGGATGGTTATCCTTACAACTTTCTGGTCTTTCTTCGACAGAAGAATATGTTTATGGTATTCGCTTTTTCTTTAAAGGAAGTGATATTATCTACGCTCTTGGTAAAACCGTTGTATTCGCATTTTTAATTACATCGATCGCATCCTTCAAGGGTTATTACACCAAAGGTGGAGCCTTAGATGTTGGTAAATCTTCAACGGAAGCCGTTGTAAGTGCAAGTGTCGCGATTTTGATATCGAATTTCTTCTTAACTCAAATGTTCTTGTTGTAATGATTGAAGTAGTCCATGTCAATAAAACTTTTGGTGATAATCAAGTACTAAAAGACGTCAGCACAAACTTTGAAAAAGGCAAGGTTAATCTAATCATTGGTCAATCTGGTCAAGGGAAATCAGTACTTGCAAAATGTATTGTTGGTCTTCACGAAGTAGATTCTGGTCAGATTTTATATGATGGAAGAGATTTCACGAAATTAGATCGCTTACAGCGAAAAGAGATTAGACAGGAGATTGGAATGTTATTTCAAGGATCTGCTCTTTTTGATTCCATGACGGTTGAGCAAAACGTAATGTTCCCTTTGACAATGTTCACAAAAATGAGCAGAAAAGAAATGCAAGAACGCGTTGATTTTTGCTTAGAGCGCGTGAACTTAGCTGGTAGAAACAAACTGTTTCCAGCTGAATGTTCTGGAGGAATGCAAAAACGTATTGCTATTGCTCGCGCAATCTCCATGAATCCGAAATACTTGTTTTGTGATGAACCGAATTCAGGTTTAGACCCGCAAACTTCTATTCTGATTGATAATTTGATTCGCGAAATTACTTATGAGTATGAAATTACAACGATTGTGATTACGCATGATATGAACTCAGTAATCGAAATTGGTGACAATGTAATTTTCATCAATAAAGGTCAAAATTGGTGGCAAGGTGACCGTAAATCGATCATTACAACTGACAACAAAGAAATAAATGATTTTGTTTTTGCTTCCGAATTCATGAAAGAGATTAAGGAAACAATGAGAAAACACTAGCTAATTATCAAGCAGGAAAAGTTCTTGATAATTGATCATTCAAATCATTGATAATTTTTAATAGTAAATCTTCAAAATCATCGGTTTCGACTCAGAATCAATCAACGGAATCAACTCTTCGAAATAATTTTCAGACAACATAGCACAACCCAAACTGTTGCATATTGGATAAAATTGCTCTTCATCGGGCACACAACTGTATCGATGTAAAACGATAGCACGAGCAATTGCTTTGTCATTCGATTTTTCTAGCCCAATCAATCGATACGATTTTCCAAAGCTTCCTTGGTATGCCGAACCAACTTTATACATTCCCAAAGAAGTCATGTAGGAATTGGGAGTATTACTAAACTGAAGAGAATCTGTGCCCGCAATTTCTGACCCCGAACCATGTGAGCACAGTCCTTTCGAAAGAATTTTATCGGTTTTTAAGTCCACTACAAAAAGTCTGAAATACTTGGAAGGAATTTTCATATCAATCAGAATTGCCTTTTGATTCGAATAAGCTCCATTTTTACTTTTGATATAGGTTTTCAATGATTTCAGTTGTTGAAGCAATGTTAACTCCAATCTAGTTGAATCATAATCAGATTCTGGCAATAAGACCTCTGAGGCACTTGTGTCCAATATCGATTTTGGTGATTCTTGTAAACTACAAGCTCCGATGAATACTAAGACAATAAAAAGGTAGTGTTTATTCATTTCAGTTTTTTGTTCTAACGCAATTTCATGAATCTTGGTACAAAATAAGAAAGATTACGTTCAATTTATATTGAATTTTATCCCTTACATCAATTACCACGACCAATCGCTTATCCCAAATCAGTTCCGCACTAACGTTTGTCCTGATTTAGTCTTCAAAAGCTGACGCTTATCCCAAATCAGTTCCGCACTAACGTTTGTCCTGATTTAGTCTTCAAAAGCTGACGCTTATCCCAAATCAGTTCCGCACTAACGTTTGTCCTGATTTAGTCTTCAAAAGCTGACGCTTATCCCAAATCAGTTCCGCACTAACGTTTGTCCTGATTTAGTCTTCAAAAGCTGACGCTTTTTCTTATATTTACTAGAAATAATGGATATGAAGAAAAGTACAATTGCAATTTTAGTTGGAATAATCATCGGAGGACTATTCGTTGCTTTGGGTGAAACTTTAGCACCTGCTCTTTTTCCTCCAAAGACCCCTTATCCAACTGATCCAACAAAAGTTGCTGATTTTATTGCAAACGATCTTCCATTCATGTATAAATTTGTCCTTGTGTTAAACTGGGGCATTGCCGCATTTCTAGCTGGAATATTGAGCACCGCTATTTCAGGTAGAACTTCTTTACAACCCATGTTAGCATCTGTAGCGGTGTTGAATATTTTAGTACTCATCAATTCATTTCTTAGAGGATATCCTCAATGGATGATTATTACTTCACTCTTCTTATTTATTCCTCTAGGATTAATTGCTTATTTCTTAATTCGAAAAAAGAAAGTGGATGAAAACCTCTGATGAGCGGATTACAAACTACATTTCAAAATCAGCTGATTTCGCTCAACCCATTTTAACGCAGCTCCGGGAAATCGTTCACGATTTTTGTCCAGAAGTGGAAGAAGGAATGAAATGGAGCATGCCTTTTTTCATGTACCATGGAAAAATACTATGCAGCATGGCTTCCTTCAAAAACCATTGTTCTTTTGGATTCTGGTTGCATTCAGAAATGAGCGACCTTCACAGGCTCTTTAAACGTTCAGCAGAAGGCGGAATGGGAAGTTTGGGTAAAATCACTTCACCAGATGATTTACCGAAAGATGACCAATTGGGTGCTTACATCCTGGAGGCAATGAATTTGATAGAACAAGGAACTATCCCCCGCGAACTCAATCCAAAGTTTAAAAAACCACTTACCGAAATTCCTGCTGAATTAATTGCATTACTAGAATCAGAACCCAAAGCCAAAGTTGTATTTGAGTCTCTTCCTCCCTCTCATCAAAGGGAATATATCCATTGGATCGCGGAAGCAAAACGAGAAGAAACCAAACAACGCCGATTACAGCAAACGATTGAAAACCTGCTGGAAGGAAAGTCAAAAGACTGGAAATATATACGTTAACCGATTTTCGTCCACCATTGACCGATTTTGACTATTCAACTACTGATTAGTCTTATACCTTTGTTTTATAAATGGTTCAGATTATGGAAACAGATAACATCCGCACGGAAATAGAACACGAAATTTTAAAAGCACAAAAAAGCCATCGTCGCGGAAAAATAGCAGGTGGCTTAGCCATCGTATTCTTTGGAATTATTTACTTGATGAAACAATTGGGATACCACGTCCCCTCCTATTTGCTTAGCTGGCAAATGGTTTTAATCGTAGTTGGAATTATCGTATTAATCAAACATAAATTCAGAAAATTTCATGGGTATCTATTAATTATCATCGGTAAATTATTTCTTCTATCTGAATGGTACCCACATCTGATTAACAACAAAATCATCTTTCCAATTGGATTAATTATTGTTGGACTTTTCATTGTCTTTTCAAAAAGCAAACGATTTGATCGATATAATAAAAGAAAGAAGCGATTCACAAAAGAAAATTGGAAACACATCCATGAAGCACATCAACGAGGATATAGCTCTTACAAATACAATGAAGAAGATTTTATTGATAGCGTTAGTTTCTTTGGTGGAATCACAAAAACAGTATTGAGTAAAACTTTCAAAGGAGCCGATATTGTTTCTTTCTTTGGAGGGACAGATGTCAATCTTTCTCAAGCAGATTTTCAAGACCGTATTGTGGTAGATGTAACAAATATTTTTGG
Organism: Fluviicola taffensis DSM 16823; assembly: GCF_000194605.1. Classification (NCBI taxonomy): domain Bacteria; kingdom Pseudomonadati; phylum Bacteroidota; class Flavobacteriia; order Flavobacteriales; family Crocinitomicaceae; genus Fluviicola; species Fluviicola taffensis. Next base: position 1,001,389 of record NC_015321.1, read on the forward strand.
AGGAACAACGCTTACCATTCCAAATAATTGGGAAGTAATTTCAGAAGTAGCAAGCATTTTTGGGGCATATGAAGACAAACGTCCACCTTACCAAAGAGAAAACGATGAGCCGCGTAAGATTTTAATTTTGAAAGGAACTTGCATGTTTGGAGGAATTGAGGTAAATAGTTTCAGTAAATAAACACATATGTTTTTAAGAACGAGTACAAGAGTGCAAATCCTATTCATTGCCTGGACAGTAATTGCATGTCTTGTACTTTTCTTTTTATTACTCATCAACCATTTTCCGATTGATATTGCTTGGAAAGATACCTTACTTTCAGGTTTAATCATTTCAATTATCTCACAAATTCTCTATTTCATTCAAACCTATTATCACGCAAAAAAACCTGTCAATTTTTTCAATTTTGGGTTAATATTAGTTTTAACTGCAATCTATCAACTCCTAATCAATAGTTCATTCAAAATCATATTAGGAGATGAACGTTGGACTCAATATATTTTTCCTTTTGAGGGGGCTCGAGCAATCATTGTCTTCTTTATTTTGATTGCAGTAAGTTTGTATTGGTGGATTCAAAAAAATCAACAAATTCAATCTCAGGTTCATCAGCAATTAATTGAGCAAGAACGCGCACTCACCAAAGCTGAACTAGACAATATACATCAGCAAATTCAGCCCCATTTTTTATTCAACAGTTTAAATTCCATAGCAGCTCTAACCGAAATTAATCCACAAGAAGCGAATCGGATGATTCTTTTACTGAGCGACTTTTTAAGAGGAACTTTGCGAAAAGACATTCAAACATTGATTCCTGTTTCAGAAGAAATCGATCAGATAAAACGCTATTTAGAAATTGAAAAAATTCGCTTCGGTCATCGTTTGAAAACAGATTTTCAGATCGATGAAGCTTGCTTAGAAACACTTGTACCTCCTCTTTTATTGCAACCAGTTATTGAAAACGCTATCAAATTTGGTCTTTATGGCTCAACTGGAGAAGTAACGATTTATATAAGTGTTAGCTGTGTGAATCAAAACTTGCTCATTGAAGTCCGAAATCCATTCGATTCAGATTTCATTCAAGAAAAAACCGGAAAAGGATTTGGCTTAACAAGTATTAAAAGACGCCTGACACTTCTCTTCAATCAAAACGACCTTTTGATTACCGAAAAAAAAGACAATCTATTCATTACTAAAATTAGAATTCCGATATGATTAAGGCATTTATAGTAGACGATGAACAATTAGCCCGCGAAATCGTCAAAAAGCGTTTACTGAAATACGATGACATTGTTTTAGTTGGAGAAGCCAACGATGGATTTGAAGCATTGAAATTAATTCCAGAGTTAAAGCCCGACTTGTTATTTTTGGATATTCAAATGCCCAAAATCAATGGCTTCGAATTATTAGAACTTTTATCAGAAACTCCAGCAGTGATTTTCACCACTGCTTTTGATGAATATGCGCTGAAAGCTTTTGAAGTAAATGCATTAGATTATCTGTTGAAACCATTTTCTGAAGAACGATTTGACGCCGCAATTGCCAAAAAGAAACAAGCTTCCACGAATGAAAATTTAAAAAATGAAACACCACTTCAAATCATTCATGAGCAAAATAGAATTGTGGTAAAAGATGGATCGGAAATTAAAATTATTCCAATCCAAGATGTAGATTACATTGAGGCATACGATGATTATGTAAAAATCTATCAAGGAAAAAAATACATCTTGAAGAAACAGACAATGAATCATTTTGAACAGGTTCTTCCTAGAAATCAATTTGTACGGATTCACAGATCCTACATCCTGAACGTAAATCAATTAACTAAAATTGAGTCTTACGAAAAAAACAGCTATGTAGCCATTTTAAAAAGCGGAACAAGCATTCCCATTTCGCGTTCTTCATACAGTGATTTGAAGGTTCAGCTAGGGCTTTAACCTTGTTAATAATATGCTTTTTATTTAACTATGTGTTAAAATATAAACCATAAGCATCCTTTCACACATAATCTTCGTTTATTTGACGTACTTATTTATAAGACGCTAATTGATGGAGTCTACTACTAAAAACCCAGTTACAACTGTAGCTGGAACTACTTCTTATATTAACTATTTACAAAATTTTGTTGTAAATAATTTTTCACTTCGCAATACTCTCCCAAGCGAAGTACAGAAGTTCTTTTCTGTATTTCCCTCTTTTTGGCCGATTGGATTAAGTCAATTTTGCAAGCCTAGTTTGCAGCAATTCTCCTCCAATTATTTCCAAAAACCCCAACATGAAAAAACTACTTTTCCTTAGTCCATTCATTATTTTACCTCATTTCAAGTTAAGCGCTCAGTGCGACATTAATGCCTCTGCCACTTCCACAACAATTACTTGTGGTCAAAGTGTAAATCTATCCGCATTTGGATCTTCCACTGGACAAATGGTTTTGAACGAAACATTTAACACGGGTGGTTTTGGTGCAGGATGGGGAGCAACTCCCGGTTCTACCAATTTCTCGAATCCTTGCTCTCCTGCAGGAGTAAACGGAACACCACACGCTTGGATGGATGATAACACAAGTGTTCCTAGAACCTTAACTTCTGCACCATACAATCTCACAGCAGCAACTGCTGGTGTATCCATTTGTTTTGATTTATTGTTTGCGGAACAAGGTGATGCATCTCCCTGTGAAGGTCCTGATGAACCAGACGAAGGTGTTTTCTTGCAATACAGCACCAACGGTGGAGCAACGTGGATTGATATTCATTACTTCGATCCGAATGGTGGAAACGACCCACAGTTAACCAATTGGAACAACTGGTGTTTTGAACTTCCTCCAGGAGCAATTACTGGGAACACCTTAATTCGTTGGCATCAAACTGCTGATTCGGGAGCAGATTATGACCACTGGGGAATTGACAACGTACAAATCTTCCAAAATGATATCAATGCGGAAGTTGAATGGCTTCATGATGGATATTCATACGGTATTGGGAATCCAGGAGGTGTCAATCCAAATGCCGTTACTCCTACAACGACAACGACTTATACAGCTCAAATCACAACTGGAACTGGTCAGGTTTGTACAACTACCATCACCATAAATGTGATACCTCCCATATACGACGTAAACGTTTCTGCAAATCCAACTACTGTTTGCACGGGGGATTGTTCAACTATTTCTGGAACGGGACAAATAATCTTGGATCCAGGAGGAATTGAAACCTATGAAAACAATGAAACAGGATTAATTACAGGTACTCCAGGAATTCCTGGTTTACCTCCTTTCATTCCAGCGACACCAGGAAGCATTGATGCGTCTATGAACATCAATATTACGGGACTCAATAATCCAACTGTTCAAGCAGGACAAATTCAAAGTATTTGCATCAATAGTCTTTCTGTAACGCCCGGATTTGGTTGTACAGGAACAAGCTTAGCAAATGTCAGAGTTGTATTAGAATGTCCAGGAGGAACTGAAATCACGCTTGTAAATACAGGGCAACTCAGTGGAACAACGATTACCGATATGTGCTTTTCATCAGGTGGTGCAACCATTGGTTCTGGAAGCTCACCTTATACGGGATCATTTGCCCCATTCCAAGCTATTAATGGTTTAAATGGCTGTACTTCAAATGGGGTATGGACTATGAAAATCATTGGACAAAATGCTCAAACCTGTATCCCACTTGGAGGTATTGGCGGATGGAACATTACATTTGATGATCCACCTGTTTATCAACCTGTAACCGCTTCTTGGTCTCCAACAACTGGACTTTCTTCTACGAATACGGTTAACACAACTGCTTGTCCAACGAATACTACGAACTATGTTCTTACACTAAGCAACGGAACTCCGGGTTGTCCAACTCATACTGAAAATGTAAACATCATTGTGGATCCGTGTGGAGGATGCATTCCTCCAGTAGTTAATGTGAACTCATTAAACACATGTGCTCCAGGAACAGTCAACTTAACTGCTGCAATTGCTGCTGGATCTGCTCCTGCAACATTGACTTACCATGCAACACAAACAGATGCTCAAAATGATATAAGTCCAATTTCAACAATAGTTGGCACAAGCGGAACCTATTGGGTAAGATATGAAGATCCAAATGACCCAACTTGTTTTGGGACAGCACAAATAGTAGTAACAATCAATCCCGCTGAGAACCCCGCATTTACTCTAACTAATTTCTGTCCAGGAGGAACCAATCAAGCTACAGGAATTGCTACTCCAGGAGGAACATTCAGTTTCAATCCTGCACCTATTGATGGAGCAACAATCAATGCTTCAACAGGTTCAATTTCAAATGCAACAACTGGAACAACTTATACCGTTCAGTACACAACAAGCGGAGCTTGTCCAGGCTCAACTACACATACGGTTACAGCAACAAGCTTTTCTTACACAGCTACAATTACAGATGAAACATGTGGAAATACAAATGGAGAAATTAACATTACGCCCAATGGGGGATCACCTTTATTTACTTATAGTTTAAATGGAGGAACAACGCAAGCTTCAGGATCATTCACTGGATTAAGTGCGGGAGCTTATTCTGTATTAATCGTTGACAATGCAGGTTGTCAAAGTACAGGCACAGAAAATGTCGGAAGTATTGGAGGGCCAACTATTGATAACCTTTCAACTGTAAACCCTACTTGTGGAGGTGGTTGCAATGGATCAATTACGGCAACAGTATCTGGAGGAAATCCTCCTTACACATATGCTTGGTTTGATGCTTCTAATAATCCAGTTGGAACAAATTCAGCTACCATTTCAAATCTTTGTGGTGGAACTTATTCCCTTGAGGTTACAGATGCAAATGGTACAAGTAATCAACTATTTTTTGAAGATTTTGAAAGTGGTGCAGCTACTTGGACTTTAAACGTTCCAACTGGTACTGAAGGCGCAGATCCAAATTTCTTTGTAGCAAGTGATGATGAAGGAGGTGTTGCACCAGGAGGTTGTGGTGTTGCTGGAAATGGCGATGCAACTCTTCACATTACGAGTGTATTCTTCCCCGCTGGAGGCGCCGCTTATGATGCTGGTGGAGGTTGTGGATTTCTCTTCTGTCCTGAAACGAATCGACAAGCAGAAAGTCCTGTGATCAATACAGTTGGACAATCAAACTTGACATTAAAATTCAATTTCATTGCGCAAGGAGATATTCCAAACGACCAAGCAACAGTTTGGTATAACGCAGGTGCTGGTTGGGTGCAACTTGGAGGAGCTTTATTCTCTGGAACAGGAGCTTGTGCTCCTCAAGGAATTTGGACAGCATATTCCAATCCACTTCCAGCAGCTTGCGAGAATATCGCGAATTTGCGTGTGGCAATTCGTTGGCAAAACAATGATGATGGAAATGGAACAGATCCTTCCGTTGCAATTAATAACCTCGAAGTAATTACAGCAAGTGCAGCAAGTTGCCCAGCAATTGATTTTGCAACGCTAACTGCTCCTGGAGGAGGTGGCGACCCATCATTCGCAGTAACTAATTTCTGCGAAGGTTCTGCAAATAGCGCTACTGGTGTTGTAACTGCAGGTGGTACATTTGCTTTTAATCCGATTCCAACCGATGGAGCAACAATTAATGCGGCAACAGGTGCAATTACAAATGGTGTTGGAGGAACAACTTATACCGTTCAGTACACAACACCTGGAGCGTGTTCAAGCTCGCAAACTAACACTGTAACTGTCAATAATTTGCCAATACCAGTAATCTCTGGTAATTTAACCTATTGTGCTGGTGGACAAACCACTTTAAGTGCTGGTGGTCCTTATGCTTCTTACTCTTGGAGTACTGGTCCAATAACTCAAACAATTAATACTACTGCTCAAAATGGCATCACTGTTACAGTTATCGACAATAACGGTTGTCAAGGAACGAGTCCTTCTGTGAATGTTACAGCAGTTGCCCAAATCGTAACGAATTCAAATGTTGCTATTTGTCAAGGTCAAACAACAACAATACATGGAAATCAACAAACAACAGCAGGAGTTTATACTCAAACATTCCCATCAACAGGGGGGTGCGACAGTATTTCCAATGTAACACTAGTTGTTAATCCGAGCCCGAATCCAGTAATTACTGGGAACCTGTGGTATTGTGAAGGAAGTCAGGTTACTTTGGATGCTGGCGGGCCATATGCAAGTTATTCTTGGAGCACAGGAGGTAATCAGCAAACGATACAAACAACTACGAACGCTGCAATAACAGTAACAGTAACTGATGCGAACGGTTGTTCAGGAACAAGCTCTCCTGTTAGTTTGGTGGCTCCTCCAATAGCAATTATTGATGCAAATCCTTCCACTGGAACAGCTCCATTAGTCGTAACGTTAACCAATGGAAGTCAGAATGCAAATGCATATTATTGGAACTTTGGAAATGGCTCAGATTTGAATACAGCTAATACCAATAGTCAAACTCAAACCTATGACAGTATTGGACAATACACCGTAATGTTAGTGGCTACTTCTCAAAATGGTTGCTCGGATACTGCTTATGTAACAATTGTTGTTATTGAGCCCGCTCAACCCATGATTATTGAATTTCCAAACATTTTCACTCCCAATGGGGATAAAAACAATGATTTCTTTGAATTTAAAAGTTCAAATGTTGCAACTCTAGAAGTTATTGTTACAAATCGTTGGGGGAATTTAATGTTCAAATCAACAGATATTCATTTCAAATGGGACGGTACACTTCCTGGCGGAGACGCCTCTGAAGGAGTTTACTTTTACCAATATAAAGTAACTGGAGTCTTAGGAGAAAAGCTAGAAGGACAAAAATTTGTGCATCTGATCAAATAAGAAATCAGCCTCAGCTGATTGATAGAATAGCAATAAGGGACACGATAATCGTGTCCCTTATTTATTTAAAAACTATTCTTTTTTATGAATTCAATTTTAACTTCTTCACAATATTTGTAGTGCTAAACCCTTCGACAAGCGGAACTGTTTTCACCTCTCCCCCATTGGCTAAAACTGATTCTCTGCCAACAATGTATTTTTTGCTGAAAGGATCAGTTTCATTAGCATCGTAATCTGCGCCTTTTACCAAAACACTCGGTTTCAATAATTCAATGACCGAAGCTGGAGTATCTTCATCAAAAAACACTACTCCGTCTACAAAAGCCAATGCTGCTAAAATCAAAGCACGCGAAGATTCTGGATTAATCGGTCGTTCTTCGCCTTTACCTTGTCTCTTTACCGAAGCATCTGTGTTAATTGCAAGAATCATTTTCGTGCCAAAATTCGCTGCTTTTGCGAGATAAGTCACATGTCCTTCATGCAAAATATCAAAACAACCATTGGTAAAAACCACCTTTTCGCCACCTTTTTTCCATTCCTGAATCCGGGTAGACATTTCATCCAATGAACTGATTTTATTCTTGATTTTCTCGAATATCTCCATCTTTTGAATAGTTTTTGGGCAGTAAATAGAATGATAAAAGCCCCAATAGAATAATCATTAAAGTCTGAGAGCTCCAAATAATCATTCCTAAGGCATAACCAATTCCTTGCGCTTGACTTCCATATTGGTCTTTCAAATAATATTCAACAACCAATCCAACAACCAATGGAAAAACACCAATTCCTCCATTCGTAAGTGATATCCCAAGTGAACCAGCGATAAAAGCGAGCAATATACCCGTTGAATTCATCGTAGAGGTTTCTGGCAACGCCAAAAAACAAACTCCAAAATAAACGATATATAAAATCCAAATCAATAAGGTATGCCCTAAAAAAGAGAAAGGTTTTTTTGTTTTAAACACCGATAAAACTCCAGAAATCAATCCTTTTATGAATCCAATAATTTTCAGTCGAATCTTTTTAACCAAGAATACAATTGCAAATCCAAGTAAAAACAGACCTATAACAATCCATTTTATGAGTTGTATTATGGATGAGGATTCAGGACTTGAAGAAAAACTCGCTTCGATCAATTCTTTGATTTTCCAAAAATCACCTGCTCCGATAAACGAGGCTGAAATTGCTATAATCAATAACATGATTAAATCAAACACACGTTCTGCCAAGATTGTTCCGAAAGATTTAGAAAAAGGCACTCCGTCTGATCGGTAAAGCATGCCACTTCGAGTTGCTTCGCCTGCTCTAGGAATTGTCAAATTCACAATATACCCAATTACAACTGCATGATATCTGTTCCAAAAGGAAGTTTTATACCCCATTGGTTCTAACAAATATTTCCAGCGATAAGCACGTGAAAGCAATGCGAAAAAACTCAATAAAAGAGACAAGAAAACCCAAAAGTAATTTGCTTCGCGAAGAGCTTTGTAAAAGTATTGTTTAACCTCTTCATCCATGGATTGAAAAAGGAACCAAATCAGATAAACGCCTAAGACCAGCGGAAAAACTGTTTTTAGAAGTACACCTGCAACTTTTTTCATCAGACTATTAAATTAGTCAATTCATTTGGAAAAACTAAAGATGGTTTAAAAGATCTTGCTTCATCTGGTGTCATGTACCCATAACCGATAACAATAATCATATCACCAACAGCTACTTTTCGTGCCGCTGGGCCATTCAAGCAAATGGTACCTGTTCCTCTATCACCTTTAATAACATAGGTTTCAAGACGCTCACCATTATTGATATTTACCACCTGAACGCGTTCTCCTTCAACCAAATCAGAAGCTTCCATTAAAGCTTCGTCAATAGTTATACTTCCAACATAATTTAATTCTGCTTGAGTAACGCGAACGCGATGAATTTTTGATTTGACTACTTGTATCAACATGTTTGAAAAAATCGAAGTGCAAAGATAAGAAAAAGCTAAAGCTTTTGAAGACTAAATCACGACAAATGTTAATGCGAAAGTGATTTGGGATAATTACGAATGCTGAATTAATAATTCGTAATCACAAAAGCGTTAAATTATCAATTAGCCGAACTTCTCCGCAAAAACAAGCAATACACATAGTTGCCCCTGGAACCCATTCCGTCGTTAAGTCTTCCAAGGTTTTAGGATGAATAATATTCAAGTACTCTAACTTCAATGATCCTGTTTCAAAATTGGAAAGTGCATTTATCAATGTTTGTGCAGGAGAAAGAGTCAAAGCATCTTCCTTTGCCTGGGACAGTGTTTTGTAAATAATAAGCGCTTCTTCTTTTTGACCTTCAGACAATCGTTTATTTCGACTGCTCATTGCTAGTCCTTTTTCCGTACGAAGCGTTTCGCAAGGAACAATTTGAACAGGTAAATCCAACACTTCGACCATTCTTTGAATAACTGCTACTTGCTGAAAATCCTTCAATCCAAAAAATGCTTTCTGCGGCTGAACAATATCAAAAAGTCTCCAAACAACCTGAACAACTCCATTAAAATGTCCTGGACGAAATTTTCCTTCCATCACTTGGTCCAAAGACCCTAAATCTACCTGGGGATATATCGAATTTTCAGGATAAATTTCAGCCACTGAAGGAAAAAAAGCGATGTCACAGCCAAATTTTTTCAACAATTCAGAATCCGCCTCTGGGGTTCTTGGATACAATTCTAAATCAGATGTATTATTGAACTGTGTTGGATTCACAAACACACTCGCCACCACGATATCACACTCAACACTGGCGCGACTTACCAAGTCCATATGACCTTGATGAAGTGCTCCCATAGTTGGCACAAAACCAATGCTTTTACCTTCATTTCGAGCTGAGTTCAGAGCTTGTTTTAGCTCCTCAACTGTGTTCAATATATCCACCTTTTTACCCTTTGGTTCAAAACAAGCTGTCAAAACTATATTAATATCTTGAAGAATCCGTCTTTTTTTCGTAATTTTGCACATATAATATTCAAAAATTCCCCTATCGGATTCTATGGAAAAGAAAAGAATTCTCTTTGTTTCTCAAGAAATCTATCCATTTCTTGCTAAAACAGAAATTTCTCACAATGCGCGTAAGCTTCCGCAAGGAACGCAAGAGAACGGTAAAGAAATCCGTGTTTTCACCCCTCGCTTTGGCACTATTAACGAACGAAGACATCAACTTCACGAAGTAATTCGCCTTTCAGGAATGAATATCATTATTGACGACAAAGATCACCCGTTGATCATTAAAGTTGCGTCAATTCCAGCTGCTCGCTTGCAAGTTTACTTCATTGATAATGATGAGTTTTTTAAGCGCAAAACAAATGTAGCTGATGATAAAGGAGCTGATTTCTCTGACAATGACGAAAGAAGTATGTTCTTCTGTCGCGGAGTTTTAGAAACTGTCAAAAAATTAGGTTGGAAACCTGACGTGATTCATTGTCATGGGTGGATGGCTTCCTTGATGCCTTTATACATCAAAAAGATCTACAATAAGGATCCTCATTTTGCTGATACTAAAGTTATTTACAGTATCTATGACCACAAAGAAGGTTTTGAATCCTCTTGGGATGAGCGCTTCCACGAAAAGTTGAAATTTGACGGATTTGATGAGGAAGTGACAAATTTAGTTAAAAACCCATCTATCGATGCAATAACTAAAGCTGCAGTAACGTTCTCTGATGGAGTTGTTCAAGGTAGTGAAGTTATTCAACCAGAATTGCAACAAGTTTTTGATGAAGCTTCTTGTTTAAAACTAAATTACTTACCAGAGGAACACTTAACGAAAGGACTTTCAGAGTTCTTTGATAAAGTAATAGAAGAAGGTATTTTGATTCAATGATGAAATTAAATAATTTACATAAAAACTGGCGGAAAGCATTTATACTTTCCGCTTGTTTTGTATTAGCGCTTTCCATCTTGCCAAGTTGCAAGAAAACATCCTCTACATTAGGCACAGAAGCCTTGGATGTAGATGCCCTAATTGCTGCTGGTGGAGTTGATAATTTTCAATTATTAACCAGCTCAGTACTTCTAGATACTGTCCGATCTGACAATCAGACATTTGGAACAATCGGAGCATATCATGATCCAAAATTTGGAACAGTAAACGCATCGCTATACACACGATTTTCAATTAATGGTCAATTATCTCTCCCAGCAGGCGCCACATTGACCAATATTGATTCCGTTGTTCTAAGTCTGAACTATGGCGGTTACTACGGAGAGTTTGATCCGCAAACATTTGAAGTATATCAACTTGCTGATATCGTTCAATCAGATTTTGCATATCGAATAAATTCATCAATCCCAACAACTGGACCCAACTTAGTTGAACCTGCATCAGCAACCCAAAAACCAAGTACCGTTGATTCAGCCTTTGTTGGTGTTGGTAAACGAGCACCTCAACTGAGATTAAGGCTTGATACTAATTTTGGAACATCATTCGTAAATGATATCATTGCTGGAAACTCAGCATTTAGCAACAGTGAAAACTTCATCAATTCAAACTACTTTAAAGGTCTAAAAATAAATGTAGCAAACCCTAGCCCAGCAGTTGGAAAAGGAGCCGTATTGTATTTTAAACTTGGAAATGCTGATACAAAAATCACCATTTACTTTAAACTGCTTGGAGAAACGACTCCACGCGAAGTTAGTCTGGTAATCGACAATAAATGTGCTGACTTTAATCATGTTGAAGTAAACAATACTGGCTATCCATTAGCGAATGTTCTCGCAAATCCTTTGAATGGACAAGCAGAATTCTACTCCCAAAACTTCAATGCAATTCCTAAAATTGAATTCCCTTCAGTATCAAATCTATCTGCAAAAACAGTGATAAACAATGCGCTTCTCTATCTGCCAGTTGCTTATCAAACTGGAAATATATACTCTCCGAACTTGACTAGTCTTGCTGTTTGTTATAAGGATGATGAAGGTAAATTAAGGTTAATCACTCGCACTAATTCAGCGGGAGCAACAAGTTTTGTAACAGGAAGCTATAGTAATACTCAGAAGGGATATGTTTTTGATTTGAGGGAATACATTCAAGATATAGTGAGCCTCAACAAACAGAACAAGGGAATCTATCTTCTTCCGAACCAACTTTTTTATAATTGTACAGCAGATCGAATAGTTTTCAACGGTCAATCAACGGCATATAAAACCAAGCCTAAATTAGTTATTAAATACACTGAATTCAAATAAGTATGTGTGGAATTGTAGCATATATCGGAAAAAACGACGCTTATCCTATTCTAATTAAAGGCTTAAAACGCTTAGAATATCGCGGATATGACAGTGCAGGAATTGCATTATTAGATGCAGGAAAAGTAAACCTATACAAACGCCAAGGGAAAGTATCCAACCTGGAAGAATTCGTGGCTGGTAAAAACATTGCTGGACATGCTGGAATTGGGCATACACGATGGGCAACTCACGGACCACCAAATGATGTGAACGCACATCCTCACTTTTCTAACAACGAGAAAATTGCACTGATCCACAATGGAATCATTGAAAATTACAACAGTTTAAAAGAAGAATTAATTGTTCGTGGGTATCATTTCAAAAGTCAAACGGATACAGAAGTATTGGTTCACTTAATCGATGATATTCAAAAAAAGGAAAATGTTGATTTAGCTCAAGCTGTTCGTATTGCTTTGCAAAATGTAATCGGAGCTTATGCAATCGTTGTGATTTCTTCAGACAATCCGACTCAATTAATTGCAGCTCGTAAAAGTTCTCCATTGGTTGTGGGAATTGGAAAAGAAAATGATTTCTATTTGGCTTCTGATGCAACTCCTATTATTGAGTATACCAACCAAGTTGTATACTTAGAAGATGAAGAAGTTGCTGTAGTAGATTTAGTAACTGGTTTGAATATTACCAACTTGCGAAATCAACCAAAGACACCTTACGTTCAGGAGTTAGAAATGCAATTAGAAGCACTTGAAAAAGGCGGATATGAGCATTTCATGTTGAAAGAAATTCACGAACAACCTCGTTCAATTAAAGACTGTTTCCGTGGTCGATTAAATGCTTCGGAAGGATGGGTTTCATTAGGCGGTGTGAAAGATTACGAGCAGAAAATGATTAATGCACAACGCATTATTATGGTTGCTTGTGGAACCTCATGGCACGCATGTTTAGTGGGAGAATATTTATTTGAAGACTTAGCAAGAATCAATGTAGAAGTTGAATATGCCTCTGAATTCAGATATAGAAATCCGATTATCAATGAAAATGATATTGTGATTGCTGTCTCTCAATCTGGAGAAACTGCTGACACTTTAGCAGCTTTAGAATTAGCAAAATCAAAAGGAGCAACAATTCTTGGGATTTGTAATGTCGTAGGATCATCGATTTCGCGTATTACAGACGCAGGATCATATACACATGCAGGACCAGAAATTGGAGTTGCATCTACGAAAGCATTTACGGCTCAGGTAACTGTTTTGACATTAATGGCTCTTTCTTTGGCTCACAAAAAAGGAACCTTAAGTGAAACAAAATTCAGAACTATGTTGTCTGAATTAGAAATCATCCCTGAAAAAGTACAACGCATTTTGGAACGCAATTCTGAAATCGAGGAAATTGCAAAAATTTACAAAGATGCTACAAATGCACTTTACCTTGGAAGAGGAAGTTCATTCCCTGTTGCACTAGAAGGAGCATTAAAACTGAAAGAAATTTCATATATCCACGCTGAAGGTTATCCTGCTGCTGAGATGAAACACGGACCAATCGCTTTAATAGATGAAGAGATGCCTGTTTTTGTGATTGCGACGAAAGGTACTTCATACGAGAAAGTAGTCAGTAATATTCAGGAAGTAAAAGCACGTAAAGGAAAAATCATTGCAATAGTTACTGAAGGTGATACCGATGTGAAAGCAATGGCAGATCATGTGATTGAAATTCCCGATACTGATGAACACTTAGTACCAATTTTGGCAACAATTCCGTTCCAATTATTAAGTTACCACATTGCAGTCATGAGAGATTGTAATGTCGATCAACCAAGAAACTTGGCGAAGTCAGTAACTGTCGAATAATTCAAAAAAAGATTTAAAAAAAGGGATTCTGTACGTACGGAATCCCTTTTTTTCTTTTTCATATTTGGGGGCTTGGTAGAACTTATTAATACTGTTGACTATCGAGAAACTTTTCCTTTAATCATCCTTCTTTCTACTAATTGAACGGAGAGATTATTTAAGGATTTATGGTTATCGAAATAAATTGTGTGGGAACTATATCCAGGAGCAGTTACTCGAATTGAAGTTGGATTTTTCTTCCAATCCAACGGAATATTGAATATCCCATTTCTATTGGGTTTTATTGATATTAATTCAACTGAATTTCCATCCATCAAAGAAATAGTTACAGATTCATAGTCTTTGTCGTTCAATTTAATCCGTCCACTCGCATGTGATTCTTCACCATGATTATAGCTCGTAATCACTTCACCTTGAAGCAATGCGATTGGTTCGTTTATTGTCGCATCTCGCTGTTCGATTGCTTGATTATTTTGTGCCTGATATGGCAAGGCAGAAAAAGTACTCAGAGCTAGCCCCAAAGCAACAGCCTTTAAATCGAAGCTAAATGTCTGATGATACGATTTTGTCCATAAATAAGTCTTATCCAACTGTTTCTCTTCAAACCGACCGCATATAGACTCGTTCTTCTTTGCTTCCAAATAAGTCACGATGGAAAAATCTGACATCTTACTGAAATCAACGACCGTTTTACTGCATGACGAGCAAAAACGACCTTTTGCTTCTGGCTTCATTTGATCCCAATCTGCATGACAAGGCTCCACAATTTTATAGTTTATTTTCTTTGGTTTCATGGTCTGTTTTTTTGAAAGAAAACTCTAATCTTCAGTAATGTTTATATCACCTTGCAAAATCTCGCCGCGAATCATTTCTATTTCGTCAAGCAAATTAATTTGAATACCACTTAATGAACGAACACTGGAAAAATAAAGTTCCTGATTCTCATAATTTGGACCAGAAACATTTAAGGAAGCAGGATTCAGTTTCCAATTCAAATCTATCGAGAAATTTCCTTTTGAATCAGGATGAATGGTTTTCAAAACAGCCCCATTCACATCTTTCAATTGAACAAAAATCTGATTAAAATCTTTCCGTGAAGCCCAAATTGTACCGCTCACTTTAGATTCCTTCTCATGATTAAAATGATGTACTGCAATTTTACCAACTATCACTGGTTCAACTTGAAAAGTCGTGTCTACTTTAACTGGTTCTTGAGGTTCCGTTTGCCCAAAACTATGAACCGCAGAAAAAGTTGTTAATGCCAATCCAAGAACTACTGCACGCAAATCGAAAGTTGGTGTAAAAACAGGTTGTTTTAATTGATACACACGATTTAGTTGCGGTTTTGTAAATCTCCCACATACTTTTTCCTCCTTGTGTTTCTCCATATAATGGATAATCAAAAAATCTGACATACTGGTAAAATCAACAACTGTCTTTTCACATGAACCACAAAAACGACCGGTTACTTCTGGCTTCATGTCGTTCCAACTTTCATCACATGGATTTTGAATGGAATATCGAATAGATTTTGATTTCATAGTATGTATTTTGAGGTGGTACAGTAAGCGACTGAAAAAGTTCAAATCTATTTTTGAATTTAACACTTTCCAACGTGCCTTTTTTATAAATTCGTTCAAAACCAACTCGTTAATGATTCGATTAAAAAGATTTCAAAGAACATTGATTATCGCATTAAGCGCACTCAATTCATTGGTTTATTGTATTTCCAAAAGCTTTTCAATAGAAGAAACTGTTTTGATTACTTTTTTCTTGACTGGAGGTGTCGCTTTGTTTGTTTTCGCTTATGTCTACTTTCAAAACAACTCACAGCGAAAAAAAGCAAGACTGAAATCTGAATAAATCGGGGATTTCCTTATTTTATTAGTCCCCAAATAGACTTTTTTAGGTATTTTTGGATAACTTGAAGAATATCTATGGGTAAACTGTCAATTTTATTTGCACTTTTTTTAAGTGCCTTCGCGCGGATTCAGGCAACAGCACAAGAATTTACACCTGAAAAAATGTCGTCTCTGAATCGGATTTCAGGAACACTAGGCTCACCCAACGAAGAATGGATGGTCTATCAAAGTTCAAAAACAGATTACACCCAAAACAAATCGAAAACGATTACGTATTTAGTGGAATTGAAAACTGGCAAATCCACTATTTTGGCAATTGATGGAGCTTGGAACTTCGCTTGGACTAGCGACAATAAATTAACGTTTCTACAATCAAATGGATCGGAAATTCAGCTTCAAAAGTTGAATCCATCTACGAAAGAAGTCAATACTCTTCATCAATTTGGAGTTATTGAAGTAGAAGGGATTACTTTGAGTTCGGACGGAAAACGATTTGCAACTTTAGAACCACTGAAAATAAAAGAAACCATTCAGGATAAATATCCAGATTTACCACAAACAACTGGCAGACTCGAAACTGACTTGATGTATCGCCACTGGAATCAATGGTCTACACCAACAGTTTTGCATTTGTATTGGTACGAAAGTTCCACAGAAGGGAAATTTACCAAAAAAGGCGACGTGATGCAGGGAGAGAATTTCCCTTCTGTTACGGGACCATTTGGAGGAATTGAAAGTATTTGCTTCAGTAAAGATGGCCAAACAATTTACTACTCGACAAAAAAAATGGCGGGGAAAAATTTTGCACAATCAACCAATTCAGAAATCTACGCATTTCATACTTCGGATAAAATAACAACAACACTTTCTTCTGCTCACAAAGGATACGACACAAATCCTGCTATCAATTTCACAGGAAAATCACTTGCTTGGTTAAGCATGGAGAAAGACGGATTTGAAGCTGATAAAAACCGAATCCGCATCATGGATTTAGCAAGCCGGCAGGAAAAAGATTTAACAGCTAGTCTCGATTTAAGTGTGAATGATTTTACTTGGCATCCTTCCAAAGAGATTATTTATTTCACTGCTACTGTAAAAGCAACAAAACAACTCTATTCCTTAGATGTCGTTTCTGGAAAAATTCTTCAATTAACTTCCGATCGCTGTGATTATGTCAGTTTCAGTGTTATGAAAGACCGCATACTTTTGGAAAGACAAGACATGATTCATCCAACAGACATTTGGATTTTCACTCCTAAAACTGGTTTGAATGAACAGTTAACTCACGCCAACAAAGAAGAATTAAACGGCATAGCTGAACCAACTGTTCAAGAAAAATGGATCACAACAACCGATGGAAAGAAAATGCTTACTTGGGTTGTTTTTCCTCCAAATTATGATCCTGCAAAAAAATACCCAACTTTGCTTTATTGTCAAGGCGGACCGCAAAGTCCTGTTTCACAATATTTCTCTTACCGTTGGAATTTCCGATTAATGGCTTCTCAAGGATATATCGTTGTAGCACCAAACAGAAGGGGTTTACCTGGGTTTGGACAAGAATGGAATGATGCTATTTCGAAAGACTGGGGAGGACAAGCCATGCGTGATTACTTAACAGCGATCGACAGTTGTGTTGCACAAATTCCAGCAATAAATAAAGATAAATTAGGAGCTGTTGGCGCTAGTTATGGAGGATATTCGGTTTATTACCTTGCTGGAATTCACGAAAACCGATTTAAGGCATTTATTTCACACTGCGGACTCTTTAATTTGGAAAGCTGGTATGGTACGACAGAAGAATTATTCTTCGCTAACTGGGATATAGGAGGTCCATATTGGTTACCTGAAAATAAAGAATTGTATGCTAAAAACAGCCCTCACAAATTGGTCGACAAGTGGAATACTCCGATGCTTGTGATTCATGGAGGAAAAGATTTTCGCGTTCCAGAATCAGAAGGGATGCAAGCCTTTCAAGTACTACAATTAAAAGGAATACCAAGTAAATATCTTTATTTCCCAGATGAAGGTCACTGGGTTACAAAGCCACAAAACAGTATTTTGTGGAACAGAGAATTTTACGACTGGTTGAATACTTATTTGAAGTAAGAGCCTGCCGTGGCGGATGACAACAGACAAGCATTACCGCAGTCATGAGAAAGTGAAACAAAAAATGGACTTATTAACCCAGTCCAATTAAAAATAAAAAACACAAATAGATATGTGGAATAGAATAGCCAATATCATTCTAAGAAATCGTTTTATCATTCTTGCTATAATGGCATTACTAACCGTTTTATTCGGTTACTACGCAATTACAGGCTTGAAAATCGACAATAAGTATGGAAACATGCTTCCAAAGGATAGTCCAACGCAAATTACCTACCTAAACTTCAAGAAAATGTTTGGAGAAGATGGTTCTGCATTAGTCATTGCTATTCAAGACAAGGATTTATACACCAAAGAAAAATTTCTTCTTTGGAAAAATTTGGGAGATTCTATTCTACAAATTGATGGTGTAACATCTGTCATTTCAGAAGCAAAACTCTTCAACCTAATTAATGATACTGCGACTAGTCAATTCATTATTAAACCCATTTTTTCGGACGTTTCTTTCAAAGAAAAATCCATCGAACAAATCAAAAAGGAGATTCGAAGAAACCCTTTGTATAATGGGGTTCTATACAATGATTCTGCAAATGTAAGCCTCATGATGGTGAGCTTAGATGAGAATTTTTTGGTGGATAAAGAAAAACAGAAGGTCGTTATTGAAATAGAAAAACTAGCTCAGTCATACGAAAAACAATTCAATCAGGTGCATTTTGCTGGTTTGCCTCACATGCGGGTATTAATTGGAAAACGCGTCATGTCTGAAATGTACATTTTCGTGGTTCTTTCCTTACTTGTTTCCTTTGGAATCATGTATTTCTTTTTCCGATCAGTACGTGTTACTTTAATTAGCGTACTGGTGGTACTGATTACTGTAATTTGGGCAATGGGAACCATTGGATTATTTGAATACAATATTTCCATTATGATGGCTTTAATTCCGCCTCTAATGATTGTGATTGGAATTCCAAATTGTATTTACCTCTTCAATAAATACCATTATGAGTTCAAGCAACATGGAAACAAAATCAAAGCGCTTACTCAAGTAATTCGAAAGACAGGAACGGCAATGTGGTTAACAAATGTTACTACGGCAATTGGGTTCATGACTTTCTTGTTTACAAACTCTACTAAATTCTTTGAATTTGGCGTTATTTCATCTTTGAACATCATGCTTTGTTATGTCGTTTCATTATGTTTGATTCCAATTTTCGCATCCTTCTCTAAACAACCAAAAACGCGTCATTTAAAACACCTAGATCGTAAGGCTGCGGTGAAATTTTTAGAGCGCTTAGTGAAAATAACTGCTAATAATCGCAGAGCTGTTTACATCATTACTATTGCATTGACCATTGGTACAGGTGTGGGAATTTTCTTCATGAAGGTTACTGGAAATATTACTGGAGATTTACCTGCCAGAGATCCAATCTTGAAGGATATCAAATTCATGGAAGCCAATTTTGGTGGTGCAGTTCCATTTGAAGTCTTGATCAATTACAAAGAAAAAGGACGTTTGTTTGGAAAAAGTACCATGCAAAATGTAGAGCAGGTTCAGGAAATGCTTTCCAAGGACACTTTATTTGCTAAAAGTCTTTCAATTGTTGATTTTGTGAAGGTCGTAAATATGGCTTATTACAACAACAATCCAGAGCAATACAAAATATTTGCAACCAAGGACAAATTGCGTCTGAATGCCTATTTGAAAAATTTATCAACCACAACGAATAATTCAACATTCTCCATCAAAGAGCTCGTTGATACTACCAATCACATTCTTCGAATTCGAACTTCTATGAAAGATTTAGGTTCTTATGAAGTCGAAGATCAAGTTCATTTGATCAAATACCGCATTGATAGTATCATGAATCCTGACAAGTCTTTATTGGAAAAATTTTACACCAAATTTGAAAAAGGCAAAAAAGGATATGTTGATTCTATATTCGATATTTCTAGTGGTGTTTACAACAATGTAACATCCTTGATTTCAAATGGAAATGATAAAATGCAATATGCGTTTGACTCAGATCCTGAAATGATTCAAAAATACATATCCAAACCAGGATTCAAAAAGCAACTTCGAAAAGCAATTGACAACGAATACTACGATGTTACACTAACAGGGACATCCGTTGTGGCTTCTGAAGGAACGAAGTACTTAGTAAGTAACTTGACCTCTAGTATTGTGTTCGCTACGATTTCTATAGCGGCCTTAATGTGTTTATTATTCTATTCATTTAGAATGGTAATTGTTTCTATGGTTCCAAACTTAATTCCGATGGCAGTAACTGCTGGAATTATGGGGATCTTCGGAATTCCATTAAAACCATCTACACTCTTAATCTTCTCTATCGCTCTAGGAATTACGGTCGATAATACCATTCACTTTCTAGCCCATTATCGTAACGAGCTAAAAATGAAAAAGTGGGATCTCAAAGAATGTGTTGCCATTTCAATACGCGAAACAGGCTTGAGCATCATTTATACTTCCGTTATTCTTTTCTTCGGATTCATCGTCTTCGTATTCTCTGACTTTGGTGGAACTCAGGCCTTAGGTTACTTATCTGCTATCACTTATTTCGTAGCACTTTTCACTAACTTGATTCTTTTACCTTGTTTGTTATTAAGCTACGAACGCAGATTAACAACCAAATCATTTGAAGAGCCATTGTTTGAAATTTATGACGAGGATTCAGATATTAATTGGGATTTATTAGAAATTGAAAAATTGGAATCTACTGAAGAACTCAAAAAAGAAGACGATAAAAACGAACCAAAAGAAGATTAAATCATGAAAGGAATCATTTTAGCTGGTGGATCTGGAACAAGACTACACCCACTAACCTTGGCAATCAGTAAACAATTGATGCCAATTTATGATAAACCTATGATTTACTATCCGTTGTCAATTTTGATGACTGCAGGTATTCGGGAAATTCTAATTATTTCAACCCCTCATGATTTACCTCAATTCAAAAAATTGTTAGGTGATGGAAGTAAGTTGGGATGTACATTTACTTACGAAGAACAAGCAGAACCTAACGGTTTAGCTCAAGCTTTCGTAATCGGTGAATCTTTCATCGGAACTGATTCAGTGGCACTTATTTTAGGAGATAACATCTTCTACGGTGTTGGAATGGATGAATTATTAATCGAAAATGCTTCACCTGACGGTGGAGTTGTTTATGCCTATCATGTAAGTGATCCTGAGCGGTATGGTGTGGTAGAATTTGATGATGCAATGAATGTACTTTCTATCGAAGAAAAACCTGCTATTCCGAAATCAAATTACGCGGTTCCTGGATTGTATTTTTACGATAATGACGTTATTGAAATTGCCAAAAACCTAAAACCGTCTGCTCGTGGTGAATACGAAATCACCGATGTAAATGCGGAATACTTGAAAAGAGGAAAATTGAAAGTTGCCATTTTAAGCAGAGGAACAGCTTGGTTAGATACAGGTACTTTTCCTTCACTGATGCAAGCTGGACAATTTGTTCAAGTTATTGAAGAACGACAAGGTTTAAAAGTTGGTTGTATTGAAGAGATTGCATACCGAAATGGGTTCATTTCTGCCAATCAGCTAGAAGAAATTGCTCAACCACTTGTTAAAAGCGGATATGGAACTTACTTACTGCAATTACTCAAGAAATAATGAAAAGCTTAGAGCAATATACGCGCTTTATTGAAGAGAAAATAGCTGGTATTAATCTAGAAGAAGAACCCAGAAAATTATATGATCCATTGCGTTATTTTCTTTCATTAGGGGGAAAACGAATGCGACCAATATTAACACTTATCTCTGGAGAATTATTCCAAATTTCAAACGAAGAAAGTTTATCTGCAGCATTAACCATTGAGCTTTTCCATAATTTCTCACTCATTCATGATGACATTATGGATGAAGCTCCTGTTAGACGAGGAAAACCAACTGTTCATATTAAATGGAACTCCAGTGTTGCCATTCTATCAGGAGATGTCTTATTTGTTGAAGGATACCAGCAATTAGCAAAATATACAGATAAACGCCTTCCCATATTATTGAAACGATTCAACGAAACAGCTATCGAAGTTTGTCAAGGTCAGCAATTAGATATGGATTTTGAGAGCAGGGACGATGTTACAGAAGAAGCATATATTGAAATGATTCGACTAAAAACATCCGTTCTACTTGGTTGCGCTCTAGAATTTGGTGCTATTCTCGGAAATCAATCGGAAGAAACAAGAAATCATCTCTATCATTTTGGTGTTTCCTTAGGAATCGCATTTCAAATACAAGACGATATTTTAGATTTATACGGAGATCCAGAACTTTTCGGTAAGCAAGTGGGAGGAGATATTTTATCCAATAAAAAAACACTTCTTTTCCTAAAAGCGAAAGCCATTTCAGAAGCAAGTAAAGATGCTCGTTTCGGCGATTTACTTCAAATGGCTCCAACGGATTCCAAAATTGCTAGTGCCAAAAAATTATTCGAAGAAATTGATGCCAAAAATGCAAGCTTGGAAACGATGAATGGCTACTATAGTGAAGCAATCAATTCCTTAGATCAACTTGAATCGAAAGGTTTAGAACTCGGCTCACTTCGAGAACTAGCTAATTTTCTGATTACTAGAAAACTTTGAAACCTATTATCTTTGTTTAATTTTTAAAATTTGAGGATAAAAAACCTATAAAATGATTTGACAATGGTGGATATTGTTAAAAAAAATTATATTCGAAGAAAAAATTAGTTATGAAAATGCTTAGAATCAGTCTATTCACTGTAATTTTGGGACTTATACTTCCCTTGTTACATTCTTGCGGTAAATATCCAGATGGACCAAATTTTACTTTATTATCTCGTAAATCTCGTTTAGAAGGCACTTGGACGGCTTATGAAGTTACTAATTCAAACGGACAAACTACTTCTTACCCTAATGGAGGCGCTTCAATTGAGCTTACAGATGATGAAGAAGTTTTCTTATACACTGGTATAATAACTATTCAAGGAACATGGAGTCTTGTGAAAGATAAAGAATATTTACGCATCACATATCCTGGTTTATCATCTACTGAATATGAAATAAGAAGGCTTAAGAACAAAGATATGTGGCTCAAAGATCCGAATGGATCTCTCACTAAATATGAAAAAATTGATGACTAAACCCATCAAAAAAACTAGAAAGCGGTCATTTGATCGCTTTTTTTGTTTGGTGTGCTTTCATAACTTCATGAATCAATACAATTGGCAGAAGCATGCTTAAATTGTAGTACAAATCTTCAAGCGGTATAGTACCGATGCGAATACCAACAATGTGATTCTCAGAATACCAAACTACGGGTTCAGGAGTAAAAAATCCAGTCAGAGCACCATTGACCAATAAAAACGGAACCAAACAAATCAAAAATGCCAATGCAAAATGGTTAAACCAAGAAGCCCTTGCTCTAAAATAAACGCCAATTATCAGGAGTGTCGAAAGCGAACAAGCCGTTAGTGTATACCAGTTTTTTAAATGAAAGATAGCTAACAATAAGCCTGAAAGTACCATTGCAAAAGCAAATCCACGTCCTAAAAGATTCAATTTTGCATTTGGTAAATATCCTCTGATTACTTCATAAACAAATAAGCAAGCATAAGGAACTACGAGAAAAAACAAGACTTCTTCCAGTGGCAAACGAAACAAATAAATCCCTTGTACATATCTTGGATTAAAGCCCCAAACCGAATGAAGTGTAAAATAACTATCCCACACTAAAAAGAACAAACCAACCATGAAAATAGATGGGAAAACTGTTTTCCAATGTGTATAAAAATGAATCTTTTTATCAAAACTTAAAAGAAAAGGGAAGACAATGGTTCCCAAAATAATCCATAAATAAAGACTCATTGAGCAGAATGATTTTGTTTGTATGACTTTCTAGCTTCCAAATAATACTTCATTGGAACAATTAACAACCCAAAACATTCTCCTTCTTCTTTTCCAATATGTTTGTGATGCATTTTATGCGCTCTGCGAATAGCTATAAAATAGGGTGTATTCATTTCACGAATCCATTTAAAACGACGGTGAATGAACACATCATGAAGCAGGAAGTAAGTAAAGCCGTAAGCCATAATTCCAAATCCCATCCAAACAAAAGCATGCTGATGATACATTAAACCGAGCATAATCCCTAACCAACTAGGTATGGCAAAAATTAGAAAAAAGACGTCATTTCGTTCGAAAAAACCCGCTTTCCCTTGATGATGATCTCGGTGGAAATACCACATAACACCATGCATCAAAAATTTGTGTGCAGACCAAGCGGCCAATTCCGTTAAGAAGAAAGCACCCATTAAAACAACTATTCCTAAACCTGTTCCGATCATCTGTTTAAAATTGCAAAAAATATCACTAGAATAATAAACAATCCAACACTTACTTTGTTTGTTTCAACCGATTTTCTTTTCAAAACCCAAAAACTAAACAAGGAAGAAAAGAAAATCCAGCACACATAATTATACATCGGAATTGTACCATCATTCCAATGCCAAAAATCTGATTTAATAGCAACTGGTTCAATAATCCAATCCAAAGCAGTCATCAACACTCCCGCAATTAGAGCTTTTAAAACAAGTGGAATATTCCATTTATTGACAATTGCAGTAGCTGAAAAAGTCAATAAAATCCAGTTAACACCAATGATTAGAGGAATTCCATCTAAACGATACCCTAAATTATTTCCATATCCATAATGTCCGAATAAGACTGAAGTATGCACTCCAATCCATTCGATTGTATATCCTACAATTCCAATTAGCAAGATATCCACATGCTTTTTTACCGAATAATTCGCGAACGAAAAATAAAGACAAATAAATGACAAGATTAAATTGAAAGGAGATAGCTCCAAAAAAGAATTTCTAGAATCAGTATGAAGACCAACTAAACCAACGGTATAGAAGATAATTAAAATGATTAATAAAAGGGTTTGTTTCTTTGGTAATTTCATTCCTTAGCTTAATTTAACTCCAAACACGCACACATCGTCCACTTGTTCCAGATTTCCTTTCCAAGCATTAAAATGGGTTTTCAGTTTGGTTGACTGTTCACTTATTTTTTGATTTGAAAGCTCCATTAAGAATGTATTCAGATTCGCAATTTTGAACTTTTTCCCTCTTTCGCCGCCAAATTGATCAGCATAACCATCTGTATAAACAAACAACTCATCACCTGGTTCACTTTCGATTGAAAATGTTTGAAAATCCTGTGTGTAATCACTCTTTCCAACGGGCATTTTATCTGCAGAAAATTTGATTAACTCATTATTCCTTACAATAATAGGTGTATTGTAAGCAGCAGCATAGGAAATAATTGAACGACTTTCATCGAAACACAATAACACACCATCCATTCCGTCTTTTGCCCCGTCGTGAGAAATGGATTCTACCAAACGATTTCTCACATGATTGAAAATTTGTCCTGGTTCTTCAATTCCTAATTGATTCACAGCTTCACTTAAAAAAGTAATGTTCAAAGCACTCATAAACGCCCCAGGGACTCCATGGCCCGTGCTATCGCAAATGGCCAAATAGAATTTTGAATTTCGTTTCGTAGCCCAATAAAAGTCTCCCGAAACAATATCTTTGGGTTGAAAGAAAACAAACGATGCTGGAAGTTCTTCTTTGAGTAACTGCTGTTTCACCAATAACGACTCCTGAATACGCTTAGCATAATGAATAGAACCTAAAATTTCGCCTTGTTTTTCTTCAATAACCGTTTTTTGGGTTTCAATTTCCTCGTTTTGCTGATTCAAAAGCGCGTTTGCTTTTCGCTTTTGTTGATTGGATTTAAAACTGATTCCCAAAGAAATAACAATCAATCCTCCAATTAAAAACAAACCTAAAATTAAGTTGCTTTTTCGATCATTCTCTGCCGAAATTCGCTGATTTTTTTGCTTAGAAAGTGCCAAATCCTGTTCCTTTCGATCCAATTCATTGAGTGAATTCAAAGTTGAAATTTGATTTGTAACTGCTTCCAAATCCATCTTTTCTTTCAATGAATTAGCAGTTTCATAATACTGTAAAGCTTTTTGGTGATTACCTGATTTCTTATATATTTCAGATAAAGTATTGTAAGTCCGAACCTGCGCATTCACATCTTCGGTATCGTTAAATGCATCTAAGGCAATCTCTGCATGCTTAATGGCTAAATCCCTTTTATGCATGTGATGATAAATCGTAGCCTTCGTTAATTGAACTTCTGCGAAACTCAACAAATCAGCTTCTTTGTTCGACATTTTCTCAGCCATTTCAGCCGCTTGTAATGCCTCTGAATACTTTTTAATGTCATTCAAATAATTTGCTTCTGATTGGTAATAAGAAAGCCAAACATCCTCTTCATTCAATTTTTGAGCAACTTTTTTCAGTTCATTCAACACCTTTTTTGCCTTCACATATTGTTTCGTGTAGCGATAATCAAGGGATAAATTGAACAAAACAGTTTCTAGTAATCTGTAATTACCCGATTTTTCGACCTTCTCTTTAGCAATGAGGTTGTATTTTATCTCCTGATTATACATTTGTCGTTCGTGATAAACTGTTCCCAAATTCACGTACAACTGTGCATCCTGCTCTTCATTCTTTATTTGCTTATTCAGTGTTAAACCTTCCTGAAAAGCCTGAACCGCTTGATCATACAACCCAATTGATTTATATGCGGTCCCTATATTTGTGTATAAAATTAATTGATTGTCAAAATCATTCAACTTTTTCGCAAGATTGATAGATTTCTCGTAATTTT
This sequence comes from Fluviicola taffensis DSM 16823, assembly GCF_000194605.1. NCBI lineage: Bacteria > Pseudomonadati > Bacteroidota > Flavobacteriia > Flavobacteriales > Crocinitomicaceae > Fluviicola > Fluviicola taffensis. The sequence continues at coordinate 1,027,986 of NC_015321.1, forward strand.
TTAGTGCTAAAGCATAACTTCCTTTTTCGAAATAAACAGAACCTAAATTCGAATAAGCTCCAATTAATTTCTCTTCCTGCTTGTGTTTTTTTCGTAATTGGATTAACTCTTCGTAGGTTTTGATCGCTTCTGGATAACGCGAATTCAAGCGGTAATAAATTCCCAATGTGTTTTTGGCATCCATAATTCCATTCGCATACCTTTTCTTTTGAGCTAAAAGAAGTCCTTTTTGCAAATAGAAATAACTGGAATCTAAGGAATAATCAAGGTAAGTCCAAGCGATTTCATTGTACTGAAAAACACGCATTGTATCATTAGAAACCGACTTTTGCAACGTCGATTTTAAACTATCCAGATATGCCGATTGACTGTAACTGATAGAATAGAAAAATAGCGACAATACGAAAATTCCAAAACGCATAGTCGAAGATAAGGAATTTCAAAAAATTACAGAAAAATAATCTAATCAAGTAGAAATAATCAACCGAAAGGCTTATTAAGATAGATGTGGTTCAAAGGGTTCAAAGGGTTCAAAGGGTTCAAAGGTGTTTAATAAAAAAAATTGAACTATTGAACTATTGAACTATTGAACTATTGAACTATTGAACTATTGAACTATTGAACTATTGAACTATTGAACTATTGAACTATTGAACTATTGAACTATTGAACTATTTTTAATACAAGAAATTATTATGGGGATAGCGAACTGCAAAAATTCGTTTAATTTCAGAATACATGGTTTCTTTCAACTCTTCTACGTTATCTTTATCTGTTGCAGAAATAAAAACACATTTGGTTGCAGGAAGTCGATTCATCCACGTTCTCTTCAATTCTTCCAAAGTCATATTGGCACTTTCTTCCTCCAAATTCCCATCGCTATCGATTCCTGGATTGTGTTTGTAAGCATCAATCTTATTGAAAACCAAAATCATGGGTTTGTCTTTGTTATCCAATTCGGCCAAAGTTTCATTCACAATATTCAACTGATCTTCAAAATTGGGATGAGAAATATCTACCACATGAATCAAAAGATCAGCTTCACGCACCTCATCCAAAGTCGATTTAAAAGATTCCACCAATTGATGCGGCAATTTTCGGATGAACCCAACGGTGTCTGTGAGCAAAAAAGGCAAATTTTCGATTACCACTTTTCGAACAGTTGTATCCAAGGTTGCAAACAATTTGTTCTCTGCAAAAACCTCCGATTTACTCAACATATTCATCATCGTGCTCTTACCAACATTGGTATACCCCACCAAAGCTACACGGACCAATTGCCCACGATTACCTCGCTGCACCGACATTTGTTTATCAATCTCTTTCAATTTTTCCTTCAAGAGCGCAATTCGAGTTTGAATAATTCGTCTATCGGTTTCAATCTGAGATTCTCCTGGACCACGTAAACCAATTCCTCCTTTTTGACGCTCCAAGTGAGTCCAAAGTCGTTTCAATCGCGGAAGCATGTATTGCATTTGCGCCAATTCGACCTGCGTTTTCGCATGTGAAGTACGTGCACGAGAAGCAAAAATATCCAAGATCAAAATGTTCCGATCCAAGATTTTACACTCCAATTCGCGTTCAATATTGCGCAATTGAGAAGGTGAAAGCTCATCATCAAAAATAACTAGCTCTACCCCATTTTCTTTTACATATTCTTTGATTTCTTCCAATTTACCCGTTCCCACAAAAGTGCGCGGATTAGCCATTGGAAGTTTTTGTGTAAATCGTTTGACAGAAGTTGCACCTGCAGTTTCAGCCAGGAATTCCAATTCATCCAAATATTCGTGTGCTTGCTCATCCGTCACAGTAGATGTAATGATTCCAACAAGCACGCAAGTTTCTTCAACTGCGTCAACTAAAACGTGACCTTCATCCATGTGTTATTTCCGTAAATTTTGAACGAATTTTACGACACCTTTTATTTCTGCTGTACTCAGCATCTCTTCATAAGGCATCATTCCTTTATCGTTTCCTTTTCGAATTGTTTTCTCTATTGTGGCTTCGTCCAACGTACTAATAGACAAATCTTTCGCATTCGAAGCTTTCAATGTTCCATCCGGACCATGACAAGAAGCACAATTCAAGATGTAAACTGATTTTGCATCTTCCAAAGAGATTGGTTCGTTTGAAATCGGTTTTGTTTTGTCTTCTAGGGATTCATTTCCTCCACAACTGGAAGTTATCAATGCCAAAGACCCAATTAAAATTCCAATTCTTAAAACCATGACCCTCCCAATGATGCTCTAAATGGCCAAGGAATAGCTAAGAAAATAATTGTCAAAACAAGCATATACCAAATCAAAATCGTTTTATGCTTTTTAGCTGGTTCCAATGCTTTTTCAGCTTTTTTCCTTCCGATAGTTGCCAAAACAACAGCAATTACCATTAGTAATATGTGCTCCATTCCGAAGAAACGGTATTGAGGGTTTTTCATCCAACCTTCAGCATAAGAAATTTTTCCTGACATAAAAGATACGATTGTACCAATGGTAATCTGAATATGCAACATCACCATTGCAAACAAATTAAGCATCTTATCGCTCTTTTCGTATTTTCCGCTTTTCAATTTCAAACCAGCATTCACAATAGCGAAAACCAATAAAGCTAAGGCTAACCAACGCAAGCCAGAATGTGCATGTACCAATGCGCTCATAATAAGTCAATTTTTAGCAAAATTACCGAAAAAAGAGCCTCATTGGTCGAATGAATCACTTATTTCCGTGAAGAATCATTAATTTTCGCACCTGAAAACTAGAATTCCCCAAATAATGATTCGTTATATACTTGCTCTCTTACTTCCATTCAGTGTCTTTAGTCAAGCACAAAAGCCCGAAAACGGAGTAAAAACACCCAACCTCAACTCATTTGTATTAACGAATGTCACGATAATTGTCTCTCCAGACAAAACCATTGAAAATGGAACAATCACCGTCAGAAATGGAAAAATTGTTGCTGTAGACAAGTTTACCTTGACAACTCCCAAAGATTTGATGATCATTGACGGAAAAAATGCCGTTGTTGTTCCTTCTTTCATTGAAGTAAATAGCTCTTTGGGAATTTCTTCCGAGCAAAAAGCAGAAAACAAAATGGGACCCTATTATTGGAATCATGCAATTCGAGCAGATTTTGACCCCATTGATTGGTATAAAACAGATGAGAAATTAATGACCGAATACCAAAAAATGGGCTTTGGGGCAGTTTTAACTCACCGAAATGATGGATTGGCTCAAGGTTATGGAGCATTCATCCAATTGGGGGTCACCAATTCAGATAATCAACTTTACAGCAGCAAAGCAGCTTCTTTTTACTCCTTCAGAAAAGGAAGTTCTCCACAAGGATATCCAAGCTCTCTAGTGGGTTCAATAGCTTTACTTCGTCAGACTTTTTACGATGCACAATGGCATTCAGAATATGGAACGGAAGCAAATTACAGCTTAGACGCAATCTCTCAACAACTAAAAAAGCCAGCTTTCTTTCAATTGGAGAACAAATCCGATATTTTCAGAGTGAAATCGTTGATGCGCGAGTTTAAAAGAGATTTCACCGTATTAGGAACTGGTCAAGAGCAATTTTTAGGAAAAATTTGGGACACCCTCAAAGTTCAATTGGTTATTCCCATCAATTTCCCAGAAGCATTTGATTTGAAAGATCCGTATTTGGCTCACCAAATTCCATTCAGTGAATTAAAAACATGGGAAATGGCTCCTAGAAATCCAGCGTTTTTAATGAATCAAAAAGTTCCCTTCATTACCACAGCTGCTGGCCATACAACTGCAGCAGATTTCTGGAAACATATTCATCAATCATTGGCATTCGGCTGGACAGTCAATGATGTCATACGTTCCTTAACAGTTGCACCTGCCACTCTTTTGGGAGTTCAAAAAGAATTAGGCACAATCGAAATAGACAAATGGGCAAACTTTACCGTTTATGATGTGAATCCATTTTTATACCAATCTAAGGTGCTCGAAGTTTACTCAAAAGGAGAGCGAAAAACGTTGCAAAATGCTCCAATTGCAGATCTTCGTGGCACTTATAGCATGAATATTGATGGTTCAAAGTTTTGGTTGGAAATCAGCGGAACGGCAAGTCAACCTGAGGGGAAAGTAAAATTCATGCGAACAATCCAAGACACTCTGACTTTCGCAAACAAAACGGATACTGTTTCAACAAACGCCAAAATATCACTCCTAAATAACGATATCTCTATTCATTTTATTCAACTGATAGATGGAGAAAAACAAACATTTAGTTTGAAAGGAGATATAAACCCTCGTGTCTATATTTTTGAAGGAGAAGGAACAAATAGCAAAGGTAAATGGATTAAATGGAGTGCTCTGCGCAACAAAAAAAATGAAATCAAAGATGAAAATAAACAAGCTTGGACTTTAGATACTTTAGCTATTCCCAGTCCTCGTTTCCCCAACAGTGCTTTTGGATTTACCGCGGCACCAAAACCAACGGTAATCATATTCGAACAAGCAACCATTTGGACAAATACCGACGAAGGTATTATCCAAGAAGGAACAGTTATCGTGGAAAATGGAAAAATTAAAGCCATTCACAGAGGCTCTGGAACCTACCTAAAACCCAATGATGCGATTGTAATCAATGCAAAAGGGAAAATTCTAACCACAGGAATTATTGATGAGCATTCACACATTGCACTCACAAGAGGCGTAAATGAAGGTGGACAAGCAATTGCCTGTGAAGTTCGAATGGAAGATGCCCTCAACGAAGAAGACATTGATATTTATCATCAATTAGCTGGAGGAGTTACTGCAGCTCAATTACTGCATGGTTCAGCAAATCCAATTGGAGGACAATCAGCTTTAATTAAATTAAAATGGGGACATTATCCGAATGAATTTTTAATTAAAAACGCGCCCAAGTTTGTCAAATTTGCTCTTGGTGAAAATGTGAAACAATCCAATTGGGGGTCAAGTAATCGTTTCCCTCAAACAAGAATGGGAGTTGAACAAGTTTATATTGATGCCTTTTCTCGGGCTTTAGCATATCACCAATCAAAGGGTACTTCTACAGGAAAACAAAAAGATAAAAATGCAACTCCACCAGCAGTAGATTTAGAATTGGAAGCCCTTTACGAAATTGTTTCGGGAGACCGAAAAATAACCTGTCACAGTTACGTGCAATCGGAAATCAATATGTTGATGCACGTGGCAGATTCATTCGGATTTAAAGTAAATACGTTTACTCACATTTTGGAAGGTTACAAATTGGCCGATAAAATGAAAGAACATGGCGTTGCCGCTTCTACTTTTTCAGATTGGTGGGCTTATAAATTTGAAGTGTTGGATGCCATTCCTCAAAACGCCAGTTTAATGACAGATATGGGATTAACTGTTGCAATTAATTCCGATGATGCAGAAATGGGAAGACGCTTGAACCAAGAAGCTGCAAAAACGATTAAATACGGAGGATCAACCGAAGATCAAGCTTGGAAAATGGTCACTTTGAACCCTGCAAAAATTTTGCACTTGGATGATCGCATGGGAACTGTACAAGTTGGAAAAGATGCCGATTTGGTTCTATGGACAAACAATCCATTAAGTGTCACTGCAAAGCCGCTTTACACGGTTGTGGATGGTGAAATTTTATTTGATGCTCAAAAAGACTTTCAAATGCAGCAAGAAATTGCAGCTGAGCGAGCTCGCATCATTGCAAAAATGACAGAAGAGGCAAAAAAAGGCGAGCCTACAAAACCATACAATCGCAAGCGCAGAGGACATTTTCATTGCAATACCTTGGGCGAAGAAGAATCATTCGAAGCAAACGAACACTAAAAAATCAAACACAATTCTTATGAAAAGACTCATATACTCCTTATTGATTTTAGTTGCGTTTGTTAGTAGTACTTACGGTCAAAAGAAATACTCAAAAATATTACTGGAAAGCGGAACGGTCCACACTGGTAATGGACAAGTGATTACAACTGGAAGTATAGGCATTGAAAACGGGGTGATTATTCTCGTCAAAAACACACTCGCATATACTTATAACAAATCAGATTGGGATACGATTATTAATTTGAGTGGTCACCATGTTTATCCTGGGTTTGTTGCTCCAAATTCCACATTGGGTCTAACCGAAATTGATGCTGTAAGGGCTTCAAGAGATTACGAAGAAATTGGAGTTTTCAATCCACATGTTCGTGCTCAAATTGCTTACAATTGTGAATCAAAGGTCATAGAAACCGTTCGTACAAATGGTGTTTTAATGATTCAAACGACTCCAAGAGGTGGCAGAATTTCTGGTCAATCTAGTTTAATGACTAGCTCTTGTTGGAACTGGGAAGACGGGACGGTAAAAGCAGACGATGGAATTCATGTAGAATGGCCTTCTGCTTACACGCGAAATTGGGGAGATCCGATTACAAAACCCAATGAAACGTATGAGGATCAAAAACGCGAATTGATTCATTTCTTACTCACGGCAAAAGCAGCTTCAGGAACTAAAGACAAGAACACACCCTTGCAATTCAGTGCTTTAAGCGAATGCTTTAATGGCGAAAAGCGGTTTTACTTTCATGCAAATGAAGTGCAGCAAATCAACGATATCTTAGATTTAATTACGGAATTGGAAATCAAGTTCCCTGTAATTGTTGGTGGATATGAAAGTTATTTGGTAGCAGATCGTTTAAAAATCAAAAAGGTTCCAGTGATGCTTGGTCGCTTACATTCTTTGCCACAGCGTGAAGATGATCCATTCGATCTTCCTTACAAATTGCCGTTTTTATTGCAACAAGCAGGTGTTCAATTCTGTCTTCAGAATGAGGGAGATATGGAAGCTATGAATGCGCGTAACTTACCTTTTTTAGCAGGGACAGCCATGTCTTATGGTTTAACAGAAGAAGAAGCTATTCGCTCTATTACACTCAGTGCGTGCGAAATTATCGGAATCTCCAAAAACTACGGAAGCATTGAAATTGGAAAAAGAGCAACCTTATTCGCTTCCAATGGTTCAGCCTTAGAAATGAAAGGAAACCAGGCCTCTGTGATTCTGATCGATGGAGCATTTGTTCCAACAACGAATTTTCAAACGGAATTGTACAAGAAGTATAAGAAGAAGTATGGGAAGTAACCAGAGATGCGATGCCTCGAGTCCCCACATAATTAGTCTATATTTTCTATATCGGTAAACTGTATCAATTTTTCATGCTAATTTTACTAGAATCATAAAATCAATCTAAATCATGAAAAAAAGCAGCCTTTTTCTATTCCTAGTTTTAGTGAATAACATTACCAACGCTCAAAATTTAACCCGAAGCGATATCGGTTATCAAATCGGGGAAAATTATATTATGTTTCAATCGATGTATCTTAATCCAGGTTCTGACGGAATAGGAGTAACTTGGGATTTATCTTCAATGACCGATCAATTTGGGCAAATCGATGTAACAATTAGTGATAACACCTCTCTCTTTCCAAATTCAAACGCCGTTATGGCTATGTCTATCGGCTATAACGATTATTTCAACATTACCAATAACTCAATAGAGGTAGTCGGAGGAGATTTTAATGGTGGTTCAATCAAAAATTACACAAACGCTCAAACCTTTATAAATTTTCCAATTACAAGTTTATCAAATTTTACCGACACCTACGAATCCAATTCAAATGGAGGTAGTGAAGTTACCTTAGGAAATATTCATGAGGAATTTTCGGGTTCTGGAACTTTAATAACACCTATTGGAACTTTTACAGATGCAATTCGTCTAAAACAAACCCGTATTCAAAGCTCAACTATTAACTCTATCACTCAAATAGACACAACCATTTCTTATCTTTGGTTTAAAGCAGGAGTTCACCATGAATTAGCAGTTCTTCAAACTATTAAATCAACATTGGGTGATGGTGAAAATGGATATTACACAAGTGCTGATCCAGCTTTAAAAATGGAAGAAAATCAGTTATTCAACGTAAGTATTTACCCTAATCCAACATCTGGAAATATTCAAATAAAATCTACTGAAAACATACTTAGTTTGAAAATCTATAAACTATCTGGTGAACTTGTTTTAGAAAAAGACATTTCCAATTCGCTCGGTATTGAATTAAACATTGATAATTTGAATTCTGGAATTTATTTAATTCATTTTTATGATGAAAATGGAGCAACTAGTGTAAAGCGAATATCAAAAATCTAATTTTTAATGCAGTCACTGCAATAAGGAAGCTATTTAACCTTTCCTAACAAAAGCTTATTCTGATTGAATTGAGCTTTGTCGATTTTGTTTCCTATTTTTGTTAGACAACATAAAATACATTTATCATGGCATTTGAATTACCAAAATTAGGATATGCATACGATGCGCTAGAACCGCATATTGATGCTCGTACAATGGAAATCCACTATACAAAACATCACCAAGCATACGCCACAAACTTAAATAACGCAATCGCAGGAACAGATATGGAAGGAAAATCTATTGAGTATATCCTGCAAAACTGCAAAGACAAACCAGCTGTTCGCAACAACGGTGGTGGTTTCTGGAATCACAACTTGTTTTGGGAAGTAATGGCTCCAAATGCTGGCGGAACACCAACAGGTGAATTAGCACAAGCAATTAACGATGCATTCGGAACTTTCGAGCATTTCAAAGAAGAATTTTCAAAAGCAGGTGCTACCCGTTTTGGATCAGGTTGGGCTTGGTTGTGCGTTGAAGGAGGAAAATTGGTAGTTTGTTCAACAGCAAACCAAGATAATCCATTGATGGGTGAAGGTTGTAAAGGAACACCAATCTTAGCAATGGATGTTTGGGAACATGCTTATTATTTGAATTACCAAAACCGTCGTCCAGATTACATGAATGCATTTTTCAATGTCATCAATTGGGATGTCGTTGCAAAGAAATTCGCAGCAGCAAAATAAGAGAAAGCAAAGCTTTCGATAGAAGACAAGCGTAAGCGCGGTCATAAAAGCAAAGCTTTCGATAGAAGACGAGCGTAAGCGCGGTCATAAAAGCAAAGCTTTCGATAAGAACAAACGCAATTTGTGAAGACTGAGCTAAGCAATAGCGAATTGCTTAAAGCGCGGGAAGAAGCGTTAGCGCGGTCATAAAAGCAAAGCTTTGATGATATGTCGGAAGTCGCTGAAAAATAAAATAATTGAAGCCTGGATGTCACGTCCGGGCTTTTTTATTTCCCGCTGACGGACACGAATGAACACGAATGTTTTTCAACCTGTGTTTATTATTATGGAATTCTGTGCTCATTTGTTTTCTTTAGTGGAAAAAAATAATGATAAAGAATATAATCCAGATGATAAAAAGCCCCGACGATTATTATCAGGGCTTTTTGTTGAATATAAATTACTGAACGAACTATTACTTAGTAACAACCAATCTTTTAGGTGCCGACTGATCCAAACGAATCAAGTAAATTCCTTGTTTTAAGTAGTTGATATCTAAGCTTGTTTTTAGTCCATTCGGATTGATTTCAGCAACAACAGCTCCATCAATTGCAAGAATTTGAATCATTTCCACTTCTTTTTCAGAAGTAATCTCAATCATCTTATCTGCTGGATTCGGAGAAATACTCCATTGAACTTCTTTGTACTCATTTAAACTCAAGTATGGCGTTCCATTTCCTGTAATCCCATTCGTGATAATTTCATAATCTGCTCCCAGAACTTCTCCACTCACTGGAACATTAAAGAAAAGTGTATCAGCATGAGGAATGTAAGGAACATCTACCAATAAGTAATAAGAACCTGCTTCTACATGATTAATTGTATATGTTCCATCAGATGCTGTAAAAGCAAAACCTCTTGTTTCATGTGTTTGCGCATTTTTCAATAATACCAATGCTCTCTCAAAAGGTACATTCATTGATTTCAAATACGAAGTATCTACCACTATTGTTCCTGAAACACTTCCTGTTGCATCCAATACATCTAAAGTATCTGCATTGATATTTGCATCACTCAAGAAGCAAGGTAAACCAATTGCATCTGCACTTGTCCAAGTAGAACTAGTTGCAAAATACAACGGAACTGATCCTGGAAATAAAATGGGATCTGGTGTAAATCGCACATGGTACAATCCTGTTGGTAAACTGTCTGCAAGGTATGAACCATTTGTAACATTCACCGTTTCAACTGGAATTGCTACTACAGTATCTTGAACAAAATTAAATATTTCTAAAACGCCTTCCGCGGGCTGTCCATTTACTGTAAGATCACCCGAAATATCATTATTCGATTCTTGTTCATCTAGAAAAATCGCTGAGTCATAAATACCATCTTCCACATCAGAGATTACTAATTTAATGTGATACGTATTTCCAACTTGCGCATAAAATTTTGCTTGTAATGGAACTGTATATGCATCAAAAACGAAATTTGTAGAGTTCGGTCCACTAGAGTTATCGACGTAATATTGCGAATTCACGAATTGGTTAATCGAATTGATTTCAACAGGAATGTTTGTACCAGGTACTTGAGCAATATTGACAGGAGTTCCACCATTTTCGGAAACTAGAAATAAGAAACGATCGGTGTAGGAAGTCATCGAGTATTCTGGATACTCCTCAGAAGCAAAAATATAATTGAAACGAATGGTATCTGAAACGATTGGTGTAAAATCAAAGTGAACAGATACTGCATCATAGCTATAAGCACCTTGTCCAGTCAAATTTCCATACAAAATAATGTCTGGATCAGCAGGTGTTCCTAAATTATAGCTCGAAAACACACCAGAAGGAGCATTCGACATGTTTGGAAGACCTGTTGAAAGAACTAAACCACTATTTACACCCAAAGCAGCACCATTTTCAAAACGGGCAATTTGGGGTTGGATTCCCTGAATTCCCACATTTGAAATTCCTTGACATTGAACACCAAAAATATTGGTAATCAAAACTTGCAAATTAGAAACCGAGGAGTAAACTAATTGAGAATGAGAAAATTGGGAATAAGAGAAAAAGAGAGTAATAGTAAGAAGTAGCTTAACATGTTTCATAGTATATCGTATTTTCTTTCGACATGACTAAGACGCCACAACTTGAAAGAAAGTTGCACAACATGAAACTAAGTAAGTAACTAAAAATTAGTTAACCGCTTCTACAGCAATGATTTCTGGAGCAACTCTTTTAACGGCCTCTTCCAATCCAGCTTTAATAGTCATCATACTCATGGAGCAATCACTGCAAGCACCGAGTAATCTTACTTGAACAATACCTTCATCTGTGATATCAACCAACTCCATATCTCCGCCATCAGCAACTAAATGAGGTCTTAATTCATTTAATGAAAGATTAATTTTATCAGTCAATTCAGTTTTATTTAACACCATCTTTTTGTGTTTTGATTGCTTTACGTGCTTTTATCACGTTTACCTCTTCTACAAAGATACGCACTAATTCTTCAAAAGCTAATGCGGTTGGGGTATTTTCCTGAAATACAGCTGGTCTACCAACATCACCTGATTCACGAACACCCTGCACCAAAGGAATATGACCTAAAAATGTTTCTTTCATTCCAGCAGCCAAGTTCTTTACTCCATCTCTTCCGAATATATAGTATTTGTTTTCAGGTAATTCAGCTGGAGTAAACCAAGCCATGTTTTCAACCAATCCAATAATTGGAACATTAATCGTGTCCAATTTGAACATATTGACTCCTTTTCGAGCATCTGCAAGAGCAACTTCCTGTGGTGTACTAACAATCACAACTCCATCTAAAGGAACTGTTTGCACCAATGAAAGATGTATATCACCTGTTCCTGGAGGAAGATCAATTAACAAATAGTCCAATTCTCCCCAATATGCATCTGTAAACAATTGAGTCATTGCTTTTGCAGCCATCGGGCCTCTCCAAACAATTGCTTCATCATTCTGAGAAAAGAATCCCATAGACAGAATCTTAATCCCGTAACTCATCACCGGATTAATCATTGGTTTTCCTTCTACATCAATCATGGTTGGTCTCTCACCTACCACATCAAACATTGTTGGAATACTGGGCCCGTAAATATCTGCATCTACAATACCAACGCGAAAACCTGCTTTTGCAAGTCCACCAGCTAAATTTGCTGTAACAGTAGATTTTCCAACACCTCCTTTTCCAGATGCAATTGCAATGATATTTTTTACTTCTGGAAGAATTTTTCGATGCGTTTCACGAGCTTCTGAAGGCAATCCCTTCACCATGCAAGTAATTTCAGTATCCTCACCAAAAACACGCTTTAAATTAAACTCAACAGCTTCCTGCATCCTTTTTCTAGCATGTAATGCCGGATTAGAAACATAAATCGTAAGGGTTATTTTCGAATCTTCAATTTGTACTTCTTCTACAAAATTGAGTGTTACGATATCTTTCTTCAAATCTGGCTCCAAAACGGTTCCCAAGACTTCCAATACTGCTTCCTTAGTCATTGTGTTTTTTTTACATCGTAAAGGTAGCTATTCATTCTCGGAACTAGACTTAAAAGCAAAAAAAAGTCCCCCAAACGTAATTGTTGGGGGACTTTTCATGAATCTATTCTTTTTATTCCTATGGTCTGACAACTGGTCTTCTAGGAACGGTTGTCGGATTGGTTGTTGGTGTTGTTGGCTTTATAACCGTTCCTGGTCTTGTTCCTCTTGGAACAACCTTCCCATTTTCATCATCGGTTGATCCACCAGCTTCTCCATTTGGGCCTCCAGAGCCATTTCCTGGATTCGATTCGTCTGTACCATCTGTATTATTTCCGTGTCCATTGTTTCCGTTTCCAGTTCCAATCGTTCCGTTTTCTGTTCCAGTTGGTCTAACCGCACTTATTAAACAAGATGTATTTGCTGTTCCGCCTGGAGTTGTCGCCGTTATAACCAATGGCACCGACACAGTAGACAAGGTTACGTTTACAACGAATGAGAATGTCAAAACATTGCTTTCTAGACTTGAAGTAAATTCAACATTTTCTCCATTATACAAAATACTCACTTGACTAGCACTTGAAACATGTTGAACAGTTCCTGTGATTGTTACATTTCCAACTTGGAATATCGCAGGGCAACGCATTGGATTTTTTAGTAGTATAATCGGAGCTTGAAGAACTTCAGGCGCGTTGTAAATAACTGTTTTGGTATCCGTAGCAGTTCCACCAGCAGTAACCGCAGTAGCAACAATCACATTCGCTCCTAGAACATAACTTGCATTGAAACGAACAGCACCAGATGCCTTGAAGTCAAAATTGGTAGCTACTCCATTCAAAGTCACCGAAACTTGAGATGCTGAAGTAACTCCAGTTGTCATAATTTGAATTGTTTGTGCTGACTGATCTGTTTCTAAAGGAGAAAAAACAGGATTAGTGATTAGAATCGTTGGAGGTTTCACTGTAACTACCTCATTTCTTAATACACTGATTGTTTTACTATTCTCCCCGCATTTATTTTTCGCTAGAATCGCAAACACATTTGATCCAATAACCAAGTTTCGATCTACCGTAATTACCCCAGTTTGCTGATTGAATACAAACCCAATGACTTGTCCATTTTGAGTAACAGTAATATCAGATTGGTTGTCCACATTTGAAACAGTTCCAGAAAGATTAAATCCATCAGTAGTAACTGCAGAGCCATTTACTGCAGAACTCGCTGTAATAGTCACAACAGGAGGTTGACAAACAATTCGTGTTACTTTCCATGACAATTCTTTTGTCCCACATTCATTCATTGCACTAATTACAATTGTGTGTTCTCCTTTAGTTAATGCTATGGTTGCAGTAACAGTATGAGAACCTTCATCAAAATTGAAGGGAATAGCAACTCCATCAATTTTCAATTGAATTTGTGACGCTGAAGTGATATTTGTTGTCGTTGCTACGATAGAAAAACCTTCAGCCTCTGTTGTGAATTCTTCAGTTGTTGGTCTCAAACGAATTAATTCTGGAGCAACACATGGAATTACCTTCGGTTTAAGGACCACGATTGTTGTAGTACTAGATACTCCGCAGTTATTTGTTGCTTTAATCTCAATGGAATTAGCTCCTTCAATCAATGTTAAAACTTTCTCAAATTCGAAGTTAGAAGTATTGAACAAGCCTGCACTTTGAAGACTTCCGTTTAAGTAAACTTCGATTTGATTCGCTGACGAAATATTTGTAACAAGCGCTTTCATTTCAAAAAGCGGACTTTCAACACTCGAATTTTGAGTTGCCGGATTTTTAAACGTAATCACAGCTTTGTTACAAGGCACTTCAATTTTCTTATAAATAACAGCTGTTAAAGCCGTGTGACTTCCTCCAGCATTCGTACCTGTAATTTCAAAGATATTATTACCAGCATTCAGCGTATGATTAAAAGTAACTTCCAAAGTAGCTGGATTGAACGTCCAGAAACTTGGATTAATAATCTGACCATCTTCTTTAACTACGATTTGCGATTGCGAAGTCACATTCGTTACATGTCCTTTCATCACATAAGCTTCTGTAGAAACTGTTTGACCTGGACTTGCCGGATTGACAAAAGTTACAAACGGAGGTAGAATAACTTCTTCTCTTTTGTAAATAATCTGTGTGGCATCTGAAGCTGTTCCAGCAGTATTTGTTGCAGAAATTGTGATATTATTTGTTCCAATATTCAAAGCAGTCGTCATTCCCAAGACTTTGGTAGCCATCGAATAAGTAAATCCTGTAAATGCATTTCCATTCACCAACACTTGAATTTGTTGCTGGTTATCCACATTTAGGACTGTTGCAGTAACATTACTTGAAGGAATATTTAGAGTCTGCGGGTTTAAAGCTGGATACGTAATCGTTACAACTGGAGGAAGTGTTGGGTTCGGTGCACGGTAATTAATTAATGTAGTTTCCACATCTGAGCCAGCAGTATTCGTTGCTGTGATTTCAATCACATTGGCTCCATTCACCAAACCAGTTGTAAACTCCATTAATTCACTAGAAGCAACATACGTGAAATTAGTAGATGTTTGTCCGTTAATTTTCAATACTATTTGGTTTGCTGCTGTCACAAAACGTACACGTGCTTTTACCAAATAAGATGCATTCAAGGAAGCAGCAGGGTTTACTGTTGGATCAATAAATGAAACAATTGGAGGCTGAACTGTTACTGGTTTTCTGTATAAAATAGTTTGCGTTTTACTTGCAGTACCAGCAGTATTTGTTCCAGTAACCGTAATAATATTTGCTCCTTCAATCAATGTTACAGGGAAAGAAGCTGCGTTATTCAAATAAGTAAACGCTGTTACATTGGTTCCGTTTACATTGACATTTACACCGCTTTGATTGGCAACATGAAGTACAGAAGCGACTACATTATACGTTGGATTACTCGTTGAAAATGGATCTACATTCGGATTTGTAAACTGAACAACTGGAGGCTGAACCGTTTCAACACGTTTGTAAATAATGGTTGTTTGTTTCGAATCCGTTCCATCAGTATTTGTTCCTGTAACAGTTACGACATTCGCTCCTGCTATCAGATTCAAGGCTTCTGTAACTCCATTTGTACTTGCATTGTATGTGAAATTTGGCAAGTTGACACCGTTCAAAGTTACTTTTACTTGACTTTTTTGCGTCACATTCAAAACAGTAGCATTCAAATTGAATACTAAGCTTGAAGTTTCATACGGATTAACGCTTGGATTGGTAATCGTAACAATTGGTGGTTTTGGAGCGATACGATTATAAATAATAATTGTTGTTGCAGAAGCTGAACCAGCCGCATTTGTACCAATAACTTCAAACACATTTTGACCTGCATTTAAAATGACATTACTCGTAAACTTATCCGTTTGTGGATTGTACCCAAAGTTGTTATTGATTGTTCCATTTTGTTTGAAACTCACATGTTGAGCGTCGGCTACATTCAATACATCAGCAACCAAAGCAAACGTGTTTTGGTTTACGGTATACGGATTGATGTTTGGATTTACAAAATAGACAACTGGCGGCTGAATAGTTTGTTGCGGTTGATAGATAATTGTTGCGGTCTCACTATCCGAACCATATTGATTGGTTCCTGTTGTTGTAACGATATTAGAACCTGTCAATAAATTCAACGTAGACGTAATTCCCCTTGTAGAAACATTGTAAGCAAAAGTTACGGGACTTCCATTCAAAGTCATTGTAATTTTATCTTTTCCAGTAACATTCAATACTGTTCCAACAAGATTGAATGTTGCGCTTTGAACTGTTGTGGGGCTAGAACTTGGATTCGAATAAGTAACTACTGGCGGGGTTGGTGTTTCTCTTACATAATTAATAACTGTCTGATCCATATCTGAACCAAACTCATTATTTCCTGTTAATTCAAATGTGTTTTGTCCTGGCACAAGAGTTACAATACTTTGAAAATCTTGTGTAGATGGATTATACGTAAAGTTTGAAATGTAATTCCCGTTTTGTCTGAAAATGACATTTGCACTTGAATTCACATGTTTAATTCTTCCCTTGATGACATAGTTTGCTGAATTAACCGTTGTTCCAGTCACACTTGGATTTGTAATATCAACAATTGGAGGAGTTCTTACTGGTTCCACAACAACTGGATCTGTAACTACAGGATTTGTAACTACAGGTTGTCTTACGCTGTCTTGAACAGTTGTATGCTCATAATGTCTGCGAATATGGAATCTCAAATATACACTTGTGTAGTGATACCAATCATTGGCGTATTTCCCTTTATTTTGAACGTGACCATCAAAATTATCAGCCATCGTAAAAGTAGTCTTGTGTTCAATACCCATTGAAAATCCTTTTCCAAATTGGTAACCTAAACCAATACCCAAACTAGGCATAAAACGACCAAGGCTTTTAGTAGAATTCAAATCCGTTTCGAATTTTTTATCCGTCATGGAATGAATTTCATTTGCCGTATAAGAACCTGAAGCAATTTTTGTAGAATCGTAGTTATATTCAAAACCATCCTTATCAATCAAATCTCCTTTGGTTCGGTACCAAGTATAGCCGATACCTCCAAAAATGTATGGATCTATACCAGTACGTTCACGCAATTTGTTAAAGTGAATTGCTAATTCCAACGACAATTCATGAAGTCGTGTACCAAAATTCAAAACAACTGGATTAGCTTGAGAAGTATAATTCGTATAAGGCAATTGACCAGTCACGTCCGTGGAATCAGAATTGTATCCTTTCCAAAGTCCAGTCAAATAGCGCAAACGCACATCAAAACTGAAAACTTTTCCATAATTATAGTTGAATTGACGCCCTAACATCAACCCATAACCTAAGTCGAGTTTATGAGGAACATCTGTCTTTGTCCATGTCCCTCCAATATTCAATCCCCAAAACCAACGACTATCATTGTCGTAGTTTACTTTTTGAGAAAATAAGTTAGTGGTTAATAGGAGACTAACAATTAGCGTGTAAAAATATTTCATAGTCTTGTGTTTAATCTATTTTGCTGCGTAACCATCATTGTGCCAAAAAAACACAATTTCAGTTCCATTTAACAAAATTGACGAGGCGAAACTACGAAAAAAGGTTTAAAATATCCCTGAATGTATTAGTTTTACAATCATATACATGAATTTCAAGCATGCGTTTTTTGGCTGTTAAAGTATTGTTAACTTCACTTTTAGGGATTTCTTCCGGATTTTCCCAGTTGACAAATGATGCCTGTAATTCTGCAACAAGTCTCTGTCCAAATCAAACCTTTTCAGGATCTAATATTGGGGCAACAGCAACCGCTTGTCCAAGTTGTGAAGATGATTTCACGTTTTGTTTCTCAGGTACAAATAGTGTTTGGTACAAATTCACCACCAACATTACTGGAGGAGATGTTAATTTTAACTTTTCAAATCTACTTTTCAACATACAAGCAACTCGCGGAACCGAATTACAAGCAACAATCGTTCAAGCAGCTGTTCAATGTGACGCTGCAACTTATACAGTAGTGAGTAATTGCGTAGCTGGATCGGCAGTTGGATTCACTCTAACCGCTTTAGCTTTACCTGCAAACACTACTTACTATCTGGTCATTAACGGCGCAAAAAACGGTGGGGCAATCTTACCTGCAGAAGCAACTTTTGACTTAAATGGATCAGGAAGTGGATTTGATAGACCAGCACCTGCAATCTCCATTGGAGGACCAACAATTCCTATTTGTCCTCAAACATCAACAGCATTTACAACATATTTAGCGAATTGCACCGACACCAGTGATTTTCGATGGTTTGTAAACGGAATTCTGACAGCTGTTACACAAACTTCTTTGTGGTTAACCAGCGATTTACAAGATGGTGATGTCGTTTCAGTTGTCTGTAGTTGTTTTTCTATTTGTCCAGACACATTAACCTTTTCTTACCCTCCCATTACTGTAGATCCAATAACAGTAGATGCAGGTCCTGATCAAACAATTCAAGCTGGAACCAGCACTCAACTTATTGGCAACTCAAATGGAACAGATTTTATTTGGAGCCCGACTCAGACACTGAATACACCCTATTCGATTACCACTTTTGCCACACCCGATGAAACAACTGTTTATACATTAACGGCACTCAATGCAAATTGCTCGATAATGGATGAAGTAACCATATTTGTATCAAACAACTTAGAGATTCCTGGAAGTTTTTCTCCCAATGGAGATGGAACAAATGATAAATGGATTATCGACGGAATTAGTTTTTATCCAGATGCACAAGTAGTTATCTATGATCGCTGGGGACAAAAGATTGCTGAAATTTCTGGCTACAGCATTACAAGAGCTTGGGATGGAACCAATAAAGGAAAACCCGTATCGGATGGTGTTTACTTTTATTCCTTAGATTTAAGACAAAACAACGACACAAAACCCCTTAAAGGAAGCATTACTGTAATCCGCTGATGAAAAATAGTCTTCTCTGCATACTTTTATTGTTCACCTTCTGTTCGCAAGCACAGCAAGTGAGTCACATGTCGCAGTGGATGCACCATCAATACGCACTAAATCCAGCTTATACAGGTATAAAAACGTGTTTGGAAGTACAATCTACCATTCGAGGGCAATGGATCAAAGTAGACGGCGCTCCTTACAGTGGTTGGTTAAGTGTTCATGCACCATTGCAATCCAAAAGACGAAAATTTTTAAGTGCGCGCCACGGACTTGGAGGAATGGTTTACTTGGATAACATTGGACCATTTCAAGATGTGCGTGCTCAATTGTCCTATGCAGGACATTTCAATTTTTCATTAACAAACAGATTATCTCTTGGATTGGCAGTTGGAGCTCGGCAATTATCCTTTGATATTAATGAAGCCAAACCATTAACTCCTGATCCAACAATCAACGGAAGTGGTTCGCAAATTCTCCCAACTGCAACATTTGGCGCTTGGTGGAATGGAAAGAATTATTTTATTGGATTCTCGATGTATGAATTGATTCCGCAAAAATGGAAGGTGATTGGAATGAATGCCAAGTCACAAATGCACGCTATGTTAACTGGAGGATACAAATACACCATCAACCCTAAAATTGATTTTTACCCCGGAATTTACTTTGCTTACACTAAAAATACACCCATCGAACTTCAAGTGCATGCAATCGTAGAATTCAGACGCAAGTTTAATTTTGGTTTAGGACTTAGAAATACCGATGCGTTGATTGCACTGGTTGGGTTTCGATTCAAAGAAAAGTGGAAGCTCGGCTATTCGTATGATTTTGTCCTATCGAAGATGCGACCGAACACCTTTCATTCTCATGAAATAACACTTTCCTTTTCTCCGTGTAAACAACGTTCAGAAAGCACCTCTACCTGCGCAGATTTTGATTAAATCACTGAGCTATTCAGAAGGAACTGTTTATAAGTATCTCATTAGCTTGAATTATTCGCTTTATTTCTTTCGAAATTTGAGAGATAAAGCAATTTTGAATGAAAAAACAACTTTCTATAATCGTATTAATCGCTGCAATGACTTCCTGCGTACCTGCGAAAAAATACAACGAACTTCTTGAAAGAGAAAAAGTATGCAGTGAAGAACTGAATAAATACAAAGCTTCTAGTATCGAAAACGAAGGAAAAGCCAAAGACTTACAAGTCATGGTAGACCAGTTTCGAAAAGACATCATTTCTTTAAAGAAAGACACCTTGGAATTAGGTTCGAATTTGCGATTTCTTCAAACACAATACGACTTAATGGTTTCTCAAAACGAAGTTTACGAACAAAAACTCGACCAAATGCGGATGAAGGGACAGAAAGAATCTGCCAATTATCAAGCGGATATTGATTCGAAAAATCAAGAACTTCAACGAAAAGAAGATGCCCTAAAAACATTAGAAAGCGAGTTAATCGCTAAAGAAAAGTTGTTAATTGAACGAGAAGAGCGCGTAACCGAATTGGAAGAAATGATCAAACGTAAGGATGACGCCATGAAGCAATTAAAAACACGTGTATCTGCCGCTTTGAAAGGCTTTGAGAACAAAGGATTGACGGTCGTTGAAAAGAATGGTAAAATTTATGTCTCTTTAGAAGCTAAATTGCTCTTTGCGTCTGGAAGCACCACTGTAGAAGCTGAAGGAAAAAAAGCGCTTGTCGATCTTGCTAAAGTTTTGGAAAATGAGAAAGATTTAGAAATAATTGTTGAAGGTCATACTGATACAGATAAGCTAGCGAGTACAGCGCATCCAAAATCCAATTGGGAATTGAGTGTACTTCGCTCAACAGCAGTTGTGGAAATAATGATTGGAAACAGCAAAATGAATCCAATGCAATTAATGGCAGCTGGAAGAGGCGAATATCATCCTGTAGATGCAAAAGACAAAGCAAAAAACAGACGTATTGAAGTGATTATCTCTCCAAATTTGAATGAGCTTTATCAAATATTAGACGGAAAATAATTTCGATTTAAACTTCCAAGAAAGACACTCAATTAGGGTGTCTTTTTTTATGAAATAATTCGTAACTTCAAGAAACAAATATAGAGACAAACGTCATGAAACAAACATTAGTCATCGGAGCAACAACCAAAGAAGATCGCTATTCAAACAGAGCTATTCGAGCTTTGAGAAGTCACAAACACCCCGTTATAGCTTTTGGCCAAAGAGCTGGAACAGTACTAGATGTGGAAATCGAAACGGAATGGAATCCAAATTGGGACATTGAAACTGTTACTTTGTATTTAGGTCCGCAAAATCAGGAAGGATATATTGACAAGATTTTGGCTTTAAAACCGAATCGGGTTATCTTCAACCCTGGAACAGAAAATCCAGAATTTATTGAAAAACTGAGAGCAGCCAAGATTCACCCTGAAATTGCGTGCACACTAGTAATGCTATCAGTTGGAACTTATTGACTACCCCAAACAAAAAAACCGAAGCTTTCACTTCGGTTTTTTTATGCTATCTCTTTTCTTACAAAATCAACATCGCATCACCGTACGAGTAGAATTTATATTTTTCTTTAATTGCTTCATGATAAGCTTCCATCATCAAATCATGACCACAGAAAGCTGAAATCATCATCAACAAAGTTGAAAGCGGTGTATGGAAGTTTGTAACCAAACTATCCGCAATACTGAAATCGTATGGAGGGAAAATAAATTTATTTGTCCAACCATCAAATGCTTTCAACATGTTATCTGTAGAAACAGATGTTTCAACTGCACGCATAGAAGTTGTCCCAATCGCGCAAACACGTTTCTTATTTTTCTTAGCTTCATTCACAATTCTTGCAGCCTTATCTGTGATAATAACCTGCTCAGAATCCATTTTATGTTTTGTCAAATCTTCTACTTCCACAGAACGGAAAGTTCCCAGACCAACATGCAACGTAACTTCAGCAAAATTAATTCCTTTCAACTCCAATCGCTTCAACAACTCACGAGAGAAATGCAAACCAGCAGTTGGCGCTGCAACAGCTCCTTCTTCTTTTGCATAGATTGTTTGGTATCTCTCCTCGTCTGTCTCTTCTACTTCACGTTTGATGTATTTCGGAAGCGGAGTTTCTCCAAGCTCAGTAATTTTTGCTTTGAATTCTTCGTAAGGTCCGTCAAACAAGAAGCGCAATGTTCTTCCTCGAGAAGTTGTATTATCAATAACCTCAGCCACCAATGAGTCATCGTCACCGAAATACAATTTATTTCCAATTCTAATTTTACGAGCAGGATCAACCAATACGTCCCACAAAAGGCTTTCACGGTTCAATTCTCTCAATAAGAAAACTTCAATTTTAGCCCCCGTTTTCTCTTTGTTTCCGTACATACGAGCAGGGAAAACACGTGTATTGTTCATAATCATCACATCACCTTCTCCAAAGTAATTGATAATATCTTTAAACAAGCGATGCTCAATTTTTCCGGTCTCACGATGGATTACCATTAAACGTGCTTCATCACGGTGTTCACTTGGGTACTCAGCAATCAGTTCGTCCGGAAGGTCGAAACTGAATTCAGAAAGCTTCATTTTATTCATACAAGATGTATTTTTAGCGCTTTAAATCAAAAGAGCGCAAAAGTATAAAAAATCGAGGTAACTACAAAGGTTGTTCTTCAATGAATGATATCCATTCTTCCACACTCTTGGAATCTTTGATGTCATAAATTCCAGATCTGGTTCTTCGCAATGC
Source organism: Fluviicola taffensis DSM 16823 (assembly GCF_000194605.1). Taxonomy (NCBI): domain Bacteria; kingdom Pseudomonadati; phylum Bacteroidota; class Flavobacteriia; order Flavobacteriales; family Crocinitomicaceae; genus Fluviicola; species Fluviicola taffensis. The sequence goes on from NC_015321.1 coordinate 1,050,514, forward strand.
TATTAATGTTGCTCCACATTCCAATTTCTGTCCAAAATCGTGTGCTATCGATCGAATATAAGTTCCTTTTGAACAGGAAATTTCAAAATCTATTTCTGGAAAACGAGTACTATCTATCTGGAAATCCATGATTTCAATCGCATTCGCTTTCAATTCTTTTTCAATTCCAGCTCTTGCATAATCGTAAGCACGTTTTCCATCAATTTGCTTAGCAGAAAATAAAGGCGGCACTTGTTGTTGAACTCCTAAAAAACTCAAACGCACTTCTTCCAATTGCTCTGAAGTAATTCCAGTTGGTTCTTTCTCAGAATTATACTTGGTTTCTAAATCATAGGAAGGAGTTGTTTTCCCCAAAAGGAAAGTTCCGGTGTATGTTTTCGTATCAGAAGTCAATCCTTCAATCAACTTCGTGTGTTTTCCAATACAAATAACCAATAAACCTGTTGCTAACGGATCTAAAGTTCCCGCATGACCAACTTTCAATTTTTTGACGCCTAGTTTTTGACGCAAATGCCAACGCAATTTATTTACGGCATCGAAAGAAGTCCATTTCAATGGCTTATCGACCAAAATGGTGCTTCCTTGAGAAAATTCTGTAATCATTTTAAAAACAAGAAATAAAGCAATATGAAACTTCCTGCTATAATCCGATACCAACCCCAAACCTTAAAGCCATATTTTTGAAGGATTCCAACAAAGAATTTGATTGCCAAAATTGCAACAATAAAGGCAACAATATTTCCAATTAAGAAGAACCACAAAGACTCATTGGAAGCAAAAATCATTTCATATCCTTTTTGTTCAACCGTAGGCGTAACTTCCCAATCTTTTAAGAAAATTGAATAACAAGTTACAGCAAACATCGTCGGAACAGCCAAAAAGAAACTGAACTCAGCAGCAGTTTTTCGTGATAACCCTTGCTGCATACCTCCAATAATAGAAGCTGCCGATCTACTAGTCCCTGGCATCATTGCCAAACATTGCCAAAATCCAATCGTAATTGCTTTCCGAAAAGTAATATCTTCTTCTTTTAATATTTTGGGATTCTGAAAAAATCGATCGATGAATATCAAAACAACGCCACCTAAAATCAATGTTACAGCAATTGGAACGGGTTTCTCCAAAACACTTTCGATCAAATCATCAAAAAGCAAACCTAACACCAATGCAGGAACTACTGCAAAGGCTAATTTCAAATAAAACTGAATGGTCGTTTCTTTAAAGAACTTTTTCCAATACAAAACCACAACTGCAAGTATCGCCCCAAACTGAATCGATACCATAAACATCTTAATAAATGCGCTGTCCTGAATTTCTGCAACGGAACTTGCAAAAATCATATGCGCTGTTGATGAAACAGGCAAAAACTCAGTTAGGCCCTCAATGAGAGCCAATATAATTGCTTCAAACCAATTCATGGATTATTCTTGAGAGTTGGAATTTTTAGCTTTCTTCATGATTCCGTAAATCATGATTACAAAACCAGCGATGATTAGTATAGGAGATATCGTGATTCGAACTGTCGAAAACAATTCTTTTTCATGAAACTCAGCTGGATTGTCTGCTCCACCGCCGATCATTAAAAGATAGCCAATAAGATTGATTGCTAAACCAATGAAAATGATTCGTAGGTTCTCTTTTTTAATTGGAAAGTCAAATTTATTGTTCATGATATAAATGAATGTGGGGCTAAATTAATATAAATCATCCAATTTTGCACGTAAATATTTGTTTAGCGCAAACCAAGTTGAAACAATGGTTAAAACACAACCAATAATTAACAAGGAGGCAAAAAGCAATAGAATATCCACCAACTTCAAATTGATTTCGACCACATCCAATATATTATTCAAGGCAAAAAAGACCGTCATCAAAAAGGCCATTCCAATGATTCCTGAAACGAGTCCTTGAAAAATGGCTTGTTTTAAAAATGGTTTTCGAATAAATCCACTCCTTGCACCAACCAATTGCATGGTTTTAATAGTGAATCTTTTGGAGTAAAGCGACAAGCGAATCGTATTATTAATCATTGCAACTGCGATTACAATTAAAAGTGAAGCCACCAATAAAATTAAAAATGCAAATTGTTTGAAACCCAAATTCACTTCTTCCAATGCTGCTTTGTCATAATTGACTTCGGCAAGCATATCTCCGAACTTCGTATTCAAACGTGTTTCAATTTCTTTCATTCCCTTTTTGGTCACGTAAGAACTTACAGGTCTGAAGTTAATTGTTGGAGGAAGCGGGTTTTCTCCCTCAAAAATCGCCAAGATTTCATCCGAATTTTGATCTGCACCTTTAAACTCTTCAATAGCGCGTTCGGGAGAAACAAAAACCACCTCTTTGAAACAATCCCACGATTTCAATTCCTGTTCTACTTGCTTAATATCTGCAGCGTTGTATTCCGATTTAAAGAATAAATCGCCGTGCAAATTTTCTCTTGCTTGCTTTTGCAAAGAGTCTAAACCAATCACTCCCGCTAAAACCAATCCGATCATAAACAAAACCAACGAAATGCCAATTACGGTAGAAATGTAACTAGTTCGAAGCCCCTTTTTTCCTGTTTTTTCGATTCTTTTACTCATCAAACCAAAATTACACTTTTTAGTCACAACCTTTTTTATTAATTTGAGAAGCTATTAACGAAGAAATGAACAACTAGTTATCTTTTTAAGAATTTATTACCATGGTAAATAAAAAGATGTATATTTGTCAAACATTAATTTAAATCACGATGAAAAAGACATTATTTTACACAGCATCATTGGCATTTGTTGCACTAGGAATGACTGCTTGCGGAGGATCTACTGAAGCTTCAGAAGACACAGCAGTAACTTACCAATTAGACGCAACTGCAACGACGTTAAAATGGAAAGGTAACTATGCAGATGATTCTCATTCGCACAATGGAACCGTGAAAATTTCTGAGGGATCAGTTAACTACAAAGGTGAAACTTTCGAAGCAGGAAGCTTTACTGTTGATATGAAAACAATTGAAAGTGAATTGACTCCTGAAACTGGTTCTGACAAATTAATCGGTCATTTAGGTGCTCCAGATTTTTTCAACATTGCTCAATTTCCAAATGTAACTGTGAAAATAAACAGCATTTCTGATACAGAAATCGATGCTACATTAAACGTCGCTGGTAAGGAAGTTCCTGCAAAAATGCCAGTTACAGTTAAGAAAACAGATAAAGAATTGACTGCAAAAGGAAAATTCACAATTGATTTCTCTTCAATGGATGTTGTAGGTTTCAAACCAAATCCTGAAATGGAGAAAGAAAAACCAAATCAATACGTAAAACCAGGCATTGATTTTGAATTGAATTTAGTCTTGAAAGCTGAAGCTTCAAAAGAATAAGAATTTCATTTATAGCCTATAAAAAGCTCCATCCGATATCTATCGGATGGAGCTTTTTTGTGATATCAACTTTCGAGGAATACTTAATCTCAATTAATCACACTTGCCAACTAAAATAAAATAATTTTACACAATTCGTTTTATATCTAAAAATATGTGATAATTCATTTCTAATAAATTGACGGAATCATTTTTGAGTTATTTTTGCAAAAAAATAATTTTCAGATGAACGTTTTCAAATTTGGTGGGGCTTCTGTGAAAGATGCTAATGCTGTTAGAAATGTATCTCACATTCTATCTCTTTTCCCGAAAGGAAATTTGATTGTTGTTGTATCCGCAATGGGCAAAACAACGAATGCAATGGAAGAGATTGTTGACTCTCTGCGGAAAAAGGATGAAAAACGTTACCTAGAATTAGTAGAAGATCGCTATCAATTTCATCAATTAATTGTTGCAGAATTGTTTCCTGAAAAGCATTATTTCATTCATCAGCAAATGGATGAGCTGTTTGAAACCTTAAAAAACCGTTTCCAACTTCCAATATCCGACAACTACAATTTTGAATATGATCAAATAGTTTCTCTTGGTGAAGTCTTATCAAGCATGATTCTAGAAGCTTTCATGAAAGAAGAGGGACATTCGACAATTTGGGTTGACTGCAGAAAAATCATTCGCACTGATCACGAATACCGAGAAGGTGAAGTTGACTGGGCAAAAACCCAAGAGTTGGTAAATGAACGATTACTACCATTATTCAAAGAAAAACGCATTGCGATTACACAAGGTTTTATTGGTCATACGTCGGAAGGATTTACAACCACTCTTGGTCGAGAAGGCTCTGACTTTACGGCTGGGATTTTGGCTTATTGCACCAATGCGAATGGAGTTACTATCTGGAAAGATGTTCCAGGCATGTTGAATGCGGATCCAAAATGGTTTGACGACACCATTAAATTGGAGAAAATATCCTTCAAAGAAGCCATTGAACTTTCGTATTACGGGGCGAGTGTTATTCACCCAAAAACAATTAAACCTCTTCAAAACAAAGGAATTCCTTTGTACGTAAAATCGTTTATCAATCCGAATGCGGAAGGAACGGTGATTCAAGAATCTTTGGAATTTGATCATTTGGTACCTTCTTTCATTTTCAAAATGGATCAAGTATTGATGTCTTTCACTCCGAAAGATTTCTCCTTCATTGTTGAAGAAAATTTAGGCGATATTTTCCAACAATTGGCCTTTTATGGCGTAAAGATTAATTTGATGCAGAATTCAGCATTGAGTTTCTCCATCTTGTTTGATCGCTCGAAAACAGAACCAATGAAACTGGTCGAAAAATTTAAAGATCAATATTCTGCCCGCTACAACGAGGGCCTGGAATTGGTTACAATCCGTCATTACGATCAAGCAACAATCAACCGAGTAACGATTGATAAAGACATTCTTCTAGAACAACGAACGCGACAGACGATTCGAATGGTCATGAAAAACAAGTAGGTATACACTCATCGCGTAGCTACTTGTTTTTCCTTTTTGTAACGAATCATTTCTGATTGCATTATTCAGGACAATACTTATGAAAGGACTCTTATATTCACTTTTCATCCTCACACCTATTTTGTCATTTTCACAAGTGAAGGCAACTAGTGACTCATTGTCCTTCTATTTTAAATTGAATAGTCATCAAATCAATTTTGAAAATAACCGCAACTCAGAAACGAGGACAATCCTTTCAAGCCTTAAAAATCAATCTATCGTTATTCGGTCCTACACCGATTCAACTGGTTCCAAAGAATACAATATCAAATTAGCCGAAGCACGCTTGGAAGCTGTAAAAAGATTCCTCAACAAATCTTATCCAGGTCAATTTTCTATTCAAACAGAAGTTGTTGTTGGTGAAGATCTTTCTCAAAAATCAGATGCTGAAAAAAGAAGGGTAGACCTTTTAATATCATCTGCCAATTCAACGAAAAAAGCAACGGGAAAAGGAAGAACATTTGAACTCGGAGTACCCATAAAACTAGAAATTCAATTTGCTTATGGACTAGATGCTATGCTTCCTAGTTCCTACAACGATATTCACTTCTTAATAGAAACCCTTCAAGCAGACAAAACACTTTTCATTACCCTTGCTGGACATGTTTGTTGCGGAACAGACAGTAAAAACCTTTCAGGAATGCGCGCAGAGCGAATCAAACAAATTCTCATTATGGAAGGAAGTATTTCCAGTAGTAGAATTAATGCAATTGGATTTGGAAACAAAAAGCCACTATTTGAAGATGATACGGAAATTCACAGGCAAGCAAATCGACGAGTTGAGGCTACATTTTACAAGAAGTAAATCCTCATCTATTTTTTAATGTAAAAACAAAAAAGGGAAGCTCTCACTTCCCTTCATTTATGAATTTCCTTTCAATGGTTTCACCGATTTAATCGATTTCGCCATCAGGTCAATAATTATTTTTTCAAATCCATCATCCCTGCTTCTGAAGACATATGTAATGTCATCAATTACTTTTTGTCCATAAACATGATAGGTTTTATGCTCAACCCCAACAGAACTTGGAGCGCCTTTTTTTCCGTCTACTTTTAATTCACGCTCATACATAATGAAATCAGGCTCATCAACAAGATAGTTAATTTTGTAGAAATTCAAGCCTGACAGTCTTTTTTTCTCAAAGCTTACCATTTCGCGATCAGAACCCCAATCATCAATAATCATATGGAAATTTGGCCCAACCATTAATTCCCATTTGAAATCATCTTCCACATGAATAATTTCTGGCTGTGTAGATGCACCAATATTTGCAGTTTCATCTGGTAGCATAATCATAATTGGGACGTCATAAGGTTTCATTGAAAACCCTTGAAATTCATACAATTCCTCATCTGTTAACTCTTTGTCTTGATCAGAATCACCACAGCGCACCGCCACTAAAGACAATGCCATGAGCAATAGAAATAGAGAAGTTTTTTTCATACCTAATAATTATATTCCATTTTTTACTATTCTAGTGAGAAAAGTAATTAGGACAAATATAGTTTTTTTATCAATTTTGAACCCCAAATTAACGGTTTCATTTCTTCAATCAAAAATATTTATTTATTTCTGAACCAATTCATTTGTTGATTGTTATATAACGATTATGGCAGGTTACAAAATCAAAGACCTTGAGATTCTTACTGGAATTAAAGCACATACCATTCGGATGTGGGAAAAACGGTATGGTATATTAGCGCCACAAAGGACCGTAACCCAGATACGAACTTATTCAGATGACGATTTAATACTGCTATTGAATGTTTCGTTGCTAAACAAAAATGGATACAAAATCTCTCGAATTGCACAAATGAATTCGAGTCTGATTATTCAGACATCCAAACAAGTTCAAAGTCAAGATATTGTAAACTCATCGATTGAGCAATTTATAGTCGCTGTTGTCAAATTAGACGAACATCTTTTTCAGAAGACTTTTCAGGAATTGATTCAAAAATCACCCCTAACAGAGGTGTTTTCAGATTCAATCATTCCTTTTCTGAGGCGAATTGGTGTCATGTGGTTAGTTGGGACAATCAACCCTGCCCAAGAGCATTTTATTTCAAACCTCATCCGACAGAAAATAATAGCAGCCATCGATTCATTACCGATTCCAGATCAAAAAAAACCAGTCGTTCTTCTTCATTTACCAGAACACGAATGGCACGAAATCAGTCTGCTCATTTATCATTATCAATTGAGATTTCAAGGAACCAACAGCATATACTTAGGTCAAGCTCTTCCTTACGACTCCTTGTTAAAAACAATTCAAGTTCTTCATCCAACAACTATTATTTCAAGCTGGCTAACGGCTGTTGATCCACAAGAAATTTTAGATTACTTCCATAACATTCAAAAAGACACTCAGGGAATCAACTTGTATGCCGGTGGGTATCAAATTGATCAAATCGAAAAGCTACTTCCTAAAACTGTCAAAAGAATAGAAATGCCTTCTGATCTAGAAGTACTTCTTTAATCTTCAAAAGAATACCCATTTAATTTACTAAAAAATAATGCGGAAAATTATTTTGTTTAATCTTTTCGTATATTTGTTAAACAAAACAAAGAAAGATGTCTACTCTTGAATTCAATAATGCGCTTATTCAACTAGAAAATTACTTACGTGCTTTCGCCATGACATATACAAAAAACGAGGAAGACGCGAAGGATTTAACTCAAGAAACAATCTTGAAAGCAATTACTTACAGAGAAAGTTATACTCCTCAAAGTAATTTCAAGGCATGGGTTTTTACAATCATGAAAAACACATTTATCAATCAATACAGACGGAAATCCAAAACAGGAAGCATTTTTGATTCAAATTTTGAGGTTGCGTACTCAAACATACCAGCTAGCTCTTCCTACCATCCTTACAATCATATCCTGAAACTAGAATTAGAAAAGCACATCGGTGCACTATCAGAAGAATTTAAACTTCCATTTGAATTACATCATGCAGGTTACAAATACCAAGAAATTGCCGAAAAAATGAATGTTCCGATTGGAACCATTAAAAGTCGTATATTCATTGCTAGAAAAAAATTAAGCGCTGTTCTCGAACAAACAACAATAGCAAACTACTAAATGTCTTCAAAAAAAATAGTCGTAATCGGATCAGGAATATCAAGTCTTTCTTGCGCATCTTTTCTTGCCAAGGAAGGGCATGAAGTAATCATTATTGAGCAAAATGAAAGTATCGGCGGAAGAGCCCGACAATTTAAAACTGAAAACGGATTTACGTTCGACATGGGTCCAAGCTGGTATTGGATGCCTGACATTTTTGAGAATTTCTACCAACAATTTGGCTATACAACCTCTGACTTCTATAAACTCATTCGACTAGATCCTTCCTATCAAGTTATTTGGGGCGAAAAAGACATGGATTCTATTCCAGCATCAATCAAAGAATTAGAAGAATATTTCGAAACGTTAGAAATTGGGAGTAGCGTAAAGTTGCGTGAGTTTCTAGCTGATGCAGAAAAAAAGTATCAAATTGGAATGAAAGATTTGGTATACAAACCAAGTTTGAAATTGACTGAATTTGCAGACACACGAATTTTTGCAGGACTTTTCAAAATGCATTTGTTCACTTCTTATGCTTCCTTTATTCGAAAATACTTTAAGAATCCGAAGATTATTTCCCTCTTGGAGTTTCCTATTTTATTCTTAGGAGCAACACCAAAAGATACTCCCGCTCTCTATTCGTTAATGAATTATGCAGATATAAAACTAGGAACGTGGTATCCAATGGGTGGAATGTTTGAATTTGTAAAAGCGTTTGAAAAAATAGCAAAAGAGCAAGGAGTTACATTTTCACTCAACAATCGGGTTCTAGGATTTAACACCTCCAATGGCAAAGTACAATCAATTACGACTTCAAACGGTGAAATCGCTTGTGATTATGTGATTTCGGGAGCAGATTATCAACACACAGAACAATTACTAAAAAATAAAGCTAACTATACTTCCGATTATTGGGAAAAACGTACAATGGCGCCTTCTTGTCTGTTATTTTACATTGGCCTTGATTGCAAAGTTCCCAAATTACAACATCATAATTTGTTTTTCGATGAAAATTTTGAAAAACATGCACATGAAATTTACAAAGATCCAAAATGGCCCAGCAAGCCCCTTTTTTACGTGAGCTGCCCTTCAAAAACAGATCCATCAGTTGCCCCACAAGGAGGTGAAAACTTATTCCTATTGATTCCGATTGCTCCAAATTTGGTTGATAATGAAGAAACTCGAGAGCATTATTTTCAACTGTTAGTGAATCGTTTGCAAGAAAAAATAGGCGTCGACATCCAACCAAACATCGTTTATAAAAGAAGCTATTGCATCGCCGACTTTATGAACGACTACAACGCTTTTAAAGGAAATGCTTACGGATTAGCAAACACCTTAAAACAAACCGCTTTGCTTAAACCACGAATTAAGAACAAACAGTTGTCAAACTTGTTTTACACAGGTCAATTGACAGTGCCTGGCCCAGGTATTCCTCCTTCCATTATTTCTGGTGAAGTAGTGGCTAAACACCTCTTGAAATCCATTGATAAACAGCACTAAATCTATCCTATGAAACAATTATTCGACTCACTTTCCTTAGATATGAGTGCTATGACCACTAAGAGGTATAGCACCTCATTTTCAATGGGGGTTCAATGTCTCAGTAAGGACTTACAAGCCCCTATTCATGCGATATATGGTTTTGTGCGCTTTGCAGATGAAATCGTTGATAGTTTCCATGAATACAACAAGGAAGATTTACTCGCTGAATTTAAAGCCGAAACATACAAAGCAATCGAACGTGGAATTTCATTAAATCCCATTTTGAATAGCTTTCAATGGACCGTCAACAAATACCAAATAGATCCAGAATTGATTGAAGTTTTCTTGCAATCGATGGAAATGGATCTACAAACAACGACTTACGAACAAACAGTTTACGAGCAATATATATTGGGATCTGCAGAAGTGGTGGGATTGATGTGTTTAAAGGTTTTTGTTCGAGGAAATACTGAAACCTATAATCAACTGAAAGACTCGGCTATGAAATTAGGATCAGCCTTTCAAAAAATAAATTTCCTCAGAGACCTTCATGCCGATTACTATCAACTGGGAAGAACCTATTTTCCAGAGATGAATTTTGATTTATTTGATTGCAACATGAAGAAAAAAATCGAACAAGAAATCGAATTAGACTTTCAAGCAGGTTACGAAGGAATCAAAAAACTTCCCAAAGACACGCGATTTGGAGTGTATATTGCCTATCGATATTACATTAAGTTATTTCATAAAATCCGAAAAACAGAGGCAGAAATCATTCTAGGAGAACGCATCCGAATTCCCAACAATAAAAAGGTTCGTTTGCTTTTTACTTCTTATCTTCGCCATAACTTGAACATGTTGTAATAGTGGAAACAGTCATTTTAGTAAACGAACAAGACGAAGTAGTGGGCTACATGGAAAAAATGGAAGCGCATGAAAAGGGAGTTCTTCACCGAGCATTTTCCGTTTTTATTCATCATGAAGGTAAAATTTTATTGCAACAACGCAGTTTGAATAAATACCATTCAAGCGGATTATGGACAAACACCTGTTGTTCACATCCTCGAGCAGACGAATCATTGGAAGATGCAGGAAATCGAAGACTAAAAGAAGAAATGGGAATTGATTGCGCCGTGAATCCATCCTTTCATTTCATTTACAAAACTCAACTCGATCGAGGTTTGGTTGAACATGAATTGGATTACGTTCTTTTTGGATCATATAACGGACCTATTTATCCAAATCCGGAAGAAGTCATGGATTACAAATGGATTTCTTGGAATGATTTGGTCGAAGATTTGAATCAATTTCCAGAACGATATACCGCTTGGCTTCAAATTTTAGTCTCTGATTACAAACAACAGTTCGAAGAAAAACTCTTTTCATGAAAATATTTCGGGTAGAACAATTCAACGCAGCACATCGGCTTTTTAATCCTAACTGGGATGATGAAACCAATAATCGCATCTTTGGCAAGTGCAACAACCCCAACTTTCATGGTCACAACTACAAGTTGGAAGTTGAATTAGATGGTCCAATCAATCCTGAAACGGGTTATGTGATGGACATGAAAAAATTATCTGAAATTATCAAACTGGAAATTTTAGAGCGTTTTGATCACCGAAATTTGAATTTAGACTGTCCAGAATTCAAAAACCTCATTCCATCTGCCGAAAACATTGCTTTGGTTTGCTGGAATATCTTGCGCCAACACCTGCCTTCAGAATTAAAATTAAAAGTCCGGTTATGGGAAACACCAAAAAATGGTGTGGAATATGATGGAAACTAAAAAATTTAAACAGAGATTAATATTTAATTAAACAAAAATGGCAGCACTAACGTTTGCTGATATCAAAAGCGATGAGCTATCCCAAATCATTTTCGCACTAACGTTTGTCATGATTTGGTCTTCAAAAACTTCGTTTTTTCTTCTTATTTTTGTTCGACATTAAAAATTATGAGAGCTCTATCAGCAATTGGCTTCGTTATCAGTATCATTGGTCTACTTTTGGTTTGCTACAATCAATTTGCGGTTATCCCTTTTTTGACAGATTTAATGAGCAGTAGTGAAATTCGGGTCAACGAGTTTACTTTTACGCTCACTCAAAAATATGAAGCTCAACTCTTCTTCATGAGTACACTAAGCATCATTATTGGAGTTTTCTCCGTTTTATTCTGTTCCTTGGTTTACTTGAGAAAACGAACACGCATGACACTCATCGGAACTATTCTAGGCGTTTTTGTTGCTGTAATGGGAATTATCCATTCGTGGTATTAGGAAAAGTTCAAAAGGTTCAAGTTTGTTTAAATGTTAAAACTCAAAATTGAACTTTCAAAAATCCAATGAACTTTTCTTCCCCTCATTTGTTGAGTTAGTTTATTCTCATCTTTCATGGAACAATTGGCTCTATTTTGGCATCGAAGAGATTTACGCATTTCGGATAATGCAGGCTTGTACAAAGCCTTGAAATCTGGACTAAAAGTACAAGCTATCTTTATTTTTGACTCTCAAATTTTAGCACATTTATCCAAAAATGATCAACGTGTTTTGTTCATTCATCAGACAATCCAAAATTTACAACAAGCATATCAAAAATTAGGCGCATCACTTTGGATTTTTCATGGAAATCCTACTGAAATAATTCCCCAACTGGTTCAAAAGCATGAAATAAAACACGTTTTTTGCAACAGAGATTATGAACCAAATGCCTTGAAAAGAGATAAAAGCGTTTACGATGCCCTCACAAAAATTGGTTGCCAATTTTCAGGATCAAAAGACCATGTTATTTTTGAAAAAGAAGAAATTGTAAAATCAGATGGAAATCCCTATCACGTTTTCACACCCTACATGAAACGATGGAAAGAACAGCTGAACGATTTTTACCTTCAGCCATATCCTGTAGAAAAATATATCCACAATTTAAACCCAAACAATCACGTTGAATTGCCAACTCTTTCAGAACTTGGTTTTTCAGAGATTCAAACTCAACATTTCCCTTCAGCTGAAATACCCCAAACGATTATTCAATCGTATGAAAATACTAGAGATTTTCCTGCAATTAACGGAACAACACGATTAAGTATTCATTTGCGTTTCGGAACCATTTCTATCAGAGAATTAGCAAAACAGGCTCTTAAAACCAATGAAAAATACTTCAATGAATTAATCTGGAGGGATTTTTATCAGATGATTTTGTTTTTCTATCCAAGAACAATTGAAGAAACATTTCGCAAAGAATATGGTCGCATTGAATGGGAATTTGATGAAAAGTTGTTTCAAGCTTGGTGTGATGGAAAAACGGGTTATCCTTTGGTTGATGCAGGTATGAGAGAATTGAACGAAACAGGACACATGCACAACCGCGTACGCATGGTCGTTGCTAGTTTCTTTTGCAAACACCTATTTCATGATTGGAAATTGGGAGAACGCTACTTTGCCGAAAAGTTATTGGATTTTGAATTAGCAAGTAATGTTGGTGGATGGCAATGGGCAGCTGGATGTGGTGTAGATGCAGCCCCCTATTTCCGAATTTTCAATCCAACAACTCAACAAGAACGCTTTGATCCGCAATTTGAATACATCAAGAAATGGGTTCCTGAATTTGGCACATCAGATTATCCGCAACCAATAGTAGAACACAAATGGGCAAGAGAGCGTACATTAGAAAATTATAAGAAAGTGTTGAAAGCAGAGTAAAAAAGAAATCAGAGATAAAATTTAAACCCTTTTAATCTATTACCAAAACTGCTTCTGAAAAAGTTCCAGAACAAAGAGGAGTGAATACAATTGCATCCTCATTCGACTGGTAACTGTTTACATAATAATTTACCCGCATAAAAGGATTCCCTTGATACTCAATCGGAAAACTTAAATACCCAGCATTCTGAACTGTATCTATTATACCTGACTGAAACGGTCCAGCAATTTTCTTCACCCAATGGCTTGCACCGTTTTGCGGGTAATTCCAATCATAATAATATAGCGTATCATTGGCGGTATACGCATTATTCACTTGCAGCCGCACAATAAACTTAACTGAAGGGGGATTGTTGTAAACCTTTCCAATGTTTAGATTCTTCTTGCTTGGAATACCTCTAAGTATTTCACCATTGGTCCGGATTGAAAGCTTGCCGGAATTTTCTGCTTTATATACCACCTTAAAATAACCGTTTTCATCACAAGTAAAATCCTTCAAATATCCACCGTTAGATGTCAAAGTTATTGACTCTTGATAGAGAGACATTTCCTTATTAGAAGCAGGAAGATCACATGATGACATTAACCTTCCTTCAAGAGTATATTCTTTATTTTTGTTCTTACAGCCGATTAGTGTAAAAAAAACTATCAATACATAAAATACTCTTTGCATAATTTTGGTAATTGAAGGTAGAAAATGATTATCTGAATTTTAAAAAGAATTAAATATATCCTAATCTACTAAAAGGAGAACAATAATTTATCATAAAAGATTGACATAAAAACCTTTAATCAATTAAATCTACTGCCTTTGCAATTCACCCGACCTCCATTTTTGCAAGAACTTCGCCCAAGCAAATGGATTCAGCAAGTTGTTTACCGGAGACTGCCCCATGGTATACAAACGCGTATTGTTTTGATTCATCACATTTCCATAAGATAAGGAAGCATCAGATGAAACCATGGACGCTATATGTGCCAGTGATTTACCAGATAATTCTTTTTGCGCACGAAGCATAGCATCATCATAGGGATTCATTTCCACAAACGCTTGAGCAAACGCCTCTCTTGAGGGCCACGGATAAATAACAACTTCAGACAGTTGAATCGTATCAACAGTCATCATGTGAATAATGGAATAACGTTCTTCAGAAAGTGTATCTGGAACAATGTAAGAAGACGGCTTGTGTCCGAAATAGCGAAATAAAATCGTATCTCCAGGATGAACAACAACAGAGAAGAAACCGTAAATATCAGCCATTGTTCCTCGTCTAGCTGTTTTATTATAAAGAGCAGCATAAGGCATTTCCTGCAGGCTATCTGAAGAAATCACTACGCCAGACAATTGAACCAACTTCTCTTTATCTTGAGCATTTGAGTTCAAGGAAAGGCAAAAAACCAATCCTACAAGTACGTATTTCAACCAATTATTCATATTACAAGATTACGGAATTTTGTAGAATGTTTTATCAGTTTTAGCTCGTTTAACAATTATTATCAGGAAAAAGCCCAAAACTTACTAGAAACTTTCACTAAAACGATTTGTTTCTGAATGAAAATACTTACTTTTGCGAGAATTTATTTCAAAAATAGGTTCACACATGGCACTGTCCAATCTTAATTCAGTTAGAGAAGGTCTCACATACGATGACGTACTCTTAGTCCCAGCATTTTCACAAGTTCTTCCTAGAGACGTCCGTTTAAAAAGTAAAATCACACGCAACATTGAAGTCAATACTCCCATTGTTTCAGCAGCGATGGATACCGTTACAGAAGCAAGCTTAGCAATCGCTCTTGCTCAACACGGAGGAATTGGTGTAATTCACAAAAACATGACCATTGCTGATCAAGCTTTGGAAGTACGAAAAGTGAAGCGTTCGGAAAGCGGGATGATTTTAGATCCTGTAACATTATCCGAACACGCAATTGTAAGTGATGCTTTAAACTTAATGGCTGAGTTTAAAATTGGAGGAATCCCAGTCATTGATGAAAATAAAAAATTAAAAGGAATCATTACCAACCGCGATTTGCGTTTTGAAAAGAACCATTCAAGACCTGTGCGCGAAATCATGACCACTGAAAACTTGATTACCACTAAAGATGGAACAAGTCTTGCAACCGCAGAAGAAATATTACAAGAAAAGAAAATTGAAAAACTACCAGTAGTTGATGGCGATAATACCCTTATCGGCCTAATTACTTACCGCGATATTATCAAAGTAAAAACACATCCTAATTCCTGTAAAGATCAATATGGACGTTTGCGTGTTGCAGCAGCAGTTGGAGTTACACATGACACCATTGAACGTGTACAAGCTCTTGTTGAAGCAGGAGTAGATGCAATTGTCATCGATACCGCTCACGGACACACAGAAGGAGTTGTGATAAAACTGAAAGAAGTAAAAGCTCAATTCCCGAAATTAGATGTAATCGTAGGAAATATTGCAACAGCAGCAGCAGCAAAATACTTGGTTGAAGCTGGAGCTGACGCCGTAAAAGTTGGAATTGGACCAGGTTCCATTTGTACCACCCGAATCATTGCGGGTGTTGGCGTTCCTCAATTGACCGCAGTAAATGATGTTGCTTTAGCTTTAGAAGGAACAGGAGTGCCTGTAATTGCAGATGGAGGAATTCGCTATACAGGAGATATTGTAAAAGCAATTGCTGCAGGAGCAGATGTCGTAATGATCGGTTCCATGTTTGCAGGAGTTGAAGAATCTCCAGGAGAAACAATCATTTACGAAGGAAGAAAATTCAAATCATACCGCGGAATGGGCTCTTTGGAAGCCATGCAAAAAGGCTCAAAAGACCGTTATTTCCAAGATGCGGAAGACGATATTAAAAAATTGGTTCCAGAAGGAATTTCAGGACGTGTTCCATACAAAGGTAACTTGTACGAAGTGGTTTATCAAATCGTTGGCGGTTTGAGAGCTGGAATGGGATATTGTGGTGCTGGATCGATAGAAAAACTAAAAGGTGCTGAATTTGTTCGTATTACATCTGCTGGGATGCGTGAATCTCATCCACACGATGTAACGATTACGAGAGAAGCTCCAAATTATAGCTTGAAGTAATCATCAGAAATTAATTAAAAAAATAGATAGGGCAGAAAATTTTCTGCCCTATCTATTTTACCCAACATACTATTTGAAACCTTAAATTTTTCTTAAATCCTTCGATTTTACTTTCAAAGCCAAAACAATGTGTTATTTTTGGCGTTCTTGGTTTGAACAAAGTATAACAATTCATGAAAAAACAACTAGTATTAGCCTTAGGAATTTTATTTTCCCTAAACACCATCGCTCAAACAGATAATGTTGTGATGGAAATTGACGGTAAAAAAGTGACTAAATCGGAATTTTTACAGATTTATTTAAAAAACAACAACGATCCAAAGTACGATAAAGTATCATTGGATGAATATATGGGGTTGTTTAAAAAATTCAAATTGAAAGTTGCAGAAGCAGAAGCACTTGGATATGATACCATTCCAAAATTAAAAAAGGAATTGGCTGGTTATCGCAAACAATTGTCTCAACCCTATTTGATTGATTCTACAAAAAATAGTGCATTAGTTGCTCAAGCTTATGAACGGATGAAAAACGAAGTTCATGCAGCTCATATTTTAGTGAAAGTTGTTGAAAATGCTTCTCCGGAGGATACATTAGCTGCTTACAACAGAATTCTTGCTATCAAAAAACGTATTGAGAATGGCGAAGATTTCGCAACTGTTGCAAAAGGAAAAAACGGTTCTGATGATCCATCAGCAGCTAGAAACGGAGGTGATTTAGGCTATTTCACGGCATTCCAAATGGTTTATCAATTTGAGGAAGCTGCTTACATGACACAAGTTGGAAAAATTTCCAATCCTATTCGCACCAAATTTGGCTACCATATCTTAAAAGTGATTGACATTCGTCCAGCAAGAGGAACCATGAAAGCAGCTCATATAATGGTTGCAACTGGAAAGGATGCAGGTCAAGAAGAATTAGATGATGCACGCAAAAAAGTAGATGAAATCTATTCGAAATTACAAAATGGTGAATCTTTTGAAAAATTAGCTGGTGAATTTTCTGATGATGCACAAACTGCAGAAAAAGGAGGTGAACTTCCACTTTTTGGAACAGGTACAACAACTCGTATGGTTCCTGAGTTCGAAGAAGCGGCTTTTGCACTAACTGCAAATGGAGACATTTCAAAACCAGTTCAAACAGCATTTGGATTTCACATCATTAAACGATTAGAATTAACACCACTTCGCTCATTTGACGAATTGAAAAAGGAAATTCAATCGAAAGTAAACAAGGATGAACGTGCTATTGTAACTCAAAATTCGTTTATCCAAAAATTAAAGAAAAGCTATTCGTATAAAGACAATTATAGTAAATCAAGCAAATGGTTCGTTCAAAATATTGACACCAACTATTACAAAGGAACTTGGAATGCAGATGCCTTGAAAACAAATACTGCTATGTTTACTTTGGATAAAAAAGAATTTACTCAAAAAGAATTCGCTTCTTATCTTCAAAAGAATTCTAGAAATTTCAAAAATTTAGATTCAAAAACCTTGGTTCAAAAGCAATACACAGCTTGGCAAAACAGCGAAATTTTAGCTTATGAAGAAAGTAAATTGGATGCAAAATATCCTGAATTTAAAGCATTAATGCAAGAATACCACGATGGTATTTTATTGTACGAGATTATGTCTGACAAAGTTTGGAACAAAGCAATCAAGGATACTTCTGGCTTAAAAATATTCTTTGAAAAAAACAATAGTACTTACGCTTGGGGGAAACGCTACAATGCATACATCTATGAATGTTTGAATGAAGATATTTCTAAAAAGGTTGCAACTATGTTAAAAAGCGATACAATTTCATCCCGTACCGTAATTAACGTAATCAATAAGGATTCTGAATTAAACTTAAGAGTTAGAACGGGTAAATTTGAGTTAGAGTCAGTACCTTACTTAAAAGGGCAAAACTTGAAAAAAGGCGTCAATCCAGCTTATGTGTTTGATGGAAAATACTACATCGTTAAGGTAGATGAGATTTTAGAACCCGCTCCAAAAACATTGACTGAAGCAAAAGGTGCTGCAACCTCAGATTATCAGAATTACTTAGAAAAAGAATGGTTGGCTGAAATTGGAAAAAAACATCCTATTGTCATCCATGAAAATGTTCTTTACAACTTAGGAAAATAAATGGAAGAACCGGTAGATGCCGGTTTTTCTTTTTGAAAAAACAATCAAATTCTTAAAATAATGTAATTTGCTATGCGTTATTGATTGAATCTCAAAAAAGAACACGAAATTAGCACCTTATACGTTTGATAAAATAAACATGAAATATCAACTATTAATTAGTTTTCTCTTTACTCTTGCTTTCACCAACGTGTTCGCTCAACCCAAAATGATTGACAAAGTTATTGGCCAAGTTGGTGATAACATTGTGCTGTATTCAGAATTAGAAGGACAAAAGCAGTCATTAAAACAAAACAGTGCTGTTCCAGAAAGTATTGATCAATGTGTGCTCTTAGAACAAATGCTCTATAATTTCCTATTGGTAAATCAAGCTGAATTAGATTCCATTCAAATTAGTGATGAGCAGGTAGATGCCGAAATGGAAAATAGACTTCGTGTGATTGAAAATCAGATGAAGAATGTCAAAGACGATAAAGGAAATCCAATTACTATTGAGTCTTTTTATGGAAAAACAAAATCTCAAATTAAAGAAGAATTTAGAGTAACAATCAAAAAACGTTTGCAAGGACAAGAGGTTGAACGCGGAATTACAGCAGATTTAGATGTTTCACCGATGGAAGTGGAAAATTTTTTCAATAGTATTCCAAAAGACAGTTTACCATATATCAACTCACAACTTTCATTTCAACAAATAGCTATTTTTCCAAAAATCACCAAATCAGATAAGGAAATTGCTCAAAAAAAGATTGTTGAAATACGAAAATCCGTTGTATCAGGAAAAATGACCATGTGTGCGGCAGCTTTCTCAAACTCCGACGACCCTGGAAGCGCTAAAAATTGCGGACGTTACGAAGCAACTCGCGGGATGATGGCTAGAACTTTTGAAGCAACAGCTTATAGCTTAAAAGTAGGAGAAATCAGCGAGGTCTTTGAGACTGAATTCGGTTTTCACTTCATGCAACTAATCGACCGAAAAGGTGATGATTACATTGTTAGTCACATCTTAATCTCTCCTAAGTTCAGCTTGGATAGTTTAGATGCATCAAGTAAACGTATGGAGAAATGCTACGAGGACTTGAAGCAAAATAAATACACTTGGGATGATGCTGTTAGAATCTATTCTAACGATGTAAATACAAAAGAAAACAAAGGATTCATTACCAACCCAATTACCGGAGAAATTAAGTGGAGTATTGAACAAGTGAACGAAGTAGATCCTATGATGTTCCAATTAACCGATGGATTAGAAATCAATCAAGTGACGTCTCCAAATTTGTACTACGACTTCAACGAGCGCAAAGAAGCAATTCGAATCGTGCGTGTAGCCGAAAGAACGAAACCACATGTTGGTAATTTAAAGGACGACTACAATTTATTCCGTATGATGGCCTTAGAAGACAAAAAACAAAAAGTAATTCTAGCTTGGACCAAAACAAAAATTTCCACAGCATATATTCGCATCGATGATTCATTCAAAGACTGCGTTTTTCAAAACCAGTGGATTCCGAAAGCACCATAAAGCAAAAAGATAAAAACATGTCAGACGTAGCTGCTATTGAACAATTAGTAAAAGATTACAAAGCTCTTAAAAACGAAATCCATCAAGTCATTGTTGGACAAGAAGAAGTGGTTGATCAGGTTTTAATTTCTATTTTTTCACGTGGACATTGTTTGTTAGTTGGTGTTCCCGGATTGGCAAAAACCTTATTGGTAAATACAATTGCCGATACTTTAGGGCTTTCATTTAACCGCGTGCAATTTACTCCAGATTTAATGCCTTCAGATATTGTAGGTTCTGAGATTTTGGATGAAAGTAGACAGTTTAAATTCATCAAAGGACCTTTGTTTAGCAATATTATCTTGGCAGATGAGATTAACCGTACTCCTCCAAAAACGCAATCAGCTTTGTTGGAAGCAATGCAAGAAAGAAGAGTTACTGCTGCAGGAACAACCTATACATTACCACACCCTTTTTTCGTGCTTGCAACACAAAACCCAATTGAGCAAGAAGGAACTTATCCTTTGCCAGAAGCACAATTGGACCGTTTCATGTTCAACATTTGGGTAGATTACCCTTCTTTTGTAGAAGAAATGGCCATTGTAAAAAGCACCACTTCTGATGTCAAAATACAATTGAACCAAATCGTTTCAGGAGAAAAAATTGCTGAATACCAAGAACTAATTCGCCGCATTCCTGTTGCTGATAATGTACTGGAATATGCGGTAAAACTAGTTGCTAAAACTCGAAAAGACAATCCATTGGCTCCACAACTTACCAAAGACTTTATTTCTTGGGGAGCTGGACCACGCGCATCACAATATTTAATTGTTGGAGCTAAATGCCATGCAGCATTACATGGTCGTTTTTCTCCAGACATTGACGATGTAAAAGCTGTAGCTTTACCAATTTTGAGACACCGCATTGTGCGCAATTATCGCGCAGAAGCCGAAGGATATTCGAATGATAAAATCATTACAGAACTGATGAAGAGCTAGTGTTAACTAGCGATTCGATACAGACAAACGTTAGTGCAGTCGTAAAAGAGTTTCTTTCTGAAAACAGAATAACTCGTTAGTGCAGTCGTAAAAGAGTTTCTTTCTGAAAACAGAATAACTCGTTAGTGAGGTCGTAAACACGATTTTATATAAAAAAGTAAGGGTGGAAAATTTTCCACCCTTACTTTTTATCCTATATACTGTCACTTATATTACAACCGTATAAGTATGTCCGTTGATTTCAATGGTAAAAGTTCCATCGCAAGCTCCAGTTCCATAATCAATTGTTCGGGTTGTTCTACCTGTTGGGGTAATTTCCAACGTTCCTTTTGTGATGTATGGACATCCAACTTTCACATGTAATGCGTTTATCACATTTGCTGTATAGCCGTCGCCATTCACTACTTGCGCAGTTGCTGTTCCTGTAATATCATACTCATCATCCCAGTAATTCAACAAAGTAGTATAACCATTGGTAAATGTTCTAATTCGATCTGACGTATATGTAGCAATTTCTCCAGTCGATAAAGTCACAACTCCATCAATATCTACTTTGTAATAAGGCTGTCCCAATGAGTTCGGCCCCATATTCTCAATCGTCATCACTCCTTCTACTTTATGATCATTCACATAGTAATTAACAGGAGTATAGTTGATAATTGTTCCTTGATTGTAATAAGATCCGTTGTAAGAAATAATTAGCTTTCCACGACGTTGTTTTTGATCCTGACAAGTACAGTTGCTTGTCCCCCAATCAATTGTTAATGTATCTTGCGTTCCAACAGTATCTAAAGTAAGAATCACATTGCAATTTGCTTTCTCTGTTTCGGTAAATGATTCATACTTTCCAACTCGAACAATTGGCTGACCAATTCCGTAGATCGTCAAATTACCTTTTACTGCTTGATCAGACATATTTGCCATTTCGCTAAAGGCATTCTCTACAATGGCGTTTGTTTTTGGAGCAGAACTTTCATCATACTTCCATTTCTTTTTACAAGATGTTACTTGAAAAAGTGCTGCTAAGGCAAGGCCTAGAATTAAAAATCGTTTCATTAGTTGTAGTTTTTGAATGACGAATATCGTTGATTACAAAGAACATACCAAGATATTTCGGGATGAATGAGTAAATATCACTTTTAACCGATTATTTGGAGAGAAGTTACACAACTTGTTAAAATTTCTCAAGTGAAAATCCGCTGATTTAGTGGAATTCCTTTGTTGTTCACATTTCAGTATTAATAGTTTCAACGCTTCTGCTCAAAATATGCATTTGCCTTCAGGTATCTTTGTTTCATGGAAGATTTGAAATCTCTACAAGCGTTAATTGCCCTCATGGATGATCCAGATGAGCAAATTTATGCGCATGTGCGAGATCGGTTGTTAGAAATTGGACCTGATGCTGTTCAACTATTAGAATCTTCTTGGGAAGAAAAAGATTATGGGCTGCTTTTTCAATCCCGCATTGAAGTTTTGATTCACGAGATTCAATTCGAAGAATGCAAGCGCCAATTAAGTTCATGGTACAGCAGTTCTTCCAAAGATTTGTTGAAAGGAACCATTATCATCGCCAAGCATCAATATCCTGGTTTGGATGAAAAAGCCATCTATACCTTCATTGAACGAATCCGCAGAGATTGTTGGTTAGAGCTAAATCACAACATGACTGCCTTCGAATCAATTCGCATCATTAACAAAGTACTTTTCGGACAATACGGATTTTCAGGAAATTCGAAGAATTACAATTCTCCACTCAATTCCTTCATCAATACCGTTATTGAAACGAAGAAAGGAAATCCTCTGAGTTTGAGTATTCTCTACAGTGTAATTGCTCAAGAACTCAAATTGCCGATTTACGGAGTAAATCTTCCAAACCACTTTATCCTCGCATACATGGATAATAACGGTGTGAATCAATTTATCTCGAATGGAAATGAATACGGGGTTTTGTTCTACATCAATGCCTTCTCAAAGGGAAGTATGTTGCAAAAAGACGACATCGTGCAATTTTTATCGAGTATTCAAGTTGCGCCACAAGCAAGCCACTTTCAACCGTGTTCCAACTCAGATATTATCCGCAGAATGATTACAAATTTAATTGCTTCCTTCCAACAGGTTGGGAATTTGGAAAAAGTGAATGAGTTGATGGAACTGAGAGGTTTGCTGGATTAATTGAAAATTGAAACCCTGATCGTTATCCGGAAATGATTGAAAAGTCGAAAAATCTGAGGATATTGTTACTATAACATTTGATTTATTTGCACCAAATTCTAATTCAAAAGACATTCTTCACCTAATTTTGAATTCCTCTTTATTTCGTATATTGAACTGCTTAAAATCAGCATCTAACTGAAATTATTCCTTTGACAAAAAATAGAATTACCATGAAATATCCATTAATCCTCATGACACTTATCGGAATCAATCAAATCTCTCAAGCCCAAGAAGACAAATTCCAATGGCTAGAAGAAGTTGCCAGTGAAAAATCTTTGCAATTTGTACATGCTCAAAATAAAGCGACGCTTGAAAAACTGAGTCAAGAAAAAGACTATCAATCCATTTACGACAAAAGTTTAGAGATTTCCAATTCTTCCAACAAGATTGTTTATCCTGGTATCCGAGGAAAGTACGTCTATAATTTCTGGAAAGATAAAGACCATGAAAGGGGTATTTTGAGGAGATGTCTTTTAACCGATTATACCAATGGAAAAACGAATTGGGAAACACTTTTAGATATCGATGAATTATCGAAAAAAGATAATATCAAATGGGTTTACAAAGGCTCAAGTGGTTTACGTCCTTCCTATAACCGTTTGTTGATTCAACTTTCAAATGGCGGTAGTGATGCGGTATTTATCAAAGAATTTGATGTAGAGAAAAAACAATTTTTAGAAAACGGATTTCAAATAGATGAAGCAAAAGGTTCAGCTGGGTACATCGACGAAAATACGTTAATCGTTTCAACCGATTTTGGCGAAGGAACAATGACTACTTCTGGTTATCCGAACCAAGTGAAAATTTGGAAACGAGGCACCTCATTAAAAGATGCACAATTAATTTATGAAGGTCAGCAAACAGATGTTGGTACTTGGGGAGGAACAATGGAAGATGGAATGAAAACCTACGTTTCCATTTCCAGAGCTTCAAGTTTTTTTACTACTCAAAAATTAATCTGGATCGATAACAAAATTGTCACATTAGACATTCCTGAAGATTGCACCATCAATGGTCTTTTGAATGATGAATTGGTGATTCAATTAAAATCTGATTGGACAATAGATTCAAAAACATACAAAAACGGTGTGTTGCTAAGTCTCAATTTCACGCAATTACTCAATGGCAAAAAAACGATTCAAGTAATAGTTCAACCTGATGAATTTTCGAGTATTTCAGAAGTGTCTGCAACTAAAAACAAACTGCTTGTGAACATGCTGAGTAATGTAACAAGTCAATTGTATATTTACTCTTTCACGAATGGAAAGTGGACTAATCAACAAGTAAAAGCGCCTGATTTTGGAACTATTTCACTGATCAGTACTGATGAATTTTCCGATCAATATTTTTTTCAGTACGAAAACTTCATTACTCCAACAACTCTCTATGCAGCAGACGCAGAAAAAAACACCTTTGAAGCCAATAAGTCACTGCCGTCCTATTTTGATGCAAACAAATATGAAGTAAAGCAGTTCAAAGCGAAATCAAAAGATGGCACACTCGTTCCATATTTCATGATAGCTGCTAAAAATGTGAAAAATGACGGAACCAATCCTACACTGATTGTAGCTTACGGAGGATATGAAGTTTCCTATCAACCATTTTATATGTCCACGTATGGGAACGCTTGGCTAGACAAAGGTGGAGTATTTGTATTAGCTAATATTCGTGGCGGTGGTGAATTTGGACCAAAATGGCACCAAGATGGAATGAAAGAAAAACGTCAAAACGTATTTGATGATTTATATGCAGTTTCAGAAGACCTAATTGCTCAGAAAGTGACTTCGCCCAAACATTTAGGAATCATGGGTGGAAGTAACGGCGGTTTGTTAGTTGGAGTAGCATTTACACAACGACCAGATTTATACAATGCGGTGGTTTGTCAGGTTCCCTTGCTTGATATGCAGCGTTTCAACAAATTATTAGCTGGTGCAAGCTGGATGGGCGAATATGGAAATCCCGATATTCCAGAAGAATGGGAATACATTCAAAAGTATTCTCCGTACCAAAACCTGAAAGAAGGAATGAACTATCCAGAAGTGTTTTTTACGACTTCCACACGCGATGACCGTGTTCATCCAGGTCACGCACGTAAAATGGTTGCCAAAATGAACGACATGGGCTACAAAACCTATTATTACGAAAATATGGAGGGCGGACACGCTGGTTCTTCTACCAATGAGCAAAGCGCAAAGGCTAGTGCGATGATGTTTTCTTATTTGTTGATGAAGTTGAGGTAATAGAAAGTCCAAATTGAAAGAATTAATCGTGTCCAAAATGAAAAATTTGATAATCGCATTGCTCCTCTTTACCACAAGTTGTAGCTCTAAAAATAATTGGGAATGTACGGAAGGAGATTGTGAAAACGGAGAAGGAACAAGAAGTTGGAAAGACAATGGTTTAGAAAAGGGACATTGGATCAATGGCGAACTCAACGGAAAAGGTTATCAATTTTTTGGAACAACTTCAAATTTTTCTGGAGATACTTATACAGGCAATTTTAAAGACGATGAGTATTCAGGATTTGGAACGTATTATGATAAAAGTGAAGATTCAAAGTATGTTGGCAATTGGAAAAATGGGAAGCCAGACGGAAAAGGAATTGGAAAATGGGGAGAAAATTCAAAATATCCAGGTCGTTACTATGACGGTGAATACAAAAACGGTTTAATGCATGGTCACGGAACAAAGTTCTGGGGCATTGCTGAAGAAGATAAATTCACCAATAACAAATACGTTGGTGAATGGAAACATGATGAAATGGATGGATTTGGTAAGTACGAATGGGCAGATGGAAGCTATTATGAAGGTCCTTGGAAAAATGGAAACCAAAATGGCTATGGAATATACGTATTCAAAAACGGAGAAGTTTTTAAAGGATATTGGGACGATGGATACTGTGAAGCACTTTCAAAAAAAATGGGATTAGAATAAGACTTTATCTATCATCAAATCACAGGAAGGAAAAATATCTTAATGAAACTCTCTCTAATTATCATAAAAAAATACGAATTGAACCAAACTCGGTTATTGTTTATACAAAAACTACGAAGTAAAACTCGCGAACCTTATTTTGATAATAAAAACACAAGAAGACTAGACATTGAAGATGAAGAAGGAACAATTTATGCCGATGAATATGACAATATGATTTCATTGAGAAACCAAGTAATAAATAAGCATTGGATTCTTTTTAAAACTTTGATTCTTTTTGGAAAAAGAAAAAAAAATTATTTCTGGACTATTTCATATCCAGGACATTATGCAACAGTTCTTGCTATTCTTTCAATCTTTGGTTTTTTTGCAGGTTTGTATTTCTTTTTAACGGAGAATGAATACAAAATATTAATCATGAGTATTGGAATGTACATTTTAACGATCTATATGTCTAAAGATGATTATAAAAGTCATCACCATTTAATCAAGGAATGTAATTGTATTGAGGAATAAACTGTCAGATCTTATTTTCACCCTCTAATCAATCCAAAACATTAACACTTTATGGCAATTACAGTGTAATTTCAAAGAATAATAAACAGTATCTTGAGAATTCATCAATACCAGAAATTATGAATTGGAGGCAATTAAGAAATCATTTTAAAGGGAAAGTATTTCTTATCGGCTTGAATTTTATAGATCAAGAAGGGGAAATAATCGAACAATACCAAACGCATGGTACGGTTGCGAAATTAACCGTTGATGGATTCTTCAAGATACGAAGAGAAGATAATAGCATTTTTACAATTACTTACGACAAAGACACCATCAAAGCGGCGAAAGAAGGAGAATATCGCGAGAAAACAACTGGGGAAATCATCAAAAGTCCTGATTTTATAATGACTTGGGAAGTGAAAACTACTCGGAATGTTGATTTAGAGGATATAAAAAAACGTGGGTATAAACCTACTTTTGAGTATGCTGATTCAACACATGCACATCAGCAAGATGAGGAAGAATGAAACGGGAGAACAATGGATAAAAACTTCGGCTTCAAATTGAGCAAACCAGATAAGTTGCTTGTTGACTTTGTGGAGAGTTTTTGGTTCTTGGAGAACCTAACAGATAGCGACAAGGAAGTGATTGTTTTGCCTGATGGAAGAATTGACCTTTTTTTCTCGCTATCGACAACGGAACCCTTTCACGTGACGCTTTCAGGAATTGAAACCCACGCCGACAGAGCAATCATGGCGCCAAGGACACTAATGTTTGCCATCAGTTTCAAATTGCTTGCAATCGAATATATTATCGATCAGCCTGTTTCTGATCTATTGAACTACGCGAAGCACTTACCCGCTGGCTTTTGGGATTTTGATGCTAGCGATTTAAAAGACTTTGACCTCTTCTGTAAAAAGGCTTCTCACAAAATCCAATCCCTCCTACCCCAAGAAATTGACAACCGAAAGCAAAAATTGTTTGAGTTGATTTACGCTTCAAATGGGGCAATGACGGTAAAAGAACTTTCCGAAAAAGTATCCTGGAGCAGTCGCCAGATTAATCGTTATTTCAATCAGCAATTTGGAATTTCGCTGAAAGCGTATTGCAATATTCTTCGCTTTCGTGCGTCGTTTCATCATATCAAAGAAGGAAAGCTATTTCCTGAACAAAATTTTACAGACCAATCGCATTTCATCAAGGAAGTCAAAAAATTAGCAGGTGTTTTACCAAAAGAATTGAAGCAAAATCAAAACGACCGATTTATACAATTTTCAACCTTGAATCCGAAATAAATTTGTGTCATTAAACAATCGTTTTTGACATGAAATTAGAAAACAAAAAAATAGCCATTATCGGCGGTGGTCCTGGAGGACTAACATTAGCAAGACTTTTACAGCTTCAAGGCGCAAACGTACAAGTATATGAACGGGATTTGGATAAAAATGCCCGCGTACAGGGTTCACCTCTTGATTTACACGAGAAATCGGGTTTAGCAGCGCTCATTAAAGCAAATCTATTGGAAGAATTCAAGAACAACTTTCTTCCTGGAGCTGACAGACTGAAAGTAATGAATGAAGCAGGAGAAGTATTTTATAGCGACCACGACACCAAATTAGAGGAAAACTTTGGGCATGAGCATTTCCGTCCTGAAATAGACCGTGGTGCGTTAAGAAAGATCTTATTGGAATCATTACAGCTTGAAACCGTTGTTTGGAACAGCCATTTCATTTCCATGGAAAAACAAAATGAAGGTTGGGTAATCCATTTCAAAAATGGGGATGCTGTTTATGCTGATATCGTGATTGGTGCAGATGGCGCAAACTCCAAAATCCGACCATACATCACAGACGTCAAGCCTTTCTATTCAGGAATTACCCTGTTGGAAGGAAACATTTACGATGCTAAAAATTCGGCTTCTCAAATTTTCGAATTACTCAATGGAGGAAAGATAATGGCTTTTGGCAAAGAGAAAGATTTGCTAATGGGGCAAAGGGGGAATGGCGAAATCGGATTCTACGCCAGTTTCAAAGCGCCCGAAAACTGGGCAGCAAACAGCGGTCTGGATTTTTCAGATAAAGTTCAATTACTCGAATGGTTCAAAGAAGAATATCCAGAATGGAGCAATCATTGGTATGAACTGTTTGAAAGTACGGCAACTCCATTTGTACCAAGACCAATCTATTGCATCCCTTTCGACCAAACTTGGGAAACCTCATCCAACCTGACAATAATCGGCGATGCAGCTCACGTAATGCCTCCTTTTGCTGGCGAAGGTGTAAACATGGCCATGTGGGATGCATTGGAATTAAGTGAATGTTTGACTTCTGACAAATACACCGATTTAAAGGATGCCATTTCCTCTTACGAAAAAACTATGCGAAAAAGAGCAGCAATCATAGCGTGTGAATCTCTTGAAAATGGGGAACGGATGCACAGCGAAACAGCATTGACAATCATGCTAGAGTTCTTCAACGGCCATTAAGTTAGAGTTGGAATAATTTGTATATTCGGTATTTCCCCAAACAAAGCAACGTGAAAAACATACCGACTCTATACGAATGGGCAGGTGACATCAAAACCTTCGAAAACTTGTTCGCCCAATTTTATGACAAAGTCCTGAAAGACGATTTATTGAGCGAAGTTTTCAAGAACATGTCGCCAGAACATGTGAAGCATGTTGCCAATTTTGTAGCTGAAGTTTTCGGAGGAGGGCAATTCTATACTCTTGAGAACAATGGAAGTCATTCTAAAATGATAGGTCAACACATTGGAAAAATGCTTTCGGAAGAAAAAAGACAACGTTGGGTGCACCTTTTATTGCAAACCGCTGATGAGATCGGACTTAAAAGTGACCCAGAATTTCGTTCAGCTTTTGTGGGTTATATTGAATGGGGAACCAGGCTTGCCGTCATCAATTCCCAACTGACCGAAAATCCGATGGACACGAATGAACCAATGCCAAAATGGGGCTGGGGAGAAACGGGTGGACCTTATGATCCGGATTGAAAAGCACTTGGACTGCGCTCAGTGCCTTTTTCAATTTATATTAATTCGTGTCAAACCCAACCTCCAACTGCATTTCCTTCATCTCTGAGAGCATTTTGGGTGAAGGATTGATTCGTAATCGTTTGGAAGGCATTGTTACCGTCAGATTGTCTAAATGGTCTACTACGGTAAATTTCACCGAACAATTCCCCTCTTCACTTTCACTGAAAAGCGCTTCCAACTTATTCATCATCATTTGATCCAATGACTTAATGGGAATCGTGATATTGAAAGTCGCCGATTTCGTTCCCATCATATCTTGCAATTGCTCAATGGAGTTGATGCTAAATTCAATGGGTTTCATTTTGGTAATCTTATCTGGGTATGGTCCTTCCTGAACACGTCCTTTGATTGCTACAAACAAATCCTTCGTCAATAAGTGTTTAAATTTCAAATACGTATCTCCGAAAATATATTGCTTGTGCGTATTCGAATAATCTTCGATCAGGATTAATCCGAAAGGTTTTCCTGTTTTGGTTGTTAAATGCTGTGCATCTGTGATAATTGCTGGAATGGTAAAATCGCGACCTAAGTGATTTTTCACATTGGAAAGTAATTCCACATTTCCATTGCAAAACGCTTCAATTTCTACTCTGAAATCATCCAGCGGGTGGCCAGAAATAAAAATTCCAACTACTTCCTTCTCCCGATTCAATTTGTAGAGCAAGTTCCATTCTTCGGAATTCGGAATTGTGGGCTCTGGCATTTTCACATCTGCCGATTCTCCAAACATGGAAACTTGAGCCGAATTTTCATTGTCTTGCAAGCTATTTCCATATTTCAAAGCATTCTCAATGAATGTCTTTCCTCCAGCATCCAAAGCAAAATACTGCGCGCGATGAGCTCCTTTGAATGAATCAAAACAACCTGCATACGCCATACTTTCCATCGCTTTTTTATTCACAATACGTAAATTCAAGCGTTTGGTCATTTCAAAAATGGATTGGAATGAACCTTCTTCTTGTCTGTTCTCAATAATATTTTCAACCGGGCCACTTCCCAAGCCTTTGATTCCTCCTAACCCAAAGCGAATTGCTCCATGTTGATTCACCGTAAATTCATAAGCCGATTCATTCACATCTGGCCCAAGTACTTCGATTCCCATTCGGCGACATTCTTCCATGAAGAAACTCACTTGTGCAATATCGTTCAAGTTATTAGAAAGCACAGAAGCCATGAATTCTGCTGGATAATTCGCTTTCAAATATGCCGTTTGATAAGCAATCCACGCATAACAGGTTGAATGCGATTTATTGAATGCGTAAGATGCAAATGCTTCCCAGTCTTTCCAAATTTTCTCCAATACAACTGGATCGTGACCTCTTTCTTGTCCTTGCTCCACAAACTGAGGTTTCATTTTATCCAGAATGTAGCGTTGTTTTTTACCCATAGCTTTACGCAATACATCGGCATCACCTTTGGAGAATCCCGCCAATTTTTGGGACAAAAGCATTACTTGCTCTTGGTAAACTGTAATTCCGTAAGTTTCCTTCAAAAACTCTTCGCACGCATCTAAATCGTACTTGATTTCTTGTTCACCGTTCTTTCTTTTAATGAAATCAGGAATGTACTCAAGCGGACCTGGTCGATACAAAGCATTCATGGCAATCAAATCGGCAAATACCGACGGACGCAATTCACGCATGTATTTTTGCATTCCAGGACTCTCGTATTGGAAAATCCCTACCGTTTCACCACGTTGGAATAACTCATACGTCTTTTCGTCATCTATAGGGAAAGTATCTGGGTCTAAATCAATATCGTGGCGTTTTTTGACATTCTTGACTGCATCTTTGATCAAAGTCAAAGTCTTCAGACCCAAGAAGTCCATTTTCAACAACCCAGCTTCTTCAGCAACCGAGTTATCAAATTGCGTACACCACATCCCTGTATCTTTTGCAAGAGAAACAGGAACAAAATTGGTGATATCATCTGGAGTGATAATGACTCCACAAGCGTGAATTCCGGTATTTCGAACAGAGCCTTCAATACGCTGTGCTTGTCTTAAAACTTGCGCACGCATATCGGTTCCTTTGGAAACAGCACGCAATTCTTGCACATTTGCTAAATCTTGCGGACTATTCGCCAATTTTTCAGCTAATTTGGGTTCTTCCCAATTGAAAATGGCATCCAATGTAAAATTATCGGGAATTAACTTCGCCAATAAATTCGTGTCCATCAAAGGCAAATCCAATACACGACCAGCATCACGAATGGAAGACTTCGCAGCCATTGTTCCATACGTAATAATTTGTGCTACTTGATTAGAGCCATATTTTTCAATTACCCAATCAATTACTCGACCACGACCTTCATCGTCGAAATCGATATCGATATCGGGCATGGAAACACGATCGGGGTTCAAGAAACGCTCAAAGAGCAAATCGTATGCAATTGGATCGACATTCGTAATTCCAGTACAATAGGCAACTGCCGAACCTGCTGCCGAACCACGACCAGGACCTACAGCAACTCCCATATCTCGAGCCGCTTGACAAAAATCCTGTACAATCAAGAAATATCCCGGATATCCCGTTTTCTCCACTGTTGCTAACTCAAAGTCGAGTCGATCGCGAATTTCATCCGTTATTTCAGGATATCTTTTAGCGGCTCCTTCGTAAGTCAAATGTCTTAAAAATGCATTCTCTCCTCTTTTTCCTCCATCAATGGCATCTTGAGGATCTTTGAATTCATCTGGAATATCAAATGCTGGAAGGAGAACTTCACGCGCCAAAGGATAATGCTCGATTTTCCCCAATATTTCGCTGATACTTTCAATTGCCTCTGGTAAATCCAAAAACAATTCCTTCATTTCGTCAGCCGACTTGAAATAATATTCTTCGTTTTCCAATCCAAATCGGAAATTTCGTCCTTTTCCTTTCGGCGTAGTTACTTGCTCACCATCTCTGACGCAAAGCAAAATATCATGTGTATTGGCGTCTTCCCTCGAACCGTAAAACGTATTGTTTGTTGCAACCAGTTTTACCTCATGTTTTTGTGCCAATTTAATCAAAGAAGCATTTACGCGATTTTCATCTTCTTGTCCGTGGCGCATAATCTCCACATACAAATCTTCACCAAACAGATTTTTCCACCAAACGAGTGCTTCTTCTGCTTGTTTTTCACCCACATTCAGTAACAAACTAGGAATTTCTCCATTCAAACCACCAGTCAATACAATCAGATCTTCGTGGTACTGCTCTACTGCCGATTTATCGATACGCGGAACATAATACATTCCTTCCGTATGAGATATCGATGCGAGTTTTATGAGGTTGTGGTATCCTTTTTTGTTCTTCGCGATGAAAACAACCAATGAACCGTTGTCTTTTACACTTTTATCCAATCTATCGCGACAAACGTACATTTCGCAACCAATAATTGGCAGCAATGGCTTTTTAGAAATCGTCTGTCCGTTTTCCTCCGCTTCTTTGCGTTCTGCTTCAATTTCACTGTTGATTCCAGCAATTGCTTTCTCAAAATGAAAGGCTGCCATCATGTTTCCAATATCCGTCAAAGCAACAGCAGGCATATTGTGCTTCACAGCTTGCTTCACCAATCCTTTCACATTCATGGTGGATTGAAGAATGGTGAACTGTGTATGATTGTGCAAATGAACGAATGGAACATCTTTCAATCGCTCTCTTGCTGCAGATTCATCAATCGAAGCAGAATCATCTCCAACAGCTTGCTTTTTGAGCTTCGCACTTGCTTCTTTGAGATTCAGATGCGTTAATCCAATTGGTTGAATGAAATCTGGATTCGCAATCTTGAATCGATTGAAGAACTCCAACTCAACCTTTAGCTCTTCAGCAGTGAAAACCTCGCGACGAACCAATTCAAAGAAACAACGTGTCGTTGCTTCCACATCGGCAGTGGCATTGTGAGCTTCTCCAAAAGGAACATTGAATAAAAAACTATGTAATTCGGTGAGAGTAGGCAACTTGAATTTCCCCCCTCGTCCACCAGGAATTTTACACAAATTTGCCGTTACTTCCGTACATGTATCGAGCACTGGAAGATCGTGCATATTGGTAGCCACTTGAGTTCGCAAAAACTCTGCTCCCATGATATTTAAGTCGAAACCGATATTTTGTCCGACTACAAATTGTGATTTTCGTAAAACTTCATTGAATTCCGCGATAACATCTTCCAAATCTTGACCTTGCTCCAAAGCCAATTCGGTAGAAATTCCGTGAATTCGTTCCGCATCGTAGGGAATATCAAATCCATCTGGGCGAATGAGATAGTCTTTCGCTTCGATTAAATTTCCCAGTTCATCATGCAACTGCCAAGCAATCTGAATTGCTCGTGGCCAATTGTCTAAATCGGTCAAAGGAGCATTCCAATCTCGCGGTAAACCAGTTGTTTCGGTATCGAAAATTAAAAACATGATGAGTCCTTTTTTGGGACAATAAAGATAGTTAAAAGAAAGGGACGAATAAAATCAAGACAGGCGCTTGTTAATAACTCATCCCTATTTTTAGAAAGTTTTGAGAATTAATCACCCATCATCTAAATAAAGATTCAAATTGTCGAATTCGCTAATTCGCTAAATAGCGAACCAATACCATGGTAACTATTTAGTTATTCAATCTACCAAAATAGGCGTTTCTTCTGCAGGCAGCACAGTTCCTTTGATATACAGAATTCTTACTGGATCACTCTCTATATTTGTGCTTACTGTAAAACTCTTGTTAATCGGTCCCACTCGATTGGAATCGTACTTCACTTTGATAAATCCTTTTCCTCCTGGAGCAACTGGTTCCTTTGACCAATCTGCAACCGTGCACGAACAAGATCCTTTGACACTAGTAATAACCAATGGTTCATTCCCGGTATTTACAAACTCAAAAATATAAGTAGTATTCCCTTGGAAACGAATTTCCCCATAATCATGAGTTTCTTTTACGAAAGAAATTTTCGGCCCATTTGCTACTTCCTCTTGCGCATAAAGTTGATTAAAACTTAGCAATGCAACACACGTCATCACGATGTTTAATAGAATTGTTTTCATAAGTATATTGTTTAATATGAATGCAATCTAGAGAGATAAATCCGAGAAAGATGAATGATTAACAGGATCTTAACTCAAGTCTTAAATAGGTGTTAAAAAGTGATTCTACGAAGAACGTTTTTAAGTTAATGATCACTCCACAAACGATAAAACTTCTTATACGTTACTTTTTTCCAAGGCTGAAAGAATGAGTGCTGCTCATGAAGACGAGGCATGACTTTCACAAAAAGTCAAATGCCGAGGTAGTAACCAAAAATGCCTTTTCCCAATTACATCCTTCAAGCAGCCTTCCCTTTCTGACTGATCTTAGGAAAGACGAGGTCAGGACCTCAAATGGAAAAACCACAGCAGTTTTACAAACGCTGTGGTTTATGCCACTTTCCTAGTCCAGTAGCAGAAACGGAAGTCCTTTTCTTCCAAGTTACAGATAGAATAACGGGTAATCATTTTTTCTTCGAAGTTGGAATCTCCCTGTCGTGTAATTGGGATTGAGTCCGCAGCTAATAAATTAGTCGATAAGATGACTAATTTTATTACCGAAGAGTAAGACGAGAAATAAATAGAACATTAATCTTCCTCGGGAATCACGAACACTTTGAAGCGTACTTTTTCGGTTCCCTTTTTGGTGTTGGTAATCAAAATAATGGATCGGTCTTGTTCGTAGTATTTTCCTTTGGTTTCAAAATTTACCTGAATAATTCCAGTGTCACCCGGGAGAATGGGAGCTGGAAGAATGACTTTGGTACACGGACAAGAAACTTTATAGTCAGAGATAACCAATTCATCGGTTCCTGTATTTGTAATGACAAAATCATGTGTAATGACAGGACCTTCTTTTGTTTTAGGGAATGTAAACGTGCCTTTATCAACAGAAAATTCCGCTTTCTGACCGATGCAGAAAGCGGAATTTAGTATTACAAATGCGATAATGAAATAACGCATCTTATTTTTCTTAGTTGTTTGTTGGAGCTCCTCCGTTGTTTACAGGGCTTGTTCCTTCTGGTTGTGGAGCAACATTTCCTTTAATACGGATTGTTTTTGTTGGCTCATTCACTGCGTTTGAAGTGATTGTAACCATTTTGTTGATTACACCAGAACGTTTTGTGTCATACTTCACAGTAATTACACCTTTCGCTCCTGGAGCAATTGGTTCTTTCGGCCACTCAGGAACCGTACAACCACAAGATCCTTTTGCATTTGAAATAATCAATGGAGCATTTCCAGTGTTTGTAAAAGAAAACGTACAAGCTCCGTTAGCACCATATTTGATATTTCCGTAATCATGTGTTTCTTTCACGAACTCGATTTTAGCTCCGTTTTGTACTTCTTGAGCTACCGCAGTGTTTGCACCGATCACAGCTACAAAAGCCAACATCATTGTAAATAATACTTTTTTCATTTTGTTTCTTTTAGTTGTTGTAAATATAGATTATAAAGTTTTACCAATTTATTTCTTTAACACATAGTTAACGAAAATCATTCCAAAATACTAATTTGCCTTTGAAATGAACTCTTCAAAAGTCAAATCAACATATTTTAGACGTTTTTCTATTTGTTTTCGTTGCGCTGGATCCATTTTCGGATTCTCTTTTAACAACAATTCATAGTAAAGCTTTACTTTATCTTTTTGTCTTGGTTTCACGAACACATCATACGAACCAGCCAAACTCTCCAACACCATTGCTCTGTTTTTATAGGTCGAATAGCGCATAATTAACGAATCGGCAATCATTACTGATCGTTGGTTCAAACCTGCAGAAGCAAAAATAATGTGTGCTTTATCCATGTATCTTGGAGCTTCATCCGATTTAGGGAATCGGTGAGTAATGGCTAAACACTTTTCAGCATACACAACAGCTGTTTCAGGCGAAAATTCCAAAGTCCCCGTTTTTGAAGCCGCTTTCAATGAATCTTCAAATGCTTTCACTGCTTTAACGGATTCTTCCAAACCTTTCTCTGAAACCTGACTTGAAACTTCTTTTGTTTTTTCATCTGTTGAACCGGAAGAACAAGCAACCAAAAATCCTAAAAAGCCAACCAATCCTATATTTTTCATTATTTACCTTTTTTAAACGATGGAAACTTCATTTTATATGCCACAGAAATCAATCCCTGAGAAATATTCTGAAGTCTTTTTGAAAGCAATCTTCTTTTCAGCACAGAAAGATGGTCTGTAAACAAGACGCCTTCGATGTGATCGTATTCGTGTTGAATGATGCGCGCTTTATATCCGTCGAACCACTCATCATGCAATTGCCAATTTTCATCGTAATAGGTGATGCGAATTTTTTCCTTGCGCATAACTTCCTCTCGAATCTTTGGAATACTCAAGCATCCTTCATGAAAACCCCAAGATTCACCCGTTTCTTCTTCAATAATTGGATTGATGAAAACACGTTTGAATCCTTCCATTCCTTCCGCTTTCGGATCTTCTTCTTCGTCCTCGTCAGTTTCAGCAAACGGACTTCCATCCACCACAAACAAACGAATTGATCGATTGATCTGAGGAGCAGCCAAACCAACTCCAGATGCTTCATACATCGTCTCGAACATGTCTTCGATCAGTTTTTTTAATTCTGGATAATTCGCATCAATTTCGACCGCTTCCTTTTTAAGGACTGGATCACCGTAAGCAACAATTGGCAATATCATTTTATCTTTTTTTAATCTCAACTATAGAATCGGATGACGATTCCTCTTTTTAATACCATTTCAGTCAGTTCAAAAGTTGAAAAAGTGCAATGGTTCAATTTGAACTTTTTGAACATTGAAACTCTTTGAACCTTTTTAACTTGTTACAAAGTTAGGAAATAGAGTCTTTCGAAATACTTTTCCTTATTCTAACGTGAGTTTGGAACAAGAATTTTGTCAGAACGCTTTATAAATTGTTGGTAATCCTCAAAAAGCAACCTAAAAAGCTATTCTGAAAAAAAGTGTCTCCTTCGTTAAATTTACGCGCGATAGCTGGTTATCCCTTGCAAATTTGCCTAGTAGCCAACTTTTTTTGAGAATTCTGACCGTATTCTTATCTCAAACTCCCGTTTAAGCGGGTTTGAAGGTAATCTTGAAGAATAATTGTGGCACTTACCGTATCAATCAATCCTTTTTGCTCCCGATCTTTCTTCTTCAAGCCACTTTGAGCAATTACAGCTGAAGCCATTTTGGAAGTAAATCGTTCGTCGAGCATACAAACCAACACTTCTGGAAACACTTTCTGAACCGCTTCTTTCAATAAACGTACATTTTGGGTAATGTGTGAGTCGGAAGTGTCTAATCTTTTGGGTTCGCCAATTACAATTTCGGTAATTTTCTCTTTGGAAACGAGTTTTTTCAATTCGTCCATGAGGGTTTTACTATCGATGGTTTGGAGTCCAAACGCAAAGATTTTCGACTCATCGGAAAGTGCGAGGCCTGTTCTTTTTAGACCGAAATCGATTGCAAGGATTTTTGACAAAAGCTTATTATTAATAATTAGGGTGTAAAAATACGGTTATTAATGCTTAGTATTCTTACTTACCTTACAGCTTTCGCACTAACGTTTGTTGCTGTGCGTCTTCATCCGTTTTACGGATTCTTACCAAGGCATAAAAAGTAGGCAAAAATGCCTTATAGCGCCATTCAAAGCCGCAAAGCAAAAAAGCCAACTCCTTCTTTTTCTGAAAAAAGGGCTGATTCTGAAGAATCAAAACGTAAACGCTTTTTTCGAAAAAATACGTCATTGACTTTTTTCGAGCTTTACTTCTGGAATGGCGCTGATGCTTCGAGTTAACAATCATTGTAAATTGTAGCGAATAATCTTAAAATTCGATTTCAAAGAAGATTTAATGATAAAAAATTAGATGCTTATTTTCGAAAGTTACAGGATAATGGCCCTTTTCAACCCCAAATTATCTTCCGATTTAGAATCATTCTATAAATCAAGGAGGTTTAAAAAAAATTTAATTGATTGGAAAATTTTATCTGCGGACAAAATCCCAATTACACGACAGAGAAATTTCAACTTCGAAGGGATTATCTTTATCCGTCCTAAAAATGTCTTCTGAAAGAAAAAGCCTTTCATTTCTGTTACTGAACTAGGAAAGTGGCATAAACCACAGCGTTTGTAAAACTGCTGGGGTTTTCCATTTGAGGTCCTGACCTCGTCTTTCCTTTGATCAGTCAGAAATGGAAGGCTGCTCGAAAGTCGTAATTGGGATGAAGGCGTTTTTGCTTACTTTTTTGGCCTTGGAAAAAAGTAAGAAGATTGTGGTTTAGATGTAGTTTTTATTTGATAACGATGATTCCGGAAGGAGAAACCTTATTTTCATTTAATTCCTACCTTTGTCGAAAATCAAAAAATATGCGTTCCATTATTGAAGCTGCTTGGGAAAACCGGGCATTGTTAGATCAGGCAGAAACTCGTCAGGCAATT
Source organism: Fluviicola taffensis DSM 16823 (assembly GCF_000194605.1). Classification (NCBI taxonomy): domain Bacteria; kingdom Pseudomonadati; phylum Bacteroidota; class Flavobacteriia; order Flavobacteriales; family Crocinitomicaceae; genus Fluviicola; species Fluviicola taffensis. The sequence goes on from NC_015321.1 coordinate 1,089,478, forward strand.
GAACATGTGATTGAAGATATCGACAAAGGAAGATTGCGTGTTGCTGAACCAACCGACGATGGAACTTGGCAAGTAAACGAGTGGGTGAAGAAAGCGGTTGTGATGTATTTCCCGATTCGCCAAATGGAAACGATTGAAGTGGGTCCGTTCGAGTTTCACGATAAAATGGCTTTGAAGAAAAACTATGCTGAATTAGGTGTTCGTGTTGTTCCACATGCAATTGCGCGTTACGGTGCGTTTGTTGCGCCAGGAGTAATCATGATGCCTTCTTACATAAACATTGGAGCATACGTAGATTCAGGAACAATGGTTGACACGTGGGCAACGGTAGGATCTTGTGCGCAAATTGGTAAAAACGTACACTTAAGCGGTGGTGTTGGAATTGGCGGCGTGTTGGAACCTTTGCAAGCTGCACCCGTGATTATTGAAGACCATGCATTTATTGGCTCGCGCTGCATCGTTGTGGAAGGCGTGCGAGTTGGAAAAGAAGCTGTTTTGGGAGCAAATGTGTGTTTGACGATGTCGACAAAAATCATTGATGTTACCGGACCAGAACCCGTTGAAATGAAAGGATATGTTCCAGAACGTTCGGTGGTGATTCCAGGAACGTACACGAAATCATTCCCAGCGGGAGATTTTCAAGTGCCATGCGCATTGATTATCGGAAAACGCAAAGCTTCTACGGATTTGAAAACCAGTTTGAATGATGCGCTGAGAGAACATAACGTTGCGGTTTAAGAGAGAATTACGAATTACGAATTACGAATTACGAATTACGAATTACGAATTACGAATTACGAATTACTAATTACGAATTACTAATTACTTATAAATTGAATAAAACTAGAAAATCCTGCTTGTGAGTAACGAGCGGGATTTTTCGTTTGTTCTAGCGGGATGAGGAGTTAGCAAATTAGTAAAATTACTAACAGTTTTTTCCAGTAAAAAAGCAAGGCTGGTATTCGGAAATTTGAATAATACTTCCCAAATGAATGACTCCAAACGGAGCAAATGAATACAACTTGAATTCGAATAAATCATTCGCCTCCTAGTTGGAATTTAAAAATAACGAGCGGGATTTTTTCGTTTATTCTAGCGGGATGAGGAGTTAGCAAGTTAGTAAAATTACTAACAGTTTTTTTCAGTAAAAACGCAAGGGTGGTATTCGGAAATTTGAAAAGTACCTTCCAAAAAATACAACTTAAATTCGAATAATTCATTCGCCTCCTCGTTGGAATTAAAAATTTTTGAGTAGTATTGGAAAAGCGAAACGCGCAAAACACTATTTACTGAAACCTTCAAAATATATCTGATTGACTTTTCAGGAATAAAAATTGATGACGAATGATTGCAAGCAGTTGTAGAGTTGCGTGTATAAATTAAGTTAGCAACTATTTAAACAGAACAAATAATTAATATCAATGATAGAATCACCAACAGGTATGAGTATAATGCAGATATATGAGCATTATAGAAAAGAACAGGTTTTTGTAAATAGACGATACCAAAGAAAACTTGTTTGGTCATTAAAAGAGAAACAAAGTTTGATTGATTCAATTTTATTAAAGTACCCTGTTCCATTAATACTATTGACCAAAACTGATGATGGATTTGAGATTATTGATGGAATGCAACGCCTAAATGCCTTTTTTGGATTTATTGAAAATGAATTTCCGATATTTCAAGATGGTGAAGAACGTTATTTCAATACTAACGACTATACTTTTTCCAGAACTCAAATAAATGAAGGTAAATTCATTGCAAAAGAAGGCGAAGGAATAAATTATATTTCTCAAGAAAATGTATCTGCATTTATTTCATATCAATTCCCACTAACTGTATTTAAATCAACTAAATCTGATGATATCAATGAGACATTTAGGCGTATAAATTCTGGAGGAAGGCATTTGTCAGCACAAGAAGTTCGACAAGCAGGTAACACATCAAAATTTGCAGATATCGTTAGAGAGATTGCTTCTGAAATCCGAGGTGATTCTTCCAATAACGTTTTACTTTTATCTCATATGCCAAGTATTAGTATTGATACTCGTGAACCTCTTGGATATGGAGTGAGTGCATTGGACACATTTTGGTGTAAACAAGGCGTTTTAAGGATAACTGACTTACGAGAAAGTGAAGATGAACAGTTTATTGCAGATATTCTCCTTTCAATTGCTCTAGAAACTCCTTTTCCATCTAGTAAAATTGAGTTTAATAATTACTATGGGACTGGCGATAATGATAAATCGAATGAAGTTGAAATAAAAATAAACGCTGTTGGTAAAGAAAATATTTCAAGTGACATAAAACTTGTTTTTTCTGAGATTGTAAGTTTTTGCGATACACATCTTGGTGTTGATAATTTGAAAAGAATTGTTAACCCTGGTGCAGCTAGTAATCCTATCAAGGAGGATTTCTATACTATTTACATGGCATTCCATAGTTTAATAATTAAAGAAAATAAACTACCATTTGATGTTGAAGGAATAAAAAATGCCTTAAATAATATACATTCAAGATTAACAAGAGATAGAAAATACACCACAACATCAGGCAGGATCGCAAACATCCAAGTTTGTAAAGGATTACTTGAACCTCATTTTAAATTATCGGATCAAACATTTAGAAGCACAACCTCGCTTACTTTGGATTTCCAAAATTTCCTTATGAGATCAAAAGTTGAAGCAGCAACCTATGATTATAAACAAGGATTGTATTCGCTAAGTCCGAATGGGAGAACTTTTTCCGATGAAAATTTTGAAAACAAAATTCTTAAAAACATCGCAGCACTGGCTAACCTTGGAAAGGGTAAAAAAGGTTTTCTATTTCTTGGTGTAACAGATAAAGAGGCGGATACTTTACAAGTTGAGGCTTTGGATAATTTGACAAATGTATCTAGATACCAAGGATTTGGCATAGTTGGACTTGAACGCGAAGCTATTTTAAAAGGAGTATCTTTAGACGATTATATTGCTTTTATAACTGATAAAATTTCGAAATCAGAGTTGCCAAGTGATTTGGTGAAAAAGGTTACAAAAGTTATAACACCAATAACATATCACGATAGAACGGTTTTAATGATTGAGGTGGAATGTGGGAATGCTCCAGTATATTTTAAAGATAATATGTACCAACGTGACGGAGCAAATTGTAAGATTGTCACTGGTTCAGCACAAGGAGATATTTTCAAATTGTTTATTTAAAACTATTTACTAACAAACGCTTAGCTCCATTTTTCTGCCGCAGGCGCAACACAGAAAAACGGCGCCAAGCGTCAGCCGTAGTGCCAATTAATCACAAATACATGAAAAAGAAGATTCCATTATTAGTTCATGAATTTATCGAACCATTTCTCGATAGAAAGGGCAAAAATTTTCTGAACATTGATCCAGATAAATTTATGATTCGATTCATCGATAAAGATCCGGGATCTGATTTTTATTTCAATGTAGAGGAATTCAGGCTTGATAAAGGTTTTCAACTTCTAATTGATTGGAAACCTTTGGACAAACAGAACGTTGCAAATAAACGAATGTGGATTGCGGCAAGTGCCCTAGATCAATTTTTATCCAAATGGTTAGAACTTCTTGATGGTTATGACAAAGTGAAAACAGTATTTGACGACCCCATTGTGGAATCTTACAGTGAAGATTTTTTTTCAGAATTTGAATTAATTGATGAAGATGAAGAACAACCTGTTACAATTAAACAGGCACTTTTAATAGATGAACATTTAGATTCAATAACTAATAGAATAGATACATTTATCAATGATAAAAACGAATTACAGATTATTGAAATAAAAAAGGATATTCAAGACTTAAAAGAAAATTTAACGACGCAATCAAAAAAAACAATATTAAAATCACTAACTCGAATTTGGGGTAAAATAGCCAAACAAGGCATTCCGTTAATAAAGGAGTTTCTAACTGAAGCCAAGAAACAAATTATTAAACAAAGTGTTTCAATTTTGCTCGAAAAGGGAGGTGATATAATTTAAAAGTTGTGCTAACATGCGGTAAGCAAACCGTTAAAAATCCCAATCAAAAACACTTACCCCAAACTCAAGATAATTACCCGAAAACAAAAAATCCCGACCTGTTTTCAGTATCGGGATTTTTCTAAATAGTATTTTTCAATCCTCACAATCTTCGCGCTAACGCTTGTCATTGTTCGTCTTCGAAAGCTTTGCTTTCTCTTCTACCCACTATGATTCTCCAACTTAATCAAATTCAAGGCTGATCCTGCTTTGAACCAATCAATTTGTTGGGCATTGTATGTATGATTTAATTTGATATTTTCTCTAGAACCATCTGCATGAACCAATTCCAAAGTCAATTGTTTTCCAGGAGCAAACTCAACCAAGTCAATGAAATTGAATGTATCATCTTCTTTGATTTTATCGTAATCTGCTTCATTGGAGAAAGTCAAACCAAGCATTCCTTGTTTTTTCAGATTTGTTTCGTGGATACGCGCAAATGATTTCACGATTACCGCACGAACACCCAAATGACGTGGTTCCATGGCAGCATGCTCACGGGAAGAACCTTCTCCGTAATTGTGATCTCCCACAACGATGGAAGGAATTCCAGCAGCTTTGTATGCACGAGCTACAGCAGGAACTTCACCCGTTGAACCCGTTAATTGATTCACCACTTCGTTTGCTTTTCCGTTGAATGCGTTTTCAGCACCAATCAACATGTTATTGGAAATGTTATCCAAGTGACCACGGTAGCGCAACCACGGACCAGCCATTGAAATGTGGTCGGTCGTACATTTCCCGAATGCTTTGATCAGCAATTTTGCTCCATGAATATTTTGTCCGTCCCAAAGCGGGAACGATTCCAATAACTGCAAGCGCGTGGAGTCCATCTTTACAATGACCTGAACTCCTGAACCATCTTCAGCTGGAGCTTGGTATCCTGGATCTTCTACGTCGAATCCTTTAGTTGGAAGCTCGTCTCCATGCGGAGGAAGCAATTTTACTTGTTCTCCTTTGTCGTTCGTTAACGTATCTGTCAGCGGATTGAATCCTAAATCACCAGAGATTGCCAACGCAGCAACCATTTCAGGCGATGTTACGAATGCATGTGTATTGGGGTTACCGTCTGCTCTTTTCGAGAAGTTCCGGTTGAACGAGTGAACGATGGTATTTTTCTCTTGTTTGTCTGCTCCGTCACGATCCCATTGTCCAATACAAGGTCCGCACGCATTGGTGAACACTTTCGTTCCCATTTTCTCAAAGGTTGCAATGATTCCATCGCGCTCAATCGTGTAGCGAACTTGTTCCGATCCTGGATTGATTCCGAATTCTGCTTTTGGTGTAATTCCATGTTTCACGGCTTGCTCCACAATGGAAGCTGCGCGAGACATGTCTTCGTAGGAGGAGTTGGTACAAGATCCAATAAGACCCCACTCTATTTTCATTGGCCAGCCATTTGCTTCCGCTTCGGATCTCATTTTAGAAACTGGCGTTCCGCGATCTGGCGTAAATGGTCCGTTGATATGTGGCTCTAAGGTATTTAAATCAATTTCGATTAATTCATCGAAGTATTTGGTTGGATCTGTGTAAACTTCGGGATCACCGGTTAAATGCTCTGCGATCGTATCAGCCAACGCAACTACTTCCGCACGACCAGTAGCCGTCAAGTAACGACGCATCGAATCGTCATAACCGAAGGTAGAAGTTGTAGCACCAATTTCAGCACCCATGTTACAGATGGTTCCTTTTCCAGTAGCAGAAAGCGAAATTGCTCCGTCGCCAAAATATTCCACAACTGCTCCTGTCCCACCTTTTACAGTTAGAATATCAGCAACTTTCAGAATCACATCTTTTGCAGAAGTCCATCCGTTTAAACGTCCAGTTAATTTAACTCCGATTAGTTTCGGGAATTTCAACTCCCAAGCCATTCCAGCCATTACGTCAACTGCGTCGGCACCACCAACTCCAATGGCGATCATACCAAGTCCTCCACCATTTACAGTGTGAGAATCTGTTCCAATCATCATTCCACCAGGGAAGGCGTAATTTTCCAACATCACCTGATGAATGATTCCTGCTCCCGGTTTCCAGAAACCGATTCCGTATTTATTCGAGATAGACGACAAGAATTGGAATACCTCGTTGTTTTCATTCAATGAGCGTTGCAAATCGGCATCAGCACCTACTTTTGCCTGAATCAAGTGGTCGCAATGCACCGTTGAAGGTACAGCAACTTTTGGCTTTCCAGCTTGCATGAATTGCAACAAAGCCATCTGAGCGGTTGCATCTTGCATCGTCACACGATCTGGAGCGAAATCCACATACGACTTCCCACGTTCGTGAGTAACAGTTGCAGCTCCATCCCAAAGGTGAGCATAAAGAATTTTTTCGGTTAAAGTCAGTGGTCTATTTACCACTTTGCGGGCAGCATCAATACGAGAAGGATATTTCTCGTACACTGCCTTAATCATATCTAAATCAAATACAGCCATATTCAGTCAGTTTTACTCTTTTTAAAGATAATCATTTAAAGTAAAAATCAATCCTTAAATAATGCTAATAAATCTTCAACTTTTCTGTCGTAAAAATGATCTGAATAAATACACCATTGAGGATTTGAAATATCAAAATTGAGTTTACAAAATTATACCAGAAATTCAATACTTATTTGAAGCCACAACCCTTCTTATTTTTTGTCTAGGCAGAAAAAGTGAGAAATAATACAAAAAACTCTGATAATCTAATATAGTTATCGTGGACAAATAATTCTTAGTCGCTAGAATCTAGGGTTTAGACGATTCCTAAACCTTTTTACATACTTTTGGGAAAATCCAATGAATCATTTCATTACTTTTACGTATCATTACTGAACAAAAAGAGAAAAACATGAGCTATACTGATTCCATTCATATGGGTAACGGTAAGACTAAAATGCGTGTAATGGCATTTTCTTTTAAAATACCTGACTCGAACACATTCAACATGTACTGCCCTTCTTTAAAAATAAGTGCCTATGGCAAAAATGAAAAAGAGGCTAAAGAAATGATGATTTTTAGTTTGGAAAATTTCGCGATGGATTTTAGTGAATTGAAACCAAAGCAGCGTATTCAAGCATTAATCAATTTGGGATGGAAAAAAGACGCCATTAAGACAAAGGATTATTCAAGATCATTTATAGATGCCAATGGAGAGCTTCAAGGTTTTTCGGAAGAAGCAATTGAAGAAGTAAAAGAGTTTGAAATGTACGTGTAAAATATGGGAAATAACCGACCTGTAAAAACCACTTGCTTCCTGAAATATTTAGCATCTAAAAAATGTATTGAAAAGCGAACAAAAGGTTCACATACTCAATTCAAATGTGGCAGTTGTTGGCAATCAATTACAGTTCGAAAAGCAGACAAGGAAATACCTGCACTTCATATTAAAACAAATTGTCAAACATTAGGAGTTACCATTGAAGATTTTTACAAATGGGCAGCCGATAATTGCTAATAAACTTCTCACAAAAAAAGCCCGATCCAGAATTCACTAGACCGAGCTTTCATATATCTTTTATCAAAAATCAATTCACCAACAACTTATGTGATGGAGCAAACTTCGTTAAGTTAATTCCTTCTACCGCTTTCTTGTATTCTTCAATGGATGGAGTTCTACCAAGAATGGTTGACAAAACAACAACTGGTGTAGACGAAAGCAAGGATTCTCCTTTTTTACCATCTGTATCTTCCACAACTCTTCCTTGGAAAAGACGTGTAGAAGTGGCCATAACGGTATCTCCTTTTTCTGCTTTTTCCTGGTTACCCATGCACAAATTACATCCTGGACGTTCCAAGTACAACATGTTTTCGTATTGCGTACGAGCAGCGCCTTTCGGAGCATTGTCGTCGAATTCGAAACCGGAGTATTTCTGTAAAACTTCCCAGTCACCTTCAGCCTTTAATTCATCTACGATGTTATACGTTGGAGGAGCAACTACTAACGGAGCTTTGAATTCAACTTTCCCGTTTTGTGCTTCCACGTTTTTCAACATTTGAGCAAGTATTTTCATATCACCTTTGTGAACCATACACGAACCGATGAATCCAAGATCTACTTTTTTATCTCCACCATAGAAAGACAATGGTCTGATTGTATCGTGGGTATAGCGTTTTGAAACGTCTTTATTATTTACATCTGGATCGGCAATCATTGGCTCTGCAATCAAATCCAAATCAACAACTACTTCCGCGTAATACTTCGCATTTGCATCTGGAGTAAGAGCAGGTTTTTCTCCTGATTTGATTTCAGCGATTCTTTTGTTCGCTTTATTAATCAATCCTTGAAGCACTTGCTTCTGATTATCCATGCCTTTATCAATCATAATCTGAATTCTGCTCTTCGCAATCTCCAATGATTCGATCAAGGTATCATCCTCAGAAATACAAATAGATGCTTTTGCTTTCATTTCAGCAGACCAATCCGTAAACGTGAATGCTTGGTCAGCGGTCAATGTTCCCAAATGAACTTCAATGATTCGACCTTGGAATACGTTTTCTCCACCAAATGTATGAAGCATCTGAGCTTGCGTAGCATGAACCACATCCCGGAAATCCATATATTCTGCCATCGTTCCTTTGAAAGTCACTTTTACAGATTCAGGAATCGGCATGGAAGCTTCACCAGTAGCCAATGCAAGTGCAACTGTACCAGAATCTGCTCCAAAAGCAACCCCTTTCGACATTCGTGTATGAGAGTCACCACCAATGATGATTGCCCATTCATCGATTGTAATATCATTCAATACTTTGTGAATCACATCTGTCATAGCGTGATAAACTCCTTTCGGGTCACGAGCAGTAATCAATCCGAAGTTATTCATGAAACTCATGAGTTTCGGAATATTTGCCTGTGCTTTTTTATCCCAAACAGAAGCAGTGTGACATCCACTTTGGTATGCACCATCAACAATTGGCGAAATAACCGTAGCAGCCATCGCTTCCAATTCCTGAGCAGTCATCAAACCAGTTGTATCTTGCGAACCAACAATATTTACTTCTACACGCGTATCAGATCCAGCATGCAATACTTTCCCTGGAGTGATTCCAACCGCATTTCTATTGAATATTTTTTCAACGGCAGTCAAACCTTGCCCTTCAACCGAAATTTCTTTCGATGGAGCAAACACCAATGGAGTATCTATACCCAATGTTTTAGCTGCGAATGTTTGAATCTTTTTCCCGAAAACAATTGCATACGATCCACCCGCTTTGATGAATTCCAATTTCTGAGGAGTAAATGCCTTCGAAATATCGATCAACTCTTGATCGCCGTTGTATAATTTTTTCGTTTTTGTATTAATTGTAAGCACTGTTCCTGTTGCAACAGAATATGCTTGTTCCAAAACAGGTTCGTTATTTTCATTACGAACGATGTTTCCATCTGCATCCAGTTTTTTCACCCAGTTCTTCAAATCCAAACCGATACCACCAGTCACATCAACGGTTGTCAAGAAAATCGGAGAAATTCCGTTTGTACCTCCAACAATTGGCATAAAGTTTACAAATGGAACGTACGGACTAGCTTGTTTACCTGTCCAAAGTGCCACGTTATTTACACCCGACATTCTGGATGAACCTACACCCATCGTCCCTTTTTCAGCAATCAACATCACACTTTTATCTGGATGTTGTGCTTGTAAAGCTTGAATTTCTGCTTGTGCTTCAGGAGTAATCATGCATTTACCATGCAATTCGCGATCTGAACGCGAGTGAGCTTGGTTTCCAGGAGAAAGTAAATCCGTAGAAATATCCCCTTCACCAGCGATGAATGTAACGACCTTAATTTCTTCAGCTATCGCAGGAAGTTTCGTGAAAAATTCAGCCTTCGCGTAACTCTCAAGAATCTCTCTAGCGATTTCGTTTCCGTTTTTAAATGCCTCCTTTAGACGGTCTGTATCCGCATCATACAAGAAAAACTGTGTTTTAAGTACAGCAGCAGCTTCTTTCGCAACAGAATCTTTATGCGTTAAAGCCAAATCAAGTAACACTTCAATAGAAGGACCACCCTTCATGTGAGACAATAACTCAAAAGCAAAAGCGGGTGTAATTTCAGCAACAAGGGATTCTCCAAGAATAATCTCCTTTAAAAACCGCGCCTTCACAATAGCTGCACTTGTAGTTCCAGGCAACACATTGTAAATGAAAAACTTCAACGAATCTGGTCGATTGGTGTTATTCACATCTTTGATCTGTGTGATGATTTCGCTTAATAAGTCTGCGCCATCAATCGGCTTCGGGTGAAGCCCCTGTGTTTTTCTCTCTTCAATTTCCTGAAGATATTCTTGATAGGTATTCATAAAAGAAGACTTGCTTTTGAAAGTTAGTTTTTGACAATTTATTCGACGCGCGAATTTAGGAAAAATGAATGAAAAAACAGGATAAATTTTGCTAATTAGCTATATGCCATTGAGAATCGGCTGAACGTAAAACCAATCGTTGAAAAAACCGGTTTATTCCCTTCACAAGAAATCTCACTCCTTTCACAAGGATGTCTGTCCGGAATCAGCTAAAAGGCAATTACTTTGCCTGAACACGAACAGAAAATCACACAATAGGGTCAAAGATTCCGGTATTTAAAAACAAGCCTGAAAAGGGAAACAGTTTTACAAAAGTGCAGTTACTTGCGTGGAGCATGTTTTTTCATAGTAGAGAGTCGGTGCATTCCGACTCTTTTTTTAACTCAAAAAACCAACACATGAAAACAGGAATTTTCTTATGTCTATTCGCTTGCAGCAGCGCATGCTTCGGACAACTCAAACGAACTTTCGGGATCAACACCTACAAGTTACCATCAGAAAAAGGCATTACCCGTTACGACAGAACTTACAACGAAGACGGAGCGTATTCGGTTTTCTATTCAGCTATCGTTGGCGATTCTATTTTTATTGTCCGAGAACAATTCGAGGTCAACAATGCGCAAGCGTTAATGACAGCCGTTTACATCGAACATTTCGGTTTGAAAAACGAAACATTTGACTACGTCATTACTTCCACAAAATCAGATTTCGAAGAAGGACATGCCGAAACTTGGAGTGTATCGGTGAAAGCAAAAACACCTGAAGGGAAAACGGCTTACCAAAACGGACATAAATGGATGATCTATCCGCCGGAAATGCCCGCTTACAAAGAATCGCTTGGTGCCGGATATGTGCAGATCTTTTTCTCCCGACGAGCGGATGCTCTGGCTTTTGAAGAAGAACTGATCGATCTGCTTGGGAAAGAGTAAGCGGACACTAAAACGCGCTGATTTATCGGACCGGAAATGCAGTTCACAAGGTTTAACTTCCAACTCGCAAGGATTTTTTCATTCCGTGCCGGAAGTCCTTCACCTTTGAGCAAACATTTATTCAAAATACTATGAAAAGAACACATTACTTACTGAGTGCATTCATCCTGTTTGTTTCAGGAACCACTTATGCTCAAATACCTACCACCGGATTGATCTTCGAGAATCATTTTGAAGGTGATTTTGATGCGGCGTTGCCTATCAATGCCGTCATTGATACGAACGAAAGTTACAACTACAACCTTGGTGAAGATGTAGACGGAAATCAGGATTCAGCACTTGAACTATTTATTGGCGACGGAAATCCCCGCCTGGTTTATAACAACCTGGTAAATGACCTTCAAACAACCAATGCCAACAACCAGGGAATCACCCTTTATTGCACAGCCAAATTTGACAGTGCTTTTTTAGCAAATGCAGCGGTCAATTCCTATCATTCTATTTTGTACAACGGTCAACAATTTATCCGTGTACAAAAGACCAATCAAAGTAATCCGTATACCATTCAATTTGGTGTTTTAGATAATAATACTGAATCAGGCACTTTTGGTTATACGATTACCGGTCAGGTTACTTCTTTAGCAGAAATCACCCAATGGCGTGGCTATGCATTGACTTACTACAAGAATGCATCCGGAGGAATTCTGGACGGCTATTTTGGAAATGCTATCACCAATCATTTGGAAATGCCTTCGGCAGCAAACCTAACGTTCGGAGCGGCTGACACCTCGTTTTATATTGGGACCAATTTCCAGAACATGAGTTTCCAGGGCTGGATCGATGATGTTTTACTTTATGAACGTGCATTGAGCAGAATAGAAATCGAAAACATCAACAACTTTTATGGAACGGCAAGTCTTGCAGAAAACAAGTCCCTGGATTTGAATCTTTATCCAAATCCCGCTTCAACTCATTTAAACCTCACAACAGAACAGGAAGTTGCATACACCATCACCTCCACCATCGGTGTTGTGGTGAAAACAGGAAAGCTGGCTGCTCATGAAAGCATTTCCATCGAAGAACTTGAATCCGGAAACTACTTTCTTTCCGTTCAGCAAAACGATACTTATCAGACCGTTTCATTCGTGAAAAATTAAAAAGCAGATTACTAAAACCCGGAAAAGCATTCCTTAACGGTTTCTTTTCCGGGTTAAAACCATTCACATTCAAAAATAAAGACATGATTTCTTCTCTCAAAAACACATCGGTCCTTGCGACCCTGTTGCTCAGTTTTTCTTTCTATTCGTCCCTTTCCGCTCAAAACAATGCATTGGGCGTAAACGACGAATTCATGGAATTGTTGATTCAAATGGGACCGGAAATGAAACCTCCCAAAAACATCGGCTCCTATGTCATGGAACAAGCTTTGGAAGTTCCGATCGATCAAAAATTAGCCTTCAAATACTTGTGGCAAAGCAATGAGTACCTCAAAGAAGAGGAAGCTTTCTGCAACAGCATCGGATTTTTACTGAATAAGGAATCCTCTGTTGCCATCTTGTTTTTCTACAAAGGTCAGGCAGAGAGCTTGTTCTACCTCATCGATGTGCAGACCTACAATTACAAAACCGGAAAATTGATTGATGAAATCAACGGAGTAGCTGGTTTTAAAGGAGATGATGCGGTGTGCAACATGCAAGTCAATTCTTACAACGAAATCGTCTTCAAAACACTTGCCGCCGGACAAACCAACGAAATTGTCCTGAACATCTCCAACAAAGGAAAAATCCAACGCTAAATAACACTCTATGAAAGAACTGCTTTTCACATTTTGTTTAGCCCTTACGACTTGTTTTGCCAGTGGTCAATCAAAACTGATTGATTCCTTCAATAAGCTGCCAAAAGCAAACCGGCACGGATATGTGATCACCAAAAAAGGAGAGTCGTATACCGCTGATGCAGGAACCGGACCTTGTGCCGTGTTGGTAGACAACGCCAATGGTTTCCTGGAATTCAAAGATACCGGAACGGGTGGCGGAACTTTCGTATTCCAACTCGCTTTATTTAAGAACTCTAAAAAGGAAACATTTATCGCTGTCAATTACTTCGCTTACGAAGATCCTGAGCAGGGAATGATAGACGGGGGCAATATCCACTTTTTTCAGGGAAGTAAAAAACTCGTTGAGGTAACAAAAGAAGTCTTACCGGATATGACCACTGTTGAAGACAAAGCTTACAACGGAAATGCGACAACTATTTTTGAAAACTACAAAGAAGGCGTTTATGAATACTTTGAATTACCGCGAAACGGAACCACGGTGAAATTCCACTTTGGAACCAACTCGCTCAATTACGCATGCAGCAACACCGATGAAAACGCCTGCAAAATCAAACGTTCTTTATTAGTAGTTGAGCTTTATTGGCACAAAGAAGTCGGGTATTTAAGCCTGACGAAATAATCCCCATTAATCCAAAATTATGAACAAGTTTATTAGTATTCTTTCATTGCTTGCGATTGTTCTTCAATCGTGTCAGGCACAAACACCGGAATTGCCGGAAAATGCACCCGCTAAAACCGGTGAGACCAAAGATCCGCGCTATACCGTTACGGAAAAATCCTTCGGATTGGTGAAACTCACCGACAACTACCAACAGGTTGTTGCTAAATATGGTTCGGAAAACGTCATCGACCAAGAGTTGGATCAATTTGAAAGCGGAAATATAGTAACTGCAACGATTGTCAACAAAGGCAAACGCGATGAGTTTATCATCTACTGGGACAGCTTACACGAACGCATCACTTCCATTGAAGCTACAAACCCGGAGAGCCCATTCCGGGATGAATTTGGGATCGGTGTTGGAACGACACTCGAAGAATTGGTCCAAATCAATGGAAAACCCATAACCTGCAATGGGTTTCTATGGGAATTCGGAGGATTGATCACCAGCTTCAACCAAGGAAAACTGAAAGGTCCGGCAGAAAACCGAACAGTTAGTTACTGGCTCGAGTTAAAAGAAGACAATGAACCAAATATGGCCATCATTGGTGAAGGAGAATTTAGAAGTGATGTGCCAGAAATGAAAAAATCATTGAAAACCATTGTAGTCAATAACATCGGTATCTCCAAACTGTAATGGTCATGCGTTTATTGCTAATTGGCTGCATCTGTCTTTTCATTCACACAAGTGCGTTTTCTCAAGTATCCATCGTTGTGAATGGAATCATTTTTTCAATTCCCGGAAAAACGGGTGGTGAATTGATGGGAAAAACAGGAAATCCGGCTACCATTGAAGGATTTTATGCCATTGACACCACCCAAAGAACCCTCACCTCTACTGTTGTAAAGCGCTTTGAGGATTTTGAAACGAACGACAATGTGGATGTGGATCAATACACCATTCATTTTGAAGACATTGATCTCAATGAAGTATTCGAGATTCCCATTTACGATGATGGTACGTTCAAAACACCTCATTATTATGCGGATTTCATGGCCAATGATTTGAACGAATCCATTGAACATTTTGCGTGTATCCACGGAACAGGTTCAGAACAATTAACACTAGCTGAGTCGCCTTTATGGATACGCTTTTACTTTCTTGAAGAAGAAGAAGCTACTGCTTTTATTCAGTCAATACGAACAACTTTAAACTTAAAATAATGATAAAAAAAACTGTTTTACTACTACTGATTTCCTTTCAGTTCGGAAACACGAGCATTGCTCAAACCAGTATTCCGTTCAAAACATCCACTTATACCATTCATGGACTTACAGCGGGTAAAATCAAGAATGTGTATGAAGATGGGGCAACCCTTGAATGTTTTTGGGACATCAATCAAGAAACGCGAACTGTCGTTTTAACCACCGTTGAAGTACTTCAAAACGAAGCACCGGAAAACAATACGAACATTCAAAAAGAAGCCATCGTGATCAGTGACATTGATCTAAATGCAATTCCAGAAGTACCGATGGAAGAATACAATTTAGATGGAACATCCTATTATTCAGTCACCATTTCAAGTGATAACGCGGCATTCAAGGTGGTTAAAAGTTACTGTTCTGTATCTAATCCATCCAGTGAATTCATACAAGAAAAACCAGGCTTCAGCTTTACCATCAAATTCTCCAACAAGGAATTTGCCACGCAATTCTTAAGCATTTTAAACGAAGAACTTTTAAACTAAACAACAATGAAACAGCAAACACAACAATTAGTACCATTTGTACTTACAGGAATTTTCACTTTTCTAATCAGCCTATCGTTCTCGCAAACGCCAGTAACATTTAAAGGACAGGAGTTGATCGTACCAGGAAAATCTGCAGGAAAAATCAAAGGCTTGGATTACAATCCGAGTGAGTACGAAAGCTTTTATGCGATTGATAAAAAGAACAAGAGCATTACATTTTCAAACTTGCAAACATTTGGCTTAGAGGAAAACAAGGACAACCAAGTTGATTTTGAAACATTCACTATTTCTTTCACGGACATTTCTACTTTATTTGTTCCAGAAACACCCATGTTAGATCCTACATCCTTTGGAGTTCCTGTTTATGAAGTAGCCATCAGTTGTAACGAATTCACGGAATGCATTCCCTTTCAGTACAACTACCGTTTTTCACCATCACGTGAATTGATCAAAGGCACCAACAACATGTCGATGAAAGTTTATTTTGTTTCAGAAGCTGAAGCGAATGCTTTCATCAAAGAACTTAGAAAATCGTTGAAGTTATGAGAAAACTTATTGTTGCAGGATTGCTGTCCCTTGCAGGAACGCAATTAAACGCTCAACAAGCTGCAGATAAAGAATGGTTTACACCCGTTGTCGGAGGAACGAATGGGTATTTTGTCAAACACTATTTCTTTTCTACGGAATTGAAGAAAATGTTGGAAACATCAACTGGTCGCGGAGATCAGTTTGATAGTGTTCCTATGGAAATTGAATGTGCTGAACCAATCATAGAAGGTAGTATTGAACGCTACTTTCCTATTTACAGTGGCAACTATTCTGTGATTACATTTCGAAACATCACTGAAAACAATGCTGAAGTAGCGCTTTGCTATAACATTTTCAGCACCTTGGAAGAAGCAAAAGGCTACGTTGCACCCGAAGATTCATACCATACTTGGCACACTAAAAAAGGGTTTGATCAAGAAATGGCAAAACCAGCAATTCCGAAACTGAGCAAAAACGATGTGATTGATTTCTTCAATTACTGTAAATCCTTATTGGATCAAGCAAAAGCGGATTCGCCGCAGTTGGATAAAAAAGCGCTTCAATCCTTGTACACCCAAATTTTGATTGGTGCTCCTATGCGCTATGCAAGAGAAAAAGGGTACAACGAGTTCAAAAGCATGCAAGTGATTCAAAAAGGTGTTGAGGAAAACGCACAAGATGCTGACATCAAAAAAATAGTAGAAACGTTTAAAGTACAATAAGCATGAAAAATCCTGCAATCATTTTATCCAGTATTATGCTATTAAGTTTTGCTTGTAGCAACACCAATAAAGAAGCCAATGCACTTGCAGCTCATCAGAATGCAGATTCAACAATGATGAACAGTGTGGATGAACAAGGTGAAGAAAGAGATGTGATGTATTACTATGAAAAATACGCCGATGTTGATTCAGAAGATCCTTCTATTGGTGTTGGTCCGCGTGTTATCCTTTCCAAGGATCTAGAAAAAGGCATCATCAAATACCAATTCAAAGAAGCATTTAACGGAGAAAACCCAGTTCAAACATTGCAATTGTGGCACATGGACGGTTATGATTACATTCAATACTCTGGAGGATTTATTGTCATTGATGGTGAAAAAGAATACCCCATTTTTGTGCATGAAGAACCAATGGAATTGGTCATGAAAATCATTGACAATCGCACAGCAAGAGGTGGTGAATGCGACTATGCAGCTTCTCCAGATATCAAAGTTAGAAACAATAAAATCTGTGTGGTATTAACATGTAGTGATGATCCCAATTTTGCTGAAACTATTGGAACGATTAGTTTGAAAAACGGAAAGTTAGTTGTCACTGAAATTTAACACCTCCACTACGAACAAAAAAAAAATGAGATGCTTCTAGTGTCTCATTTTTTTTGTTTCATTATTTACTGAACTAAAAAAGCCCAACAACATTGCTGGGCTCATGATTCATGTATACTTTTCTATTTACTTGCTTTGTAATTATCCAAAACAGTTTGAAAGTTTTGGCGGCATTCTTCTGCTTCTGCTTCTGTTTCAAATTCGAAATACAAAGTGGTGTATTCTGAAGTCTTTGAGCTCTCTTTGTAAAAAGTCATCATAAAACCAAAATTTTCTGGACCTACCACATAGCATGTTTTACCCGTTGTTCCGATCTTAATCACATCATCGTAAGAAGTACTTGAAAATTCAACTCCAATGATTTCTGGTTTTCCTATTTCATAAGATGCTTTATACAGTTCAAAACTACGTTCAGCGTCATTAGCAAAAGCATAAAATTCCCATTTGTACTTGTCGTATGTCTCCGTTCTAAAAGGAGTTCCATTCCACTCGACCATTTGTAAACTTTCTTTTGACCCATAAACAAATGAATGTTCCATTTCACTGGTTGGTACATAGTAAGTACTCTCCAAGGCTGTTAATTTACTTTGTATAGCACTGGTTACTTTTTTACAAACATCTGCTTTATCAAAATTGAATTCTATGTATCCTTTAATGATTTCTTCTGATTGTTCGTCTTTGCCATATTTCTTTTGAACAAGCTCACGTTCATCTTTGAAATCTATTGACAAAAGATTCCCTCCACTTTTCACTGATTTTATGTCCCTAATCGGGCAATTCATCACAAAGATGGATGACATTTCTCCATCGAACGCGACAACCAGGTAATGGACAATTTTATCTTCTTCTACATCGATGTAATTTTCCGTTTTCATTACAAACCCCATTGTTTTCTCTTCAACAGAGACCAAGGTTCCTTTCGGTTCCATGCCATCAAATTGCGCGAAACCTGTTACTACATATCCAAACATTGCAACAGCAAGGACAACTATTTTTCTTTTCATTTTTCGTGTTTTTTATTAAAAGTAGCGGCTTGATTTCTAACCTTTTAAAAACACTTGTGAATGGTAACGAATAACTTGTTAAAGAACCAAATTCAATTGTTTGACTTTTTAGTAAAAAAAATCTAAACCAATAATTAGCTCCCAAGAGCGAAAAATTAGAATTAAAGCTTTTGAAATAACACACACAAGGTAATTATCACGCTTTACAAGGTATATTTTCCAGGCCTTTTCAATCACTCTACATTTGATCGAAATACTAAAAATTATGAAAAAAATAAATTACATGAAACAATTGATTGTCATGGCCATGATGCTCTTTTCTGCGGTTCTGAGCTTTGGTCAAAATGGCTGGAACGATAATGAGTTCGTAATAGGATCTGGATTTAATGGAAGTGTTTATACCAGCTTGGCTTTACCAGACAACGGTGTTGTTTTTGGGGGCGATTTTACCAGTTACAACGGCACAAATTGTCAAGGAATAGTGAAACTAAGACCAGATGGCACAATTGACCCCAATTGGTTACTTTCCGGGTATGTACCAGGTGCACAAAACTTTTCGGGTGGCGCAACAGTAATGGATTTGAAACTTGAAAGTACAGGAACTATTCTGGTATCTGGTGCATTTCCTTCGTATTATGGAGTTGGATGTCCCAATTTAGCAAGAATAAACTCGCTAAATGGACAAATTGATATCGCTTTTCGAGACGCACTGGTTTTAAACCCTCCGAATGGTGCAGTTTGGTCTGTTGATACGCAATCGGATGGCAAAATAATCTTAGGAGGAGATTTTTCAACATTAGCTGCAGCAAATGTTCGAAACGGAGTTGCTCGTTTATTAACAAACGGATCTGTTGATAATACCTTTACTTTTTCAGGCGCAACAAACGCTACCGTTCGAAAAGTAAAAGTTCAATCGGATAATAAAATTTTAGTTGGAGGGAACTTTACAACAATCAATGGAGTTGCTAAAAACAGAATCACTCGCTTAAATGCTGATGGAACTTCTGACGCTACTTTCTTAGGAAATGGAGCAAATAATTTTGTCCTTGACATTGAAGTTCAAAGTGATAATAAAATTTTGTTATGTGGTGATTTCACCAGTTACGACGTATTATTGGCCAATCGCTTTATTCGTTTAAATCCAAATGGAGTTCAAGAAGGAACGTTTAACAATTTTAATTCAACAGTTCGTACTATGTCGATACTTAGCAATGGTTCTATTGCAATTGGTGGTCAATTTGATCTTTTTCCGACTTACCCCGGAATACGATTTGCTGTCTTGAACGCTGATTTGACCTACAATTCAACTTTTGCAAATCCTTCCGCGAATAATACCGTTTTAACAACTTGTTTATTGGCTGATGGAAGAATTGCTGCAGGTGGTGGATTCACTTTTTTTAGAGGACAAGCAAGAGAAAAAGCAGCGGTTATGCAATATTGTGACGGATTTTCTATTGGAACTGCATCCTCATCGCCTACTTTGTGTATCAATACAGCACTCACTCCAATTACACATGCTATTACAGGAGGAACTTCTTTCACAAAAGTGATTTCTTCTACAGGACTTCCTGGAGGTGTTACAGCAGCAGTTGTGGGTGGTCAATTGTCTATTTCTGGAACACCAACAACTTCTGGGACATTTAATTATTCCGTTACATTAAGTGCATGTCAAGCAGCTGTCGCAACTGGAATTATTATTGTCAATCAGAATGTACTCGTTTCTTCAGCTGCTGCTTCTGTTGCAAGTTGTATTGACGTTCCATTAACGCCATTCACAAGAACAACTTTTAATGCCTCTGCAATTGGTTCACCAACAGGTTTGCCTCCAGGTATTTCAGTTGCCTTTTCAAGCAATGTGATTACATTTTCCGGAACTCCAACAACTGCAGGTGTATTTAATTATTCTATACCAGTTACAGGAAATTGTGCGAGTGAAATCATGACAGGTACAATAACTGTTCGACCGGATGTTGTTGTTACAGATCCAGCTACCAATTACCAATGTGCTTTAAGTTCATTTATTCCTATTGGAATTACAGTTGCGAATGCGACAAGTATTGGAACTCCAACTGGGTTTACTGGTGGTATGTCTGCAACTTTGAGTGGAAACTCGGTAACAATCAACGGAACAAATACTTCTTTTCCAGGTGTCTATAATTACACGATTCCAGTAAATGGTCTGTGCAAGCCTGACACCATTTTCGGAACTTTAATCACAGTTGATGCTTCTGAATTAATTCCAAGTAACACAATGACGAACCCACCAGCAGTTTGTGTTGGATTGCCAATTGACACCATTAAAATTGCAACGAATCAATTGGTAAGTTCTATCAGTGAAAGTGCAACATTTCCTTTACCAGCAGGGATTAATTTCTCTTATGTAAATGATACCATCTATATTTTTGGAACGGCTACTGCTCCTGGAGCTACTTTAATCATTATGGAAGCTTCAAGTCCTTGTGGAACAGATCAGATTTCTGGTATGATTGAAATCAATTCTGATTTTATTTTTGCTGGTCCTGCACCAACTTTCACTCCTGTTTGTGTGAATACACCAATTACAACTGTTACACAACCATTTGGAGGAGGGAATATTGACTCCATTATAAATTTACCTCAAGGTATTACAGCAGTTGTTCTTCCATTTAATCCTCCCTTATCAAATGGTGGTATTGAGTTTTCTGGAACACCAACACAAAGCGGAACCTTTAATTACACGATTTACACATCCAATCCTTGTACAACAGAAGTATTGACAGGAACAATGATAATCAATGCAGCTAGTGTTTCTGTAAGTGCAGCTTCAGCTACACCAACTGTTTGTACAGGATCTACAATCACACCTATAACTCATACCATTACAGGTACAGGAAGTGTTGGAGCAGCAACTGGTTTGCCTGCAGGCATTACTGCAAGTAACGCAGGGAATACTATTACAATCAGTGGTTCATCTACTATTTCAGGAACTTACAATTATACCATTCCAATTTCTGGATCTTGTGGAAGTGTAAATGCAACAGGAACCATTACTATCATTACTCAAAACACGGTTTCTGCTGAACCAGCAGCAGTTGTCAATTGTGTTAACAATGCTATGACACCAATCGTAAGAACAACTGGTGGCGCTACAGGAATTGGTGCAGTAACAGGCTTGCCTGCTGGAGTGAGTGCATCATGGAATGCAAATACACTTACTATTAACGGTACACCAACTTCTATTGGAACTTTCAATTATTCCATTCCTCTAACTGGTGGATGTGGAACTGTAAATGCAACTGGAACATTTGTTATTTCACCAGAAACAGCATGTACACAAGGAATTGAAGAAAATAACAGTATTCAGCTGACTGTTTTCCCTAATCCAGTGAACGACAAAGTGAACATAACTTTCGAAGGAACATCAACAGTATCCATCGACTTCATAGACATCAATGGAAAATTGGTTGCCACAAATACGGGCATTCAATCAGGTGATGTTATTTCGATTGAGCACTTAGAAAAAGGTGTTTACCTCATGTTAGTTAAATCTTCAGAAGGCAACATTATTGAACGCTTAATCAAACAGTAAACTGAAACATACAAATTTGGAATTAGAATTTATAACAACTTCTAAACGCTTAAAAGGATGGTTTTACAGACCATCCTTTTTTGTTTTCAGTACCGCCACATTTCATTCACACTAGTTATTTAACGCTTATCAAGGAATCAACTTCTGTTCACAAGGTTTATTCGGTTAGGTTAGTAACAACACCCTTTCTTTGATCTTGATTTAAGATAATAACCAATGAATTAATGATTTATGATAAATACAATCACACAACTTAAACTTATTTCGATTTTACATTTGAATCGGAAAAATGAAGCCCTTACCTTTGGAAAAAGGATAGCACTTTTATGTCTTGGCATTTTTTCAGCATGTATCACATTTGCTCAACCAGGAGAATATTTTAAATTTGATGGAGGAAATGATTATGCTTATAATACAGCTCCAGTTAACATTCCAATTGGAAATTCAAGCTACACCATAGAAGCTTGGATAAATCCAACATATCTTTCAAACAATGGAATCATCGGTTGGGGGAACTATGGTGTTGCGAATCAGTGTAACGCCCTGAAAGTAACGAATACCGGAATAACGAATTATTGGTGGGGCGGCGGAGTCAATGATTTATCAGTTAATTACACTTTTACCGCTGGTGTTTGGTATCACGTAGCTGCTACTTATGATGGAAGCACAAAAAGGATCTACATAAACGGCGCATTAGTTGGATCCAATGTTCCAACAGTAAATTCTCATGCGGTTCCTAATGCAAACAACTTTAAAATCGGATCAACAAACGCATCCTTTCCCGAACCTTTTAATGGCGGAATTGATGAAGTAAGAATTTGGAACACAGCTCAATCAGAAGCAAATATTGCTAGAAGAAGATTTTGTGAATTAGCTGGTAATGAAGTGGGCTTAGTTGCTTATTACCAATTCAATCAAGGAACTGCTGGGGCTAATAATTCTTCAATAACTGGTTTAATTAATTCTGTCAATACATCAAATAATACTTGCTTTTTTAGTGGAGTAACATTAGTAGGTTCAAACTCAAACTTCTTGGCGGGTTCGCCTGTTACAAGTGGTTCAGTAGTACCTTCAACACCACCTATATTACCAAGTAATCAACCAAACGTTTTGAATACTGTAGCAGATTTAACTCCTGCTCCAAGTAGTACTGTAAAATGGTATGATGTCGCAATTGGAGGAACCGCATTAGCAAGTTCAACCATTCTAACTTGTGGTTCAACATATTATGCAGCAACAGTCAATGCGAATGGATGTGAAAGCGAACGTGTTTTATTTAAGCATATTCCAATGAATACACCATTAAACACACAAGTGTGTAGTGGAGCTTCAACTTCTGCTACTTTTTCAAGTTCATGTCCTCAAGTTTTTTATACTTGGACCAATGACAATCCATCAATTGGATTAGGTTCAAGTGGAACAGGTTCAATACCGTTATTCCCTTCAACGAACACAACAGGAAGTCCATTAATAGCGAACATTACTGTAACACCTAAAATTGCAGGAACACCTGTCACAGAAATATTTAACATTCCAGGTACCGAGCAAGTTTGGACAGTTCCAGAAAATGTATATTCTGTCAACATAGAAGCCAGAGGTGGTCAAGGAGCTGGAAATACACAATCCCCTATTTCTGTTGTGAAAGGTGATTTAGCTGTTACTCCAGGACAATTATTAAGAATATATACTGGAGGAGCTGGTTGGATAGCTCCAATTGGATATAACGGTGGAGCCTCTGGAATGAATTTTGGTGGTGGAGCTTCGGACGTTCGTGTTGGAGGAAATGCACTTTCAAACAGAGTTATCGTAGCAGGAGGAACAGGCGGACAAAATAAAATCAATATTAATGAAGATGGTGGAAATGGAACGCAAAGCGCAGGTGGTGCGGCAGGCAGCAGTAATTATGGAGGAGGAAACCCTGGATTATTAGGAATTGGTGGTACTTCTTCTTATGGCGGCGGTGGCGGTGGCGGTTACTACGGTGGCGGTGGCGGTGCTGGTTACCCCAACATAGGAAATGTCGGTGCTGGCGGAAACGGCTCAAACTATGTAGGAGGTGTGACAAATAGTGTTATAACTTCAGTAAACAATTCAGGTAACGGATCGGTAGCAATTACATATACTCCAGTTAGTCAAGGAAATCCAAAAACATTTTCAATTACGGTTAACCCTACTACAAGTGTTTCAATTACGTCTTCAGATGCCGATAATACAATTTGCCCAGGTAGCACCGTAATATTTACCGCAACAGGTGTTAACGGAGGTGTAACACCAACTTATACGTGGAATTTGAATGGAAATCCAATTGCTGGTTCGTCTGGTTCTACTTTTATGACGAGTTCATTGTCAAATAACGATGTCATTTCTTGTACATACGTTTCCAATGCCACCAATTGTGCTGGCACAGTGACTTCAAATTCAATTACAACAACTGTATTAACGCCTTCACCAGCAGGTATTTCAGTTACTTCATCTGATTTAGACAATATCATTTGTGAAGGTACTAGCGTTACATTTACAGCAACTCCAACCAATGGAGGATCAGCGCCAACTTATAAATGGTTTAAAAATTCTGTTGAAATTGCTGGAGAAACTGCAGCAACATTTACTACTTCATCATTAGTAAACAATGATGTCATTAGTTGTGAATTAACTTCCAACTCACCTTGCGTTTTCGGTTCATCAGTGGTTACCTCATCAAGTATTACAACGGTTGTAAATCCTGTATTAACTGCAAATGCAACTTTAACATCATCGGATGCAGACAATTTTATTTGTTCGGGAACAAGTGTTACTTTCACAATAACTCCAACTGCTTCAGGTTCGGCTCCAACTTATATTTGGTATAAAAACGGAAATGTAATTCCAGGGCAAACAACAACAACTTATACCACCAATTCTTTGGTAAACAACGATGAGATTTACATTGAAATGGAATCTAATTATTCTTGTTTAAGTGGTTCTGCATTGGTTGCAACAACAGGAATTACAACTGCGGTTTCTTCAATGGTTGCTCCTAGTGTATTGATATATTCTGATGATCAAGATAATATCATTTGTGAAGGTGGAACAAGTGTAACGTTTACTGCTCAGGTAACTAACGAAGGTTCTTCTCCAATATTCAAATGGTTTAAAAATGGTATTCAATTAGTTGGAGAAACAGCTATAACTTATACAACGACAACACTTGCAAACAATGATGTAATCACGTGTGAATTAACTTCAAACGCACAATGTATCAATGGCTCTTCCGTTGTTCTATCCCCAGGAATTACTGTTTCAATCATTCCTTATACGTCCATTTCAGGGTACATCACTTCCGCTGATGCAGACAACGTGATTTGCAACGGAACCAATGTTGTTTTAACAGCAAATCCTGTTGGAAACGGACCGTTTACTTTCCAATGGCAGCAAAATGGTGCAAATGTGACAATGCCATTAGGCTTGGCAACTTACACTGCTTTCGGTATAAATAACGGAGATGTTTTTACAGCAATCATTACTTCCAATTATGCTTGCATTACAGGAAATTCATCGATTACAACTGCTGGAATCACAATGACTGTTACAGATGAATCAGTCACCTATTCAACAACAGTAATTGACACAACTGCTGCTTCCTACACTTGGACCAATGGAACAGTTTATACGTCATCAGGATCATACACTCAAACTTTAGTAAACGCAACTGGTTGTGATTCTATTGCAACATTGAATCTTACATTAAACGTGATTGGTTTAAACGAATTATCAAACTCAACCATTCAAGTATATCCTAACCCAGCTCACGACAAAGTGAACGTAACTTTCGAAGGAACGTCAACAATATCGATCGACTTAATGGACATCAATGGAAAATTGATTGCAACAACACCTAACGTACAATCAGGTGATGCGCTTTCAATTGAAAACCTTGAAAACGGTGTTTACATGATCCTCATTCGAACAGAAAAAGGAAACGCTATTCAACGATTGATCAAACAATAAGAATAAGTAATATCTATAGAAAAGGCTGATTCATCGATGCATGGTCAGCCTTTTTTTATGATAAAATTACCATTCACAAGTTTTGGCTACTGCTTCACAAGGTAAAATTGGAGTTGGCAAAAAGAGCCTATTACTTTGATTCATAAAATTAAAATCTATGAAAAGAAAACTTTACTTTATCGCGGCGCTTGCGTCTATGAGCTTAACAAACAGTTTTGCACAGTATCCAACCAATGGTTTGGTTGAATACTACAGTTTCAACAATACATTGGACGCAGAAATTGGTCCAGCAGAGCATGATTTTGCCGCAGGCGTACTATCCAATTACACAAGTGAAATCTACAACGGTTCGAGTCATCAAGTTTACTCAAAAGTGAGCGGTGACAACGTATTAATGACCAATGACAATATCTCAAATTTTCCTACAGGTAATACTGATTTTACCATTTGTTTTTGGTTGAAGTTAAATGAAAACTCTACTGCAAGTATTTTCAACTATATAGGTAGTGCTACACCAGGAAACGGTGGGCCAAATTCAACAGGTGTTGATATGGATGGGATTTACATGTCTTTTGACAATAATTCACTCGTTATTGGGACTATAAATACAGGAACATTTATTGATGCATCTTTGAACTATGCTTATAACAGTAATTGGCATCACATCACCTTAGCGCATACTGCAGGAAACACAAGTGTATTCCTTGACGGAGTAGGCATAGGAACAAACCCATCAGCTGTTTTTAACATCGTCAATCATCCAAATGCAACTCTCAGAATCGGTCAATCACCTGGTCAAAGTGATTATGGTCGTTTTAATATTGATGAGTTTTTAATTTACAATAGATATTTAACTACAACAGAAATTACTACCGTAATGAACAGCAATTCACTTGCTACAAATGTTGGAATAGAAGAGAATGATTCAAATAATTTAATTTCAACTTATCCAAATCCTACATCTGGAATTTTGAATATCGAAGTAAAAGATGCAACGAATTTAACTTATAGTCTTTACAGTTCTGACAATCGCGAGGTATTATCTGGCGAATTGAATGCTAGTCAAAACACCATTAATATTCAAGATTTGGCTGCTGGAACATATTTCTTAAGAACAACTATCAATGGAACAGTGGTAACTAAGAAAATTTCAAAACAATAATTTTGATTTCTATGAAAACGGCTGACTCCATTGATTTGGGTCAGCCGTTTTTTTTTGATAAAAACACCATTCACAAGTTTTGGTTACTGCTTCACAAGGTAAAATTGGAGTTGGTAAAAAGAGCCTATTTCTTTGCTTCATAAAATAAAATCTATGAAAAGAAAACTTTACTTATTGAGTGCAATTGTTTTGACAAGTGTTAGTTCAACATTTGCACAGTATCCAACAAATGGACTTATTGGTTATTATCCATTCAATGCAAATATCGAGGATGCATCGTCAAACAACATTGACATGACGAGCCCAACAGCACCTGGATATTTCTCAGACAGATTCAATGCTCCAAACAGTTGTTATGAAAGCTCTTCAGGCGCAAGAATTCCTAATGTTCAAAATTCAGCAAATATTAGTTTTTCTCTTTGGGTACATCCTTTAAATATTAATGATTATTACCCAGCAATTTTTTCACGCGCTCTTTATCTTTTCAATGGATCAAGTAATATTGGAAAAGTGGGGAATTATTTGTTGTATTTAGAACCTTCAACGCTTACTAATCAATTTGGCGTATGGATGGAATGTCATCAAGGAATAGGAGGTCCAAATTCAACAACTTATGAATATTTTGGATATCCTCAAGCAATTGATGTTGCAGAATGGTCACATATTG
Source organism: Fluviicola taffensis DSM 16823 (assembly GCF_000194605.1). Classification (NCBI taxonomy): domain Bacteria; kingdom Pseudomonadati; phylum Bacteroidota; class Flavobacteriia; order Flavobacteriales; family Crocinitomicaceae; genus Fluviicola; species Fluviicola taffensis. The sequence continues at coordinate 1,117,152 of NC_015321.1, forward strand.
CTGTTACAATTCAAGGTACAGATGCAAAAATGTACATCAATGGTACACTGACTGCTTCAATGACTTTAGCTACCTCAATGGTTGCAGTAACTGCAAATGATCCAAACACAGGAGTTGATCAAATCAATGACTTGGTTTTAGGAAAATCAAAACAAATTGAGGTGAATTCTGGATCATACAGTGATTATCTTAATTTCTCTGGTTTCATTGACGATATCTTCATCTATGATCGCGCATTGTCTGCTGCAGAAGTAACAACATTGTATACTTTACCTCAAAACCCAACACCAGTAGGAACAGCTTCAATAAATGAGCAGACAGCTAACTTGGTTAACGTATATCCAAATCCAACAGCTGACTTTATGCAAGTTGAGTTAACAGCTGAAAACGAAAGTGCGTACAGCATTTACAGCGCAGACAATCGTGAAGTTATGAATGGAACTTTGTCAACTGGTAATAACAGCATTGATGTTCAAACTTTGGCAGCTCGCACTTACTTTTTGAAAACAACAATCAACGGTTCTGTTGTAACAAAGAAAATCACAAAACAATAAGACGTTTTAACCACAAAAACACGTCGCTAAACTTTCAATAAATAGTGGTAGGTAAAAGCCCATTTGTCAGCAGATAAATGGGCTTTTTAATTGTTTGCCAAAACTAAAATAGTAAGCTTCAAATCAACTCCTTTTTTACAACCGAAGCAAGAATACTCTTTCAACATTTAATTGCTTCAACGTTCATTTTAAACCATTAAAAATCGACTATCATCGTATGACTAACTAGGTTTAAAATTGTAACGACTTCATTGATTTTTAAGAGCACAAAAAACGGCTATCAAAATCAATTGATAGCCGTTTTATCTTTATTTACTGTTAGTTCTATGTTTCTCTGAATCTCAGTATACTATAAAAACAGATGAATTTACAATTTCACTCGTGTGTTGTTATCAGAAGCAGATACTGTCATTATAACTTTACCTCCTTCTTTGTACTTAACAACAGCACCAGAATTGAACTTGTAAGATGTGATCATTTTACCACCAATTCGACCTGTTCCTGGGTAACCAGAATTTTTATCAAATACCAAATAAATATCCTCACTTGTTGTGTTTTGGAATTCAATTTTGATATCGTCTCCTGTTGATTTTACCGTTTTTGAACTCGCTTCATTAGAAGACATTGTAAAACTCATTGCTGTTCCTGTTGCAATGATCAATGCCATTGCGTAAACTACTTTTTTCATGTGTATTAAATTTAAGGATTAAAAAACTATTTAAATTCAGGTGCTTTGCTATCTCTTACGGCAATCAATTCGCTCATCAACAATGTTTTGCCTTGCATACTTGCATCAAGCGTAAACAACAATTTACTATACATGTAAACTTTTCCTTCAGTTGCGGTAATTTCATATGGATCTGAAGAACTTCCAATGTATTTGTATTCACCTCCTGCAAAATTCAAATCATGTGTATCCTTTGTATCGTTTTTGATTTGAAAGGTGACTTTCTGAGTGCTTTTATTGGTTGTTGTAGCTGTTTTCTGTTCTTGAGAAAAAGCAACACTTGATAAAGATGTAAAAGCTATTAAAATAAGATAAACTGTTTTTTTCATAATTCTTGTATTGTTTATAAAACAAGAATACTCGGAAAAAAGCATGCAATCAAAAATTACTTGTGAACTGTCAAATAAAAATTGTCAACTGCATTTCTACTTGATTACACACCTCTTTACACCACATTCTTCATGAAAAAATCAACTCACAAGGTATTTCCTACTTTTCCATGGTTTAATTGTTATTCGTTGGAAATAAGTTATCTATTTGCAAAAAAAATAATCATGAACACTTCTAAAACTTTTGCATTTTTTGTGTTAATTACGATTCCCTTTTTAGTTAAAAGTCAGGAATATGATCCTTTTACACCTTACTCGTTTATCAAAAACGACACGAATAAAACCATTCTATTTTCTTGTGTGAGTTTTAAAGAAGGTAATGCTTCTGCAATTCGATATAATTTCCGTGATCCAGTGGTTATGAAACAACAGAATGTTGCAACCAGAGGTAGTTATGATCGTCAGGATGAATATCATTTATTAGGTTGGCGTTCTGAAACTGTATTTAGTTATACGAATGTAGAGTGTGATGCCAATGGCGTAGCACCAAATATAAACGTAACAGGATATAAAGACATCGACGTAAAACATTTTGATGTCCGCGACTTTTATTCCGATGATGCACATATTATTTGGCGATGGGATCGAGATGCAACGCTTTACTACAAGTTGACATTGTACTCTTGGGTTCCTGGAGGTGATCATGTATATGAAGATGGTAAACCATACAATTCAAACGATATGTGTCGCATTTGCAAAGCTTATAAAGAAAGAAATTCAGAAACGGGAGAAGTGGAAATGGTGACCAATGAAAGCCGGTACGAAAATGCTGATGGAAAAGTGATCTTTTATTTTGAAACCAAAGAGATGGCTGCAGAATTGATCAGTAAAATCAAGAAGTATGGTAAAGCAACTGATCCATATAAGGGAGATGTAAACCCATTCGTTTTTACTTTAGATCATAAAACAGGAAAAACAATTACACTAAAAAAAGAAGACATTACTTTTCACAATGATACCTATACCGATTTTACTTTTGTCAATGATCAAAAACTTTGGATTGTAACCATTGACAGCACCCTTGATAGCCAAATGGAAATTAAAATCCCAAAAACAACCATTCGAAGTATTCCAATTGAGTTTATTGACAAAGGTGACTTTGAAGAGCATTATGTTACTGATAGGGGAAATATGGTGGAAATTCGCTTCATATCAACAAATGATGGGGTAGTTGACACCTATTCATTTGGTGAATTCAGACGTGGTATTTGCAGAGCCAATATTGGAAAAATAGACAAAGCAAATGGTTATTCCGGGGCAAACAGTGTGTTGTTCTACTTGAAAGATTACTCGGCAATGGAAGAACTCTTGAAAAAACTTGGGAAAACATCTATTCCAATGGAGAAATTATAATCTAAAAACAACGATTTATCGCAAGAACAACTCCAAATCTTTTTTCTTATCCCTTGAAATAGGCAGAATTGTTTTATCCTTCATTGTTGCTTCTAATTGATTGATCTGTTGAATATGCAAGGTATTCATGATGTAAGACCGATGTGCTTTGAAGAAATGATCTTGTGAAAGCAAGGAATCATATTCTTTCAAGGGTTTGGAAACAACAATCCGCTTTCGGTTCAACAAATGAAATTCGGTATATACATTGTCTGCTTTCAGGTATAGCACATCTTCCAACAGCACCGGATATTGACCTTCGTGATTGCGTAAGATGATTTTTTCGATTTTTTCCACTTTGGACATTTGCTCCAACAATTCCAATTGCTCCGTAGTAACAATCCCTTTTTTCAGTACTCTCGAAACAGCTTCTACAAAGCGATCTTCCTTGAGTGGTTTTAACAAATAATCAATGGCGCATAACGAAAAGGCCTCCAAAGCAAAACCACTGTAGGCAGTTGTGAAAATGATTTCAAAATTCAATTCTTCTTTGCTCAGGTATTTTCCGATATCAATGCCCAATTCGCCGTTGAGCTGCACATCCAAAAACACAAAATCAACCGCATGCTGTTTCAAAAATGCCGCCGCATCACTTATTTTATCAAAATCCGCCAGACAAGTAAATTCCGGAAAATGCTTGTTCACATAACTTTGAACCACATTTACCGCCTGAGGTTCATCTTCAATGATGATATATTTCATAAGCTCTTCGTTAATAAGTATCCTGAGGAATGACTAAAATAATCAAAGTCCCCAAAGAATTTCCATGCTCGTCTTCTTTATCGAGAATTTCCTGCGTAATTGCCAGACCGTAACTTTCATTCAACAATTCAATTCGGGTCATATTTGCTTCCGTACTGAACGAACTTCCTTTACGAGGTTTCATGGAACCGATTTTACCCGCTGCTTCTCTGCCTATCCCGTCGTCTTCAATTTCGATCCGCAGGGTATTCTCTTCCGAAACAAACCGAAGCGTGATCAATCCACCGTTTTCTTTGTTTGCCAATCCGTGTTTGACCGAATTTTCCACGATGGGCTGAACAATCATCGGGGGCAAAAACAAATCATATAACCGCAAATCCGCCGAGTATTCAATCTCATAACGGATTTTCGGCATGCGCATACATTCCAGTTTCAGGTATGATTCGAGTAATTCCAGTTCGTCGTACAATGCAATTTCGTTGGTGCGCGAGCTTTCCAAAACAGAGCGGCTCAATTCACTGAACAAACCGATTGATTCACTCGCCTTTTGCTGTTCACCTGTTAGAACATATCCTTGAATCGAATTCAATGCATTGTAGAAAAAATGCGGGTTCATCTGACTTTTTATGGCTTTTATCTCACTCTCGGAAGCACGTTGCTTTTGTTCAAAGATCAGCTCTGCATCCGCCATTTTTTGTGCTAGAAGTTCAGTCTTTTTGCGTTGTTTGAATCGGATAAAAAGGAAAAGAGCTACTAATCCGATAAAAAGGAATCCCACCACAAAGACCACGAGATATAAGTTCTTTCTTTCAGATTGTAAACTAACCAACTCATTTTTTTGTTTCAACAAATCGATTTGTGCCTCTCTCACCTGCTGCTGAATTTTAAAATCGGCCTTTACGACCTTGGTTTTATTTTCCAGGTTAAACACCTTGTTGGACATCCGGTGCTCCAACTGCCCCATTTCAAAAGCCAGTTTGAAATTTTTCTGGGCCTGAAATATTTTTTTCAAAGTCGTTGCGATGCTCATCACTGTTTCCGGCTGGTCTTCGATTGAACCTAGTAAAGCATAACTTTTGGTTCCATGGAATACGGCTTGCTGCAGGTTGTTTTCGTTGAGGTAAATGGCAGCCAATTGATTGTGTGTTTCACAAATCATCTGCTCATCATCCAGTTCTTCAGACAATACAAGGGACTCCAGGTAGTTTTTTTTGGATGCTTCCCGATACTTTTGAGCACTTTCCGGATTCGTTGATTTTTTTGCCAGGGTTGCCTGATGCAGTTGAAACATCGCATATTTGTAAAGTGCATAGGCGTGTACCTCTTTCAGCTGACTTCTTTTGGTGATATCCAGTGCTTTCAGCAAATACGCTTCGATACGGTCCAGCAATTTTGCTTTTTCGGAAGCTGTTTTGGCCCGTTCCACTTGTTTCAGGTAAACATTCGAAAGGTTGATATACGAATGCGAAATTTCTTCTTTGACATTCATTTTCCGAGCCAAATACAAGGACTTCTTCAAGTACTCTTCCGCTTTATCCAGCTCATCGAACTTGTTGTACAAAGTCCCCAAATGCCGGTATGCTGCCAGTTCATTGTCCCGGGAATGACTTTTTTTTGAATACTTCAGCGATAACAGCCCGCATTCAATGGATTTGGAAATATTTCCATGCTCACATTCTTCTACGGCTAACAAATAATAGTCGTGGCTCAATACACCGTATCGTTTGTGTTTTTTCGCCACCGCAATGCTTTTCAACAGATAATAACGGGCTTCTTCATTCCGTTCGAACAGACCTAATGAATAACTCAGATTGGCCGTAAGCGTGGAAATCTGTTCCGGGTCATTGATTTTCTCAGCAAATTCGAGCGCTTTTTTGGCGTAATTGATTAAGCCATCATAATCCCCTATTATTTCATAATAATTAGCCAAACTACTATACAAGTACACACAAGCCTGGTTCAAGTGGTTCTTTTCGGCAATTTTTATGGTTTTTTTCAGTAGTGGATAAGCCTTTTTAGCTTCACCCTGGCTCATGAGCAGGTAGGCCTGATTATTTTTTGCGATGCAATACGTTTCTTGGTAAAAAAAACGGCCTTTCTTTGAAAGTTGTTTGCTTTTCAGCTTCCGGGACACGATGGAGATCAATTCATCATTGAATTTCGGCCAAACCCGGTCATCCGGTTCCATCTCAATGCGCTGTTTCAACAATTCGCAACGGATAGAATCTTTTTGAAGGTGATTTTTCAGTGCCCATTCCACCTTCTGAATCGTATTTCCAGCCAAACAGTTTGTTGCACATACATGCATGAAGAATAAGCAGATGAATAGATGAAGGGTTCTCATCATAGGGTTAACCGGTATTTGAGTTCGACGAAGGCAAATGTAATTCAATCTACAAGGCTTTTAGTGCCTTTCACAAGTTTTTTTAAAAAAGTAAGGTCGAAAACTACTTCTTTTGGTTTTTCTAAACCCCAAAGTGAAATGCTGTTTTTAAAAGTTGGCAGAAAATTGGTACAGGTAGATCTGGAGAATATCCGGTACATTCAATCGAGCAATATCTATTGCCTGGTGTATTTAAAAAACGGCGAGCGGTTGATCTGCACTTCCACATTGCAGGTATTGGAAGAGAAACTGAAGCTCTTCCGCTTCATTCGCATTCACCGATGCTACATTGTAAATGTAGCCGAAATCAGTGTGATCGATAAATCAAGCATGAGTATTTACCTGAACGAGCTTCCCGACCCGCTTCCAATTTCCAGAAGATACAAACCCTTTATTGCGAAGCTTGAACATGCGGTATGATCGCCGGGCATCTTTCCGGTATCTTTGATCTGGTCAACAATTTCGCTTAATAATTCAGCACTGTCAATGGACTTCGGTGAAGACCTTGTGCTTTTCTTTCTTCAATTTCTTGGATATAATCTTGCTAGGTTTTCATAAAAGAAGACTTGCTTTTTGAAAGTTGTTGTTTTTCGATTTGTTCGACGCGCGAATAATTAGTCAAAAGCAATGGAATGTGAAACAGAAAGTTTGCTAAGAAAGTATAGCCACAACAATTCAGATTGGTTCTAAATTAAAGAATCGCAAGAAACTAGTTTCTTTTCAAATACTTCATCTAATTTTTAAAAAGCCATTTTTCTTATTCGTAAATCAAAAGCCATTTTTCAACCGCAAATTAAGGTCATTTCATAAATCCAATCTGAATAATTTAGCACCTTCAATCATCTTTACCATCAAAAAAACATGAAATACTTTACACTATTTTTTTTCAGCGCTTTTAGTCTCTTTGTTCTTGGACAAAACACTATTTCATTCCGAGATGGAAAAAGCTATACGATCAAAGGCACAAAATTAGGAACGAACTTCATTTATGACTTTAATGACCCGTCCATCAAAGAAAAATTAGTCGAATACTACTGGTCCGAAGAAAACGGTGAAGTAACAATTACAGAATATTCGACTTGGTTGAAAGCTGAAATTGCTGGGAGAATGGATGAGTTGAAGGTATACACCTTTAAAGTAGAAAATCTGGAAAGTAATCCAGAAATGATTGAAGAGACTGACGAATACGGACGCTTCTTAATCCATTCACTGAATTTCACCATGAAAGATGAGTTCCCGCTTTCCTGTTCCGTTTACTCTATTTGGAAATCGGAACCAAACGCAACTAAAACACTAAAATATTATTCCGTCTACTGCATAGAGAACTCATTTTTCTCCGACCTAATAGCGAAAACACGAGTGGAATAGCAACACCTTCAGAAAGCCAGATTCTATTTTCATGGAAGGATAAAGCAGGAAAATCATTCGCACAATCGGTGACATTTGTTCAGAAGTAAACTTCTACTGGAAATTATAACACTTGTTTTGTGTCGTCACCACAAAAATCTTTTGCAGGAAGAAATGTTCTTGATTGGTCAACCAATGGATAACACAAGTTGGTAGCTAAAAACTTGACGTATTTTGAAAACTCCTTGCAAGGCGCTGAAAATTTTGTGTGGGTACATTACGCTCCTTTAGTGTCAACATGGATGAGGTTTCGGCTTACATCAAATCAGATGGAGCCAATCTAGAATTGCGTTCTGGGAAAGTCATTCCCGTTTCAAGAGAACGCAAACAAGCCGTTTTAAAGTATTTGAATTTGGAGTAAACGGTTGTTTACAAAGTCAGCTTTGAAGTCCACAAAGTCATAATTCCCTTGTAATATTGGGTCACTTATTTTTGATTAAAATAAAATCTATGAAAAAGATAAGTTTAGCACTCATTGGCTTGTTCCAAACATTCTTGCTATTGGCAACCGAACCCTACAATTACAACCAGAATTACAATTTCAACAAATACATCAAAGAAGGAAAGTGGATTAGCTATGCAGATGATTATGATAAATATGAAGTGAATCTGACAAAAGAAAATACGGGAAAAACCGATTTTGAAGGAAACGAAATTTTCAAATGGCACTTTAAGTGTGATAAATATGAAGCTTATTTAGTACCAGATAATGAATTCTATCCCTTATTTTACCGCTTATTAGTGAAAAATGATGAAAAGAAAGGATATGACTCTCAAGACACTGATCGGTCTGGAATGCGGGACATTGGTTTTATAGTTTTGAATGAAAATCACATTGCTTGTGTGAGAATAGTTGATGATGCAAGATCTTTAGAGAATGATCCCTCGATTCACCAACGAATTGGAGTAACTGTTTCAAATTATGATAATTTGTATCATCGAATGGAACCTAAAACTACAGCTTCACTTTATTCATTCTATCGAGGTAAAGCTACAGGCTCACCTTATAGAGATTGGGCAGCTTTTATGCTAGCTGAAGACATGAAAGAATTTTATAGTACTGATGCCCATCAAGGAAAGCCAATGACCCAATGGAAAGGAATTCCAAAATATTATGACTATTTATTGAAGTACCAAGAGCAACAATTGGAGTTAGCAAAAACAAAAAAAATAAGTGGTTTGCTGAATGAATTTGCAGATGGGGAGTACAAATTGTATACAGATGGAGCTTCTTTCGGAAAGATTGATTACGGAAAAATCAACATTAAATTCGAAAAAACTAATGGGAAAGTAACCGGTTTCACAGTCCAGAATTGCTTCACCGACGGCTTGTTTTATGACAAGGAAAAATTTTTTGTGAAGCATACAGTAGCTGCAAATGGAGAAGTGAAATACGATGGGGGTAAATTTTACATCCTCCCTTTTGATGGGCGCTTGCTGATATACTATTACTTGGATGGAGTGTCGGGTATCTCGGCAGTTATTTCTCCAAATCAACACGATCAATTTGCTGAATTTTTAAGCAAAGGTGATGCTTGGAGTGTAAAAGAAACCGATCATGCATACTTCTGTGCCACCGAAATGGAAATGGAGTACAATAAAAAACTCGATAAATGGATGTTTGCCAATTATATTCAACAATACCAAAAAGTAATTTTAGGGAAATAACTAGTTAAAGAAAAGAAAAGGGCGCGACAAATCGCGCCCTTTTTTATGCCCTCTTTTTCCCATTTACAAAGTCAGATATGTTGTTTACAAAGGCAATTGATATTCACCAATCTGCTTGGCTTAGCTTTGAAAGAAAATTTACCTATGATGAATAAACAATTACTTTTTACAGCACTTTTAAGCTGTTTGTTTCTGTCAACAAAAAGTTTGGCATCAACCTATGTTATCACACACAGTATAAATCAAGGAACGATTGCATATGCTGCAGGAGATGTGATCGAATTTTACACAAGTATTCCTGGTGAATACAATGTAAACACAAGTGCTGGTTCGGTAATCGGATTCACTAGTTTTTCAAATAATAATGAATTAGCTGCTACGTATGTATTAACCGGTACAGAAACCATGGCCAGCATTACATTGCGCACCCCCACTTTTTTACCCCCTCCATCTCAACCGTATACCTTTTCTCCTACGATAGTGAATTTGGCAGGCTGTAATATTACTATTCCTGATGTTAATTTTAAAAATTATTTGGTCAACAATGCACAAATTAATCTGAATAGTGATGCGGAAATTCAATGCAACGAAGCAAGTTCGTTTACCGGTGCAATTGATTGTTCTAGCATGAACATCACTGATTTAACAGGGGTAGAAGCATTTACTAATTTAACTTGGTTGAACTGTTATTCCAATCAATTGACACAATTAGATCTAAGCAATAATCTAGCACTTTACTACTTAATTTGTTCCTCTAATCAGCTGACTTCACTGAACCTTGGATCCAATACGCTTTATACTACAATTGCTTGTGGCAGCAATCAGTTAACATCTTTGGATATCAGTAATTGTGATGGTTTAAATGCGTTGGTTTGTGAGGGAAATCAGATTTCTGCACTTGATTTATCTGGCAAAACTGCATTGACTAATTTACAATGCGGAACAAACAATTTGACCAGCTTAGATGTATCTGCTTGTTTAGGCTTGGTGACACTTACCTGTTACGAAAACAACCTTACTGCACTTGATGTTAGTCAAAACACCTCATTGAATGATCTGCGTTGTGCGGCCAATCCAATCACTAGTTTAGATGTGTCTATGTTGACCAATCTCAGCTATTTGTACTGTGGCGATAATGGACTAACTAATCTGGATGTTTCCAACAATACAGATTTACTGCGCATGGACGTTTCTTCCAATCCAATGACAACGATTGATTTGAGTGCAAATACAAATTTGATTTCATTTGGCGCTGTTTATTCTTCCATTTTGGATTTAGATTTAACTCAAAACACCGCTTTGCAAGAAGTTTCGATTCATCATGGAGTATATGAAAGTGTGAATATTCAAAACGGCAATAACCAAGCTATAACTTATGTCGCTTTTATGAATAACCCGAATCTTTCTTGTATTCAAGTGGATGATGTCGCATACAGTGTTTTGAACTGGTCAAGTCAATCGGATGTATCGACCAGTTTCAGTCTCAATTGTGCGAGTACGAATGAAATTAATGAAATTTCTACTGAAACAATAAAAGTGTACCCAAATCCAACTAAAGGAACAAGCACCATTATGGTTGCAAAACCAACACAGATTCATGTCACAACTGTAGATGGCACAGAACTAATAACCACTATAGTTGAGAACGAGAAAGCATTAGATCTTTCAGCTTTTTCAGCAGGAATTTATTTCATTCACACAACAGAAGGGCAAACGATGAAACTGATAAAAGAATAGTGATTTTTCATAGGTGATGGAATTGCAGTTGTGTGATTCTATTTTTTGAAGAGGACTCCAAGAAGTCCTCTTTTTTGTTGTTTACAAAGTCAGATTTGTTGTTTGTAAAGACATTTCCATTGTTCATGAAAGATGCCTTTAATTTGAATGAAAATTAAAAAACACTTATGAAAAAACACGTATTCAAGATAATGGGCATGCTTGTTTGCCTTTTTGTTGCAAATGAAGTGGTTGCACAAACCAACTGTCTCGTTGACAGTACTTATAGATACAATGCTTCCAATCAGGTAATTACTAAAAATCTCTACACTTATGATAACAATGGTTGGCAAACAGAACAGTTAATCAAAGATTCTGTAAATGGTGTATGGAAAAACACCATGCGCTATAATTACAGTTACACGACAGCTGGGTTGATATCTGAAAATGTCGTGCAATCGTGGGTGAACAATGCCTGGAGAAATGCTTCAAAACAAGCATTCACTTACAACGCAAATGAAGATGTACTCACCGAACGAAATTATTATTGGGACACACTCACTTCGACTTGGATTGGAAACGGTTTTCAGCAAAATTACACTTACAATGCAAACAATAAACGCATTCTACAGTTGCAAGCTTATTTGTCGAATGGAGTACCAACTGATAGCTCTCGCACAACTTCTACATACGATGCGAACAACAATGAAATCATCAATTTAAGAGAAGGTTGGACCGCTTCAAATCCTGTTTGGCGAAATATTCAGAAGTTCATCAATAAGTATACAAGCAATAACGAAATAGATTCTACTTTTAATTTGATTTGGAACAGCACCAACTTAGTTTTTGATACGAGTTATTTGTCCACGTATACTTACGATGCTCAAGGAAATCAACTTTTGTGTCTCGTGCAACAGCGCAATGGAGCGGTTTGGATGAACAATGGTAAATATACTTATACCTACAATGCAAACGATAACTTAACTGCATCCAGTTATTTTTATTGGGATAATTTTTCCAATTCATGGCTTGAGACCAGTCAGAGCCAAAACACTTACAATGGATCACAGGTTACCTATTCATTATCATTGAGTTTTAATTCTTTGGCTGGAACCTTAATCAATTCGTATCAAACTAATTATTACTACGATGCGAACGATAACTTGGATTATTTCTTATCAGAAAGTTGGAATGCGAATACCTCGTCGTGGCAATTTGATTACAAATTGCGCTATTTCTACGATTGTACACCTTTAGCAATTGATGAGCTTTCAGCAATGGAGATGCGTTGTTATCCAAATCCAGTAAACGATATGCTAACGGTTGAATTAGTAACTGCTAGTCCAATTGAAATTGTTTCCATTACCGGGGCGAAAATGGGTAACTATGCAGCTCAACAGACACATCAAGTGGATGTTTCTAGTTTTCCAGCTGGAATTTACTTTGTGAAAACACCAAATTCAGTTCAGAAAATCATCAAAAAATAAGTGACCTTATACACTTACAGAACCACCTCAAGGGGTGGTTTTTGTGTTTCTAGTTCTACCAAAAACGCTTATATTAGCTTCATAAAACCAGAACGAAAAGACATCAAGCCAGGCATGTTGGTGGCGTTTATTCAAAAGCACCATAAACACTCAGGCGAAATCACCGAAGGCATTGTCAAAAGTATTCTCACCAGTGCGCCAGTACACCCGCACGGCATCAAAATCATGACTGACGAGAATAAAGTGGGCAGAGTGGTGGAGATATTGGAGGATTTGGAGGATTTGGATTGAGAATTACAGTTTAACACCCCCTTTTTTCGTTTCAGATCAAAATCTAAAGCAGGAAAAAGGAAACTTAAAAAAGTACCCCTAAAAAAATGAAACTTATTTTATTGCTATTCCCTCTGTTTTTAATTGGACTCTATGCCGAAAGTCAAGCATCCAAAGAAGAGCGTCTGCATTATTACTTGGGAAAATAAGACAATAAAGACCTCTACATCAAATCGATGCTCAGTCAAAGAAGTCCCTGAAGTTTGCGTTCTTCAATTTCTTGGATGTATTCTTGATAGGTATTCATAAACGGAAATCTAGCTTTTTAACAAATTGTTTGATGCGCGAATTTAGCCAAAAGCAATGGAATTTGAAACACAAAGTTTGCTAAGAAAGTATAGTTGCAGATTATTCAGATTGGTTCTAAATTGTGAAGAGATTCAATGATTCGAAGAAATTGGATTGAAACTGTATTTAATCACAAAACAAGGTCTTCCAATTTTACCTAAATTTGGAGATTCACCGATAATTAATCATCAATGAAAGCTGTAGTATTTATTTGTTTTTTGTTTTCATTTGGATTCCTAGCCGAAAGTCAAACATCCAAAGAAGAGCGTCCTTATTATTACTTGGGAAAACACGACAATAAAGACCTTTACATCAAATCGATGTTCAGTCAAAGAAGTAACCAAGTTACACTCTATGAACTGACCGATACAGAAATCATTGAATCTGAAAAAATAGTCATCCAAAACGCCATTATCCATCAACTCTACTGCTACAACGAGGCGTTTTATGCAATCACCTCCTCTGTAGAATGCGACAAATTCTACATGACCACATTCGATAAATTCCTAAAAGAAAAAGAATCCATCGAAATTCTAACCCTGACAAATAGCCAAATCAGAGGATTGAAAAGCGGTGATTATTCCTTGAAATTCTATCATAAAAAGGACCGAGCTGCAATCCTTCTGATTGAACACGACATTGTTGCCTGCTCGATTAATTTCTCTTCTCAAAAATCATCCACGTTTACTATTCAGGGTGGAATCAACTTCAATTATGTTTCCGATGTCTACCTCGAAGATGGTTTGGATTTATTCCTATCAAGACGCGATGAGCTTTTTCATTTTAAGAATGGAGTATTGAGTGAACCCCGATTAGACCAAGTACTTCTTCACGGAAAAATCGATGAATGGGTATTCTTGGAAAATGAATCAGAACCCTACTTATTCTCCATGCTGAACAAAGGAGGACTAAATGGATTCGCTTATTGCACTTTAGAAAACGCAAATTCAGGATCTTTTCAGTTAAAAGAATGTGTTTTGAATAGGCAAAAAACCAATTCAAAAAAAGATATTTCCGCCAACTACAATTCATTCGTAAAAGCCGAAATCGTTGACAACAAAATCATTTGCACCATGCAAAGAATCGAACAGGCAATTAATGAAAGTATTCTTATATCATGTATTGATATCGATAAACGCGAAAATCTTTGGAATTTTGCAGTTCTTAGTATTCATGATGCTCCTTATATCTGGAAGGAAAACGAAAACAGTTCAAACCGAGCATCATTTTCTTTTATAAAAAACGATAAACTGATTTTCTTCTTCAATGCCGCTGTCAAAAAACTGGATCCGGAAAATTTCTTCGAAACAGACAAGCGTGTCATTACTTATGATATTTCCATTCAAACTACCATCATCAAATCTGAGATCGATATCAATACCGGAGAAAACACCACCAAACCTATCCACGCAGATTATACATCAGAAAGTTTTAAGATTTTTAATGCTTCCTATCACATAAACAAGAAGGGAGAACTATACTTCATCACCTACAAAGAGTTCACCAACAAACCGTATTATGAAATGTTGAAACCCGAGAAGAAAGTGGAGGTAATTCAATTATAGAGAATTCAGACTCTTACCCAGATCGAAAAACGAACCTAACAATTTGAAGTTTAACCAGCTCTGAATTGAAAAACTATGTTCTGATTGAATGACTTTAAGATTTATTTCCTACCTTTGCACCCCGCTTAGTGTTTCTAAGTGGTATTTTAGTATTAACAACAAATAAGTTTATTTATGAATTCTTACGAAACTGTTTTCATTCTTACTCCCGTTTTGTCTGAAGATCAGGCAAAGGAAGCAGTGCAAAAGTACGAAAGCGAATTGGCTGCCATGGGTGGTAAATTAACGCATTCTGAGAGCTGGGGCCTAAAAAAATTGGCTTACCCAATCCAAAAGAAATCAACTGGTTTCTATTTCTTATTTCAATTTGATGGCGAAGGTTCTGTAATCGCTGACCTAGAATTGATTATGAAACGTGACGAGCGCATCATGCGTTTCTTGACTGTGAAAATGGACAAGGATCATTTTGCATACGCTGAAAAACGTCGCAAAAAAATGAGCGGAGCTCCAGTTGAAGCTTAATTATTTACCATAAAAATTTAAGAACATGTCACAAAACGATATTCGCTATTTGACTCCGATTAACATCGAGATTAAAAAAGATAAATATTGCCGTTTCAAAAAAAGCGGAATTAAATTCATCGATTTCAAAGACGCTACTTTCTTGTTGCGTTTGGTAAATGAGCAAGGTAAAATTTTACCTCGTCGTATTACTGGAACTTCTGCAAAATACCAGAAGAGAGTTAATAAAGCTATTAAACGTGCTCGTCACTTGGCTATCTTGCCATACGTTGGCGATATGTTGAAATAGTCATCCAAATTAATTTAAAAGACAAGAAATCATGGAAGTAATTCTTAAGAAAAACATCGATAAATTAGGTTACAAGGATGATGTTGTAACTGTTAAGCCAGGATATGGTCGTAACTTCTTGATTCCTCAAGGGTACGCTAATTTGGCTACACCTTCTGCGAAAAAAGCGCACGAAGATATGATGAAACAACGTTCTCATAAAGAATCAAAAATCGTTGCAGAGGCAGAAGCAATCGCTGCTAAATTGGTTGATGTTACTGTTAAAATCAGCACAAAAGTTGGTGAAAACGGTAAAATCTTCGGATCTGTAAACACTGTTCAATTGTCTGAGGCATTGAAAGCAGCAGGATTCGATATCGATCGTAAATCATTGAAAATTAAAGACGAACCAATCAAAGAAGTTGGAACGTTCGAAGCTGAGGCTAACCTTCATAAAGGGGTTAAACCAGTATTCAAATTTGAAGTTGTAGGAGAATAATTTTTCCGATACTCATATTGAAATCCCGTCCCAAAGCAGATGTAATCATCGCTTCAGGACGGGATTTTTTTGTTTTAATAAATCCGAACTCTTTGCGACCTCTGCTTCTTCGCGGTAAAAAAATGAAACTGTGATTTATCTAACCGCAAAGGATAACAACCAACCCAATCTTTTCGCATCTTTGTTAGACACATCAAAGCAAAAATCATGGCAATAGCAGTAGGAGATAAATGTCCAACATTCACATTAAAAGATCAAAACAATACAGATTTCGATATTCATACAGTGCTTGGGAAAAAAGTATTGGTTGTTTATTTCTACCCAAAAGACGATACACCTGGTTGCACGGCCGAAGCTTGTTCTTTCAGAGACAGTTACGAAGATTTCAAAGATTTAGGTTGTGAAGTCATTGGAATCTCTAGTGATTCACCTAAAAAACATGCGGAATTTGCAGCAAAACACCGTTTGAGTTTCACTTTACTAGCTGATCCGAGTAAAACCGTTCGCAAACTTTTTGGTGTTCCTGGAAACCTCTTCGGGTTGATTCCCGGACGAGTAACCTACATCATCGACAAAGAAGGGATTGTGCGCCACGTTTACAACTCTTTGACCAATGCAGCAACTCACATTACAGAATCTATCAATGCTGTAAAAGCAATTACCAGCGAAAAGGTTTAATTCGGATATTCTTATTTTAAAAACCCAAGTTAGCACGAGCTAGAAACTTGTGCTAACAACAAGGGAATCTATAAAGAAGACCTGATTAAGTATTTTTCGTCAATCTTCTTGCATTTCAAGCCTATACCGTATTGCCGCCTCAAGAATATCACCATTTATATCTTTTAATGTTTTGAAATTTATGCAATAGCCCGTTACTTTCGCCTTGCCTATTTTTTCTCCATACGTTTGGGCTAAGTACCCCTTGTCTTTTAGACCGAGAATATAGACAGAAACCCCTGTTTTTGTTGCACTCAAACCAATTCGATAAAACTCTCGGCTTGTTCCATCAGCATATTTGATCATGTAAAGTCCGTATCCGATATTGGGATTCGCAACAATTTTACCAGCGTCGTTTTTACCATCTGTGAACCAGAGTTTACAATCGGGCGCCACTTGAAGTGTAATTCGGTGTAACTCTCGCATCTCACTGCGTTTTGGCTCCAATTGATTGGAAATATACTCTTCGATTTGTTCGTGAACAGTCATCTAAATGAAGGATTACTTTAGCGTACATTGATTCAATAATACACAATAATCCTGAAAAAGAACGAGAACGAGTACTTCATCTTCTCGGGTATCCTGAACACCAATGAAATCTAGTAGGAAATCGTAATCAATTCTCCTTGCTTATCCAATAATTTTATTTTCGGATTATCAGATGTTATTTTATCCCTTGGACCAATGTGATAAATAGCAAATAGCTTACTGACATCTTGCAATTTGATTCCTTTTTCGCCAGCATCCCTGATAAGCCAAGCAGGAACAAATGCCCAATCAAAATCCTTTAAGGGTGCCAAAATCTCTGAATTTTCGGTATCCCCTGAAATAAAGATTTTCTTGCCGTGCCAAGTAATTACATACGAGTAATGATTGAATGAAAAGCGATGCTTTGTATGAATTGTTTCAATGGTGAAATCGGTCAATTGAGTGTTGAGCTTCTTTAGACTTTCCGCATTCTTTGGAGTGAAGATTTGACCATCTAACTTTTTCGACAATTTTCTGACCAATCGTCCCGAGAAATGATCTGAATGCCTATGCGTATAAATAAAAACAGGGTGATTCTTTACACTATCTAGCTCTGCTAAATTGTATTCCATGTAGTGGTGCGCACCTGATTTATAGGGAAAATCCAAGTAGATGTTCGAAGTTCCATCTGTCATATAAAGACCGCAGTTTCCAATAAATCGAACGGTTATCGCATTGGTTTGACTATACCCAAAATTGAAAAATAAAATGAGCGCGAAATTCAGCAGAATGAATTTCAATTTGTTGTTGCCGTGCATGTTTTGATTCGTTTAAATGAGCGTTCAAAGAAAAGGTTAAATCGCTTGCTATTTCAGTAAAAGTGATGAAATGCCTCTTTTTTTTGACCACTAGATAAGATGAATGTCTTTTCGTTGCATTCCACAATTAAACCATCCGATTTTTTATCTGCTTATAATACGTTTTAGATAACGGAATTTCCTTTTCACCCTGAACAAAAGCAATTTTTGCGCTTTGTGAATTCCCAATTATTTCTTTCACGGTAATCAGATTGACCAGATAAGAGCGGTGGCATTTTTCCAAAGAAGGAATTTGCTGAGAGACATTGGAAAGTGTTTGACGAAATGTTTTGGAGACTACTTTGTTACTCTCATCCACAAAACAGATCTCCACGTAATTTTCGAAAGCTTTAACGAATAATAAATTCTTCTTTTCGAGGGTTAGAATTTCATGTTTATTCTCTCCTATTAAACGAATGGAATTACTAGCAAGGGGTAAGATTAGTTCTCCAAATTGCTGTCTCAAATAAAGCATTACAGGAGCTATAACAGGAATCATCAGTAATACGATTGTGCCTAAATAGCGCAAATGAGATCCCAAAGAATAGCTTTGCTGATTAATCAACAATCCATTGTACAGATAAATCATACTCCCAGAAAACAAAAAAAACAAAATAGTTGAAATGATTTCATGGGAAACCCGCCAAACTTTTCGAACTCGGAAATACCACAAATTCTCAAGACTACTGTAAATAACAAAAGCACTAAAAATCAGAATTCCAAAAATGGAAAGAACCAATAATTTATGATCCGAATGGAATTGATCGGTATCAAAAGGTTCCAAAAAAATAATGATGAAGGACAAAAAAACACCCAACATCAAACCAACCAATACTTTTCTCTTTACAGATGCTATAAAACGGATTTGCCTGTTTAAAAAAGTCACTTTATTGGATATATTTAAGATGCAATATTACGGGTAATTTTTAAGGTTGGCTCATCGTTTGCGGACAAAAGCAATCGTAAACCCTATAAAAGATTCAACTAAAAACAAGGTTCCAATAATAAGGGAACTTAGATCATGTCGAAAACAGAAATAGGATAAAACCGTTGCATCTAATGAAAGAATAATCACTACTATTTTGTATGCTATATTTCGAAATTTAAGCCCCAATAAAAACAACAACCATGATTGCAAAAGCGGTAACTGCAAAATAGAAATCTAAATCATTGAGACTATTAAAATTCAGTTAGTTGATTTAATGTTGTTTGAGATTAGAACGTTCCCACGCTTGGAGAAGGAGCCGAGTTTCACCGTGAATGATTTTGCGAACGATAAATCCAAGTTTCACGATTTAATGTTCTTCGTAATGATGAATTACGGCTTTTTCTCTAAGCGTGTGTTAGCGGTTCGTGTTTTTTAAATTATAAATCTTAAGAATTCAATGATTTCTGGAACTAATTTATTTGAAATCATCATATTTCTGTGATTCTCCCTTATCAAGTCAAATGTCCCTTTTAGTGTGAAATTAGGAAAGTAAATATTTTCATCATCAACCAAATTGAAATATTTCGAATAATTTTCTTGCTCAAAAAAGTTAAAAAAACCTGGATTTTGATTCAAATAAGTTGTTAAATTAAGATTATGTTCGGGTGATAATGATTTTTTGTCAAATCCCCAATAGAGCCAGTCATCTCCTGTTCCATTCCAAATAAAGAATTGAATATTAGAAGAATTATAAAATTTAATCCCGTAATCATTGGATGTTTTATATGAACTTTTGTAAACTTCATAGTGTGTTGTACTTGTAATATTAGCTTCTGTCGGTTTTGAAGATATCGTGAAGCCGACCTTCTCAAGTTCTGAACATAACTCATTCCAAAAATCCGAAGTAGTGTGCCACTTTATGTGTTTGAAATTTTCTATTAGAAGCCTTGTACTTGACATGGTCTCGTCGCTGCTTGAGATTAAATTTCTTATCTCGATTCTTTCTTGAATGTTTGTGTTATCGTTAGTCATTTGCTTTATTAAGTTGATATATTGTATTATACTTTCTCTTAAAAATGGTTGAGTTATACATTCGTGTAAACAAAGTGTTAGCCAATTCTGAATTTCGTGTTCATAATCAATAGTTTTCCCATTCATATTCTCCAAACTATCATATTTACCTAAGCTTTCTGAAGTTGGTAAATGTCCATCAACTGTTAAATAGTAAACATAAATCCGCTCTTTTGGAATGCTCTCTAATTCATGTATTAATTCATAATACCCTTCTAGTTGCCCTCTATCTTCATGATTTGAATCTCCAGCTCCAATCTTATTTTCGATTATTATAGCTTGTTTTGAAATCCTATTTATTATTAAAATATCAATTTCATTAAACTCAGATTTATTAAATTCTGTAGGATACACTTTGATATTCTCGGTTTCAAAATTGTCTATTGATAATGTTTTCAGAAATAACTTTAAAAACATGTCCTTTTTGTTATGCTTACTTTCTGGGGATAACAAAACTGAAAGGAAACGAGAATGCAATCTTACTTCATCATTTTCTTTGTGTAAGGCAGAAAATATATTGAATTCTTCTTTGTCTTTTTCAAGCAATCTGTACTTATAATCTATGACAGATAATTTGTTTAAAAAATTAAGTACTACTTCATTGTATTGGTTCATTATTTCTATTTTTAAGTGGTTACGCAACATGACCGCTAACTCGTTTATTTGTGCAACTCCAACTACTTACAACTGTTTATGATCGATTTTCACTCTGAATTTCAATGATTTTCGCGAATAGTATTTATTACGTTAGCGGCTCAATAATACAAAACAACTTTGAAAAGACGTGCCTGTAAATATTCCCAGCTCCATCTTTTTTGTTGTTCAGCATTGTGAAGTTTGATTTCTTGAATGCTGTTAATGAACTTCATCTTTTAATGAATCCCTCCTTGTTATATTTTATCTTTCCATATGCTTGATCAGCAACATAAATAGTATCGTCTTTTATTTCATATAGAATAACGAAATGGTTTTTTTGCCCGTAAGCAATACATTGTAAAGGTCCTCATTTTTCAATTTAAAAAAATCAACTTTCACTCCCAGGGTCTAAAAACCAATTTTTTCTGACACCGAAGCAATATCCGCAAGACTACTTCCTACGCGGTTTGTTTCAGATAGTTTTTGAATCTTTTCAAGAGAAATAGATCGATCATACAATTTTGAAATCATGTGAAGACATGATGATCCACAATTCATTTGATCGGGTTGATGATAAAAAGTAAAACGCATTTAATTACTATTATCTAATTGATAAAACTTAATCGCCTTTTCTTTTAATGTATTTGTGCTCCAATCTGCCCATTCTGTCGTTACTGGATTATACCCACATTTCAAAGGTTTACTATAGATGTCGGCTGGATTATCAACATAAGCCCTACAGTCAGTACATACCATTCGATATTCACATGAATCACATTCTTGTATTTCTGTTTTCTTAATTTTTGTAACTGGATTATTGAGCACAAGATCTATTACATCCAATAAATTTGTTGTGGGTACAGTTCCATATGAAGTTTCCATTGAAGGGCAATTTTTAATTGCTCCAGTTCTGTCAATACTGACTTTTCTATTCAAACAATTGTTAAAATCGATTGATTCTGTAAATAGCTTTATGTTTGAACTAAAATGATTTTCAGTAATTAATCCACATGATTTCTCATTCGTTATTTCCCTTTTCATATATGATAATAAAAATGGAACATCGTCAACAATTCTATCATCCTCTGCATTGAACAATGTAAACGAATTAATTTGGCTATATGAAGCATAAATTGTCTTTAAATCATCGATTGACAAATTGCCAGGATGCGTCAAAACAATATCAATAGAATTGACTGAAGAACCCTTAACAGAAATTAATTGGTCTATAATTGACTCTTTATTAACCTGCTGAAAATATCTGATTTGGATATGTGGACAAAGCAAATGGTCTAAGGCGTCAATAATGTGTTCTATTTTGTGAGTAGAACATGTATCAAAATCAATGATTGCATTTGTCACCTTACTGGGGTGATACCAATCCATAGATAGTTTAGGGAAAACGTTCGGATTTTTAGTATAAAAACCTAGCTTCTTATTAGAAAAATGATCCAAAAATTGCTCTAATCCATCGTCACTATCTGAGAATTTTTTTTTCATTTCAATAATCGGAATGCGTTTATCTATTGACTCAATTAACGGTTGTAAATCGTGGGGAAACCAATGAATTTCGCCATACTGTGTATCACAAATTGTGATGCCATTCCGTCCATAAACAGGCATACATGACGCAAAAAAAACAAAATAATCTTCTGTCATTGTGTTTGTGGCGTTTTATAATTTCGAGATTGGTTTATAAGACTGAACAAGTCGAACAGCTTTCGAATCATATTTTTCTACTTCAAACAATTTTTTAAATGTAGAATAATTTGGCAGAGTATTTTTGGTCTGCTTCATTTTTTTTAAAGTCAATGGAGCATCTTCGCAAGCATTCAAAGCTTCTATTAAGTCTTTACTTTTCTTCATTAATTCATAAAATATTCAACTATTTTCTTTTCAAGATAATAGTTGCATGGTCCTGATACCATACCAAATTGACCAACTGGATTAACTTCCAGAAATACAAGTTCATCTTCATCAGATAAGATAAAATCCAAAGAACCACTATTGAGTTCCAAATCGTTCATTAATTTAATGATTTTTGATTTCAGATTATCGTCAATATAATAGGGTACTGTTCTATTAGGCCTGTCACTCAAGTATCTTCTAAAATCTAAAGATGTCTGTTGTGCTTCTTGGGAAAAAATTGCCATTGGATAAATCTTTTCATCCAAATAAAACACTCTTAATTCAAGTTGTTTATTTATCTGTTCTTGCAACAATGTTGGAAATATCGCCTCCACATTGGGGACTTCATTGGGATCAACAAGTTCTGTATACTGCAAATAATTGACATCTTCCGTTGATATTTTAGTCATATTATAAATTGGCTTAGTAATGTATGTTTTACCAGAAGCCAATATTTCTGCAAAGCGTTTTGAATTAGTAACGTAATGAGTTGATGGAATTTTGATTCCGTGTTCTTTCGCTAATAGGAGCGCCTTCGTTTTATCCATTACGGCAGAATTCAAGTTGTTTATTCCTTTGATTTTTTTTAACAGATGAAAAAATCCACTATTAAAATAACGTAGCTCCTGAACAACAAATTCAAAAAATTCTGGTGTTAAGTCTTTAAACTTCCATTTTTCTATTTCTAATGGAGACGATCTTCGATACCAATAACCAATAAGATCATCACTTGAAATTGATTCATTTTTGTAATCAATTTTAAACGAATTTTGGTCTTGGTCAATAGTTACAGATGTAATAAATAAATCCAACTCTGAAGAGTCAATTATTATTGGTTTAATATTGAAAGAGTAACACCAATCAAGAACACGATGAGTTGACCAATCATGATCAACAGAAAAAACCAAAAGTACTTTCATAATTCAAATTGTACCTAATCCATATTTAATTCTATTTCTATTGACCTTCCGAGTTGACTGTAATTTTCCATCAATTACTTGTTTTCCATTTTCATCAATTTTTACAGATTCACCGAAACGAAGTTTCTTTCCTACTCCCGCTCTGTACCTGTCAACAATTTGAACAAAATATATATGTGGAAACAATCCTTTTTTTGTCAATTTATCTAACATTTTGATGTACTTCAATTTAGTTGAATTGTTGTCATAATGCTGTAAAATAAGATAGATTATTCTCGTTTGTTTAGTGTTCAATTCATTCAATCCAGGTATATAACCTAAAGAGTCTATTAAACGATCAAAACATCTATGATTTTGTTTATCAATAGGACGCTGTAACTGGAATATGCTATCTACTTTTTGTTTAAATTGCTCTGGAGTAATTTTTTCTTTACCCATTTCCTCGTAGAAATGTGATATTTTGCTTCGATGCATAATCTCGTTCTTATATAATGCATCCATCTCATCTTTCAAAAAGACACTATCCGAAGGTCTACTAAGACTTAACTTATTCGAAATAATGTCTTTCCATCCTGAAACAACAGTGAAATTATTTAACATCACTTTTTTAATCTGCACACTATCAGATAAATCCAATCGATTAAGTGTTGACATAAATGTTATGCTATCACCAATCATATTTGCAAAAAACAGCACCTTAATCCTGTAAAAGTTCTTATTTATAGCTTTTTTTTCAATTCTTTCAAGAGCTTCAATCGCCTCAGGAAATTGCTTCTTGTTAATGAATTCAGTATACTTTTTATAGGTTGTATTCAAGTTCTGAGAAAACATTTGAAAAGAAATAAATAAAACAAGTAGTGCAAATAAGCGCGACATAAGAATAAGAATAAAAATTCAAAATAATCCAGTAACAAAATACTTCATTACTGGAATTAATTTAAGCGAGAGTTAATTTTTTCATCGCAATTACACCGTCACATGTGTCTGAATCCTTTCGACATTCAGTGGCAGTTTCAACCCAAGACTCAGGATCGGCAGCTGTATCTGCCTCATACGTTGTACATCCAGTTGCACCAGTTTCACCACCAGATGCACGACCTGCAAAAATTGAATTAGTAGAAATCACCTTTTCTTCAAAAGATGAAAACACATCACTTAATTTTTTCATAATAAAAAATTACATAAAAAGACCTACTCTATAAGGTTTTCGGCATCCCCTTTTCAGAAATTCGACTTAAAAACAAGATGTCCATGATTGAATTTTAGGTAATCTGTGTTTACTAAGGTTTGATTTATAGAATGTAATATAGAAAAAATATTCTATTTGAAAAATTTTCTAATTAAATATTCCAAAGCAAGCTTTCCTGAAGACTCTCTCCATAATTTTCAGGGTTTCACCTTCCAATGGTTTAACATGACCAAAAACCACAGAATCAATAATTACTGGCCAGTTGCAATTGGTTCTGTTCTTCGAACAACACTCAGATGTCTAGTCCTAAATAACCGATACAGGTTTTAGACTAATCCCTCACTCTCAAAACTAGCGTTGAAGCTATTAGGAGTATTTTGTAGTAAAGAGGATAGAAGAAAATCAACCATGCAAATCATATAATAGACTGTGTTGACCTTTGTAGAAACAAGACAGTATTATATGATTACATTTAAACTTTAAAATACTCTGTTACAGGAAATTTATTTAGGCAATTTTTACTATTATGGATCAGATTTACAAGAATTTTTACCAGCATTTTTACTTAAAAACAGGAGGATTCATACCCACAAAGCCATTAAATCAAAATCTATTTCCTGGAGATTATTTCCAAATTAATAATGGAGAAATAGTACTACTGGGAAATTTATACCGCAAAGAAATCATTGATCCAAAAGAGGTGAAATTGAGCACAGCCATCATTCTAAATGCCACAAGCTGGAATTTCAGTGATGGTATCTCGAAACCTTATTCGGGAAGAGCTACTGGACAAGGTGCTATGGATGGACAGTTTGAATTCAGCAAACAGATACTGAAGTTTTCGAATAAAGGGAGTTTCTGCTTTCGTGCTAAAGAACCTGTATCTATAAAGATGAGTAACTGGAATGATATACAACAACAATTAATCATAAAACTCACCCATTCTTTGTTTTCATTCAGAGAACTTTATGTAGTAACCGAAAGTGCCGCAGCTACAAGCACTACATTAGCCATTGCTGGCGAATCGGATGCTGAACTGGAATTGGCAACTGATCAGGAAAACTTTGGGCTTGTAGATATTTTTGGGGATCCAACTACCAAAACAATACAATCTAAAGATATAGAATACTATCATTGTGAAACCAAAAGAAAGTCTGCCTATTTCAAGGCCAAAAAACTAATGGTTCAAGAAGAAAAACTATCCGATTTTATAAGCAATTTCATGGTTAATTCATCAAATCCTAGCGAATGGGCCGATCAATTTTTCAATACTACCTTTCATCATGAGGTCAATTACAGCTCATCAATTGACAGCAGAAAAGCTCAGAGTGTTTTTTTAGATATGCTGCACTCCAAAGAATTGAATTCAAACACGGCATTGTTGTATTATAAATGGGCAGACGCCAACTTAGACGATGTGGAGAAATTATTTGGAAATTAATCCATGATTTTAGCTAGGTGAAGTTTACTTGAGTAATATTATTACTTATGTTGAAGATAGGAATGTTATATTTTCAACTCGTTCACCCGTAAAAGCACATTGGAGCCAAATTAATTCTTCTATATGAATCATTTTGTGCCCCCTACCGGAACAAAAGTCGAACACCTTGGAGGAGGAATAATCAGCATGTTATTTGTCCATCCAAGCTTTAAATTTTGTGGCACCTTCCCTACTAACAAAAACAGTAGTATCAAATTCGGGAATCAGCCGCAATTTTAATTTCCCTTTGAACCAAAAAGTAATTTTAGATATGGCATGTATGCTAACAATTAGTTGACGATTGACTCTATAGAATTGAATGGGGTCTAATAAATGAATGAGCTCATCTAACGTGAATTTCACAGCGTAGCGATCGCCATTTTTTAATACGATGTACGTATCGTTATCCTTAAAGAAATAGGAGATGTTTGCGGTTGGGACGATTACTAATTCATCTGCTTTGTTGACCAAAAATCGCTCTTTATAGGATGGATTGATTGAAACGAACTTTAAATCTTGAAGTAAGTTATTGTACGATATGGAAGAACGATTTATATGCGACTTGTACTTCGTAATTGATTTTTCGATACTGCTCTTTGAAATGGGCTTTAGAATGTAATCGATACTGTTTAATTCGAACGCTTTGATTGCGTATTCATCGAAAGCAGTTGTAAATACAATGGGTGATGTTACTTCTACAGATTCAAAGATTTTAAAGCTCAAATCATCACTCAATTGAATGTCTAAAAAGATGAGATCAGGAAAATCATTTGTTTCGAACCAATGGATGGATTGCTCCACACTCTGCAACCAGAATACGATGTTAATCGACGGATCAATTTCCAATAATATGCGCTTCAAGTTTTCAAAAGCGCTTTCTTCATCTTCTATGATTAATACATTCATCCTATTAATTTCAGTAAAGGTAGTTTAACCGAAAACAAGTTACTGTCTTCGCGGATTTCGATGGTTTTGTTTGTAAGAAATGTGTATTGTTCGGTTAATAGCTGAAGTCCTTTTTTTGTAGAATCTACGTGGTTTTTTCGGTTGATGGTATTCTCAACAAACAATAATCCTTCCTGTTGTTTAATCGTAAAGTGCATCGGACATTCGGCATCAATCCGATTGTGTTTGACAACATTCTCTAACAATAAATGCAGGGAAATGGGCGGAATGACATAATCGTAATCGTTGACTTCTATGGAGTAATTGAAGTTTTTACCGAAGCGTTTTTTGAGCAAATGGGTGTAGCTTTCGGCAAATTGCACCTCTTCAATCAACGGAACAACATCCGTTTCAGCTGTTTTTAAAATGTAGCGGTACATGTCTGACATTTCTTTTAAAAATTCATTTGCAATCACTGGATCCTGTCGGATTAGTCCGGACAATGTATTCAGATTATTGAATAGAAAATGCGGATTGAGTTGACTTTTTAATGCTCTGTTCTGAAGCTCCAATTCGTTTCGTTTCAATCGTTCATTTTCTTCGTTTTCAAGCCGCCATCGTTTGAAAAATTGGAGACTGAACAAAAAGCTCATAACCATAATTCCTTTTAATAGACTATCAAGCAAGGTAACTGTAATCAACACCCAATTGAACAATGAAAATTCCGGATACCTGATTGTAACGTAGATAGTTCTTATGGTCAAGAAGATACATTCGCTTAATAGGACAATTGCGATCACACCAAAAATAAACAATCGAAGATTCATCTTCCAGCCTCTTTTTAGCAACTTATTGAGTACAAATTGAGAAAGCCACCAAACAACCCCCAATTGAAATGAAATGACGACTACCCCGAACCAATCGAAACCATAAGCGGCATCGCTCGTCATCGAAAACAAGAATAATGTAGTGTAGTACAATAACCCAATTAATGGAATAAATACCCATGGGTAAATGCGAAAGCTGTTATTTTTGATTGCGTTTGTCATTGAATTAGCGATAAGTAAAGATAGATTTTGTTTCTTTCCTACTTACAGATTTTTTTTGAAAAGACCTTTTTTATGGGCAACTCTCACAAGCAAGAATACACCTATTCCAATGAGTGGACCTGTAGTGTAAAAAATCCATGTTGGGATATCCTGAATTTCAATTCGGACCAATGCTCCCAATTTCCAATTGTCTACATTTCCACCAAAGGAAAAACCAAACCAATTCATGCCGGTATGAACTCCAATAACCAACCAAATGGAACCGGAATAATAGTAAATCCCTGACAAGGCGTAGGAGGTTATAAACAAGCTTATCGCATAAGAGATGTCGAAATCGCGAACAACAAAATGACCCAACGTAAAAAGAACTCCCATTAGTGTGAAAATGATGTGGGGATTTAGGTGTTTCCGAAGTGCTTCAATAGGATAAGCCCGACAGCCCAATTCCTCAATGAGCGAGTTCCAGATTAACATCCCAAAAAAGAAATAGATGTAATAGCCAATATACACAGGTATGGAACTGTTGCTGGGGATTACAGATACGAATTTGACCTCACTGGCACTCATTCCCAGCACCAAGTATTCCAATCCAACCATCAACACGCCTACCAGAAAACCAATGAAGAAAAGGGTTAAAATTTTGGTTCTGAAGCCGAGATCAGCGAGTGTTCTTTTGTGCAGATATTTCTGTGCCAACCAAATGATTCCAATGGAACTCGCACCAAAAAGAAAGAAGAAAAAGACGTTGCCAAAATCAACCTTCATTCGAACACCGTTGTTATTCATCAGATCTACTCCAAACAGTAGGGCGAGCTGAACGATAGGAATCAGTATCGCTAGTGAAGCCAAAACAACCAGGAATACGGTTATTAATTTAACGGTTAGTTTTTCTTCGTAAAGGGTTCTAAATTTCTCTAGCATAGTGTTGAATTTGATCCAACAATTCTAAAGCAATCTTCCGGTTTGACAGAGCTAAAAGCAGCTTAAGCCGCAAGATTTTAGGTTGAAGCAGGATTAAATGGCGGTGAAAGAAGAGTCAGCCAAGGCTGACGAAGACTGAGGCCTCGTCTCACAAGACGAAAAGGCCGAGGGAGAGATCAGAGCTTGTGAAGACTGAGGCTCTGTCTCACCTTGATCCGAAGTGATTGAAGAATGAAATCTAGTTTGGATCAGACAGAAAAGCCGAATGAGTGTAAACTGAGAGCGAGTGTCAGAGTGAGTATTGAGGGCAAAAAGAAAAAGCGAACTACTCCCGTAATTCGCTTTTTCTTTTTGTGAACCAGCATTTTTCAGATATATGTTTTATTCTTAAGCGGACTGTTGTCGTTATTCAATAAGTCATTTGCAATTTGCACCATCCCACTGTTATTTGCACCACCCCAAAGTGCTCTTCCAACAATATAGCTCGTGGTGTATTCTTGCCAGGTACTGCAATATTTTTTTAAATCCGTATAAGACTTTGCCAGATATTCTTTGAGTTCATTTTCTGAAAGATATCCCAATTCATAACAGCAACGCGCTAAAAAAACACTTCTCCCATAGTTCCAGCCGCTATCTTTTGTCTTTTTTATTTGGGAGAAGGTTGTGATGATTTTTTGTTCAATTAGTTCCGGAATAATATTATTTAGCTTTCTGAACAGGTCTAAATAATACTCAAACACTCCTTCTTCATCGGGTAAGTTTGATTTTAAAATGGCAACATAATTTTCTTTATCTTCAAATGCTTTGTAAACGATATCCATATTTTCATCTTCATTTCTATTATGCAGACTTTGAAGAATTTCAATCGCTTGATCTTGATCAGATATTTCCCAGTAGGTTTCAACTAATTTAAGAATATCCGATTTGTTTAAACCAGTTTCATAGGAATTCAAGTATGCCGATTGTTGTTCGGCATACATTGACCCAACGAGTAAATGGTCTAATAAATATCCATTTAACGCATTTTTCTCGTTTAACCGGATGCTTTTAAATGCACTTAAAAATTTTGAAAAAAATCCCATAATCAGTTTATGCTATTACCAGTTTAGGGAATTTGTTTTGTAAAATGCCTACAAATCTCTCTCCGACTACCTGGTATTTTGCTCTGGATTCTAATTGCTTTTTCAAATTTAACAGATCAGCCGGATCAGTTATATAATTCAGCCTGTCGTGAATTTCAAGTGATAATGGGCTACCGTCTATATTAAAAGTGATAATATGTGTTTTTGGCAAATATTCTTCCGAAGATTTTGAGTAAGCACCCAGTTGCGATTTCAGGATACCGCCGTATTGAAGTTTGGCATCTTCTATTCTGAAATTATCAAAAACAATGTGTTCGTCTAATTCACCAACAGCATCAGTAATGAAAAAATGCAAATCGTTTCCACTCAAAACCCAAAAACAATCCGTTTCTACTTTTTTAAGTTTTACACCAATCGCAGATAAGGCTACGTTCTTTAGACCATCCGTTACAAGTTCCTGTACTTTATTACCCGTAGACTGAGGCACAGACGCAGAAGTAAATGCATCAATAGATTTACCTTGCATCCATTGTTTTATTTTTGAAAAATCCTGAGTTAATAGTTCCTGTTTGTATTGGTCATATTTAGTTCGCTCAAAATCTAAATCAATTTCTGATTTTGCTGTCTTGTGTTTTTTATTCATGTAAACCATGAAAAATACACCTGCAATTACTAGTACGACTGGAATTAAAAATAATGGATTCATAAGTGTGTGTTTTTATTAATTTGTTTTTAAATGTTTGTTGGTTTTACGTTTTTAGGTTTGGCTTTTGAAAAAATGCCATAAATGATTAGCCCAATAATCAACAATAAAATGAGCTTTCCACCATATCTTGCATAAAACCCAAGTTTTACAAGACTTTCTTTGTTTAATTTGTTATCACTGATTAGTTGGTCAAGCTGGTCATCTGTTAGTTCGTAATATTTGTCACTTTCTTTTTGTGCCAATACTAATTTGGGTTCTTGAGTAATCCAGGCAGGAAATATCCAGGCAATATTATATTCCTGGTGGATTCTGGCTAAATCCAAATATTCTTTGGAGCCTTCTTCTACAAGATACTTTTCGGTATCAGGTAAATCTGCTACAATTTCGATTACATCCACTTTACCAAATGGAATTTTTGCTTTTGCTGAAGCACTATTCGCTGTGAAAATTGAGACAGCTGATAGCAAGAGAATTCTTTTTATCATTTTTTACGGTTTAAGTTTTTCTTTCTGATTTTATTTCTGTTAGGTCAATAAGGTGCTTCTGTGGGTAATTCCACCAATGATAAAGTAACTAGTTGCTGTTATTAAGAAATTACAGATTAATTGTTCGGGTGTTTTAAGGTGCTTTTCGTATTTAATTGGGTGTATCTCATTTTGTGAATAGTCTGGTATTTGAAATCATTCTTTAGCATCCCTATCGCTTGGTAAAAGCCTACAGAGATCAGAACGAAATTATAAAAAACTGTGCTCCGGATGACTTTATTATCCCAAATATTTTTTCGAGAACTAGTTGTCCCAGATCTGTCTCGGATGCCATTTTGGTTTTATGTATCATCTTCAGGCTTTTGCATTTGATTACTATTAATTATCCTGTATTTTTAATCGCTAAAAAAAATCCATTTTTTATTGGTGGATTTGTAAAACATCACTAAAACCAGTGTTTCCGTGATTTGCAGAAGTTGGGATTAGGTAAGCCCGAACTGCCAGTTTTTATTGGTGTTTCGAACCTCATATTTATTTAACATATCAAGCAAATATAACCATTTAATTGATATATCAATTAAATATAAAAAATAAGATCGGTTGGTGTTAAAAAGTAAATTTGTATCGGGTAGAAATTGTTGCTAAAAATTACAAACAACATTTTGGGGCTTTGCGAAGACGTGAATTAGAAGCACAAATGTTCGGTTTAGCACTGAACCCGCTTTTTTGCCCCCTGTTAGCGGTTCCGCTATATTGTCGCCAATATTTCCATTGTCTTTTTTTCTTTGTCTGATATTGTTTTTAAAATGTCTGATGCTTGTTGAATATATTTAAAGTCTTTTGTTTTACTCACTTCCTCAAATAATTGTGAAACCGAAGTCCAAAGTTCTGCAATTTCTACAAATGCTTCGTGTCCTGTTCTTAGTTTGTCAAGTTTCAGTAAGTCATAACTCTCTTTTAAAAAATCTCGGTACAAATTTCTAAATAATGCTCCACCTGTTCCTGCTTTTTCCATAAGCATTGCAGATGTTTTAAAATCATTTTCAATATCTTTACTTGTCTTAAACCATTTGATTATTTCTGTGCTTGCTTTCAAAATTCCTTTATAACCAATATTTGTAATTGGAGGGTTTATATGTTCGGTAGCATTATTTCTAATTGCAGTAATTATTGCAGACTTTAAGTAAAATGTTTTGTCTGTATTACACAAAGTGTAATACAAATTTTTAGATGACATTGGACCTTTTTCTGCTCTTGCTAACGCTAAACTTTTCAAAGTTGTTTTAACCTCTCCACCTTGCTGTTTTGTATCCACCAAAAAAGCGTTTTCATTGTCATAACCATAAATTGCAGTATAATGTCCTGCAAAATGAAATGGTCGGGAAAAATATTGCAAATGGAAACAGTCTAATTTTAAACCAACTACTTGTCCATTGTCAATAAGTTCTTTAACGTTGTCCCAAGCCTTTTGAGTTGATGCTGTTTCTTTAACTGTTAATTCGAGGTTTAGATTTCTTGCAATATTTTCAGTTAAAACGTCAGGTTTTACTCGTCCACCAATGAAAGGAAAATTCATTGATTTCATATTCCAAAAGATAAATCCAAGTCCTTCGCCTAAACCAAATAACATTGGTTCGGAAAGTTCAATATCAAGTTGACGTAATAAAGTTCCTGTCGCTGTTGTTTCGCAATGTTGTCCGTCAAACGGTTTTATTTTTTCTATTTTCATTGTCTGCCGGTATGTTGTTTTAGCTGACCGCTAACTTGTATATATGCAACGTTAACTATTCACAACTGATTAAAATCGAATTTCACACTGATTTTCAAGAATTTTACGAATTCCATTTTGCGAATAGCTATCGTTAGGTTATTACCCCAATACTAAACAATAATTCTGAAAAACAGCAAAAGTGTTTTAAAATTCCCAGTAAGAAATTTTGCCTGAAAGCCAATAGGATTCGAACCACTTTGAATGTTTGGAAAATGGAATGAAATACAAAAAAAGCCTTAATCAAGGTTACAGAGATAGCATAATTATTTATGACGGTTTGCCACTGGGAAAGGTAGTGACTGTTATAGGCGCCTCTTTTAAAGAGCAGGAACATATCCTGGAATTTTCCTCTCTTGCAATGATTTTTTAGTTCAGTCTACTTTATGGATACTCTCTTTTTTACAAATAGATTGAACTAAATTAGGACCTAAATGTAGGTGTTTTCATGATAAATAAATCAAATCTAATTCTTCTAGTTTTAATGCTAGGGGCGAGTTTCGGGTATACTCAAATAGCATCTACAGAATCTTTAGATTCCACAATGATTAAAATTGATAATGATTTACACGGTCGATTTACCTATACATCAATTAAGACAGTTTATATTTCAGATTCTATAATTAGAGATTTTTTCTTCAGAAATTCTGAATTGTATCTTGAGCTTTCAAAAAGAGAAAAGAAAATAGATCTGCCACGAATTTCTATAAGTACTTTAGACACAATGGTCGTTATGATGTGCTATAATTATTCCAATTTCATCAGGGAGGAGGTAGGAAGTTATCATTTTATCAATGAAGAGTTAGTGAAAGCACAGCACCAAAGAAGTGAATTGAATACTCCCAGAGCAATGAGTGACTGCATCGGATGGGCGATCTCAAGTTCCGTAACTTATTATAAGAACAACACTTTTTATAAAACAGTGAATACTACTTCTGATCGCTGTGGATCACCTGTTTTCTTTATTGAAAACGGTCTTATGGCAGAATTAATTAGACTTTTGCCAAAGTTTAAGCTATTCGTAATCAAATAATCATTAATAAAGGGAGCAAACACTAAAAAAGACAATTCACTCATTTTAATAAGATATATTCCTGCTATTTAACCTTGTTTGGGTGCTAACTATTATGGACATATCTCGAAAATAGCGAACACAAACTTTCATTACCTATAACTTGCATATATGCGTAACCCCAACTACTTGTAACCAGTTAAAATCAGATTTTACACTGAATTTCAGATGTTTTTGAGAATAGTCTTTGTTACCCTAATAAGACACAATATCTCTAAAAATCAATTCACTGTTAAAAAATTACTGGAAAGAAATTTTACCTGAAAGCCAATAGGATTCGAACCGCATTAAATTGTTGAAAAACTGAATAAAATCAATGGTTTCGGGAGATATTGCTTGCCACCCTCCTTAATCCTTCCTCGGAGGGAGGAGACAGATTGAAGCTTCGAACACAGATACCGCTCTCAAAACTCACACTCGTCCCTGAAAGAAAAAAGTACAAACTAAGTGTGAGCGGGAGAGTGAGTATTGAGGGCAAAAAGAAAAAGCGAACTACTACCGTAATTCGCTTTTTCTTTTTGTGAACCTACCGCAACAAAAGTCGAACACCCTAGATGAGTAATTAGTACTTTATTCCATTCATTCCACCATATTTTTCAGTGATCACAGAAATTTCTTCTAAAGCTCTATTTACAAATGATTGATCAGAATTGAACTCGAAGATTAATTCATTGGAAAATTCATTCTGCTCTGAGAATACTCCTTTAATTCTTACATGTCCCAACTTATCATAGCTCATTGTGAATTCCAAATTTCCTTCATAAGAAATAAAGGTCACTACTCCGTGAATATTCTCATTTGCAATTTTCAATCTTTGAGCAAATTCATAGAGCTCTCCGGTTGAAGTATAGAATCTTTCAATTACTCTGAAATTGCGTGATTTGATTTCAAGAGTCACTTGGGAATCATATCCACCCCAATGACATGTTTCATTTGGAAATCCAAAGACCTCGTTATATGTAAACTTTATGTAATCTGCTTCTCCTTGTATTGTGAAAGTCATATTTCCGAGTATTTAATTATTCGTCAATTTCATTTTTAAATATTGCTAAGTGCTCTAAAAGATTAATATTGCTTCCAGGCTTCTTGATTGTGTCAAATAGTTTTATATCAGTTGGGATTGGTTTAAAAAACTCTAGACTATTACGTTGTAAACTTTTTAGTAATTGTGAATTGATCTTTTTTGGGAAAGGAATTGTGGTTAAATTCAATGACTTTAAAAAATAAATCAACCATAATAAATCGTATTGATTATCATCGATGCTTTTAAGTTTTTCGGTTAGCAATTTTTCGATTGTTAAACTTATTTTAGAGTTAATTCTTACCTTACCTTTATTCTGTTCAATAATCTTTTCAATAATCCCAAGAATCTGTGGAAATGATTTATTTCTTCGTTCTTTTAACATTAATAAGAGACTGATTGCTTTTAGCAAATCTTTATCCTTAAAATTAAATTTGAGTTCACGCTTTTTCGTGTATAATTCAGATAAGAAACGGTCAACGACACCTGTGCCTTCATATTTTTTATCAACCTTTAGAGTTCCGCGAAATGAACTTTCAAAACGTTTATAACCAATTTTCTTTTTGTATCTCAATGAATATGTTTGATATTCTGCTGTCCATTCTCTAAACAATCCTTCCGGCAGCTCCTGTACTTGTGACTTACTCTCATTAAGTGTCAGATTGAAAAAGGACATCTGTTTCTGCAAAGTTTTTATAATCAAGTTTGCATCTTGCTTAGATTGACATAAAAACCGATAATCATCCTTGAATCGAACACCTATAAAATCTATTCCTTTTTCGGTTAATATTTTTGAACATTCTGTATCAACAGCACTTAAAATAATTTCTGCAATTAAATCCGAAATAGCAGGTCCAATTGCAATTCCATTTGTGCATCCATCATTTGAATATTGGAAAAGCTTATCTAGTATTAAACCAACATAATCATTGAAATTACTCCTGTTCCCTTTTTTTCTAATAACTTCTTTTGTGTGAATTGCCCAAGCGATGCTGTGGGTGTAAATTGAAGGATAAAAATTCTTAATGTCTGATTTTAATACGTACTTATAATTATATGCTTCGGAAACGAGGTCATTTTCTCCCATTTCTAAAAATTCATAGATCATTCTACCAGCTCTTAAGTTTCCTAATTCACCTTCATTTTTAGATGTTATTGGAATCGGAAAGCTATATGAGTGTATTTTATTATTAGTCTTAAATAAGGATTTTAAAATTGTTTCCCAATTATCAATAAGATACCAGACAATATCATGGTATATTTTTGGAGCGATTATTCCAAAAGTTCTATCCGTCAGGGTTGTTTTTGGGAAAGAAATATTTAATAAGTCTTCTTTTTCAGGTTCAAATTTTGGCTGTCCAGGTATGGTGTTATCAACTGCGAAATAAGGAGACGTTTTCAAGTCAAATTTCTTTACTCTAAAACACGGAGGAATAATATATTGTTCTGGATAATAACCTTCTTCCAAAAGCCATTTTGCAATTTTATCTTTAGGTATTTTCTTTAGGAGTCTTTTGGTTTCGGCTGTATGCTCTTTTGGTAAACTCATTGGTAATTTCCTTATTTTAATGGTTTCGGCTCAATGGAACTCTGCGAATAGTAATTATTTCAATACTACACAATAATTCTGAAAATCAACAAAGTGTTTTAAAATTTCCATAAAGAAATCTCACCTGAAAGCCATTAGAATTCGAACCGCTTTGAATGTTTGGAAAACAGAATAAAATCAATGGTTTCGGGAGATTGGGCTTATCCTCCCCCTTTATCTCACTCTTTTCGCACTACCGTTTGTCACAGCTCGTCTTCAAGCATTTCATGCTTTCTCCTCCTCCAAAAGGGGGAAACTCAATTCAGTCTTCGAACACGTATTCCGCTCTCATTCTCAATTCTCACACTGAAAGAAAAAGACTCTGGAGTGAGTGTGAGAGCGAGAAAAGAGTGTAAAAAGAAAAAGACCATTTAACTTTCGTTAAACAGTCTTTTTCTTTTTGTGACCCCGGAGAGATTCTAACTCCCGACCGCTGGAGCCGAAATCCAGTGCTCTATACAGCTGAGCTACGGAGCCGTTTGCTCATTTAAGCTGGACAAAGTTAATTTTTATTTTCTAATATGAATGTCGATCAATCTCTTCCAACTCCTATTTTTACACTGTGTTACCCTTTTTCACTTTGTACTGAACCGATATTGTTACTTATCAGTCGGTTCCCATAATTCGATCTTGTTCTATTCTTATTAAAAATCAAATAATTCTTTGGCTTCATTCAAAAGACTTTCCCCTTCTTCTCCAGCTTTTTTGGTTGCTTCTTTCAGAGTTTCTCCGTTCTTGAAACTGTCAATCTGACCCACTGCATTTTCAAGAACTTCTGTTTTCTCAGCAATTTTGGATGCATTCGGAACTTTGCTGTTCTTCAATATTTTTTTCGTATTTACATCCTTCAATCGGTTGTATGTGAAGGAACTTGCGATTCTCAGCATGAATACTTTGTCGTAGACTTCCTTCAAAGCAGTTTCCGAATCCTCTTTTTTCAGGTATTCGATGCATTCATCAATCAGCGCTTTGTCATCATCGGTAAGCAGTTTGCTTTTCTTCAGTTTATGGAGAGAGATAATTGCTTTGTCTGTATTTCCTTTTTCGAGTTGTACATACACATCGATTGTCCAAACCAATTCGTTATCGATCTTTAGTGTTTTGCAATCTTTCAATACTTGCTCAAAATCTTCCAGAGCACGCTCGTGGTCTATGTCGCGTTCCATCATCAGTCGATCCATTCCGCGGTAAACATGGTTCATTGCACGATACCCTACATAAGACTGTTTTTTATCGAAGGTCCCAATCTGCATGGAATTCATCGTATACC
Organism: Fluviicola taffensis DSM 16823; assembly: GCF_000194605.1. NCBI lineage: Bacteria > Pseudomonadati > Bacteroidota > Flavobacteriia > Flavobacteriales > Crocinitomicaceae > Fluviicola > Fluviicola taffensis. The sequence continues at coordinate 1,155,070 of NC_015321.1, forward strand.
TCAAATCGATATCGGTGTTCTTTTTGAGCCATTCCAGGTTATTCGTGTATTCATTTTCCGACAAATAATACAAGCCTTTTTGCATGAATACGAAACCTCTGAGAAAACGCAGGTTGCTTTTCAATTCAGAATCCGGGAGCAATTCGATATCTGTTTCCGCGCATTCGTAAAGTGCTATTTCACTTCCCAAACTGCTGCTCGCCATTGCAAGAACGGTCAAAAAAGCATGTTCTCTTGCTTCCTGCTCTGCTTTGTCTTTGCCTTTGAAATAGTTAGCACTTTTCGTTCCGTCCCAGAACTTTCTGAACGCATCCAAGATCACTGGAAACTCGTCTTCGTCTGTTTGCGTCACAAACTCATCCATTTGATCGTAAATCTGATACATCGCCCAATAATCTTTTACCGATAAATCATCCGCATGATTCAGTTTCATCATCTTTTGCACCAGTTTATCGGAATCTTTTTTAAATACTTTGAATTTGGGAGATTTAGTGCCTTCCGAAGCGTAGCCTCGAATCATCAGTTTCACAAACTTATAGGGAACGACTTTTCCTGAAATTAAGTTCTCGTTTAAAGCTACGCGATCCAATTCCAACAATTCTTCGTCTGTTTTTTCAGAGGAACAAGCCGTTAAAAGGAATACAAGTGATAAGTACAGTAGTTTTTTCATGGATTTGATAATTCGATAATAATAAGCGATTGATCATTAAATCTCTACCAACTCAATGGGCAATCCATCTGGATCGGCGAAGAAGGTGAAGCGTTTGCCTGTAAAGTCATCGATTCGGATAGGTTCGCACGAAACGTTTTTTTGAGCCAATTCTGCCATGGAATTTTCGATGTCTGCTACTGAAAACGCTAAATGACGCAGACCACTAGCTTCTGGTCTTGAAATGCGATTGGGCGGGTTTGGAAAAGAAAACAATTCGACCAAGTAAACACCATTTAGAAGAAGATCTAACTTATAGGAGTCGCGTTCTGATCGGTAATTTTCTGCTAAAATCTCAAAACCAAGGATTTGAGTGTAGAAATGTTTCGACTTTTCGTAATCCGAACAGATGATAGCTATATGATGAATGGATTTTAGCATGTTCTCTAAACATACTTTGTTCCAACCAAGTAATTCTTCACATAATCTTCCACGCCTTCTTCTAAAGTGTGGAATGGAATATCATACCCTTGATCTATCAGCTTCTGCATATTCGCTTCTGTGAAATACTGATATTTGTCGCGGATATCTGCTGGCGTATCGATGAATGAAATTTGAGGTTCTTTCCCCAATGCCTTGAAAGTGTTTGTTGCCAAATCCAAGAAAGTGCGCGCTTTTCCAGAACCCAAGTTGTAAATTCCAGATTTTGCAGTTCCTTTCATTAAAAATTCGATGACTGAAACCAAATCTTTCACATAAACAAAATCGCGCATTTGACCTCCATCTGTATAATTGGGATTGTGTGAGCGGAATAATTTCATGGATCCGTGTTCTTTCACCTGATTGAACGTATGGAAAATCACCGAAGCCATGCGCGCTTTGTGGTATTCATTCGGACCGTACACATTGAAGAACTTCAGTCCGTACCAATGTGGTGGGGTTTCTGTTTGCTCCAAAGCCCACATATCAAACCATTGTTTCGACCATCCGTAAGGATTCAAAGGTTGCAAGTCTGGCATCGTTGCTTCGTTGTCATCATAACCCAATTCACCCAAACCATAAGTAGCTGCAGAACTTGCATACACCAACGGAATTTGAAACTTCACACAGTGATTCCAAACCATTTTCGAATAGTTCACATTCAACTCATCGAAGATTGATTTGTCAAATTCTGTGGTATCGGTTCTAGCGCCAATGTGCAAAACACAAGTTACTTCATCGCCAAATTCGCTCATCCATTGGTTGAAGTCATTACGCTGAATCATCGCAGCAAAGAGCTTTCCTTCTAAATTGGAACCTTTTTCGGTTTTGGAAAAATCATCCACCAAAATTAAGTTGTTGATTCCTTTGCTATTTAAAGTTCCAACGATACAACTTCCAATAAAACCTGCTGCTCCTGTAATGACAATCATGAATGCTAATTTTGATTACAAATTTACGAAAGTAAAATCACATTAGCTTCTTCATTTTTTCCGTTTAAAGAACCACCTTTCAATTAATCGAACTTGTCCTGAAGGGAATAATTCAACATTTAATATTTCCATTTTGCGATTGTTTAATTTTTCAAGTGTGAATAAACCCATTGTATTTGTAAAACCAGTACTCGCATCGTAATTTCCAAAACCAAATTGTTCCCCATCAACACTCATCCACCAACGATTTGCTGAGAATAACGTTTGTTGAAAGTACGAATTCACCTCGCTTTGAAGAGCTGTTGTGTATTGTAGCTGGAAAACATCGATGTATTGAAAATCATCTTCGTGAAACAGAAACAATGTTCCCAAATCACTCCACTCATTAGTATTCGCCAAACTTCCCAGGGTATCATAATTCTCTTGAACTACTTTTTCAATAGTCCACGAACCAGCAGCACGTGTCATTACTTTTTTAGGTTCATCTTTAAAACAACCCGTTAATTGGAATACTAAAACTCCCAATAAGATAAGTACTTTAATCTTTCTCATTTGAACCAAATGTTAACTGTAATCCGAAAACTCCTCTTGAAATCCGATAAACTTCTTGTAATCCATCCGTCGTTGCTGCAATTTGATCTTGAGTAGCAGTTGACTGAAAATATTTCGAATCTGTTGCGCTGTTGGACTCCGTGAATTCTCCTCCTAAATATTCTGATTTATTAATCATAAAACTCATATCTAAAAAGATACCTATCATTTTTGTGAACCGATATTCTAATCGACCCCCTACTAAACTTACCAAGCGCCAACTCGTATAAACTCCATTCAAATCCCTTTCTCCACCATAGCTTTTGGTCTTTCCATAAGAATAAAACGTATTCAGATTCAGACTATTGATACTCATGGTTATATAAGGAATAAACGCAAATTTTTCTTTACCAATTCGTCCTCCAATCTGAAGATCGAAATAGCTATTTTTAAATTGGAATGAGCGACTTTGATCATAAGCGTAAATTGCCTTGGATTGAAAACCCGTAATTTTCCCCAGATTTATTCCTGTAACAAACCACTTCAAACGGAAAATTCCTCCAAAATGATATCCCATACCAAATTGATTAAATTTTACAGGCTTAATCATAGAACTACCGCTGTTTTGAACATTGTAACTTTCCAGATACGTATTAAACCCTGGAAAATTTAACCGAGAAGCACTTACTCCTGCTTGAAGCTGAAATTCAAATTGTCCAAAGCTGAAATTGCTGCAAGAAATCAACACAATTGTGAGTATGATAAGGGGTTTCATTTGCTAATTTTTGGTTTAATAATCAGACCGCATTGGATGTAATTCAGGTTAAAAATCCATTCGGTATAGAGCACACCAAGATCCACCTCGGATAATTTATTGATTGCGAAACCAATTTCTGGTCGCAAAGAGATTTGGAGTTTATCGTATTGAATAACTGTAAAATCGATTCCAATTCCGTTGACAATATTGAGCTCCTTAGAACCAGGTTTGTAACTGCTAGAAAGAAAATTAAGTCGGTAACCCATCGTTTCACGCTTAAAAACTTCACTTTGCGGAGAGTTAGCGCTGAATTTAATACGGTACCGTGTAAATCCAACGTCGTAGAAAAAGCCAATCCGTTTAAAAGGAGTATAGGTGAAATTGTAGTGAATTCCTCCAAATTTTGATTTTAGCTTAAACGTTTCTTCGAAATTTTTGGTAGTATTTGTTCTTTTTCCCGTTCCGCTATTGGTTCTACCCTCAAAATAAAGGCTGTGCTTCGTTTTCTCAGATGCCTCGTATTCTAAACCAATTACAAGTCCTCTATTTAGTTGATTCCAGCGAAGTTCTTTCGTCACATTGTAAACATCCGTTGAACCGCTAAAATTGGGTGTATTGGAACTGGGATCATACGAATAGTCATAACCCAAATTAAACTTTGTGGCCAAAATTGCTTGCTGACTCTCGAGGTAATTGTACCTCCCACCAACAACACCAAGTAGCAAACGAACTTGTGAAGTTCCCTTTAAGGAAAGGAAACAAAGAAAAGCGATAAATACTGTCTTTTTTATCATCGTTGCAAAGTTGGGCAAGACTTGGCTTACAATCAATACAGCATATGCCGTACTTTTCCGTTTATTTTCAGTTAGAGAATGGGCTAATTAGTTCCAGTCAAAACTTGCACTTTTTTAACAAGCTTCCTGTTCTAAAAAGGACATTCTCAGCAAAAATTAGTAACTTTGCATCCAATATTTTACGTTTGGAAACAGTATACATTACCCGAAGAGAACATTTTAACGCAGCCCATAAATTGTGGCGTGAAGAATGGTCTGATGAAAAAAATGAAGAAGTTTTTGGTAAGTGCAGCAATAAAAACTGGCATGGACACAACTTTGAATTATTCGTCACGGTAAAAGGAGAACCAAATCCGGAAACGGGTTTTGTTATCAACTTGAAAGACTTGAGTGTGATCATCAAAGAATTGGTCATCGAAGAAGTAGATCACAAAAATTTGAACCTAGATGTTCCGTTTCTAAAAGGGAAACTGGCTTCTACTGAAAATTTAGCCATTGAAATTTGGAAAATTATCGATGCTCCCATTCAAGAAGCTGGTGGTCAATTGTGTAAAATCAAGTTGGTAGAAACTGAAAACAATTACGTCGAATATTTTGGTGGAAAAGAACCGTTTTAAAACAAGTTCAAAAGATTCAAATCTTCTTCGCTCTAAGAGCTTTGAAGGTTCAAAGAGTTTAAAAGATTCAATTTGAACATTTGAACATTTGAACATTTGAACATTTGAACATTTGAACATTTGAACATTTGAACATTTGAACATTTAGCAAAAAATACATACTATCATGAGCGATTTTCATTACAACGACGACACAACGGAAAACATTTCAACTATTTACAAATCGATTCTTTCTCAAATTGGCGAAAATCCAGAGCGTGAAGGCTTACTAAAAACTCCCGAACGCGTAGCAAAAGCATTGCAATTTTTAACGCAAGGATACGACATTAAACCAGCTGACATTTTAAAAAGCGCTTTGTTTCACGAAGAATATTCGGAAATGGTGATTGTGAAAGACATTGAAGTTTATTCAATGTGTGAGCATCACATGCTTCCTTTTTTTGGAAAAGCACACATTGCCTATATTCCAAACGGAACAATCGTTGGATTGAGCAAAATTCCACGAGTAGTGGATGCTTTTAGCAGAAGATTACAAGTTCAGGAGCGTTTGACGATTGAAATTCGCGATTGCATCCAAGAAACATTGAAACCAAAAGGTGTTGCAGTTGTTTTGGAATGTCAGCACATGTGTATGCAAATGCGCGGCGTACAGAAACAAAATTCGGTAACGACTTCCAGTGCATTTACTGGCTTATTTTTAAGCAACGATTCAACTAGAAAAGAGTTTATTAATTTAGTACAAGCAAAATTGCATTAAACCAAAACAACTAACACCCCTAAATTACATGATTAGAAACACCACTTTTTTAATCCTTTCGTTTTTCTTTTTTTTGTGCACTCAGATTGTATTGGGAGCAGAAAAGCTCACTTTTTCTTTGGAGAAAATAGTCATACATGTTAATTCTATTGATTCTTATCACACGACCAATTATTTTGAAGGAGCAAATGAAACAGATTCGGAACAGCGCTTTTACTTTTCGATTGTTGAAACAGAAACGCTTTTATCTAAACAAGGTTCTTTCACAGTAAATGGAAAAACAAAACGGGTTAATTTCGAGTCAAATCTAACCATTTCTACCATCAGTTGGGGAAATGTATTCAATGGAGTTAGAACTTACAGTTTCTTGGTGCCGCCCAATTCCTTGTTTAAATTTGAATACCAAACGGCCGCTACTGAAACAATTTTCTTATCTGCAATCAACAAAAGCGGAGACAATGATGCTACTGATTTTTTCTATGACATTACCCTTCCAGAGAATCTTGAAGTCTCATTAAGACATAGAACCGATAAAAAAACAGGGCATTTTGTAATCACCAATCAAGATTTTCAAACAGACGAAGAACGAATCTATTTTCTCGTTCATCCAAAAGGAATGGAGCCCAATACGTATTTCACTAATTGGTTCATAAGGAAAACAGAAAATCACGAAGGAGTTGATCCTAGCTTGCTTCCTGAAAAATTAAGGATACTTGGAGCAAAAGGAAAATCCAAAGAATTGGCACAAGCTTGTTTCGAATATGTTCAAACGACCATTCAGTATTTGGATATTGAAAACGGATTGAACGCATTTATTCCAAGACAAGCCAATCAAACTATCAAAAACAAATACGGCGATTGTAAGGACATGGCAATGCTTTTGAATCAGTTGCTTCATCATTTTGGTTTTGAATCCTACTTGAGTATTTCAAAAACATCCATCAAAAAAGACACCTACGATTTTCCATCAATCGCCATGGCAAATCACATGATTGTTTCCTTAATACTCGATAATCAAATCTATTTCCTCGATTGTACTGAACAAGAATGTTTGTTCGGAGACCCGAGCACTCAAATCATTGGTACAGAAGCATTCTTAATCGACAAAAAACAAGATCCTTATCAAAAAGTACCTGAAACCTTGCTTTTTCAACCCAAATTATCCTTGGATTACCAGTTTTTTATGAATGAAAACAATCAACCTGCTTATCGTTTGAAAATAACTTTTGAAGAAAAATTTGCCTTGCTTTTCCGACACATGAATCAATACAATTCAACGGATGAGAAAACGAAAAAGATTATTGAGTACTTGATTCCCTGCGCTCATAAAATTGATAGTGCTTTTACATCCAATCATGAAGCATCCATTTACATTTCCTGCAATCTTCCAGCATCTTATTACAATGTGGTGAATAACCAACAGTACATCGACTTAAAATTCATGCCTGAAATTAGCAAGCTAATGACAATTGCATACAACAATGACAGCGCTCTTTTTGCAGCAGATTTTAGTTTCTCATTTGACCACTTGAAGTTCAAATCGGGCTTTGAAACCACTAAAAACATTGATTTTCAAATAAATAATACTCAAAGCAAATTCGACTTGCATTTGACGAAAGAAAACTCTGGAAGTAAAGGAATTCTTGTAAACTACTGGAAAACATATATTTTAAAACCAGCAACTTATCTACCATGAAACGAATAACCATTTTAACCCTCCTATTTTTAACAGCTTTTATCTTTAGTTCCTTTGCAGGAGACAAATACATTTGGCCTGAATTCACTCCAACAGAAATTCCAGATTCCGTCAAAAAAGAAGATGCGATTTATCTTGAAAATAGAATCACGGTTGATTTCATGCTCGATTATGAAACCTCAATCGTTTATTTCAAACGCATTAAAATCCTTTCCAAAAAAGGAGTCGAAAACTTCATCAATCACGATTTATTCCAATTTAAAAGCGGATACATCAGTTTGAAAAAAGCCAGAATTATCAAACCCGACAATTCGTTTAAAGAACTTGGGGGTGAAAATATTATTGAAACCTTTATCGACAACAAGAATAAATATAACTCAAGCTATTTAAAACGCATTCAATTCATCTTTGCGAATTTGGAGGTTGGAGATATCATTGATGTGGTTTATCAAATTGACTATAAATCCTACACACTCTCAAATTGTATCTATCTGGAAGATGATTTAATTTCTCTGAACTCGCGTTTGTCGTTGAGAAATTTCAGCAAGTTTGAATTAACCGTTTACCCTTCGAAAAACCTCACTGATTTCGTGACCCAAAACTCAGGAAGTTCACCAATTTTCTATTGGAATATCAAAGGAGTTGGAAAAAGATCCATCAATGAATTTGCGGCGCATCGTCAAAATGATTCAAAAGTTTCATATACACTTTGGTATCCTCAAACTGATTTATCTTACGAATTGATCTACTCGAATGACTATGACAGTTATCACGTTAACACGGGATTCAAAAACTTTACTGAAATTCTAAAGCGAGATGGAGTATATCAATCGGATTTGAGTCCCTTTGAGAACATCAATGTCATTATTCGTTATTTTGAAAAGGATTTCACATGGAATACAGACGAAAAAATGCCTGCGAGTATTAAAACGTCTGATTGTTATAACAAAGAAATAATCGATGACGTCATTTTCTATCGTCTGATGCAGCAATATTTGGATGAAAATGAGTTAAAATATCACATTGGATTTACACGAGATATAAATGATGGTGTTTTTGAACATGGATTTGTCGCCTTGTATCAGCTGGACTATCGCTATCTGATTATCGAAAAGGGAGAAGGCGATGAACATTTCCTGTTCTCCCCAACTAGTAAAAGCAGATTCTATTATTTGGATGAAATTCCAGCAGCATGCGAAGGAAATCAATCAATCCTATTCACTGGAAATCGAGATAAGGTTTCTACCAGTTCTGTTTTATTGCCGCAAAGTGACTTTAACAGTAACAAACATACAGCAACCATTGTTTTGAAAACAGGACATCTTTCGGATACAAGCATCAGGATAAACAGAAGAGATTCATTTACTGGTCAACATTCTGTGTTATTCCGAAATCCTTCTACAGCAAGATTTTTTAAAAACATGAAGGTCTCCGACACCATTTTAGCACCTCACGAATTGAAGTATGTATATCCTTATCCCATTAATTTTAAGCAGGAAGACACAATCTACACCTGTTTCTCGAATTTTGATGAGAATCTATATGCATTTAATGCTGAAAAATTAATTCCAAGCTTCATCTTCTTTGCCGATGAGACCAAAGAACCAGTTGCAGATTATAGCATCATTCCTTTTGGGAAACAACAAAAATATTCCATCTACATTGAATCACCAAACGCACTAAAAATTGCAGATAAAGTAACCTCTTTGGTGAAATCCAATTCAGCAGGTTCCGTGAAGACAGAAATTATTCAAACAGATCCAAACAAGATAAAAATAAACTACGAAATCAAATTGGAAAAACGAATTCTTTCGAATGTTACCGAAAGCAATGAATACTTGGAATTAGTTCAAGAATGGGCAAACATCGTTACCAAAAAGTGGATTATTCAAGAAGGATAAAAACAAAAGATCTTAAGACGTTATTTACTCCTAGTAATCCAATGCATCGTACTAATATCCTAAATTCTTATTACCAATAAACAATCCCTTAGCTAAAACATTTTATTAAATTTAAGCTTTCAAAAATCAAAATTATGAGTGAAATAATTGACAATTACAGCTTCGATACCGCTGCAAAACAAGCCGCTGCAAGACAATTCTTTGGAAAAGTATATGGGTTCATGTTCTTTGCATTGATTGTTTCAGGAGCAATTGCATACCAATACGGAACAACTGAATTCTTCTTGAAATACTTCATCACCCCAACTCCACAAGGAGGAAAACTTTCAATCTTGTATTATGTCGTGATTTTTTCACCTATTGGGATTGCTTTGTTATTCCAAACAATGATTAATCGACTCTCATTCCCGCTATTATTTGGACTTTTCTCCATTTACAGCATCTTAATTGGATTTGCAATTTCTAGTATTTTCCTTCGTTATTCTATGGGTTCAATCGTAACTACTTTTGGCGTCACAGCTGGAACCTTTGGGGTAATGGCAATCATGGGATATGTCACCAAAGCAGATTTAACCAAAATGGGATCCATTTTATACATGGCATTCATTGGAATCTTCATTGCTTCAATCGTTAATTTTTTCTTAGATAGTAGCGGTTTAGGTTACTTAATTTCAATCTTAGGAGTAATCGTATTTACTGGATTAACTGCTTACCACATGCAGCAATTGAAAAAATTTGCGCATGATTCTGAAATGTCAGCAGACGACAAAAACAAAATGGCGCTTTTGGGTGGGTTCACCTTATATGTTTTATTCATCAATTTGTTCCTTTCATTGCTTCGTTTATTTGGAGGAAGAGACTAATATTTCACATAACATTCTTTAACTTAAAACGTGCTAAAATTGAAGTTTAGCGCGTTTTTTTGTGCGTAACTTTAAGGTAAAATTTACAAACAATGATTTCTTTTGGCCCGGCAATGCTCATCGGTTTAGTCTTTATGGGAATTGGACTATTGGTGAGCTGGCGATTAAAAAACAAATTTCAGGAATTCAGTAAAATTCCCTCTCAAAGTCGATTAAGTGGACGTGAAATTGCAGAACGCATGCTTCGCGATCACGGCATTTTTGATGTCCGTGTAACGTGTATTCCTGGACAATTAACCGATCACTACAATCCAGCAGACAAAACGGTAAATCTTTCGGAAGAAGTGTACCATGGAACAAATGCAGCTTCCTCTGCAATTGCAGCACACGAATGCGGACATGCAGTCCAACATTCCAAATCTTATGCACCTCTTCGATGGCGCTCAAAATTAGTTCCGCTTCAACATGCTTCTGGTTTATTCTTGAATATTCTCATGATGGCAACCTTTATTGGTGGAGCCGTATTGTTTGAATCGTTTCCGATCAAATGGGTGCTTTGGGCAATCGTTATCGCCTATGGTTCCATTGCACTTTTCAGTATTGTCACTTTACCGGTGGAGTTTGACGCATCCAAACGTGCTTTGCTGTGGATTGAAAAATCTGGAACGGCTACAAAAGTGGAATATGAACGATCGAAAAAAGCATTAAATCTGGCAGCCACAACATACGTGGTAGCAGCATTGGGGGCAATTGTAACGATGATTTACTACATTTTGCGCTTAATTGGAATAAACGATGATTAATTTCTTTTCATTTTTCAAACAAAACCTTACATTTGAGAAAAATTTCAAGTTATGTCAGAGCATCATTCAGAACATCACACAGATCATCACGAAAAGAATGACACTTTCTTTGAAAGTTCTACAGTAGGAATTGGATTCGTGTACACGATCATCCTTTTAGCGATTATCGGGTCGATTTACGCATTCGCATAGTATAAGGAGGAAAGTAAATCCTCCTTTTTTGTTTCACTGAATTCGTCCTATGCCATTCAATTCAATTTTTGCTTGGGTCATCAAAAAGCGCTTGCATCAGATTGAGCTTTTCCGGAAATACCCAGAAAATGTTCAACATGAGCTTTTCGAAAAATTGATTGAGAATGGAAGTCAAAGTGAATTTGGCAGAAAATACAACTTCTCACAAATTACTTCTTACGAAGACTTTTCCAAATCAGTCCCATTAAACAATTACGACACTCTCAAACCGTGGGTTGAGCGCTTGATGCAGGGCGAACAAAACATGCTGTGGTCGCACGACACAAAATGGTTTGCAAAAAGCTCTGGAACGACTTCAGATCGAAGTAAATTTATTCCAGTTACCAAAGAATCGTTAGAGGATTGTCATTATAAAGGCGGAAAAGATCTCCTTGCTCTTTATTACGAAAACTTTCCAAATCGGAAATTATACAAAGGGAAACACCTCATTATTGGAGGAAGTGCTCAAATATTGCCCGTCTCGCACGATATGTATCAAGGCGATTTATCAGCGATTATTGTCAAAAACTTGCCTTGGTGGGCCGAAATGAGACGAACTCCTTCCAAGGAAATTGCGCTGATGACGGAATGGGAGGAAAAAATTGAAAAAATGGCCCGTTCAACCATCGAGGAAGATGTGTACATCATTGCTGGCGTTCCAAGTTGGACATTGGTATTGGCTCGAAAAATTTTAGAAATAACAGGAAAGAAAAACCTGCGCGAGGTTTGGCCCAACCTGGAGCTATTTATGCACGGAGGAGTAAGCTTTGAACCTTACAGAGAAGCTTTCAGAGAATTGATTCCATTTGATGACATGCACTATGTGGAAACATACAATGCTTCAGAAGGGTTTTTCGGAATTCAAGATGTGGACGGATCCAATGAATTGCTCTTGATGTTGGATTATGGAATTTTCTACGAATTCATTCCTATGGATCGTTTTGAAGATACCGATTCAAAAACCGTTCTTAAACTTGATCAAGTTGAACTAGATACCGAATATGCACTTGTCATTTCCACCAATGCTGGACTTTGGAGATACATCATGGGAGATACCATTCGATTTACTTCTAAAACACCTTATCGGTTTAGATTGACAGGGAGAACAAAACACTTCATCAATGCTTTTGGAGAAGAGGTAATTGTAAACAATACAGATTTTGCCATCAAAGAAGCATGTTCAAAAACCAATGCAATTATCCGCGAATACACAGTTGCTCCAATATACATGGATGGGAAAACCCAGGGAAAACACGAATGGTTGATTGAATTTGATCGCGAACCAAATGACTTGAATCGCTTCATGTACTTATTGGATGAGTCATTGAGAGCAATCAATTCCGACTATGACGCCAAGAGAACAAAAAATCTGGCACTTGGAAAACCCGTCTTACATGTTTTATCTTCAGGTAGTTTTGAAGCTTGGTTGCAAAAAAAAGGTAAATTAGGAGGACAACACAAAGTTCCTCGCTTAATGAATTCCCGAGAAATAGTGGAACAAATCTTGCAAGAGACCTCATACAAAACAGTCCAATATGTTTAAGATCGGAGCGTTGCTTTTATTCTTTTCTCTTTCAAGCGCGATCTATTCTCAGCAGAAATGGAAGGAGTTATGGAGTCTCGACATTGATTCAACCGCAATTTGGGATATTGACCCCATGCACCAAAGCATTATTTACCAAAATCAAAATGTTCAAAAGCGTGATGCGAAAGGTCAACTAATGCTCCAAGAAAGCATTAAATCGCTTGGAAATATTCAAAAAATAGACGCTCAAAACCCACTTAAAATCGCCTTGTTTTCAGAAGATCAACAGAGCATTTGTTTTTTGGACAATGCCCTTGCTCTGCAAACAACCTGTCTTTATTTGAGTGATTTGAACATCAGTTTGGCAGCTAGTATGAGTGCATCTATTCAAACAGATCGCATTTGGGTTTACGACGAACCGAACTCCAAAATTGATTTGATTACGTTGAGAAACGGTCAAAACCAGCAAGTTCAAAACGTAAAAGGTCTCTTAAACTTACATTCGATTGTGAACATGCAGGAAATTGATAATCGCTTGTATTTGTTTGATGAACAAAATCAAGTTGCGTGGTTTGACCAATTTGGAAACTTCATCGATGTTGCAACGCTCACCCCCAACAAACCTATCTACCCCATTCAAGATTATTTTCTAATTGCAGAAGGGAAAAACATTCAAACCGTGGATCTCAATTCCGAATTCGTTGCGTTTTTCTTTGAAGGAGATGCCATTCTTGATTCATCCGTTCGAAAGATGGAAGTTTCTGGAGATCGCTTGTATGTGCAGACACAAAAAAGACTGTATTGTTTTAGAGTGATTCAATAGTTCAATTCCCGATAGCTATCGGGATCAATAGTTCAATAGTTCAATAGTTCAATTCCCGATAGCTATCGGGATCAATAGTTCAAATACAATTCAAATTAAACTTATTGAACACTTTGAACTTTTTGAACTTTTTGAACTTTTTGTAACCCTTTCAATAGCTGATTTCAGTCATTCACCAAGTCAATAAGGGTAAACACACAGCGGGAATATTTTTTTGAACAAAGAGCCATTTATGTAGGTAGATTTTGTAATTTAGTCTCCCCGAAAAACTCATAAATTATGCATATTGCAGTAGCAGGAAATATTGGATCTGGAAAGACAACGCTTACAAAAATGTTGGCAAAACATTATAATTGGGAGACTCATTATGAGGACGTTGAACACAATCCATATCTAAATGACTTCTACGAAGACATGCAACGTTGGTCTTTTAATCTACAGATTTACTATTTGAACTCTCGTTTCACTCAGATTCAAGAAATAAAGAATAGTACTACTCATGTAATTCAAGACAGAACGATTTATGAAGATGCATTCATTTTCGCGCCAAACTTACATTCCATGGGTTTGATGACAACGCGCGATTTTGAGAATTACTTCTCCTTGTTCAACTTAATGGACTCATTCGTCTCGGCGCCAGATTTATTGATTTATTTAAGAGCATCTGTTCCTACTTTGGTGAATCAAATTCAACAACGCGGAAGAGAATACGAAGAAAGTATCCGTTTGGACTATTTAAAGCGCTTAAATGAGCGTTATGAAGCTTGGATTTCTACTTACGACAATGGTAAATTGTTAATCATCGACGTAGACAATAACTCATTCCCAGATAATCAAGAAGATTTAGGAAAGATTATTCAATCGATTGATGCAGAAATTAACGGTTTATTCTAAGAATAAATCTTCCGTTCCTTCAGCTTCCGAAAAATCTAGTTATTTAGAAATCACAATTAGATCAAAATATAATAATCTAGTTGCTAATTCTGCTGTTTCAAAGAGACCTGTTACTTCTTTTTCTTGTTGCTCAGAACTAAACATTTCAGTGAAACCATTTCTTTTATAATATTTTAATGGAGCAATCTCATTATATGAATCTACAACAACAAATCTACATCCAGTTTTGTTAGAGCCATCAACAAACCAAGATTTGATAAAGTCCATTAATTGATCACCAATAGATTTATCTTCAGAAGGAATTTTCCTGAATTCTTTATTAACACCTAAGCGTCCTATCATAACTGCAGGATAGCTTTTCATTTGTTTTTGTCTTGGAATACTTGTGATTACCTTTTTCTTTCTAGCATTTGGAAGTATAAATGTTTTAATGCTATCATTAGCAACTGTGAAAGCTGCTACTACAACACTCTCATCTTCGTCTAGTGTAAAACAATAACTTTTTCCTAATAATTCAGAAGTATAATTTAGAACATCATTTGTAAAGAAATCATTTAAATCAGCATTGCCACAATCGAATGCTTGACAATTATCTAGAACCTCTTTATTATAAACTCGAAGCGTACATTTATCTTCTAAAAATGCCAATTATCAAAACTTAAAATTGTGCTTTAGCAAGAATTTTGCTAGAGGCCGCGATTTCCTTGGTGAATTTAATTGTTGCTTTTTTTGCAACAGAGGCTTTAGCATTTCTGTTAAAAGAAACAGCAGCTTTATCCTTAAGGATTGGAACGCTTTTAATTGCAATAGCCATTATCTTTTTTATTGAATATAAAACAAATTTATGAGATTTTAATTATCTGTCCTAATATTTCGATTTCCGGTATTCATAATTACTGTTAATCAAGAAGATTTAGGAAAGATTATTCAATCGATTGATGTAGAAATTAACGGTTTATTCTAAGAATAAATCTTCCGTTCCTTCAGCTTCCGAAAAATCTTTTAAAAGCAGCGCTAAATCTGTCAGAATTGCATCTTTTTGCTGGTCTTCTCCTTGGTTTTGTCCAAAATATTCTGTGAGCAATAATTGAGACTCTAAGATTGCCGATTCTGGTGCCATCATTTCAAAATTCTCAATCACAGTGATTGCTTCCAGTGCATCCAAAAAATCTCCTTCAATTCCAAACAACACGAAATCTGCCAAATAATCGGAAAAATCTAGTTTCGAATTCCAAAAAGTAGCCAGTAATTTTCGTTGTAAATTGCTATTCGTTGGATTCTTAAATGCTTCCATCAAAGGTTCAATAGCAGAAGTATCTTTCAAACTTTGAAATAAATCAAAAACTAACGCTTCATTTTCTTTCGAAAGTCCATTTCTCCAAGTTTCAATAATTGGATCAATTACGGATGCATGACCATGAACTGAAAAGGCTTTTAGAGCACCTGCAATCTTCACTTCCTCCTTGCTTTGCAAATCAGTAATTAACTTTCCAACCTTTAATTTATCTTGCTTATTCAAATTACTATTCGCCACCTGATTATTTTTTCACAAAAGTACAAAATACCACTATCTTTGGGTCATTATGAATTGGAAGAAATCCATTATTTTTTCGGGAGTTTTGATTTTAGCGAATTCTTGTATGGTTGAAGAGGCAAAACCCATCAGCCATGAGAAACTAATTGTTTACACGGATAATTATTGTCCCAAAGACAGTATTATTATTCAAGAATTTGAACAATTGAAACATATTTCTGTTCAAGTTATCTTTCAATCGAAGAATGAAATTGCACAACGAATTAAAAAGGACAAATTCAATACTGGAATTGATGTCTTACTACTTTCATCAGATAGTTTGAGAGAAGATTTATACAACAAAAGCTTATTTACTGCAATACAAGACCGTTCGATTTTCAAGAATATCAATCGTCAATTTCACAACAATCATGGCTATTGGATTCCTTTTAGTCACAATCCACTAATAATGGTCACTCCAAGGGACTCCGCATCCAAATGTGAGCCAATGAACTGGAGCAAATTTAAAAACGATAGTATTAAACCCAAATTATCTATTACGTCCAACCTAAGTTCTTATTTATTGAAATTAAATAAAACTGAAAAATTTGCGCTTGTAGAAAGTTCTAAATTCCCAACCAATAAGAATTACAGTATTTATCCACTTGATGAGTTCGTAGAAATTTCTGATAAAGACATGCGCTTTTCGCAAAAAAAATGCTTTTATTACTTAGTCGAAAAACAGCGTTATCTCACAAATTTCACCAGTATTAGTTTGTACAAATACAGCCGAAATAAGATCTTATCTGAGCAATTCATCCGTTTTTTCTGTCGCTATCAATACCAAGCGGCATCGAATAGAAACCAACTTTCAACTTATAATACCATTCAATCCAATTACTTAATTCGGGAGCTTGAAATTCAGTAAAATCATTTAAGTAGCTTAAAATTAATTTGTTAAAAATTAAATAATAAAGTAAATTTACCTTACTTTTAGTCAAACTTCTTACACTACTACTATGAGTTCAACCGTGCTTACCAATACGGATCGAATACTGCTAAACCCAGATAATCGCAAACAAACGTTTGGATTACTGATTGTTTTCTATGTGTTAATCAGCGTCTTATTCGTCGCTTTATCGATTCAATTAACCAATCACATTTATTTCCCCCTAGGAACAGCATTTGGTTTAGCAATCATTTTTACCATTTGGGTGAAAATAATACGAGTTACTTTAGCAACGGGATACATCAAAAGCGATGTTGTTATCCTAAAGCTATTATCCGAAAAAGCATTTGTATTGGAATTTATCTGTATCAAAAAAGCCCGATCACTATCTGTTCTTGGCTTATCCGTTACATTTCTTAAATTCAAATTTGATGGGGTTGAGTACCATACCATTTTGTGCGGAAAACCGATGCAGGGTGGAACTATTGAAACTGTTCTTAAAGCTCACAAAAGAGCCCATAAAGAACAATTAAAGAAAAACAAGCCATAAGCCGGGTTCTGTACATTCCAAAGAATAAACTTCAGAACTGACTGTCATTTATCTAGCACTGACGTCACCATCAGCATCTATCGATCTACCCTCCAAGCATCCCGACAGAATCGTCGGGAAGAGAACGAGCAGCTCTACTCGCTTGGTTTACATGATCTTTCAGCCCGTGAGGTTTACCTAGCTTCCGAATGTCGCCACCGGAACGGTGAGCTCTTACCTCCCCTTTTCACTATCACCTTCCGAAACTCCGAAGAGTGAAGGAAGGCTACCTATTTTCTGCTGCACTTTCTGTACCCATCTAATTACTCAGATGAATCCTTCCTGTTAGGAAGCACGGTTACTCTATGCTGCCCGGACTTTCCTCCCTCCATCAAAAGACGAACGGCGACAGTCGGCTTGCTTCATACAAAGGTAAGTTTATTTTAGGAACTTAGAAGAAGTATATCCATCTGCAAACAAAACAACTAACGAATAGTTGCCCGTTGCAAGCTCGGAAACGTCAATCGTTTGATGGATACTCGTTGCAGGTATTTTGTTCCAAATGCGGCCAGAGGCATCAATAATGATATAACTGACTGGCATTTTAGCTACTGAAACATGGAGCTCATTCACAACTGGATTTGGATAAACGGAAACCGTTGCTTCACTCTCTTTCAAGCCCAATCCATTAAAATTATCTCGGTATTCAATGGCAGTTACTGTTTCATTTCCAGCCAGTTCATTGGTACGAATTTTCATCACCGCTTCTTTATCTGATGTTGATCTCCATTCATACTCATGAGTTTTAGGAATTGGAATTGGAACCCAAAAACTAAATCCTTGCACGGTCATATAAATCGAATCTAACTCATCAATTACATGGTGGATTCTCAAAGCATCAAACTGACCAAATGGTGTTTTCACTGTTCCCCATCCATCTACATTGCTCACACGATGGCGGTACTGTCTCCATTTCGCATCGTATATTGGATTTAAATCCAACTTGGTAAATCCCCTAGATTCATAACTATCACCATAAGTCATTGGAAGTACATATCGTGTTTCAATTGTATCAGAACGGAAGCCTAATCCTTGTCCACTTATTACTAATTCATATCCAACGGATGTAACCGCAGTTGCTGTTTTGCGTGTAAATCCATTCATCTCTTCAATCGAAATCGGCAAAAACGTAGAAACTTGATCAATGGGTAAATCTGTTGATGAATTGTAATAGGTAGCTCTATAATTGATTGATGCTAAACTCCCGAACAAAAACGTAGACAAGCCAGACAATTGACTAGGAGAAATTGTAACCAAATTGCGTTGATCTTGTGGAACCATCGTGGAGAAATCCCACGTATAATTTGCACCAGTTGTTGAATAATCAATTGTAGGATCTGTTAACGTACTGAAAACGTATGTTTCACTTGGACCTGGAAAATTTTGATCTGTTAAAGTTATTTGCCCAAAAGTCATGGGACTAATAGCTAGTAAAGGGAGTAGCAAATGTTTCATTCTAAAGTAGTTTCAACAAATATATGAATACTTATCGAACACTTCTACACTCGAATTTCTCAATTACTGTAAGAATGAAAAAACTTACTTCCCAAATGTTTTTCTCAGAACAATTTGTCCATTCAATGGAAATCCAGCAGCTTTTCCTAAGTAATAATCGGTGTGAAAGGGTCTTAAAACATCTGCATTTATTTTTGCTCCAATACTGTAAGTTGGGGCAAAACGGTAATAATATTGGAAACCAAATTCCATACTCATGGTACTAGAATGTTGAACTTTCCCCGTATAGCTAGCAGTTCTTGTTACAACCTGATTTTCTGTTATCTGTTCTTTCCCGTGCATAAACAACTGAATCCCAGGAATAACACCAAAAGCAATTTCTGAACGACCAAATTGGTAACCAAATTTAATTGGTAGATCAATCGAATACAATTGTTTTACAGAAACACTTCTTACTATTCCGGGAGAGAAATTAGTCTCTTGATAGTTCAAACCTCCAAATCCTTCCATACGAGCCTGCAAACCAAAAGTGATAGATGTTTGATCCATTTTCACGGAATAACCTGCGCCTAAAACTGCGCCTGCAACCAAGTTTCTTTTTGTGTCATTAGACAAATAAGGCGATTGACCTAAGGTTGGCCCCAATTCCACATACCAATTATTTAGACTTGGCAACTCTTTTTTCAATCTTTCTTCTGGAATAACGATACCATCTGTATTGCCCTTAAGTTCAATGAAATCCAACTTTGAAAAGCTTAAATCTTCCAAATTGGAAACTTGCTCTTTTAGTTGAATCGAATCTGTAGCTAAACCTTCAGTATTTGAATCTGGAGAATCTGTTTTCACTAGTTCATCTTGAAGAGCCAGGTTGGTTTCTTTTTTCAGATTTGGCGCAACTTGAATCTTTTGAACTTTGGTTTTAATGGTCGTTATCGTTTCTTCTTTCACTGTATTTTCAACTACGGAAACGAGTTGCTGTTGTTCTTTAATTCTAGTGTCCGCATTTTTATTCGAAACAGAATCATTCGTTGATTGATGAGCAAGTTCTGTGATAACTGAATGATTGGAAGGATAGTAAATCAAAAACAAACCTAATGCAAGAGTTGCAGCAAGGGAAATCCACGGCAATAAAATTCGCTTTTTAGTTTCTGTCGGCAACATTGCTTCCATTTCAGACCAAAACTCAGGAACGAAAAGAGGCTCAGAACCTTCAACAGCGTGCGCATCGCGGAACAATTGATCCAGCTCGTCGTCGCTAATATGTCTTTTTGCATCTTTCATACTACAAAGCGTTTTTCGTGTCTATTCTCCATCAAATCAATACGCTCTCTGAGTAATTTGCGAGCAGTTGAAAGATGCCATTTGGAAGTTCCTTCGGTAATTTCTAATAAATCTCCAATTTCTTTATGGTTGTACCCGTCAATCACATACAACGTAAAAACATGAGCTGAAATGGGTGGAATTGTCTTCAATAAATCTAGGATTTCTTGATAACTCAGTTCCATTGCACCTAAATTTTCTACTTTTTCAGCAGCATTCGCCAATTCACCTTCTGTTTCTCTAGCTACAATTGTTTGATTGTGATTCTTGTTTTTTCGATATTCATCAATCAAGGTATTTACTATAATTCGTTTTGCCCAAGCGGGGAAATTTAATTCATCTAAATCAACATTTTTCAATCCCGTAACAATCTTCAAAAACCCATTATTCAATGCAAATCGCGCATCTTCATGATTGGTGTAATAGCGTAAACACAGACGAATAAACTGCCTATAACAATACTCATAAAGCGCTTTTTGCGAGCGTCTATCATTTTCAGCCGACCCTACTAATATCTGTTTGGTTACTTGCATTTCCCGGGTTCAAAATTGTTCATTCACAAGGCGAAATATTAAAAATTCGAACTTGTTATTTAGGTATAACGTCTTATCTTTACAATTGGTTGGAAATTACTCAAAAATGTTGACACTAAATTTGATAAGACACGCAAAAACGAATCAAGTCTCCCCTACTGGTGAAGATTATGACCGTGCGCTACTTGATAAAGGAGTGTCTCAAGCCAATGTTTTGGGAAATTACATTCAAACACATCATATTTCTTTGGGGAAGGTCATTTGTTCAAGTGCCGTGCGAACCCAACAAACCCGATCCATTATCTGTCAACACCTCTCGGAGCAGTGTGATTTTGCTTTTTCACGAAAATTATACCTCTGCTCTCATTCAGAAATTCTAAGTGTGATTGAGCAAGTTGGAAAAGACGAAAAAACAGTCACAATTGTTGGTCATAATGAAGGTATTTCAGATTTAGCAAGTCATTTATCTGGAGAATTCGTTCACTTGCGGACTTCGGAAATGATTTCGTTCACTTTTCCATTTGATTCTTGGGAATATTTAATTGGCGGAACTGGCGTGATTACTTTTCAGTATCGCCCTGCGGTTTTTCTTCCTCTTCCAATTTCGTAGTTGGATTGATGTGATAAATGACCTGAAACGGTACTCCTGGATTTAATTCTTGCTGTTCTCGAATCATCTGCTCAAATAAGATTCGTTGCTCCATTTCTTCTTGATTTCGTTTCCAAATACCTTCCAAATCTGGAGGTTCTATTCCCATTTCACGTTCAATTTCGTATTGAAATTTTGGACTTACAGGTCCTTTTTTACGGTAAAAGATTGCCAATAAAACTCCCACAGTAAATCCTCCGAAATGTCCCTCCCAAGAAATCGATGGCTCCATTGGAAAAATTCCCCAAATCATACTTCCGTAGAGAAAGATAATTGCCAAAGAAATTCCTTGAAGGGCTTTCACTCTTCTAAAAAAACCTGAAATAAATAGAAAACCAAAAAGCGCATAAATAACACCACTCATTCCAATATGATAAGCGCCATTATCTTGGGCTACCCACCAAACAATGAATCCAGTTCCGAACCAGGAAATCAGAAATACTTTTAGAGCAATTTCACGGTAATAATAAATGACTGCAGCTAAAAGCAAGTAAGTTGGTAATGAATTATTGAGAATGTGTTTTACACTCGAAGGATCATGTAATAATGGCATGAAAAACAATCCCTTCCAACTGCTCCATTGCCTTGGACGAATTCCCCACTCAATCAAACTCGATCCACCAGAAGTAGTTTCAAGTAACCAGATTACCCAGCAAAGGAGTAACAAAAGCAAAGGATAAATCAATGCTTCAGCCGCACTTCCATCAGAAGCAATACTTCTTCTTATTTTAGTTTGTGTTCTCACGGATGGCGCTCGTCAAAAAGCAAACCGAAATTTAAACCCTGACAGATTGGCATTTAGCTGAATTTATAATTGTAAGAAATGGTTCAAGAATTTAAAAGTTCAACATTCGCAATTCGTGTCCGGATGGTTATCGGGACGTAATTCGTAACTTCGAAGGATGAAGTTAAAAAACAGCTTACCACTACTTATTTGTTTGAGCTTATTGCCTTTTGTCTCCTCTGGACAGGACAATCACTATTGGAACGATCAATTTGGAATTAAGGCTACTGCTTTGGGCGGAGCGGCTGTTGGGGGCTTAAATGATTACTCCATGGTTTATTACAATGCGGCAGCGATGACATTGGTAGAAAAAAGAGCATTGTCCTTTTCCATGAATGCCTATCAGATTCGGAAATTCAAGCAGCAAAACTCACTAGGTCCTGCCCAAGATCTTCAAAGCACTGAATTTTCTGTGGTCCCCAATATGGTAGCAGGCATTACATCGCTAAAAAAGTTTAAGAAAGTGCGAGTTGGCTATATGCTCTTATCCAAAAATGTACACAACAGCAAGTTAAACTCCCTTCATTCAGGAAGATACGATGTAATTGATCTTCCTGGAGAAGAAAACTATGTTTCCAGGTATGCCCAAGAAATACGCAACATTGAATATTCTGTTGGATTTGGAATTTCCTATAATGCAACACCTCATTTATCCGTCGGATTAACACATATGGGAATTTTTAAAGGTGTCAGGTATTACAATGATTACTCGATTACGGTACTTCCTCAAGACACTTCTTCCTCTCAAGACACCCGCCTTTCATCCAATATCACCTTTAATTATTGGGATGTAAAGGCCATGTTTAAGCCATCCATATTGATTCATTATCCCAAGTTCCGAATAGGTTTTACGGCAACACTCCCTATATTTAATATTCTTGGAAGAGGAACTTTTCTTCGGGAATTTTCCACACTCAATCTCGATGGAGAGGGACTTCTTCCTTTCGATATTTCAATTGCATCAAAAGCAACAAAAACCAAGGTTCAACACAAAAATCCAGCTTCGTTCAGTTTAGGGTTAAGTGCACAAATAAGTGATAAGGTATGGGCGCATCTTACTGCTGAAACATTCCTTAAACAAAACTATTATTTGGTTCACAATGATCCGACCATGGCTCAACATTATCCTGAATTCATCAGTGATTCGGTGATTGTTGAACTATTTGGCGGGCAAAAATTTCTTTCTTATGGTGAAGGAGCTAGATCAGTAACAAATATCGGATTAGGTATTGAGGTTGAATTATCAGAAAGGGCTGGAATTCAATTCGGCGGACATACTGATTTCAATTACAACAAGTATCCGATTTACACATTTACAAGGCAGACCATTCAATCATCTCAATACAACCGCTTGGTGTTTGCTTTAGGTGGAAACTTAGACTTAAAGGGTGGAAAACGTGCTTCTATGGTTTTCGAATTCGGATTTGCGCTTCCAAAAACAACGAATTACACAATTGATTTTACGACTCCCAATGTGGCAAGAAATGGATTAACAGGTGATTCTGCTCCAGGTGTGAGAACCCAAGCATATTCGTACCGTGTGATGATTGAATTGACTTTGGGGAAACTATTGAAGTAATTGTAAGCTATTAGAATACGAGTTACGAATGATTCAAAAATGTTTAAATTACTTAAAACTCAATCATTCCTAATTTGTATTTTAGACGCATGAAAGCAAAAAACGCCTTAACACTTCTGTTTGTGAGCTTCTTAAGCCTCTATTCCAATGGCCAAGATTACCATTACTGGACCGATCAATTTGGAATTAAAGCAACTGCATTAGGAGGAGCTGCTATATCTGGTTTAGACGATCATTCAATGGTTTATTACAATGCGGCGGCTATGACCTTGGTAAAAAATCCCAGCCTTTCTTTTTCAATCAATGCCTATCAGTACCGTACCTTCAAACAGAAAGACGCGCTTGGCCCCAATCAGAACCTAGAGAGCTCAGACTTCTCGACCATTCCAAATATGATGACAGGAATTTTCACTCCCAAAAAATTTCCCAAATGGCATCTAGGTTATAGTGTTCTCTCCAAAAATGGATTCAACAATAAATTAGATTTGTTTCATTCTGGTAGATACGATGTAATTGATCTTCCCGGAGAAGAGAACTTTGTTTCTTCCTTTGCACAAGAGATACACAATGGAGAATACTGGGCTGGAATTGGAATTTCCTACGATGCAACACCTCATTTGTCTTTTGGATTAACGCATATGGGAGTTTACAAAAGCACGAAATATTACAACAACTACTCCATCTCAGTACTTCCAGCAGACACCTCATCTTCGGAAGTAACCCAATTTAACTCAACCATCTCCTTTAATTACTGGAATGTAAAGGCCATTTTCAAGCCTTCTATATTGCTTCATTACCCGAAATTTCGGGTTGGATTTGTAGCGACTCTTCCTTCCTTAAATATTCTTGGAAAAGGGAATTTTTTCAGGGAAATATCTACTCTAAATATGGATGATGTCCTTCCTTTTGATTTAACCGTTACTTCAAGAGCCACTAAAAGCAAAGTCAAACATCGAAATCCAACTTCTTTTAGTCTTGGAGTAAGCGCTCAACTTGGACAAAAATTATGGGTTCACCTTACTGCGGAAACCTTTTTGAAACAGTCTTATTATTTGATTCATAAAGACCCAACCAATGCCCAACATTACCCAGACTTCATCAATGATTCATTGATTACAGTCATTTTTGGAAATCAGAAGTTCCTTTCCTACGGAGAAGAATACAAAGCTGTAACAAACTTTGGATTAGGCATCGACATTCAAGCTACAGAACAACTAGGAATTCAGCTTGGGGGACGAACCGATTTCAACTACAACACCTTTTCGAACTATGAATTTGCAAGACAAATTATCCAAATAACCTCATACGACAGGCTAATTTCATCCATCGGAGGAAATTTGACTCTAAAAAGTGGGAAGCGAATTGCTCTAGCATTTGAATTTGGATTTGCAATTCCTAAAACAACTGATTATTTAGTCGATTTTACAACACCTAATGAATCTAGAAATGGATTGACAGGAGATCCTGGTACGGGAGTAAAAACCAGCGCATATTCCTATCGGGTCATGTTTGAATTGACGCTAGGGAAACTGGGTAAATAATGTCAATTTTGAAATTTACTATTCTATCTGGTACAGTTTGACTCACCGAAAACTTAAAAAAATAATGATGGAACCAATTGCTAGCCAGAACCAAAAGGTGCGATCAATAACAGTCATTACTCTTAATTTATACTCTTTCATGATTTTCGCTTGTGTTTTTATTTCTACAAAGCTAAATCATCCTTTTTGCATGCTCATTAAGCAGTTGTGAATCATTCATTAAATCAAATATCGCTTCCACTTCATCGAACAGTTTTTTTGAATATTCCAGAAAACAAGAAAAAGAGGTGAAACCTAAATAACACATTCTTTATTTAGGTTTTTAGAGAAAATGTTTGGATTCATAAAATCAATGATCTTATGAAATGCCACTTTTTTCTATTCTTTCGTAATTGCCGGTATTAAATATTCCTGCATGATCTTTTCAACTTGTTTATGGCCGTATGCTTTATTATAAGCTGTTGCAGTAATCACAATTACAATCGGCTGATCTTTAAAAATAAAAATTCGATTGCCTCCATTCCCACTTGAATAATAAACTTCATAACCCACCCCATTTACTGTGTACGTTTTGTTCCAAAATAAATAGCCATAATATTCGCCTTCGGAAATTTTCATTTGGTGTGATAAACTTTTGGCAACCCATTCTTCTGGCAGAATTTGTTGACCATTCCAAGCTCCTTCATTTTTATATAATTGCCCAAATTTCGCAAAGTCCAAGGAACGCAATCGTAAACCGCCTGCTGTATTCGCAACTCTTTGGGGTGTGAACTCCCATTTATAGTTCGTAATGCCAAGCGGCTGAAACAGATTTTTAGTCGCATATTTTTCTAAACCAGCTGGGACAGATTTATTTATTACGTCGCCAAGAACTACAACACCAGCCGTAAAGTAATCCCACTGCTTGTCTGCTACTTTCGTTTTGTCAATGGGCAGATTTAAGGTAAAGTCAACCCAATTTTTTGTTGGATACATTTTCTCCTCATTACCAAGTGATTCCGAATTCATATCGGAACCGTCAAAAGTAGAGCTCATGGTCAACAAACTTTTCAAAGTAACGCTATCTTTTGAGGACGAATAGTTTTGAAAAGATTTTAGGTTGTAAAACTCGTTTAAGGTTTGCGCTTCGCTTTTTATGTAACCGTCTTTTATTGCAATCCCTAAAAGGGTTGACGCGAATGATTTTCCAACAGAACGCATGTCGTGAAGTGACTTTCTGGTCGCTCCGTTAAAATACTCTTCCAGCAATAGTTTGCCCTCTTTTAGTACAACAACACTTGTAATTTCTTTATAAAATTGCGTTGCTATTTTTCTATTGAGTTCTTCGATTTTACCCGTATCGATTTTACTCGTTGAAATCTGCCAGTCTTTAAGCGGTTTTATGGTTTGAATTTGAACCAATTTTTCATCGACTTTTATCTCTGGAACGATAATTTTCAATTCTCCTTGGGCAATAACAGAACCAGTGAGGACTTCTGTTAGTTTTAAGTAAGGTCTGATTTCGATTTTAAGAAGATGTTCTCCTGTTGTAAATGCTTCTTGTCCGCCATTAGCAAAAAACCGATTCCAGAGAAACCTACCCCAAGAATCTTCATTGGATGAACTGATTAAAGGAACTCTAAACAGGTTTTTTTGATTTTTACTGTCAGCAGTCCCAGCCCCAACATTGAGATTTTCAACATACACCTTTTCATTGTCTACTAAAAATGTGAATTGGTAATTTCCATTTTTTATAAGCTCCTCAGCTGGTAGTTCAGGCGAAAGTAAATGCAGGTAATTTGTTAATGAATTGCCTAAAAAAACGCGGATATTCAGATCCGTTTTCTCTTTTAACTCAACCGATGTTAAAAAGTCAGATTGCTTAAAGTTTTCCATCGGAACGGTCTTTCCCATAAAAGCAATTCTACCGATGTTTGCTTTATGAACTGGATAAACAATACTGTCGCTCTTCACCAAATCGGTTGTCTGCCCAAAAATAGTTGCCGATAAAAGAAAAAGCATACAAATTAAAACAGCCGCTATCTTCATGTTTTACAACTTAAAATTAGTTTACAAAATTACGACTTGTAAAACTGCCAAAATAGAACGGAATTAACATACTTGAAATTAGCTCGCAATCATTTTCCGAAAATGATTAGGACTTATACCACTTTCCGATTTGAAACAACGGTTAAAGTGGCTTTGGTCTGAAAACCCACATTCGTAAGCAATTTCAGTTAAAGAAAGTTGCTTGTTCGATAACAGATTGTACGATTTCTCAATTTTTAATTTCCGGATATACTCCCCCAAATTACAATGGAAATATTTTGAGAAATCCCTTGAAAGATGCACTGGATGAATATCCAGTGTTTTAGACAAATAGTCAAGTGTTAGTTTATCTGAAAATTCATAAAACAAAATTTCTTTCACTTGACGAACCCATATTGGATCTTTATCAAAAGGAATATTCGGGCTCCGAAACATCACTGAAAGAGCTTCTAAAAGCATCGATTGAATCGACAATGAATTGGTATTGTCTTCAATCTTTGTTTCTTTAACTATTTTATAAATCAGCAATTTAACATCAACATTTGAGATTTTCAGACTTCCTTGCAAGCTGTCCATGTTAAAATCCCATTGATCAAACCACGTGTTTTTTAATTCAATTTGGAAGCCTCTGGTGTATCCTTCAGGTTTTATGTTGTAATGTGGCTCTTGCCAGTTGTGAAACAATAGAGTTCCTGCCGAGCAATTGTACACTTCCTTTTTATTGCCTTCGATTACATTTCCCTCCAAAATAAACGTGAAATACGCATTTTCGTGGTAATGCCAATCTACAAAATCAAGCGTATATTCTGTGTCAGTTAAAGTAATTCCATTCAAGTGAATTGTTTGATTCGTCTGCCCATAAAATTCTCCTGTCTGTAGTTGCTTCATCTTTTTGACTTTTAGAATTTTGCCCTTGTTCTACAAAGATGGGATATAACTTGGTATTTATCTGCACTAAAAAACACTATTCCTCTTTCCACGAAGCTGCCAACTGATCAAGCACTCCTGCTTTTTTTGCAATCCCGAGTGTATTGGGAATGTCTTTATAATAGGTGATTTGGGATTCCCCGAAACGGACGAGTGCAATCGAAGATTGAATATAAAACGTTTCTCCAGTGCTGAGAACTCTCCCCTTGGTAAAATATTCGACAATCACTGTTTCATCACTGTGGTAACACTTCGTGACTACTTCTTCGATCCGTATGAGGGTTGTCAAAGAATCTGTTGCAACTTGTTCAAAGTGCTTCTTGATCTCTGGCAATCCTTTGAGAATGATTCCTCCATTTGCCCTAAAAGGGATTTCAAAAGCAGCATTTTCTTCAAAATAGCTGATGAATTTACTAAAGTCACGATCTTGCAATGCTTCAGCAAGTTCGGTAATTATCTGATTTTTTTTGGCCTCTGTCATCTGCTATTCGTTGGTATTTCTCTAAATTACAGAAAGGAGAAATGGAATAGGTCACAAAATGTGTGAAGAATTGGTAAATGAGCGGATTCTCGTAAAAATGACAACCGATTTCTAAATTTTTGATTGGAGAGTTTTTTTGAGGTCTTATCCATAACACGCATAAAAACGAATATATTCCTACTTTCTACAGATATAAAACAAAAATCATCTAATATATATTACACTGTTTTTTCTCAACCTCAGACCTCATTAATCATCTATTTTTGTACGAAAAGAAGAAAAAAAAGAAAGTGTGAATAGTAAATCATAATAACAAACAATATGAAAAAAGTAATCGCAGTGATGATGGTGTTGGGAAGCGTAGCATGCACCAAAGCACAAACCATCGAGTCTGGAAGCCGAAGTACCGTTGGGTATATTAAAAGCGACGGAACCATTGAAAATAGTAGTCATTCTACCGTCGGCTACATCAAAAGCAATGGTACAATAGAAGATAAAAGTCACAGTACAATCGGCTACATTAAAAGTGACGGAACGATCGAAAACAGAAGCCATTCTACTGTAGGCTATGTGAAAAAAGACGGAACTGTTGAGAACAGCAGCCATTCGACATTGGGTTATATCAAAGATGACGGTACCGTTGAAAATTCCAGCCACGGCACTTTAGGCTACGCCAGAGGCATTAAGAAAGAATGGGCGGCAGTGGCGTATTTCTTCTTTAAATTTTAAGAAGACTTTCGAAAGCACGGATTTCACACTCAGTTCTCACGCTCATTACCCAAAAAGAGAAAGAGTCACAGGAGTGTGAGTATGGAGATAAAACAAAAGAGCATGACTTTCGTAATGCTCTTTTGTTTTTGTGGTCCCACTTGGACTAGATTTAAGTTTTATTGGATTTCATTCAATTTCATCAATCCCTTGCTAATATTGCGATTCAAAACGATTTATCATTAGATAATGTTTAATGAGTTTTAATGAAATTCAGTGAGAGATTTGAAAATTCTTATCTAAAATGAAAAAGCCGCAGAACTACTGTTTCGAGGATATCGTTTTTAATTTAGTAGCACACTTGAGGACGAACTAAACATCTTAAACATTTATTCCAACTCTTATGAATTAGTCAAATTTTATATCGTATGACTTTATTATTTCATTTATAGCATGGTCTTTTGGGATTTGCGATTGCTGCCATTCAAGCTTTAATGAATCTTTGTCATAACTTGTACATTTTGCCGTTCCAAAAGAAAACCACCCACCTTTTCCACTTGCGGGATCACTGAACACGATACTTTCTGATGCTTCAATCATATCAAATAATTCATCTACAACCCCTGGCTTAATCGCTATATTCATTGCAGAACCTCTATTTGGAACACTTGGATAATAAATTGCATCTACAGGATCATCTGGGTTGTTGAAAAAATAATCTGCAATCAAAGCACTCATTATATAACCTTGTCTTTTATTAGGGGAAACAGTTTTAGTAAAAGCATCTTCAATAAACTTGGTAACTTCAATAACAACCTCTTTATTATTGGGTTGCATTTGTTTTAAGCACTCCTGGAATGTTTTATAGTCATCCCAAAGTTCCTTATGGTTTTTAATAGCAGATTGATGTGAGAAGCAAATGTTAACGAATTTAAGTTCTCTTTTGGCATTGAATTTCCATTTTGAACTTGTTATCATTTGCCCTGCTTTAGGTTGAACCTCAACCGTTATAGGAAGCATCCCCATACTCCCTGCATAGAATATACAAGTTCCTTTCAAACTTGCTCTATTATAATCTATTTTGTCTGCAATACTTAAAGGCGGATATCTAAGATTTACAAGGCTTTGTAATCTTGAATTATTAGGACTGACATCTTCATTAATTACCAAACGTTCAAATGGTAATTTAAAGGAGTTTATCTTTTGATTCCAGTATGGTACAATTGCAATTAATAGAGAGAAATTTGCTTTCAAGAAATCAATCTCAACAGGTAGCAAATTCTCAGATTTGCTCATGTATTCTCGCAGGACTTTGATTTTGAATAAGTATTCATTTTTTTCAATATCAGAAATATCTGTGTTGTATAAGTCAATAGTTGGCATAGTATTCACCTTTAAATATTGGAATTTATTTAAATCACATTTGGAACGATTTTAGCAAAAAATTAGGAAATTCCTAAATTAAATTGAATTTTCTTCGTCATTAAGTTTTTCTCTTAGGATACTATTATTAGTATACTCAATCATTCTTTCAGCCCATTCTTTAACTTCATACAGTGGATGATTCAATAAAAGTTCTAGTAATCTTTTTTGTCTTTCATAATATGGAACTGAAGACCCCACACTTCCGAAAGTACCCATATTTGCAGATAATTCATTCAGTACACTTTTCTGATCGCCGAATTCATCTATAACACTTTTTGTAAATGAGTGCCATTGCACTTCAGTTGCATCCTTTTCTAGTAATGGCATCATATTGGCAATTCTTTTAGGAGCAGTTTCCTTGTTTTCACGCATCCATTGAAGTATCTGAACGTTATGTTCGTCTGTGAATAATTTGCTTGGATGTTCCCAACTTCCATTGCGAGGACCTAATAGGTTTTTTAAATGTAAAAATGTCAAAGAGTTTCCAATAAGCCCTTTCCCCAGAATGGGCCAGGAGGAATTAAAATATTTTTCTATAAGAATACTTATCACTATTCGAATGTAAGTTTCCATCGAATAATTATATGAGCGAACAGAACAAAATTCTAAAATCTGGTTAGCTATAATTTCTGCGAAAATAATATCTTCAGATTCATTCAATAATTTTTCGACACAATTAGACCAATGATATGACTCCATCCCTACACCTCCGTCTTCATTAACTATCATGTTGTCACTTGAAATCAATTCCTTAACATAATCTTTGCATTTTTTCCAATTATCCTCATTACTATATGAATACATAAAAATCAAAGAAAGTGCTGTCCATCTTCCCTCATTTCCAAATTGAGCAATTCTTTTACATAACTCTATCGTTTCTTCAGCTAAAAGGTGCTCCAATGCCCTTCCATATTGAAAACTCTTAAAATAACCAACGGTAATTTCTTTGCCATCAATTATTTCAAATAATCTATTTAAATCTTTCAAACTAGCATCAAGTAAGCGCATCAAGTAAAAAGCATATCTATTAAATGATAAATTACTTAATACCTTCTCCAATACTTCTGAACTAATTTTATCATTATCCGCACCAACTATAAATCCACCAATAAGTTCAATATTTCTTTTCTCTTCCGAAATAGTATCCAAACTCTCAAAAGCAAAATTTATAAATCCAGACCTTTCTGATTCAGGATATATTTTACCTAGTTCCCGACCAAAATTAAACGCTTGCCGCTGTTCTCCCTGAAGAAGATTAGGTAAGTATGATAACCATTCTTCTTTTTCATTAATTAATCTGTTAGCCAATTTTTCGGCATTAATTCTTGGTCTATCGATTAAACTTTCTTTGTCATATTTCTCCAGTTGAAACCATTCTGGCTCCGTTACACAAAGAAATAATTGATCCTTTATATCTTCTGATTTTAGAGAGTTAATAACTAACTCAACTTTTTGAAGCGTTTCGAAATTAAGTTTTTCAAATTGAATTGTACTTTTTAAGGCATTTAAAGCGTCCCCCCATAAATCAGATGAATTTTGTTGGATCTTAGTAACTATTTTAACAACCAGATCAACTTCTCCATCTCGAATTAGCGTTCTAAATGATTGAACGAGTTTTTCCTTTGCTAACTTCTTGTTTAATTCGTCATTGAGGGCAATATCTAATAAGATTGTGATAGATTGTTGCCAAAATTCAAGAACTTCACTCCAAATAGGTTCATTATCCCTCAGTCTTGGGCCACTACCTTGTTGATCAGCTCCACCCATTCGAGTATAATTATTATTAAACAGACTGCGACCAAGAGCTAAAACGATAATTCGATTAAAATCCGAATCCTTCTTAGACAATCCATATTTTATAACCTCTAATCGTTCTTGCAAATTAGCTTCTGTCCCTGATAGCGCTAATTGAAAAAGTTGAATAAATTGGTTAGTTGCATTATTTCCCCAAGTTTCATTTTCAGACACTGCAAAAATCATCAAAATTTTAGCTGCAATTGGAAAAGCGTCTTTACGAAAACAAAGCTTTTCTAAAGACCAGACTAAATTTCGACGACCTTCTATAATCTGGGAAATTTCTTGCTTATTCATTTGACCAAAAGCATTCTGTAAAGCTTTCGATGTAGCAATCGGATTCACTTCTACAACGTAGCGAAAGAGGAGTGAACCCCAACTTGTATTAAGAACTTCCGCTGTCCCAAAAGGGCTGTTTGGCCCCCATAAGTCTTGAACAATTTGTTGTGCTTTATCGGCTTGATCTAGGTCTTTTAGTCTTTCGACAAATTTCTCGGCAAGTGGAGCGCCTTTTAAGGTTGTTAAAATCGATTCTATTTTAGCAGGAGGAGTATTTGATAACCAATCAGTGGCAAGTGTTATAGCAAGTGTGGTAGGTTTTACCATGTATTGAGTTCCTCTCTTTTCTATAATATCCTTGTCCTTGTATTTTTTACATATTTCATAAAACTCTTCAGAAGTAACTTGTTGACCACTGTAAACATTTGTTCGAATAAATTCAGATTGATCCTCAAGGTTTTTTTGCTGTACCGTATCCAAAATTGGTCTTAATTCGTCATCTAAGAAACCGAATGTAGAAAAAACAGCACACGCTCTTATAACATTATACTCAATTCTATTTTCATCAATTCCATTAAACAATAATTTCACAATAAATTCTCTTGGTAAAATGCTTGTAAAATCGTCGATACCAGTTTCTTTAATCGTTTTGCAAAACCGTACTGCCATCCAAGGATAACCCTCACAAACATTATTTAAATAATCAATATCACTTTGCCCATGGGACTCTCCTAACATTTCTTTAATAATCTCCCTAACAATGTCTTTCTGATTAATTCTATCAACTTTGAACGATTGACTCTCCTGTGTTTCGGAAGCAATATCAATTGTAATCAAACTGAACTCCCCCATTGTTTTAACTAAACCAGACAAAACAGTATGTGCAGTTTCATCACAACTGTCGACCACTAAAATTCCATTTTGCCTGGTGTGAGAAGTAATATAATTTGCTATATCTTTTAGTTCTCCATTAATACCTATTTCAAAATAAACTGTTTGTTTTCGAAGAGCTTCAATAACATCATTTTCGCTTCTAAAAGCTTCTAATACCAATCTAGTTTTTCCAATTCCAGAATGCCCTATAATCCTGATCGGTTTTTTCGATTTTACAGAATCTATAATAGCATTGATATTTTGAATTGTTTTTTCATTCGTTTTAAATGAGACTTCAGACCCAATTAAGGAAGCTTGCCACTCATCCCAAGTTCTAAAACCTGGTCTTGAAATATCATTAAACCCTTGGACAAGTGTAACAGTAGAGATATTTTCATTTACCCAATCCTTGATCGTATTAGAGTCGTATACTTCAATTTGAATTGTATCAAAATTTGGCTTTCCTGAATCCTCAATAGCTCTTCTAAAATTCAAAATTCTTTCAGCTTTTAATTCAGAATTTAGATTCTTATTAGTGAATAAAATATAGCAACCATCCGAGTCAATAAGTTCTTCTACTCGATCCTTTAATTGTCGTGGTTGAACAATTCCACCGACTTCTATTTTTGGCTTCAAAATTTCCTCATAACAAGCTGTTGGTCCTAAAGTTGTAGCCTTGTTTTGAAAAATACAAAATCTCTGCTTTAACCATTTCGTGGACTCAATACCACCATCCCATTGAACACGACCATCGTCACCACCATCTCCAGTAGTAATATTAAAAGGAACTAAAACACTTCCTTGTATATCATTTTTTTGCAGTTCAATCTGCAATAGGGTGTGTAATAATTTAGATAGTTGAATATCTGTCAGGTGTTCAATGTGCTTTATATCGATTTCATTAATATTCATAAGCTTATTAGAAGAATAGTGTTTGTGACCACAATATAATTAAGATAATTAGACATAAGAGTTACTTATGCATAATTTCTATTCATGTTTGCTTCGAACCATTCCGAGCTGCAATGAAATTAAATGATCTTAGATGCAACATAATGACAGATCAAAATAAAATTCTTATCTAAGCAATAAACAAAAAGCCGCAGAACAAATTGTTCTACGGCTTTCGTCCTATTTAGTAAGTGGTGATGGAGGGAATCGAACCCCCGACACAAGGATTTTCAGTCCTTTGCTCTACCGACTGAGCTACATCACCATCCTTAATTGTGGGTGCAAAGATAGTAATAGAATTCATTCGACCTAAAAAAAAGTGAAAATTTTTCTAAATCAATCCTATCTTTGTACTGAATGGAACAGGGAAATAAATCAATTGTGGTCGATGCGGGAAATACCCGTATCAAGGTTGGTTTGTTCCAAGGACATGATTTACAAGAAGTTCATGCTTTTTCAAACGACGAACTGGATAAACTGAAGTCCCTGTTGATTAAATTCAAAAATCTTTCAGGAATTATTAGTTCGGTGCGTTCGGATAAAAACACCAAATGGCTCAAAGGATTACTTCCAAATGCGTTCCTATTCAATCATCAATTATCCATTCCGCTTACAAACAATTACGAGTCTCCAACAACACTTGGAATAGATCGCTTAGCAAATGCAATAGCCGCAGCAAATATTTCTGATAAAAATGCGTTAGTGATTGACATCGGAACGTGTATTAAATATGATTTTATTCGTTACCCTCAAATTTATGAGGGCGGAGCTATTTCTCCCGGAATCGAATTACGTTACAAATCCATGCACCAATTTACAGGTAAATTACCACTTGTAGAAGACCGGATTCAAGGCCCATTTGTGGGTAAAAACACCCTTGATGCCATGAGAAGTGGTGTTATAAATGGAATGCACTTGGAAATGGTTGGTTTTATTGAAGAATACAGACGACTTTACCCCGAATTAACAATTTTTCTCACGGGTGGAGACAGTCAATATTTTGAATTAGGTAATAAATATGGCATATTTGCCGACGAGAATTTAACCTTAAAAGGATTATTAATAGCACTCATACATGCCCAAACAACTTTTTCTTCTAGTAATTAGTACTATTCTATGCCATTTTGCGTGGAATCAAACAGCATCATCATCACCATATAGTACTGCGGGTATCGGCGAAGAGGGAGGACTTCAAATTGCACAATTTGGAGCAATGGGTGGTATTTCAAGTATCGGATTTGACTCTACATTGATCAACACCTATAATCCTTCAACCTATTCTCTTCTTTCTCCTGGACAACCCTTATTTTCAGTAGGTGTTAGCACAAAACTGTCTACTTATTCAAATAGTATTGGAAGTTTTAATGGGAGAACAACTGGTATTTCAGATATTTCAATGGCAATTCCTTTTGGAAAGCGATTTGGAATTGGACTTGGATTAAAGCCTTTCACGCGCAAGGGATATAACTTGAGCCAACGATCTTATGTCTATGATGATTCTACTACGTATAGCTACAAAGGATACGGATCAACAAGCCTTTTATTTGTTGGGGTTTCTTACGCAATCATTCGAAATGATCGATCCATTCTAAGTGTTGGTGTTAACCTTGGGTATTTGTTTGGAGCAGTTACAAACGAACGATCAAGTATTTTTGATGCAAACAAACCTTCTGGTGGAGTAGATCAAACGAGTTTTAGAATGAAATCACTCTATTATTCTTTTGGAGCAAGTTATCAAAGAACTCTTGGTTATGAGAAAAACAACCAATTGTATTTATCTGCTGTTTACACACCACAACTTCAAATAAACACACATCTTGATTACGGATTGTATTATGCTGATGATGTTACGGATGAAAATACCTATTATGACACCATCATGAGCATTACCAATAACAAAGGAAAAATAGCTTTCCCAAGTAAGCAGACGTTTGGAGCTGGTTATTCTTTTGGACCTAAAAGTTCAAAGGTTGGGGACGGTATGAAATATCAGCTTGGACTATTCGCAGAAGTTGATTTAATGCAATGGAAATCCTATTCGGAAAACTTTACCAGTCATGAAAGTTCAACTTTCTCAAACACCTTTGTTTCAAAATTAGGGATTCAATTCATTCCATCCACTGATTTTACGAAAAAGGCAAAAGGTATCAAGTATTTTTCAAAAATTAAGTACAGAATTGGAGGACAATATGGCTTATTGCCAAACACAATCAACGATAGACAATTAAAAACTGCTTCCGTGACAGCTGGATTTGGTTTTCCATTCTTAACGCATAAAACGAATTCCTCTTTAAATATTAGTTTCCAATATGGTTCAAACGGAACAGGGAATGCTGCTGATTTAAAAGAGCGTTTCTATTCGATTAGCCTTGGAATTATCATCGCTCCATCAAGTTACGAAAAATGGTTTAAAAAGTATAAATTGGATTAAATGGGATTCAAACAAACATTCAGTTATTTATGCCTTGCATGTTTATTGGTGTTTAATTCCTGTGTCAACGATTTAGACAAAATCAAGAAAATTACTTTTAAATCTTCCGACCCAGAACAAAAAACAGAAGAATTATATCTTTTACAAACGGAAGCTGGTTTTCCTCAGTTCAAGTTATATGCACCTCTTGCAGAAGCTTATTCAACTCCTGAGAACATCACAAAATTCCGAGAAGGTGTAAAAATCGAATTCTTTGATGATGCTGGAAATTTAGAATCCGTTTTGACTGGTTTGTATGGGGAAATAAATGAACAGAAAGGAACCATGCGCGTGCTAGACTCCGTACAGTTACATAATCCATCTCGCAAGCAAACTATGTATACCGAAGCTCTATACTGGGATCAAAAAGATAGTCTTATCTTTACGGACAAAATGGTCATGATTAAGAGTCCAACTGAATTAATCTATGGAAAAGGGATACGTGCAAAACAAGACTTTTCCAATTATGAATTCTTGGAACCACAAGGCCGTATTTCAACTAAATAATACAGGAAATGAAAACATACAATCGCATCATGGAGCTATTTTGGCTGTCAATTGGAATCATTATCACAATCATGGTAACTGTTATGTGTTTGAAAGAAAACTTCAGCAGCTGGGCAGTTTATTATGTGTTTGCTTTCATGGCTTTTGGAACTTATCTGATGAGACGCTTTATGAGAAAACGCATGGAAAAACACCAAGCATTTTTAAACGGCAAGGAGCAGAAATAACCGTTCATCAAAGCATAATGTGGTTTCGTATGATTTTCAACCAATTAGCACGCTAAATTCCGTATTTTCGTTTTACCAATATACTCCAGGTTAAAATGAAGCTTTTGAAGGGTTGTTACCTACTCATTCTTATCGTTTGCCCTTCCTATTTATTTTCCCAATGGAATTTAAGCGGAACGGTTTTGGATGAAAAAAAAACACCTATTCCCTTCGCCAATGTTTACATCAAAAACAACACAGATTTAAGAACTCAAACAGATGCTGAAGGAAAATATTCTCTCCAGTTATTTGATGGTGAGTATTTTATTATCGTAAACGCAACAGGTTACCACGAAAGAGAAACCTATGTAGTGATATCAAACAAAAGTGCGGTAAAAGACATTCAACTATTTCCTCAAAAAATCAATGATTTAGAAGAAGCTGAGATTTCCGTAAAAAGAGGAAATCCTGGGAGAGATATCATGCTCAAGGTTGTCAAAAAACGAGATCAAATAAATCCATGGGCATACCCACATTCTGTCGAAGTTTATATCAAAGCCACAGAATCTATTGAGAGAAAGGAAAAGGACTCTAAAAACGAGAAACAAAATTCTGATCCTTTTGAAGAAGAAAAGCGAAAATTGACCCAATTAGCTGGAAATATGAATATCGCAGAAATCCAATTAACGCGAAATTTTGCTCCGCCAAATAAGGTAAAAGAAATTCGCAATGCTTACGAACTCCGGGGAAATGATCGAACGCTTTACTACACCACCACTGTCAAATCCAACTTCAATTTTTTTCAGAACTTACTCTATCTTGAAGATTTGCACAGCACTCCTGTAATGAGTCCAATTTCAACGCCTGGAATTTTATCTTACCGTTACCGATTGGAAGCGCAATACGAGGAAAATGGACGAAAAATAAACAAGATCAAAATTCTTCCTCGGATGAGTTCAACATCCACACTCACTGGATACATTTATGTCATCGATTCCACTTGGCTCATTCAAAAGCTCGACTTAACGATGGAAAAAGGAAACTTGTTCATGTACGATTACTTTTCAATCCACCAAGAATTTGACACTCCGGGAGATTCAATTTGTATCCTGAA
The DNA here is from genome assembly GCF_000194605.1 of Fluviicola taffensis DSM 16823. Lineage (NCBI taxonomy): Bacteria > Pseudomonadati > Bacteroidota > Flavobacteriia > Flavobacteriales > Crocinitomicaceae > Fluviicola > Fluviicola taffensis. The sequence goes on from NC_015321.1 coordinate 1,193,998, forward strand.
AGAACAAGTATTGAATTATGGGGTCAAATACAAAAATGAAACTTCTACCTGCAAAACATTTGCTCAATTCAATTCCTATAACTTCCAACCCAATTTCTCTGCTCGATACTTCAACAATGAGTTATCCGTTACTACAGAAGAAGCTTACGAAAAAGACTCCACTTACTGGAAAAATCAGCGTTTAGTTGATTTAACACCTGAAGAACAGCGTTTTATTTTAGTTCGAGACAGTATTCACGATGCTTTGAATCGGAAAGAATACTTAGATTCCATCGATAAGGTGTTCAATAAAGTTACTTTCTTGAAAGTTGTTTGGTTCGGAGTCGAACATCGAAATCGCGCAAAAAAAACACAATGGAGTATCAATTCTCTTGCGGCTATTCTAAGACCATTATACCCTGCAGGACCGCGTGTTGCACCAGGTTTCAACTACTTTAAGAAATGGAAAGATCAGCGAACATTAGATGTCAATGCAGAGATTTCTTATGGATTTCTCAATCATGACATTAAAGGCAATACCTATTGGAATTACCTCTACAATCCCTTTAAACAATCGCGGCTCCTGCTAGGGTTTGACCATGATTTTGATGCCATTGTTTCCTATGATGCGATTACCCAGATCTATAAACGAAGTAATTTTATTGAAGCAACAAAACTTACAATTGGGCAAACCCAAGAATACATCAACGGATTATATGTCGACTTCAACCTCGAATTCTGCGAACGAAGATCCATCAACGGATACAAAAAAATGGGATTCCTTGACGCGGTTATTCCCAATGATGATTTCAAACCATTCGAAGGTTACCAAGCTTTGCTTGCAGATGTCACGGTAAGTTACACTCCTGGACAAAAATACATGCGCGAACCTCACCGAAAAGTAGTGCTTGGATCAAAATGGCCAACTGTTTACGCGTATTATCAGCGTGGAATTCCCAAATTATTTGGAAGTGATGTTGACCACGAATATGGATTGCTCGGTATTTATCAAAATTTCCAATTGGGAACATTCGGAACATCCTCTTATCACATCAAATCTGGCAAATTCCTGAGTTCGAAAAATCTCAAAGATGCCGATTTTAAATACCAGCGAAGAAGTGACCCTATTTGGTTCTCCAATCCTCTTAGCTCATTTCAGAATCAAGACTCATCATTGCCATCTAGGAATTACTACATCGAAGCACATTTTATTCATCACGACAATGGTTCCATCATGAATAAAATTCCATTTATGAAGAAAACAGGAATTGGAATTGTTTTTGGTTGTGGATTCTTATACGTTGCTGAATACAATTGGAAACATTACGAGATTCTTGCAGGATTAGAACGCAATTTCAAATTTTCAAAACGAAGACTTCGAATTGGATTGTACGGTGTCTTCTCCGACGGAAACAACATTACTCCGAGATGGACAGGGAAAATTTCCTTTGCCGTATTGGATGACCGAAATATGAAATTCAATTTTTGATCGTACCAAAAATAAATATTGTAGGCACGCGATGCCTCGCATGCCTACTTTCATGTTTCGTGTCTCAACCAATTTTCTGTCATTTCCTTTTCAAAGTCAAATCTACTCCGTATCTTTGCGCCAGATCTTTGATATAACTTATGAAGAAAGGTGGAGGGACAGGCCCTATGAAACCTTGGCAACCTGCCAATCCAATTATTTTGGAAAGGAGAAGGTGCCAAATCCGATTCATCAGCTGAGGCTGAAGGAAGAGATAAGTATCAAGTAGTTTTTTGGCTACTTCCCCAACTTCATAGTTAGCAAAGCAACAATAAGGCTATGAAAGACATCAAGCAATTACTAAAAGAACGAATCCTCATTCTCGACGGAGCAATGGGAACAATGATTCAACGCTATAATTTGGACGAAGACGACTTCCGAAAAGGATGGTTTGAAGATCATCCCCACAAATTAAAAGGAGATAACGACCTTTTGGTGTTGACTCGTCCAGATATCATTAAAGAAATTCACGCGCAATATTTAGAAGCTGGGGCCGACATTATTGAAACCAACACCTTTGGTGGAACAACTGTTGCTCAAGCCGATTATCACTTGGAGCATGCTGTTTACGACATCAACTACCACGGAGCAAAAATAGCCCGTGAAGTATGTGATGAATTCACAGCTAAAGAACCCCATAAACCACGTTTCGTAGCAGGTTCCATGGGACCAACAACAAAACTAGCATCCATGTCTCCAGATGTAAATGATCCTGGATTTAGAGCAATTACCTTCAACGAATTAGTTGTTTCTTTCAAAGAGCAAGCAACTGGTTTAATGGACGGAGGTGCCGATTTCTTATTGGTAGAAACAATAACGGATACCTTAAACTCAAAAGCAGCAATGTTTGCCATTGATGAATTGAGTGTGGAACGCGGAATCGAAATTCCCATTATGATTTCTGGAACCATTACCGATCAAAGTGGACGAACTTTAACAGGTCAAACGACTGAAGCATTCTTGGTTTCCGTTTCTCACATGCCACTTTTGAGCATTGGACTAAACTGCGCTTTGGGTGCAGATGCCATGAGACCCTATTTACAAATTTTGTCCAATCAAGCTCCGTTTGCCATAAGCGCTCACCCCAATGCTGGTTTACCCAATGAATTCGGTCAGTACGATGAAACGGCAGAAATGATGGGAGAGCAAATTGAAGAGTTTTTGCAAGAAGGATTGATCAATATCATTGGTGGTTGTTGTGGAACAACTCCCGAACATATTCGCAAAATGGCTGAAATTGCCTCAAAGTATTCACCACGAAAAATTAGCGAAACAGCAAACGCATGAACAATTTACGCTTATCCGGCTTAGAAGCAATTACCATAACACCTGAAAGTAACTTTACCAATATTGGTGAGCGAACCAATGTAACTGGTTCGCGTGCTTTCTTGCGCATGATCAAAGACAACGATTACGAAGCTGCTTTATCCGTAGCTCGTGAGCAAGTGGAAGGTGGTGCACAAATCATCGACATCAACATGGATGAAGGAATGATCGATGGCAAGGAGGCGATGGTGAAATTCTTAAACCTCATCGCAGCTGAACCAGATATTTCGAAGGTTCCAATCATGGTAGATAGTTCCAAATGGGAAATTATCGAAGCTGGTTTGCAATGTATTCAAGGAAAAGGAATCGTGAACTCTATTTCGTTGAAAGAGGGCGAAGAAAACTTTATCCGTCAAGCAAAATTGATTAAACGTTACGGAGCTGCTTCTGTAATTATGGCTTTTGACGAAGATGGTCAGGCAGACAGCTACGAAAGACGTATCGAAATTTGCGAACGTTCGTACCGTATTTTGGTAGACATCGTAAAATTCGCACCCGAAGACATTATTTTTGACCCCAATATTTTTCCTGTCGCTACGGGAATGGAAGAACACAACAACAATGCGCTAGATTTCTTCCGAGCAACCAAATGGATCCGTGAAAACCTTCCCGGAGCGCACGTTTCAGGTGGAGTTTCAAACGTTTCTTTCTCTTTCCGCGGGAATAATCCTGTACGTGAGGCAATGCACTCCGCATTTTTGTTTCATGCCGTTAAGCACGGAATGGATATGGGAATTGTGAATCCTTCTATGTTGGAAGTTTACTCGGATATTGACAAAGAATTATTGGAACGCGTTGAAGATGTTCTTTTAAATAGAAGAGATGATTCTACAGAGCGACTGTTAGATTTTGCAGAAACATTCAAAGGAGAAGACAAGAAAAAAGAAGTTGCCTTAGAATGGCGAAATGCTCCAGTGAATGAAAGACTTGCTCATGCATTGGTAAAAGGAATTGTGGATTTCATTGATGAAGATGTGGAAGAATGTCGTCATCAATTTGAAAGACCAATTCAAGTGATTGAAGGCCCCTTGATGGATGGAATGAACATCGTGGGAGATTTATTTGGAAGCGGTAAAATGTTCTTGCCTCAGGTTGTAAAATCTGCTCGTGTTATGAAAAAAGCCGTAGCCTATCTCTTGCCGTTTATTGATGCAGCAAAAGATGGAAAATCAAGTTCTGCTGGAAAAGTAATTATGGCAACTGTAAAAGGAGACGTTCACGATATTGGAAAAAACATTGTTTCGGTTGTACTTAGTTGCAACAATTACGAAATTGTAGATCTTGGTGTGATGGTTCCTGCTGAACGAATTATTCAAGCAGCCATTGATGAAAAAGCAGATGTGATTGGATTGAGCGGATTAATTACTCCTTCATTGGATGAAATGGTTCACATGGCCAAAGAAATGGAACGCGCCAATCTTTCCATTCCATTGTTGATTGGTGGAGCAACGACATCAAAAGTACATACCGCAGTAAAAATCGAACAAAATTACACCAAAGGACAAACCGTTCATGTATTGGATGCATCACGCTCAGTAACCGTAGTAGAACAATTATTGGGTTATAAAAAAGAACAATTTGTAAAAGACATACAAGCAGATTATGCACGTCTTCGAGAACACCATGAAAAACACCGTGGGGCAAAACAAGTACTTTCTTATGCAGATGCATTGAAAAATAAATTGGTATTGGAATTCAATGGGGAAACAATAAAAAAACCAAAACAATTAGGTGTTCAAGTAATCGAAGAACAAGATTTGGCGCTATTGGTTCCATATATCGATTGGACTCCTTTCTTCCAAACATGGGAATTACATGGGAAATTTCCACGTATTTTGACAGACGAAGTAGTTGGAAAAGAAGCAACACAACTTTATGCCGATGCGCAAGCCATGTTGAAACAAATTGTGGATGAAAAATGGCTCACAGCCAAAGCAGCATTTGGTATTTTCCCAGTAAATAGTATTGACGACGATATTGAAATTTATTCAGACGAACAACGTACTTCCGTTTTAGGAATTCAACATTCACTGCGTCAGCAAACCAAAAAAGCAGCAGGACAACCCAATCTTTCTTTAGCAGATTTCATTGCTCCAAAGGAAAGCGGTTTGATTGATTATTTGGGAGCTTTTGTTGTAACCGCTGGACATGGAATTGAAGAACATGTAAAACGTTTCGAAGCAGATCACGACGATTACAATTCCATCATGATAAAAGCGTTAGCAGATCGTTTCGCAGAAGCATTTGCTGAATTTTTACATGCGAAAGTAAGACGGGAAACTTGGGGTTATGCCAATGATGAAACCTTAGATAACGACGCACTCATTGCTGAAAAATATATAGGAATTCGACCTGCACCTGGTTATCCCGCTTGTCCAGATCATACAGAAAAACCAAACTTATTCAAATTACTCAACGCAGAAGAATTAAGCGGAGTTTCATTAACAGAAACTTTAGCCATGTGGCCAGCTGCATCTGTTTCAGGTTGGTATTTTGCACATCCAGATTCAAAATATTTTGGACTTGGCAAAGTAACACTGGATCAGGTAGATAGCATTTCTACCAGAAAAAACATGGATATAAATCACATGAAACGTTGGCTTTCAAGCAACCTTCTCGATTAAATTTGCATCTTTACATAGAAGATTAACGACTTAATTAGCTTATTGTTAATAACTTAACGCTTCGCTAACATTAATCTCACATTGTTGTTAACCTTGAAACTATACTAAGTATGCGTTTAGTGCTTTTATTCCTAGTCATTTCCACTTTTGGATTTTCTCAAACACCACCAACAGCTCAATTTACGGCATCGCCATTGATTGTTTGTTTGGAGGAAAACATTCATTTCACTAGCCAATCAACGGCTGGTAGCTCACCAATCACTTCCTATTCTTGGGATTTTGGAGACGGAAATGCATCAACTACTCAAAATCCAAACCACGTCTATAGCGCGCCAGGAACTTATACTGTAACATTAACAGTGCAAGCTTCCAATGGTCAGGCCGATTTCGAATTGAAGGCTGCGTATGTGAAAGTAAATCCAAAACCAACCCCAAACTTCACGCTAACACCAAATGGTTGTAGCTTGCCAGTAAGTGTTAGTTTCTCCAATACAACAACTGGAGCCTCTTCTTACGCTTGGAACTTTGGAAATACGCAAACTTCTACTTTACAAAATCCTCCTGCTGTTAACTACACCACTGCTGGAACATACAATGCAACATTAATTGCTACCAATAGTTTTGGATGTAAGGATACAATTGTAAAACCGATTGTGATTTCTAATTTTCAAGCTGGAATAACTGCACCTGCAACTGCTTGTCAGAACACACCAGTTTCAATTACAAATAGCTCTACGGTTGGATCAAACACTTGGAACTGGTCTTTTCCTGGTGGCTCTCCTACTACTTCTACCTCCCAAAACAACACGATTGTGTACTCAACTCCGGGAACTTACACCATTAGTTTAACGACTCAAAATACAAGTCTTGGATGCTCAGGCTCAACCACCAAACAAATAACGATATTGCCAAGACCAGTTCCTTCTTTCACGGCCAACCCAACAACAGGTTGTGCGCCACAAGGAGTTACTTTCACCAATACAAGTCCCAGTGGAACGAACTTTCAATGGACATTCGGAGATGGCTCCACTTTCACTGGACAAAACCCACCGATTCATACGTATCAAAACAATGGAACTTTTAACGTAACATTGACAATGACTGGAGCAAATGGCTGTCCAGGTTCAATTAGCTTAAATGCAGTTACGCTTACTCCTCCGGTTGCAGGTTTCACCAGCACAGACACTGCAGGTTGCGATCCGCTCACCGTTACTTTTATAGATACTTCATCAGCAAGTATTCCAATTACAAGCTGGTTATGGACTTTTGGAGATGGAACTACTTTTAATGGGCAAAATCCACCACCTCATATTTACAACTTGGGTGTTTACACTGTTTCGTTGACAATCACTACTCAAACGGGCTGTCAAGGAACAATGACTATTCCGGCTTATATTGAAGTAGGAAAAGTAGACTTAGTAAATTTCACTATCGATCAAACGCCAGAATGTGCGAAGCGATCCATCCATTTTGAAAATCAGTCGGTTGTTTTAACTCCTCATACTTCTGATGAAGTTACTTATCACTGGGATTTTGGCGATGGTGGAACTTCGGATCAAGAAAGTCCGGATTACTCCTATTCTCAAGATACTGGATTCTTTGACGTGAGGTTGATTGTAACCTTCAGAGGATGTAGCGATACGTTAATCATGCCAAATGCAGTTTATATCAAAGCACCTATCAGCTTATTTTCACCTGCTCAAACCTTATATTGTAATCCAAATAGCCTACCTGTCAATGTAGTTGTAAATGATCAATCAAAAATTGGAGCAATCCCAGATGATTGTTCGATGATATGGCGTTGGGGAGATGGTACAACTACCAGTTTTGACGATCCTGATTTTGATGATGCAAATTTAGGATCTACCAATCACAATTATTCCAATTATGGAACGTACACCATTAAGCAAGTGATTCACAATTTCACTACTGGATGTTCTGATAGTACTACTCAAATCATTCACATTTCGAGAACGGATGCTGTTATCGCAGGAATTTCTAATGATAGTGTTTGTGTAAATTCACCCATTTCACTTTTAGATAATTCCACATCATCTCATCCTTTTGGAACGTACTCTTGGAACATGGGTAATGGACAAACAATTACAGGTGCGAATCCAAGCTACTCCTATCCGAGTTTTGGAACCTTTGCAATTACTTTAACAGCAACGAATAGCGTTGGCTGTGCAGACAATGCTGTATTTAGTCCAATGACCGCATTAGCCCTTCCAATGGCACAAGTAACACCCAATGATAATGCAGGTTGCGCACCCTTTGTAGTGACATTTAGTAATGGCTCAAGTCTCCAAAACAATGGGGTTAATTTAGCATCTTTCTTGTTTACATTTAATGATAACAATACAACTCAATCTACTACAAATGTTGGAACAACAGTAAATCACACCTACAATACCGAAGGAACATTTACTGTTACATTGGTTGCTACAGATCAATTCGGGTGTATTTCTGCTCCAGCAACTACTTCTGTTTCCATCACAAAGCCAACGGCACTTTTCACCATTGATCCTGTAGTTTGTAATTTGGAAAATGTAAGTACCGTTAATGCTTCTTCTGGATTAGCGCCTGTAACTTACCAATGGTTTGTTGATGGATCGCAAGTAGGGACAGGAACCGATTATGCCCATGCATACAATGAACCTTTAAATGCTTCAACAGATCATTTTACACACGGATACGTTTTGATAGCAACAGATGCAAATGGATGTAAAGACACACTTTCATCCACTTTAACGGTTTCAACTCCTGTTTCAATTCCAAATTACACTTTTAGTGGAGCAGCAACAAACGCAAATGGAGACTATTTATGCCCACCAGTATTCGCTGCATTGACCGATCAATCATTATCATACGGAACCATATCAAATTACAGTTGGCTATTTGGAGACGGAAAAACTTCTGTATTAGAAAACCCGAACAATACCTATGTATTTCCTGGAACCTACAGTTTGAGTTTATCAATCACGGATGAATTTGGTTGTACATCTGATACAACTTATATTGACTATCTAACCATTTTCGGACCAGTTGCAAATCCTTCGTGGACACAAAATGCAGGTGGCTGCGGTCAAACTGTAGTATTCGATATCGGAGCAACTAGTTTCTTAGAAACCATCGTTTGGAATACGGGAGATGGCACACTCGTAAATGATTCAACAAACTTCACGTATAGCTATCACGATGTAAACACCTTCAATCCAACACTCACAGTAACAGATAGTAATAATTGTGAAGTGATTTACCCAATGAATCCAATTACAATTCCTGACGTTGGCTTAAACGCTTATTACGAAGTGTATCCTCCAATAATTGATTTAGGAACTACCGTTGAATTCGACGATCAATCGACCTCAGCTTCTGGAATTGTTGAATGGACATGGAATATGAATCCAAATCCGCAAATTGTTAATAATACGGGAGCATCTGTTACAACGAATTATTATTCTCCAGGAACATATACTGTGACCCTAATTGTTCAAGATGTGAATGGTTGTTTTGATACATACACCTCCTCCGTAAATGTTGTAGGAGATTTTGAAATGCCAAATATCATCACTCCAAATGGGGATGCGACAAATGAATATTTTTCATTCAAATACGACATTTTCAAGTCATTTGACATCGTTATCTTAAACCGTTGGGGAAATGTTGTTCACGAAGGTAAAAATCAAACCACAGGGTACTTTTGGGATGGGAAAACACAGAGTGGACAAATTTGCAGCGAAGGAGTTTACTTTTACAAATTAAATGGCATTTTAAAAGACAATTCTAATATCCAAAAAACAGGATTTGTTACATTAATTCGATAACTGGTTTCCGCTGAATTGGTAGAAATGGGTGAAAAACAAAAAGCAGTCATTGCTGACTGCTTTTCGTTAACCTAACCTAACCACTATTCACTGAATCAGAAACTGAAGATATCAGCTCCTTTTCGTGTACAAAGATGCTCATATAATTAGGTTAATCAAAATACTATTTTGATTAAAACACACCCAACTTGAAAATTAACCTTATATTATGAAACTAAAAATGATCCATTTATCGTCAAAAACGATACATTCACGACTTATTTAAGCACATTTATCCTTCTAAACTCTTGGATTCCTAAATAATTTTCCATGGTAAATTTTTAACAAAAAAGTACCTAAAATTGAAATTTTCACGTGTTCAAATATCTTTTATGTGAATGGCTGATTTTTATAACTTTGTAAAGTGTCAGCATTTATAGAAATATATACAGATGGTTCGTCTCGTGGTAATCCTGGACCAGGAGGTTATGGAGTAATTTTAAAATACAAATCTTCCCTAAAAGAACTTTCACAAGGATTTCGACTAACTACAAATAATCGAATGGAGCTTATTGCTGTCATAATAGCCTTGGAAAGCCTTAAAACCACTAGTATTCCTATCAAAGTATATTCTGATTCAAAATATGTAATCGACTCCATCCAAAAAAGATGGGTAAATAGCTGGCAATCAAAAGGTTTTGCGAAAAAGAAAAACAAAGATCTATGGATGCGTTACTTGAAGATTGAAAAGCAGTTTCAGATTGAATTCATTTGGGTAAGAGGCCATAATGGACATCCCGAAAATGAACGATGTGATATTTTAGCCGTTGAAGCTGCTTTGGGTAAAAATCTCATTGTCGATACTTACTTTGAAGAAGTTCAACAACACGAAGATTAGTTCGTTAGAAAACAAGATTTCACGAAAGTATATACCAAAGGATGTGGCAACTCTCGTGTTGAACTAATTTGGGGACAAAAACCACAAGCCAGAAAGAATTTTCGATTTTTTAAACTGATTATTTCAGGTTCTTCAAATTGATTGTATGCCTCAATATCCAAATCTGATTCTATCAAACTTCCAATTAACTGAGGATATAAGCTATATCTTGTTGCTGTAAGTTCTTCTGGATTTCTAGTTTCGTACAAATGAATTAATTCAGGTGAATTAGGAATAACAAATACACGCTCAAAATGATTTCCGTCTACCAGGTTATCAGAAATCAACTTCTCTCCATTTGCACTTAGATTATTGCGGTGAATCAACACATCAATCAATGCTTTATAACCTTCCCCAGTAATAAAAACTGGGGCATCTTGTTGCAACAATAAATCTACAACACCATTCAAATAGAACAAATTAAGATAAGGACCAGGGGCAAACCAAAAGCCATCATAATTAGACAATTGCTGAGCCTTCATGTTGATGACCTCATTAATCTTAATCCAATAATAGGAAAGCTCCACTTCTAAGAAGCGACCTGCATGATCGAGCGCCATATTAGTGGCATGATGAGTATTGAAGGTAAAATTAAAATCTCCAATAATTCCAATCTTCAGTTGTTGCATAAAAACTTTAATCTAAAAAGCCATTAGTTAGTTGACTAATGGCTTTTCTTAATGAGTTATTAACGTTGGAACCAACCTTTAAAAACCGCGTTTTGAATCGGTAATGAGAGCGTTATCGAATCATTCGGATCAGGAGTGGATACATCAAGTATATCTCGATATACGATACAATTAAACGTACATGTAAATTTCGAATAGTCACCCGATCCGTCAGATTCTTGAACAATCCCTGTAAAAATAGCATCTTGAGGTGTAGACGTCTCATCAGATTTCCAAACTCCCCCGTTACCATCTCTATAAGTAACGTCAAATCCATTTGTCCCATTATCTGAATAGGTTGGTGTAGTCGTTGAAGTAAAGAAAGTATTAAAAACGCTTAAGCTTGGATCTCCTCCTGAAGATCCTCCATCAAACAATGCAGCTCCAAGTCCAATTCTAATAGAAAGTAAATCCTCTGGAGATTTCATATCAGCAAAATAAGTTGCTCGTGAAGGCGTAGGAGAAGGTAAAATATATTTGCTTTTAGAAACATCTAAATAATACCCACCTACATTTTGAGTCAATTCTACTTGCGTTCCATTGATAAGACCAATAAAACTTGATTCCAAATCGACCCTCGGTGTTGGCGCTGGAATAATTTCATGCTTTGGACAACCCGCTAAAAACAAGGATCCAAATGCAAATAAGGCGATAATTTTTTTCATAGATACTATTTTTCAAACCAAATGGGTCTCTAGAACCCGAATCGAAAATAATATAATTTTCTAGATAAAAAAAATTTGAAAAATAGTTTGATGATTATCAACTGTCTGAATAGGAATCTAAACCCCAACTCATTTTGTTACAATTCATCAACCTGGGTAATGAAGGTGGTTGGTTTTTAACTGAAAAATTCATTTTTGAAAATAAAAATGACTAAAAATAAAAACTATTAAGCGCGCAATAATTTGTTCTCCTTCGGTAACGAAAGCAAGGGTAAAAAACAAGGATGCTCTTCTTTTGAAAGATCCATCGTATACACATAATCATCTGGTCCAAACTGAATAAAATCCATGTCATTCTCCATGTCAATTTCAAATCCACGAACTTCCAATTCACACAATAATTGATTGAAAGCTGACATACTTAAAAAGACCTCCGTATCATAAGATTCCTTATTTTCGAAAATTCTACACGTCAATTGCACTTCGGAAGAATTGCTTTCTAATTGGATGCGGTTTATTAATACACTGTCAAATAAAGTTTTCATATCATTGATTTTGATGATACAAATTTGCAGTCAGTAGTTCGTAAAGTACTTACGACCTACTCGATCCAGATGAAAATTTAAAAAAAGAAGTTAAAAAGACATGGAACGGAGACCGAGAGTAGTATTTTATTTTCACCTCCTCCTTTTCACTTTCACCTTCTTTTTCGTAATTTCACAACACCTTATAGATTTAAAGAACATGAAGTATTTCCAAATAAACAAAGATCTTTTTAGTCAGAATCGCAAGAAATTTGCTGCAAAAATGGCAAAAAACACATTGGCTGTTTTCAATTCGAATGACATTTATCCAGTTAGTGCAGATGGAACCTTGCCTTTCTCGCAACATAGAGATATTTTTTATTTATCAGGAGTTGATCAGGAAGAAAGTATTTTAGTTCTTTTTCCTACGGCAAGCAATGAAGCACATCGTGAAGTTCTTTTTCTGAAAGAAACCAACGACCACATTGCCGTTTGGGAAGGAGCAAAATTAAATAAAGAACAAGCCTTTGAAACCGCTGGAATAAAAACAGTTTATTGGTTGCAGCAATTCCCCACAATCTTCAAGCAATTAATGGCAGAAGCAGAAGGAATTTATTTGAATACAAACGAGCATTTACGTGCAGATACAACTGTTCAAACACGTGAAGACCGGTTTATTATCGAAGTAAAAAAGGACTATCCTGCGCATCAAACACATAAAAGCGCGCCAATTATGCATCAGATACGCTCGGTGAAAGAAAAAATCGAATTGGAGCTAATGCAAACCGCATGTGACATTACTGAAAAGGGATTTAGAAGAATTTTAGGATTTGTAAAGCCTGGAGTTTGGGAATACGAAATTGAAGCTGAATTCTCGCATGAATTTCTAAGAAACCGATCGAAAGGTTGGGCATACACTCCAATTGTAGCGTCGGGTAAAAACGCATGTGTACTTCATTACATTGAAAACAATTTACAATGTCAGGATGGCGATGTCATTCTTCTAGATGTTGGTGCTGAATATGCTAATTACTCATCGGATATGTCGCGCAGTATCCCTGTAAACGGGAAATTTACGCCACGCCAGAAAGACGTTTACAACGCGGTGCTACGTGTCAAAAATCAAGCTGAAAAATTACTAGTTTCAGGAACGATGATGGCGGAATATCACAAGGAAGTCGGACGATTGATGGAATCTGAATTACTCGGATTAAAGTTGTTGGATCAGACAGACATTAAAAATCAAGACCCTAATTGGCCAGCTTACAAAAAGTACTTCATGCATGGAACATCACATTTCCTTGGACTTGACACGCACGATGTTGGTTTATGGAATGTTCCCATTGAGGCAAACATGGTATTTACGTGCGAACCAGGAATTTACATTCCAGAAGAAGGTTTAGGCATTCGTATCGAGGATAATTTAGTCATTCAAGCAAGCGGAGAACCGTTTAATTTGATGAGAAATATCCCTATTGAAGTAGATGAAATTGAAACATTGATGAATCAAAAATAATGGGAGATGAATTATTGAATTACAGGGTTTCTGGAAATGGAAATCCTGTAATTTTTTTACATGGGTTCATGGAAGACTTGAGTATGTGGGATGAAGTTATTCCTCATCTTTCCATCCAAGCAATTTGCATCGATTTACCTGGACATGGCTTAAGTTCTGTAGACTTAGATTCAACACCTTCTATTTTATCAATGGCAAAGGAAGTTGAAAAAATAATCACTCTAAAAAAAATCCAACAAGCTATTGTTGTAGGCCATTCAATGGGTGGATATGTCGGAATGGAGCTCATGAAACTCGTTCCAACTTTGGAGCATTTAATTCTTTTCCATTCGCACCCTTGGAGCGACTCAGAAGACAAAAAAAGAGATCGTGAACGCGTAGCAAATTTGATGCTCACAAAAGCCTCTGTTTTCATCCGTGAAGCTATTCCAAACTTATTTCACAATCCGACTAACTTTAAAAATGCTATTGAATACTACATTCAATTAGCAGACAAAATGGATCCAAGAGCAATTGGTTGGGCAGCATTGGCTATGAAAAATCGATTTGATTTGGCGTACATCATGGAAAAGAAGCCAGAGAAATTCACTGTAATCAGCGGGGAAAATGATAAATTAATCCAAGTTTCCTTACTTGATTCTTTTTGCAAACAAAACAAAATCTCGTCCATTATCCTTCCAAATGTTGGGCACATGGCCCATGAGGAAAATCGAGAAGAGGTGATTGCATTATTGAATACCATATTTTAACTAAATATTCTGCAAAAAATAAATAATTTTAACGGTATTAACTTTTGATTGTAATCCTTACCCGCATTTTTTAACGGTTAGAAATCCAGTGTATTCTGTTTCAAAAAAGACACTGGATTTATTAAATCATGTAAATTTCGGTAAGAACAAATAACAAACTACATTATGGAACCGAAAAGACTTCGCGCATTAGTCATTGATGATGAAGAATACGCTCGCAAAAATTTAATCATGATGCTAGATGATTTCTGTCCAGAAATCGAAGTCATCGGTGAAGCTTCTGGTAAAGATCAAGCAAAAGCATTGATTACGGCAAGTAAGCCTGATGTTATTTTCCTCGATATTCGTATGCCCAGTGGAGCTGAAGGATTTGAATTGCTGGAAGAAGTCGAAGAGAAAAATTTCTTAGTAGTATTTGTTACAGCATTCAAAGATTATGCAATTCGCGCTTTCAATGCAAGCGCGGTTTATTACCTCTTAAAACCAATCGATATTGATGATTTAAGAGTCGGAGTAGAAAAATTAGTGGAAGCAAACACCGTTTTCGCACAAGATCCTGAAAATTATGTCACTTATTTCAGAAGTTTGCGCAATTTATCGGATCAATTACTTCGCAACAAACCCAATAATAGAATTGCGATTAGTCATACAAAAGGATTGAAAATTGTAGAAGACAATACCATCTCTCATTTGGAAGCTAGTGGAAATTGTACAACCATCTATTTCAATGATGGAACACGTTATTTAGATACCCGAACATTGAAAATTTATGAGAATATCTTAAATCCAGCAAAATTCTTCCGAGTTCATAAATCACACATCATCAATTTAAACAATTTGGCAGAATACGTCAATGATGATGGGCATTTTGCAGTTCTTAAAACGGGTTTACGTATTCCTGTTGCAAGAAACCGAGTAACAGACTTCGTTAAAATGTTGAAAGAAGGATGAAAGGAATCATATCAATAATCTTTAGCGCCATTGCTTCTTGTATAATGGCGCAAGATTATTCGTTCATCACCTATTCGAACAGTCAAGGTTTACCTCAATCACAAGTTCAATGTATCACACAAGATGAAGAGGGGTATTTGTGGGTCGGAACATTGGGGGGACTGGCCAAATTTAATGGAAAAACCTTCACCACATTCCCCTTGGAAAAGGGTCTTTTCAATAACCGTATTTCCTGTTTGCAAACCATTCAAAAAACAATTTGGGTGGGTCATGAAGGAGGAATTACGGAAATCAAAAACAATCAAGCGAAAACCTATTCGCTCGGTGAGCAAGATAAAACAGTAAGCGTTACCGATTTTTCATTCTATCAGGGAAAAATCGTGGTTTCAACTGAGGGAAGTGGTTTATACATCATTTCAAACAATCATATTTCTAAAATTACTTTACGAAATGAAGATGCTTCAACATGTCGGGATTTAGAGATCATCAATAATAAATTATACATTGGAACCAGAGACGGTCTTTATTTCACCGAAGACTTAACCAATTTCAATCGAGTAGACGCTTTTAAAAATCGCAGTATTTCAGGAATAGCCCGAACTAATAATCACGTTTATATTGCTACTTTTTTCAAAGGATTATTCAAAACCGACTTTTCGTTACAAAAATTTGATTCCATCCCTGTTCAATCAGAAGACCTATACATTAGTGCAATAAATAGTGACAAATCGAACCAGTTATGGCTACTTTCAGCCGAAGGAGTGATTCGAATATCTCCCAATAATAAACAATTAGTGCTTACAGAGGCAAAAGGGCTTCCAGTGAACACACTCAATTGTTCTTTTCAAGATAAAGAAGGGAATGTTTGGTTTGGTAGCGATGGAAAAGGATTGATTCGTTTTGCCAATCAAAATTTACAAATTTACTCTACCAAAACAGGAATGCCTTCCGATTTGATTCTCTGTGGTCAAAAAATTCATTCGAACAATTATTTATTTGGTTCTTACGACAAGGGAGCTTTCAAAATGAACCTAAATGGCCTTTGTGAAAAAGTTCCGATCCCTGCAACTACGATTTGGGATATCGAATACATCAATGGAATTGCTTGGTTCGCAACAGACATTGGCGTTTTTAGATGGGATTTCAAAACTGCTCCAACCACCTACAACTTTTACAACTATTCGAATCCATTTCGAGTTATCAAACGGTTCAAAAACAAGCTCATTGTAGCAGGTGAACAAAACATTGGATACATTGAAAACAATGTTCTCCATAAATACCCTAATTTTAAATTTAACATTAACCAAAACGGGAATATTCGGGATATTGCATTCTATTTTTCAAACATTTTAGTAGCAACTTCCAAAGGGTTGTATGAATTAAACTTGGCGAAAAACAAACAAACTCTCCTAAAAAATTTCAAAGCCAGTATTTCTTCCATTGAAATTGATGCCGACAATCGTATTTGGATTGGAACAGAAAACGGATTGGTTATTTTTGATGGAATAAACTACACAACTGTTTCGTATAGTGCAAAAAGTGGTGCGCGATTCATCAACTTCATTCATCGGGTCGAAAAAAACATGTATGTCGGAACAAATGATGGATTGTATGTTTTTGAAAGCTCCGAGAACACTCAAAATTTAGTAAAACATATTGGAACCAATAACGGATTGATCAATTTAGAATCCAACATTAATTCATCCATGTTCGATGATGACAACTTTTGGTTTGGAACCAGTGATGGATTAGCAAAAATAAACCTACATTCTGACAGAGCAAACTTTACAGATTTCCCGCCAAAACTAAACATTGCACGCGTTTTGGTCAATTACCGAGAGATCAATCCTTCCGAGTTATTTCAAGGCTTGAATCTCTATTATTCGAAAAACAATTTGATTATAGATTTGGACGGAATTTCCATGGAAGATCCCGAATCTGTGACCTTTCAATATTGGCTAGAGGGAGAATCCGACAAGTGGTCTCCCCCTACCCTTAATCCAACAATTATTCTTTCCAATTTAGATGCGGGAGACTATATTCTTCGAATTAGAGCCATTTCAGGAACCAAAAAAATTTCCAATTTACTTTCCTTTAACATTACCATTACTCCACCTTTTTGGAGAACTTGGTGGTTTTATTTGATTGTTTTTGTAGCAATCGCATTTGGCATTCGGTACTATTTCAGATTGCAAATTAAACAAGAAAGAGATCGCAATTACAAAATAAATTTAGAGAATAGATCCCGACTACTTACCCTGGAACAACAGTCTTTAAATGCGAGTATGAATCGTCATTTTATTTTCAATTCCTTGAATTCGATTCAATATTTCATCAATACACAGGATAAAATTTCAGCAAACAGGTACTTAACTAGTTTTGCCAAGTTAATTCGGAAAAACTTGGATAGCGCTGCAGAAGGAGATAATGTGGTAACACTTCATCAAGAATTAGAAAGGCTTGAGCTCTATTTATCACTTGAAGCAATGCGTTTCAAAGACCGTTTCACCTACAGAATAGACAATCAAGATATTGATTTAGAACAGGTAAGCGTCCCGGCCATGCTGTTGCAACCATTCGTTGAAAACAGTATTATCCACGGTATTTTGCCAGATGAAACGAAACCAGGAGAAATTCTAATTACAATCAAGGCAATTGGAAATCAACTGGAAATTTGTATTGATGATAATGGAATTGGAATTGACTTCAGCATGAAGAAAAAAGCCCAATTTAAAGGTGATCATAAATCTCAAGGAATGGAAATAACGTCTAAGAGAATAGATCTCATTCGGGAAATTTGGAACAAAGATTATGAACTAATTGGACCCTTTCAAATGATGAATTCTGACCGTTCAATCAAAGGAACGCGCGTTTTAATCAAAATTCCGTATGAAAATTTGGAAATGAATGATTAAATAGTTTATATTTGTTCAGTATGCGATTTAGCGATATGAAAAAGATAACAATTATAGCATCCTTATTAGTAGTGTTTGCAGCTTGTCAAAAAGCTGATATCCACCCTAATACACGATCTTCAGAGAATTCAGTTGGGTCACCGACGAAATGCCTTACTCCAGAATTAAAAAATGGAGCTGGTTCAAACAGTGGTAATACATTATCAACTGGAACAGGTACTGTAATTGATTCAACAAATCCAGATGTTTCACCTGAAGGCGGAGACATTACCGATCCATTGAGAAAGAAAGACAAAAAAGATATGAGATAAAAAAATCCCGCTCTTCAATTGAAAAGCGGGATTTTTTTTGCTTTATTCTTTTCCTACCTATTGTTGAAAATGATCCCAACCCTGAGCGCTCAAAGGAATTAATGATTCATTCTTATCTACTAAATAAATTCCATCACTTGCGTCCGTCATATAACCAATAATAGTCATGTGCGGATTCCCTTTGATTTTATCAAAATCATTTTGAGAAACTGTAAATAACAATTCGTAATCTTCACCCCCATTCAACACACAAGTCACGGGATCCAGATTAAAATCAAGTGCCGTTGTGGAAGTCAAGGAATCGATTGGCAACTTAGCATTATAAACCATCGCTCCTTTCTTACTCGATTTGCACAGGTGTAATATCTCAGAAGCCAAACCATCCGAAACATCAATCATCGATGTGGGAACAACTTCCAATTCTTTCAAATATGCAATCACATCCATCCGAGCTTCTGGCTTCAATTGGCGTTGAATGATATAATCTTTTCCATCCAAATCTGGTTGAATATCCGGATTTGCTTGAAAAACACTTTTCTCACGTTCCAAAACTTGTAGTCCCACATAAGCAGCACCCAAATCGCCTGAAACAACCAACAAATCATTCGTTCCAGCTCCAGATCGATAAACCACTTTCGATTTATCCACCACCCCGATAGCTGTAACAGAAATCACCAAGCCTGAACGGGATGATGTTGTATCTCCTCCAACTAAATCCACTTTATAATGTTGACATGCCAAGCGAATTCCGTCATACAATTCTTCCAAAGCTTCCAAAGGGAACCGATTCGAAACAGCAATTGAAACAGTAATTTGCTCTGGAGTTCCATTCATAGCAGCAATATCAGAAACATTCACCGCAACTGATTTATACCCCAAATGTTTAAATGGAACGTACATCAGGTTAAAGTGAACTCCTTCCACCAACATATCTGTTGAAACTAAGGTGTATTGCTCTTCATTTCTTTCCAGAACTGCAGCATCATCTCCAATTCCAAAAGCCGTTGATTCTCTTGTAATCAAAAAGTTTTTGGTCAATAAATCAATAGTTCCAAATTCACCCAAGGACTCCAAATCCGTTCTTTTCTCTTCTGACATTCGTTAAAATATATGGTACAAAGATAGAAGTATGGAATTAGCTTTCCGAAAATTATGTGCTCAATTCCAGAATTCAGTATCTTTCGGTCATTAAAGATGGATTCAACTTATGAAGAAAACTTCTAATTGGTTCTTTTGGGATTGGAAATCTATTTTCAGAACGATCGTTCTATTTTCAGGCTTGTTCTTGTTGTTTGCTTTCCTATTTCTTTACCCTGATTGGAAAAGAAACAAAGAAGCTGAAAATTATGATGGATTAACTAAAGGAATTATTCTTTCTATTAAACCTATAGAAGAAATTAGTATGAGTGAATACGGAAATAAAACAGTTGCCTATTTCTACACCGTTCGTTACCAGTATCACGTAAATTCAAAAACCTACAAAGGAATAGACAAAATTCCGAATAGTTTAAAAAACAAAAGAATCATTACTCTTTTATTGGATAAGAACAATTCTGAAATTGATATTAAATACGACCCGAAAAAACCAACGAATAGTCAACTGGATTTTTAGATAATCGCATTCATACCCCTAAATATGAAAACATTCACCCTTTTCCTTTTAACCTTAAATTCTTTCTTTGGCGTTGCCCAAATTTTCACGCGATCAGAACTCCCTACTACTCTTTCCGCTCCATGGGAAATTACTTTTGGACCCGATTCCATGCTTTGGGTGACAGAAAGTAACGGAAGAGTTTCTCGAATCGATCCGCAAACTGGAAACAAAACCATTGTTCATTCCGCTGCAGATTATTTTGATGGAAGTCCTTTAGAAAACTCGCCTTTTTGTCCATCACTAGGCATCGGAAGGGGCACTTTGGGTTTAACGCTCCATCCAAACTTTCTTACATTTGGATCCTCTTTCATTTATTTCATGTATTCCTACAATTCAGGAACAACAGCAAACCCAGATACCCGCTATAAAATCAGAAGATTGGAATGGGATTTAACTACCGAGCAAATAATCGGTTTTCAAGATATTATAACAGGTATTTCCAATGGATATGATCATTGGGGAGGGAGAATTTTGGCTGTTAAACGAACTAATATTCCTTACCTATTCGTCACAATTGGTGATCATGGGGCATCTGAAACGAATAGTCCGCAATGCTATAATCCACAAACGGACAATCCGAATAATTTTGCTCAAGACCCAAACACCGACAACGGAAAAATTCACCGTTTCAATATGGACGGAAGTATTCCTGCGGATAATCCAATTTCTGGAAACTCATTCTACACAAGAGGTCATCGCAATCCGCAGGGTTTGGTTTACAACAAAGACTTAGATCTTCTTTACGACATTGAGCATGGGGATCGCACTGATGATGAAATCAATCTATTGGAAAAAGGAATGAACTATGGCTGGAAAGACGTTCGTGGTTATCATGCGGACAATAATTTTCCTGGTGAATCAAATTATGTCACCAATTATGTTCCAAATCCACTCATTTCAAATGACCATTTAGTGGAGCCTATTTATTCAATCTGTGCAGTACAAATACCGAATTCCAACAATGGAAACTCCTGGTGTACAGTTGCACCTTCAGATGGCGCACATTATACGAGCACAGCAATTCCTACATGGACAAATAGCATTCTTCTCGTTACTTTAAAAGATGGTGATTTTACGGATATGGAAGTTTATCAATTTAAATTAAACACGCAAGGAACAATTGCACCTTCAACATCTCAGAACCCTAATCCGAAAAAATATTTTGCGGAAGATCAACAATTAAATGGTCGATTACGAGACATTGCAGTTTCTCCCGACGGCAAGAAAATCTACCTGATCAACAACGGTGGAGGAACTTTAAATACAGACAAAATAACCGTTTACACGGTTGTTGACACAACCAATAATCAACCACTCGCTTTTAAGATTTATCCCAATCCTTCGAATGGAACAATCCATATTCAGCTTCCAGAGATCAAACCTAGTTCCATTCAAATTTTTGATGCGAGAGGAGCTAAAATCAAAGAAATCGAAACCTTCTCCGAGCTTGTAACATTAGATATCAGCGAATTGAAAGCAGGCTTGTATTGGTTGAGTTACCAATCAGAGACATTGAAGAGAGTTCAAAAATTTGTAAAGGAATGATTATAAAAAAGCTTCACCTACTAAAAGATGAAGCTTTTGATCAATTAAACTATTAATGAACTGGCGGCGGCGTATTTGAAGGACAAGTGGGATTCGGACATTGTTCATGTCCTTCAGGCAATGGAGTTCCGCACGCTGGGCAAAACTTTGGTTCTTTTGACAGATAAAATTGCTTTTTCATACTCCTCACTTTTTCGTTACAGGGTAAGGTAGGTAAAAAAGAAGTGGAAGAAAGTTAAAGAGTGTTAGAAGATACTTTCCTTTTTGCAAAAAGAAAAAAAAGCAAACAGGTAATCAAATTCAATATCAATGGAAAATCATAAAAATAGATTTGATCCAACGGAATATCATTTACAATGGCTTCAGAGATTCTATATCTTTCGAAAAGTGCTATATTCTGTTTAATCACCATAAATTTGAGAAAGAACCCGATAAAATAAGTCGCAATAACCAGTATAAACACTCTCCGAAATTTGTTTCTTGGATACTCTGGATTTTTTAATCGTTTTATAAGCATGAGATTTCCGAATAACAATAAGGGAATAGCCCCAAATGACAGAGCAGTTTTTAATCGAAGCGCAAGTAAACCATTAATCGAATTATTGGAAAAACCAGTTGATTTTGCTGAACGCATAATCTCTTTCAATAAAACATCATTCAAAAATGGAAATGCAATCCACATAAGAGTAAAAAACAGAATGACAAGGCCTGAAGTAAGTAAAATTAATTTTTGCATGAAAATGAAATTACTAAAAAATAGTTATTCTGTCCATCACGCTCCTACCAATGGAAATTATTTGACTCTGAATTTATACTTGAAAATCTTAAAAGCCAACTTTCGGAATAAACTCTTCTTAATAACCACATGATTACAGGGCATTCCAAGGTAGGAAGAAGTTCCGAATTGCGGTGACAACACTTCTTTTCCATCCACAATAAATTTGAAAAAGAAGTCATCAGGAACTAAAGCGTATCCACATACCCAACTATCGCCTTCTTTTATCATCAAATTCCCCAGTTTATAGTAAGAAAAATCTTCCAACAACACAGATTTGGCATCTTTGAATCCCTCCAATACTATTTTGTAATTGGCATCAGAAGCAAATTTTCCGCTCAGTTGATCTTTCAGGTTCATCAGGTCTTCATTTCCTGGGAATTTTTTCAGTCCTTCGTCTATCGACTCTAAGGCTTTCTCTTTTTCACCCTTGCTGTATAAAACAATCCCATTTACCCGAAAATCTCCTGCTTCCCAAATTATACTTTTTAGATAATATTCAAAGATGGGATAGCTATCAAAATCCGCTTCCATATTCAGCAAACTGGCAACCAATAAACGCATCTTCTTCGAACGTTTTGTCGAATCCTGAATTGAATTCATGATTTCAATTGCGACTTCATACTTTTTGTTCTTTGCAGCAGTGTACGCTTTTACCAAAGTTTGGTCTTTGAATAAATCACTGATATAGATAGAAGTTTTTCCCAATTTCAATAATTCCTGAACAGTAGTTTTATACGCATTGGTATAATCCTGTCCGAAATAAAACCAAATCTCACCGGTTGTCAAATTATGAATATTCGAATAGATGGTGCCACTTCCTGTATCATCAAATTGACTTGTCGAGTCACAGATTTGAGTAAACAAATCAAGCGAAGGTTCGCCGCTTTTCAATAAACGTTCAGCAATCGGCATTCTGTAACAATCGTCTCCATCATGATCGGCATGACATAAATTGTAATTCGTTGAAGCGAGGTAATTATTCGTGGTAATCCACATACTGTCAGCCACAATAATCCCCAGATTACCTTGTTTATCTGCCAAATGAAGTTGGGAAGATTCCACACTCCACACCTCATACTTTTTATAAAAATCCATTACCTGCTGAACAGTTGTGAAATGCTCCATCATGTATTCAAACATTTTATCGTCTCCACCTGGAAAATGTTCTTTCGTTGTTGATTTTTCTTTGCGTTTAGTATAAGGAACCCAATTAAAATCGAAAAACAAACCAGCTTCATTGAAGCCGCCCTGCATCGATGCATCGGAATAATTATAGCTCAAATAAACATATCCGAAACAATCTTTTTTGGACGGAACAATGTTGATTAAATTCTTAAATGTAAAAACATAGTCTTCATTATTTCCGGCCCACACCTGCCCCTTTTTATCTTTTGCACTAAAAATGGTGCAGGCAGATCCGTTCTGAATGGTAAGAACAAAGGTGAATAGCAAAAGGGCGATTCTGATTTTTGTCATGGTAGTAAAGTTGATGCAGTTGGGGTTTATCAAAGAAACACAATCATTCGAAAACGAACAAATTTAATTTCTGTTTTTTTAATCATTAATGAAGATGAAAACCCCGATTTCCAAAAATCACAGAGGTTCGTAATTCTGTCCCTTACCCCATCCCCACTGCAATTTTTCTACTTCTACTCTTCAACCACCAAACTATTGCCCACAAAAAAAGGAGCTAAAATCAATCAAATAGAATCTCGATCAGATTTACTAACGTTGAATATAAAAGATTTATCAGCAGTTCTGTATTGGTTGAGTTACCATTCAGATACTCTCAAACGAATTGTAAGGTTTGTAAAGGAATAATCATCATAAAACATGGGGTCAACACCCTTTTGTTTACTTGCTTTTGATTGCAGTAACTTCAATTTCTATTTTCAAGGCATCATTCACCAAAGGAGCGCAGTAACAGGTGCATGCGGGTAAAACATCCTGAAAATAAGTTCGCATAACTGCTGCGCACAAAGGAATATCCGCTGGATTCGGAATGATGTATGTAACACGCACAACATCCTGCAAGCTAGCTCCAGCTTCTTTCAATGCGTAGATTATATTTTGAAAAGTTTGTTCAGTTTGTGTTACTACATCCTCAGGCAAACTATCTGCAGCATAATCGTAACCCGTACAACCAGAAACAAAAACCATGTTTTCCACAACAACCGCTCTTGAAAAAGCCATTTCGCGTTCAAATCTAGACGAAGTACTGATTAATTTTTTCTGTGTTTGCATGTTTCAAAGATACAACTTGTTTTACTTGATTTATTTCTCTACACCCATGAAATATATTGCAATCCAGTTTTATTACAGGCAGATCCAATAAATTCTAGCTGATGAAACAGAATAAAACTTTGCGCTCTTCTACCTTCGTGTCACGTCTTTCAGACTACACTCCGTCTTCACCAGCCAAAGCTGGCTCTTCTTTGCGTTTAAATATGTGAGCCATGTTGTTGAGAACAAAAAAAACGCCTTCAGATCTCAGTTTCGTGGTGCAAAGAATGTTGGATTCTTTTTATTCCGATTAACGCAAATTTATGCTTAGTCCCCAGAATTTGGTCTTGATCCAAATTCCGTCCCTAGTCAATTTGTCAGAATGTCGGAACTGTCGCCAGAAAACCAATGCCCACAAAAAAAGGAGCTTATTTCTAAACTCCTTTTTTCTCCCTTTTCTGTTGGCCCACTAGGGCTCGAACCTAGACTCTTCGGTACCAAAAACCGACGTGTTGCCAGTTACACCATGGGCCAATCTCCGCCACTTTCTATAATCATCTATGGCAATGGTTCATTTCGGCAAAAGTGTACCAATAATTGTCCCCATTCGTCCCCACTTCAAACCCAACAAAATCAACAAAATCAAGTATCATGAAAGTAACTATCAGACAAAAGTCGGGTATGCAGTATCTGTATGCTGACATCACAGTTTCGTCCTTACGTGTGAAAGGCACATTAGGCATTTCTATCAAAGAAGGGAAGTTCAACCCGAAAACACAAACCGTACACGGAGTTGGTGAAATCGAAACCAACATTCTTATCAACTCTTTCAAGTCCGAAATACTATCACTCATTCGGGTACTCCAACAGAAGGGCGAATTATCCAACGCTAATTTGTCAAATGGAATCAATGATATTAGATTGAAGTTGACCGATCCTGATTTTTCTATCGACAACGACCAGAGACTAGTTTTCTACGCTAAAAGGTTCATTGAAAATTCGCTAGGAGTTAGAAAACCAGCCACACTAAAACAGTTGCGCAATACACTAACTAAGCTAGAAGCATACGAGCGAACAAAGAAAGTGAAACTGACATTCGACAAAATCGACCTAACATTCTACAACAATTTGGTAGCGCATTGCATAACCGATTTAAACCTTTCTACCAATTCAATAGGAAACATTATCAAGAACCTAAAGACGTTTCTACATTCTGCATTTGAAGAAGGAATACACCAAAACCTCATCTACCGTAGTCGCTACTTTAAAAAGCCGTCGGAAGAATCAGAAGCCATCTATCTGAACGAAGAAGAGTTGTTCTTAATCAAAACTACCATCATGCCAAACCAACACCTTGACAATGTAAGAGATTTATTTCTTTTGGCTTGCTACACTGGTGTTCGTTCCCAAGATTACGATAAGTTGAACAAGAATAGTCTCATCAATGGTGGTACAATGCTAAAAGTACGCACAGAGAAGACAGATGAGGAAGTAATCATTCCGCTACATACTATTGCCAAATCAATACTCGACAAGTACAACGGAACACCTCGATTGATTTCCAACCAAAAATTCAATCAGTACATTAAAGAAGTTTGTCGTATTGTCGGTTTGACGGATTCAGTAACTTTAACGAGAACATGCGGAGGAAAGAAAATCAAAACCACTAGCGAGAAATGTGATGTTGTTTCATCCCATACCGCTAGAAGGAGTTTCGCTACCAATGCATACAAAGCAGGCGTTCCAACGTTAGCGATTATGGCGATAACAGGACACCGTACAGAGAAAGTGTTCTTGAAATACATCAAAGTTACTAAGGAAGAACATGCGAGTTTGGCAAGTCAACATGAGTTCTTTAAGGGTCGGGTGGCTTAAGATTCTTTCTTTGCTTCTTCGAGTTTTTTGAACTCTTCTGCTTTCAACTTTTCCTCTTTCTCATACTCCCTTTTCAATACAATCTCATATTCAACGGCTGACATCGAACATTCAATGAAAGATTTGTATTCTGGTTGGTTTAGAAATAATTTTCTTGCCAGTTCACCAGCTTTCCCTCCCTTAAATTCTTTGGAATGAGCATTAGGAATTCTCATATGAATAATTTTCTTCTCCCCTATACAAAGCCAGCCAGTAATATGCTTCGATTTACTCCCAGATTTAATTTTTAGAGGAGCTTTTTTAAGCACAGACTTATTGACTTCTGATTCCTTAAAAACTTGAAAAGCCATAATTAATTTTCAATTATGAAAGTGGTTAATATCTCCTTTTGAATTTTTAATTCTGAGCTCAAAAGCGAATTCTTTGTATTGCGCAAATCATCATAAATATCTTTAATATACTCACGGACACTTGCGGTCACCTCCGTCACACTATTTTCGTAAACGACAATATCTAGCTCTTCTAGTTCACCTCTAATTTCTCCATCGTCTGTAGCCAAATCAATTTTAAAATTGATATCAAGCGTCAATGTCTCATCATCTAAGTCAGAAATCAAAATATAGCCTCGTTCCAAAGCGCCTATAGGCGAATGAGAAGAAATAAAAGTGGCTGAATCCTTATAAATGTTTGTATTGACTATAACCAAATTTTCAATAAGTGAAATGATTTCCTTAATAATCGGGTATTTGTATTTTTCATTTAACTTCTTTAAAGCGTTTTCTCTAAACTGGAGAGTACTAACCGCTTGTTGAGAAAGTTGTTCTGTATTTTCTAATTCGAGATATGGAATTCTACCCAAGATCTGATGATATTTTTTGGAAGCATCCAAAAACCCTTCATGAAACGCTTTAAAACCTTCCAAATTTTTCTGTAAGACCTGAGCATTTCTTTCCAACTTACGGCGCTCAATTCGTGCTCCGTACACCGTTTTTATTACATCCTTAACTTGCTTAGGTGCGTCAAATCCTTTCACATACGAATTCATCGCAGAGTTAGAAGTTACCGATGGAGTTACCATTTGCATCATACAAACAAAATTAGCATTACTAATAAGACTAGCAACGTTTTTTTACAGAAATTTAAGAGTTAAACTGGATAAAATACATTAACGAAATGATTCCAAGTTTATTTCAAAATAATCAGCCAACTTACAAAGCGTGGTAAACGAAATATCACGCTTTCCTTGTTCAATTCTACCAAAATGTATTCCTGTATCCGCAAATGCATCATTTTGTGTCAATCCCTTAGATATACGAAGTTCTCTAACACGTTCAGCGAGACGTAACAATTTTTCATCATCTAATGCAGAATTCATGACCGAAAAGTCATTTTTTATAAGCACCTACACAATGACCGTTCGGTTATAATTAATAAATTTGCAACTCACAAAACCAAAACAAATGAAAACATCAACTTTTATATCCTTTTGCTTATTGATTATTGCACTAACCACAGGTTGCACAATCGAAAAACGTCTTTTTAGTAAAGGATACCACATTGAATGGAAACGTGGAGTAAAATCCGAAGTTAATGAACGAACCATAGATACAATTGAGTATCATGCGACTATTCGCAAATCAGAAATCACAATCACTGAATCCACTTCTTCTACCGAATTTAAGTCAATAGATAGAATTGACAACTCCAATATGGGAGAAGAGGAAAATCAAAATTCAGAAATATCCAAGACAGCAGATACCAGATCAAACAACTTACTCCGGCAAGTCTCTATTCCAACAACAATTGAGCGACTATCTCCAAAACCTTCGATTGGATTGAGTATAGATGATTCACAACCACAAGAAACTAAAAAAAGAAAGGGTATGGCGATAAGTAGTTTGATACTCGGTTTGTTGGGTATTTCAATTATCGCAATCACTTTAGGAATGATTCAATCACATCGCATCCGTAAACACCCTGATTTATACGCAGGAAGAGGAATGGCAATTTCAGGTGTTTTAATAGGCTTTGGTTGGCTTGTCTTTTGTTGTTTCTTCTTCTTACCGTTTGGACTTGGATTAACAATCTTAGCTCTTATAAGCTTACTGTTTTTCATTTATGGTTTAGTACTAACAATAAAAAATGGAGATTCCGAGCCATTGGGTATCATCGGTTTAATATTGGGATGGTTAGGTGTTATCGCAGCTACGCTTTTTGCATTTGATCTCTAAATTGATTTAAAAATTCTAAACGCTACGATATGGATTTCTATCCTGTGGATTCGGAGGGAAGAAAAGCGTATCGTTTACGAATAGAAAATGGCAAGTTAATCAGCGACTAGACAATATTCGGAAAGAATTAAGAATTGATCTTCAAGGTTTCCAAATTCTTCATTACAATTTTATATACTCTTTCATCTTCCTCTAATGTGGTTACTGATATGCCATCACTTCTCCAATTCAAATAAAGCATTTGAATATTCATATTCTTGGAAAATTGAGTTAATTGTTGTTCTGCAAACTTTGACAAATTTCTTCTTGGCACAATAATTCCATTGATTGCATTTGAGATATCCAGATATTCATATTGCTCCTCACTGAAGGAGTATAAGCGAAATTCACACTCTCCAGAATAATCAATATGCTTTTTGGATAAATCCCGTACCATCTTTTCAAAAGCCAATTCACTATACTGCTGATAACCTAATTCATCCAGCTCATTAAGTCTAATAGAAGCATCCTTATACAACCTTCGGTAAGGCAAATATTCAATCTCTTGACTTAAATCTTTATGTATTTCTAATAGTTTAGACTTTGAAAATGAAAGACACACTCCATTATACCGATCTCCATACTGATCCCACATTCTAGGTTTAAGAAAACCATAATATTCCTCATCAAAATTAGTTTGTCCTTGATTTTTTACCGATTCATTCTGGCAAAAACACAATTGCTTGGCTTGTTCAAACTTTCTCTTTAATTCCAAAGAAACAGTATCTGCATCAACTGCTGTTCTAATCTCAATTTCCTGCATTTGCTCAATATCCCTATATGCTCCACCCTTCCCTCCTATTGACTTCAAAAATTCAATCGGATCATTTGAATGAACTCTTGGCGAAAATCGAAGTTGCTTTTCAAAAAGAATATGTTCTATTGCTGTATTTAAAGCCGTATAATGATAAATAGTGTCTTGATCTTTGAATACATCAGGAATATTGCTGTTCATTTTGTAAAAATTTAGATGGTTCAATATAGTAATTCTGTACCAAATTCCGTCCCTAGTCATTTTGTCGAAATTTCGAACTTCCACCACCAAACTTACACCCACAAAAAAAGGAGCTTATTTCTAAACTCCTTTTTTCTCCCTTTTCTGTTGGCCCACTAGGGCTCGAACCTAGACTACTCTACCTCTGACCGACTTCCCACTTCAACACCATAACTACAAAAGAGCCAATCTCTGCCACTTTCCATAATCATCCATAGAATTGGTTCATTTCGGCAAAAGTGTACCAATAATTGCCCCCATTCGTACCTTAAAAAAAAGCAAACTTGTATACCTGTAAATAATTAGCTATATTGCATTATAATTTAATATATTTCATGGATCCTATTCTAAATCCCTATAATCCTGGAGCAGGAAGTCGCCCCTCATATTTAGCAGGTAGAGACGGTATTTTAACTAAAGCAAATATTTTGTTTAAACGGGTTAAAGCGGGACGTGCTCAAAGATCAATTATGCTTTATGGTTTAAGAGGGGTTGGTAAAACAGTATTACTTAATCGCCTCAATACGATGGCTACAGAGGATGACTATATTGTAGAACAAATAGAAATGTCCGAAAACGACAAGTTCGATGTTAAAATGACAAACCATATTCGAAAGATACTTCTGCAAATCAGTTTATTTGAGAATGCTAAGGATAAATTAAAGAAGGCATTTCGCGTGTTAAAATCACTGTCTTTAACGATACCGGATGGACCAGAAATAAGTATTGACATCGATGCAATAGCAGGAGAGGCCGACTCTGGAAATTTTGAAACCGATTTGATTGATATGTTTGTACATATAGGAAATGCCGCTAAAGAGGAAGGAAAATCCGTTTGTATTTTAATTGATGAGACACAATATCTAAAAGAGTCAGACATGGCAGCATTAATTGCCTCTTGTCATAAAGTCTCTCAGCTTGAATTACCGCTTGTCGTTATTTGCGCCGGCCTACCGTCAATTGCAGCAATGGCTGGCGATGCTAAATCATATTCAGAGCGTCTATTCGAATTCATTCCTGTGAGCAATCTTGTAAGTCCTGAAGTTGAATTAGCTATTTCTCAACCCGCTAAAGATTTGGGGGTTGAATTTACAGATAAAGCCATTCTGGAAGCAATCACCATTACCCAAGGCTATCCTTACTTCATTCAAGAACTAGGTAAACACACTTGGAATCAAGCTGCAAAATCTCCCATTTCGGTAGACGATGTTGTTGCTGCAAAAACGGAAACATTAAACGAATTAGATGATAGCTTTTTCAAGGTGCGGTTTGATCGTGCAATAAATAGAGAGAAAAAGTTAATGGGAGCAATGGCTGAATTGGGTGACGGACCTTATTCCATGTCGGATGTTGCAGCCAAAATGAAAGTCAGACCAACATCTGCAAGTCCAACAAGAGCCACTTTGATAAGAAAAGGATTCATTTATGCCCCTTCTCACGGTCAAATTGATTTTACAGTGCCTCTATTTGCCGATTTTCTAAGACGAGCCAAAATAACTGGAGCAATTGAGGAAGACTAATGGATGAACTAACTTTTATTCATTCTCTCACAATAGAAGTCAAAGAGATTGGCAGCTTTTACGGAGCAAAGTAACAGTCTTTGTTCAGAAACTATTTGATTAGACCCAAGTCCTTTTTAAATGTTGTCCTTCTGTATTCACCTATCTTTTCTTGAGATAATGATTCCGAACCCAATTCATTAATTTTCACCAGATCGTTTTGTATAGCCTCAAGATATTGTTGTAGAACCAATGCCTCAGGAAATCCTTCCTTATAAAATGCCCCTTGCAAAAATTTTTGCCCGTAAATTACTGCATCCATCATTTTTTCAAACATATCATTGTAAGTCAAACATTTCAATTGAAGTTCTCCACTTAAATAAGTATTAGAAAGAACCCGCAATCTTGCTGTAATTTTATGCAAATCTTCAACGTTATTTCTTTTAACAAATTGCTCTACAGAATTCGTGTATTCTTTCCCCCAATCTGAACGTTCATTTGCAGTATGTTTTTCGGAATCATGGGATTCATTAAGTTGATTATAAATGAATTGAAAAGTCCGATAATAGTAATTCAAAGTTGTTACACACTCGTATATCTCTTCAATCTTTCCAACTAAAATCTGTTGCCGATTATTCTTGTTAGCCTGTTCAATCTGCTGTCTATTACTCCTATTAGTAGCTCTCATCGCTAGATAGGAAATTAAAAGAGCACCTAAAGAAACAACGGCTACTGCAACTGATATCCAAAAACCAGCTATTGAGAAATTACTTTCATCCGCCAGCAATTTGTTTTCATACTTATTATGGATGACAATTGGCTTTAAATCTCTTGATTGATTCAGGTTGATTACTGTGTCGGAATGGTTAGTGTAAATAGTGTCTTTCATTTGCCCTTTTTAATCCTAAAGTTAACAAGCCAAGATGAGCGGTGCAAAAGAATAAGATTTTTCCAATAACTGTACCAAATCCCGTCCCACTTAAATTTGTCGATTTGTCGATCTTCCACCATCAAACAAACACCCACAAAAAAAGGAGCTTATTTCTAAACTCCTTTTTTCTCCCTTTTCTGTTGGCCCACTAGGGCTCGAACCTAGACTCTTCGGTACCAAAAACCGACGTGTTGCCAGTTACACCATGGGCCAATTGCGAGGGCAAAGTTAATACTAA
Source organism: Fluviicola taffensis DSM 16823 (assembly GCF_000194605.1). Classification (NCBI taxonomy): domain Bacteria; kingdom Pseudomonadati; phylum Bacteroidota; class Flavobacteriia; order Flavobacteriales; family Crocinitomicaceae; genus Fluviicola; species Fluviicola taffensis. The sequence goes on from NC_015321.1 coordinate 1,226,504, forward strand.
ATTCTTTTTCTCCAAGACATCTTTTAAAAAAAATGGATTTTTTTGGACAAAAAAGTTAAAATACATTGAATTTCATTCATTTAGCAATTTTCAGCATTTCTGTGCGGAATCGTCACAATATATTTATAACTTCGCAAGTCAAACTTTCAAAGTAAATCATGAATTACAACAAACTAAATAACCTTACTGGCTGGTTGGTTTTTTTAATCGCAACGATTGTTTATTTCCTAACCATTGAAGACACAGTTTCACTCTGGGATTGTGGGGAATACATTACAGCAGCAAATAAATTAGAAGTTGGTCACCCTCCGGGCGCACCGTTATTCATGTTACTTGGACGTTTATTCTCGTTCTTTGCAGAGCCAGAAATGGTAGCAGTTTGGATTAACCGCTTGTCAGCATTGTGTAGTTCATTTACCATTTTGTTCTTGTATTGGTCAATCACCATGTTTGCAAAGAAAATCATGCAACGAAAAGACAGAGATTGGTCGAGAGGTGATCAGATTGCAACACTTGGAGCAGGAATTATTGGTGCCTTGGCATATACTTTCTCTGATTCATTCTGGTTCTCAGCTGTTGAGGGTGAGGTTTATGCGATGTCTTCGTTGTTTACTGCAGCAATTTTTTGGATGATTTTGAAATGGGATGCCGAAATGATTGGTATCAAACACGGTGAAATTAAAGACTCTCGATCTCCGATGCGTTGGATGATTTTGATTTGGTTCATGTTCGGTTTAGCAATTGGTGTCCATTTATTGGGTCTACTTGCAGTGCCAGCCATTGCTTATGTAATCTATTTCAACCTTTGGGAGAAAACAAATCTAAAAGGAATTATTCTAACTGGTTTAATATCAGTAGTAGTTCTTGGATTCGTTCAAGAAGGAATAATCCCAGGAACAGTTGCTTTGGCATCTTGGTTTGAGGTCTCTTTCGTAAATTCTTTTGGTTTACCATTCTTCACAGGAACTATTTTCTTCTTCCTTTTGTTAATCGCTGGATTTCTTTGGGCATTTAAATATGCAAAACGAAAAATGAAACCTTTGATGAACACTGCAGTTTGGAGTTTGTTGTTCTTATTGATTGGTTATGGATCATTTGCTGTGATTGTTATTCGTTCGAATGCAAATACACCATTGGATGAAAATGACCCTGAAAACTTAGTGACGCTTCACGCCTATTTGAAACGTGAACAATATGGATCTTGGCCAATTTTAAACGGACAATATTGGAATTCAGAGCTTGCTGATCCATCCACTTTTGGAGATGGAAGCCCTTATTTCTTGAGACGATTTGTGATTACAAACAATTCAACAGGATTGGAAGCAAAAGCATTTCTAACTGAAAAAGAAGCCAATGAATGGGTAACAGCAAAAGGTGGAGGATTTTCTGTCAAAGAAAAATATTTCTCTAGTAATGAAACTACTCGTAAAAACAATAAGCAAGTATACGCTCAAACGACCTTCTTACCAAGGATGCACTATACTTCCAATGATCCAAGAGATCCGAAAATTGCAGCTTACAAAAATTGGTCAGGTTATGACGCAACGGATGTAACAGATGCGGATGAACTTGGAGCTGATGGATTGAGACTTCCTCGTTTTGGTGAGAATATGCAATACATGTTCAGATACCAAATGAACTGGATGTATTGGCGTTATTTCATGTGGAACTTTGCAGGTCGTCAGAATGATTTCCAAGGACATGGTGATGCCATGCGTGGAAACTGGATTTCTGGGTTCTCATACATTGATGATGCGCGATTAGGTAGCCAAGAAAATGCTCCTTACTATACATTGGAAAATCCAGCGCACAATAATTTCTGGTTATTGCCTTTAATTTTAGGTGTAATTGGAGTAATCTTCCATTTTTACCGAGCTCCAAAAGATGCGTTCATTGTATTCTTGACGTTCTTCTTTACAGGAGTTGCGATTGTGATTTACTTGAATCAAAAACCTTATGAGCCACGCGAGCGAGATTATGCGTATGCTGCCTCCTTCTACGCCTTCGCCTTCTGGATAGGATTGAGTGTCTTAGCGCTTTATGATGCCTATAAAAACTTCTCGAAAGTAGACTGGAAAAACATGTTGATTGGCTTTGGTGGACTTACGGTGTTCATTCTATTCTTTGCAATACCTGGAGGATTCCACATTTTTGCAACTTGGATAACCATTGCAGCTATTGCTTTAGCACTCCTCGGAATAGCCTATGGCTTGCGGAAAGTGCTCCCGAACAACAATGTGGGTGCAATTGCATTTACCGTTCTAACATTGTTTGTTCCATACATCATGGGTTCTCAAGGTTGGGATGATCACGATCGTTCCGAAAAAACATCGGCTCATGATTTAGCTTATAACTACTTGAAATCTTGTGAGAAAAACGGAATTATTTTCTCTGTTGGCGATAACGACACTTTCCCATTGTGGTATTTGCAAGAGGTAGAAGGTGTAAGTACAGATGTGCGTGTTTGTAACACCAGTTTATTCGATACAGATTGGTACACGAATCAAATGAAAATGAAAATGTACGATTCTGAACCATTGCCTATTACTTTCAGAGAAGATCAAATTCTTCAATGGGCAGGTGGAACGGATCAAGCATTTTTCCAATCAACAACTCAGTTATTGAGTCAAGGGATTAAACGCGAAACAGTGGAGAGAATCTTCAAAATGAAACGCGAAAGAAGTCCAAGAGAATTTAACCAAGCTTATGCTTCTTTTGCTGCAACAGCTTCAGGAGTTTTAAATGCTGTGACTTCAAAAGACCCTTCATACGAACCACGAATTTCTGAAATTCGTGCAGCGTTTACGACATCAGCAGATTCAGCAACTCTGACAACCCTTGAGGGAATGCAAAATGGAATCTTGGAAATCTTTGAAGCATACCGCAATCAAATGATTGAAACGGATGTAAAAGGCTTGGAACAATTGCAAACTTTGATGAGCTCTTGGGAAGATTCTTGGTCATTCCTTCCAATTAAAGAAGTAATTAGTTTCATGAAAGATGATGAAAACATCGTGAAATATGGAACAGCATCTTTACGTGTTATTCCTTGTACTGGATTTATTTTACCAGTAAACAAGAAAAATGCAATTGCTTCTAAAATTATTACTGCTGAAGAAGCAAATGAGTGTGAAGATGAAATTCGTTTCCGATTCAATGCAAGATCCGTTCAAGCTATTACGAAATCAGATATCATGATTTTGGATATGTTGGCGAACAATGATTGGAAACGTCCAATGTACTTTACTTCTCCTGGAAACACAGAAGTTTCTACGGCAATGTATCAAAGCGGACATTTACGTACAAATGGTATGGCTTGGGAAATTTCTCCAATTACAGCAAAAGGAAGTACTCCAATTAACGAAAAATTGATGTACAAACATTTGATGGAGACATACCACTTCGGAAAAATGAATGATCCAAATGTATTGACAGATTACTATGCAAGACGCCAAACTGTTCAGTTTAGAACAATGTTTGCTCAATTGGCTGAACATTATGTGATTCAAGCAGAGCAAATGGAAACTAGCAAGCAACAATATGGACCAATGATTAAAAACTTGCGTGCTTCTGGACAAAACAACGTTGCAGATTCATTGGAAAACACCTTTGACAGTGCATTGGGAATGTCTGCTGTTGAATTGCGTAAAAGAGCGTCTAAATTGATTCATAAATCATTAGAAGTCATGCCTGCAAATGTGGTGTTGGATTATGGCGAAAGACCATCTTCTGCTGGTCCAATTACGGATGCAAATGGAAATGAATACACGCAATTCCAAGATGGAGTATTACAAGATTACGTTGGTTTACTATACCGTGCAAATGATAAAGAAGGAGCAGAAAAATTGGGTGCAGAAGTAGCACGTCAAATTGAGAGCATCCTAGGTTATTTCAAAAATAGCCCCGCGAAATACGCTGCAAATAACTATCCTGATTACATTGCTGCAGTTGGTAATTACGCAACCATTCACAAATTTGCTGGAGACCCAAGAATTGGGAATCCAAACGGAGTACTTTTTGCTCGTACATCAAAAGGAATTGAAGGTCTTTACAATGTAGATTTGAAACGAATCTATACAGAATTAGATCAACTTTCTTTGGAAGATGATGAAATGGATTACAGCTTAGAAAAGCAACGACTTCAAGGAACAATGAATGCGATTGATTTCAGTTATCAATTAACTGGAACTCAAATGCCTTCTGCTCCAGCAAACCCTGCTTCGCCAGGAATGCCTGCAGGAAGTGAAATGATGTTACCAGAAGAACCGTTGAATAGTGTACAAGCAAATGATACACAGGACCGTTAATTCGATAACTGTTCTAATATGAAATTATTTAAACCTCCACGCTTAACAGATTGGGTTTTCCCAAGGTTAAGGTGGAGGTTTTCTGTTTCTGAACCAATTATCTTCATCACTTTTGATGACGGACCAAATCCAGAAATAACTCCTTTTGTTTTAGATTTATTGAAGGAATACAATTGGAAAGCAACCTTTTTCTGTGTGGGTCAAAACGCATTGAAATACCCTGAATTATTTCAACGAATTACCGATGAAGGACATGCTATTGGAAACCACACCATGCAGCATTTCAATGCACTAAAAACAGAAAAAGAAGTTTATTTAGCATCTTTTCGGGAATTTGAGCAAAATCATCCCACGACCCTTTTCAGACCACCTTATGGACGAATAAAACCAAGTATTGCGAAAGAAATTGGAAAATCCCACCAAATAATCATGTGGTCGTGGCTTTCTTACGATTATGACTTGACGGTGAGCAACGAGAAAATACTTTCAGAAGCAACTCGGATTAAAAAAGGAGATATTTTAGTACTTCACGACAATGCAAAAATTGCTGAACGGCAACGTGAATTGCTTCCGCAGTTATTCAAACTATTACACGAAAAAGGATTTGAATCGAAGCCTATTTCTGCTTAGGCTTTTTGTAAATTGGAACGGTAGAACAAGGTTCACCATACATAATGCTAGAACAAACGGGCTGAACTTTCACTAAAAACTGAGACATTACAGCTTCTGGATTCGGGATATCAGAACATCCTTTTACAATCAATTTCCCATCCAAAAATTGCTCAACATCCAATCGATTAATCGTTAATTCCAACGCTTTTTGCTTAGCTTCTGAAAGAGATCCAATAGTTACTGAATCTGCTATTCCAACCAACTTGGAGCTTACCAACATAAATGCCCAAGAAGGCAAAATCGCTTCAACGGAGCAAAACAAGTAAACATGCTTATTTTGAAACTGATTCCAATCAAAATTCTTGACGTATTCACGGAAATCTTTCTCCTTCAGCGCCAATCCTTGCCACAAAGAAGGCTCAAAATCAAAACCTGCAAACTCCGAATTTTTCGGACAATAATCAGCTAAATCAACTGCTATTAATCCACTTTGTGCTATTTTATTGACAATCTCAGACATACCACAAATTTACGGAATTCTGACCGAATCAATCTCTCAGTTGTTAAACTTCGATGCCTGTAAAGCTATTTTAACAAAAATTAAAGAACCCATTTACACCTTATGCCTTACATTTATCGAATCAAAAAATAAAGCCATGAAAAACGCACTTTTTTTAGGAATTACAGCTTCCCTATTTTTACTAGGATCTTGTTCATCAGGAGAGAAAAAAATCATTTCAGTTGAGAAAAAGGTCGCTTACAAAAAATTAGATCCCGTTCAAGCTGATCGAAAATTGGCCATTGAAGTTTCGGGTATGAGTTGTGAACATGCATGCGGAGGTTCCATCCGAATGGCTTTGAAAGAAACGGGGGCTGTTGATCGTGTTTCTTACGATTTTGAAACAGGAAGAAAAACAAACACGGCTTACGTTACCTTTGATAAATCTAAAATTTCTGCCGATAAAATTATTTCCATTATCGAGACTATTAATGAAAAACAATTTACAACAGGCAAGACGAGTTCAACGGATATCGAAGAAACAGCTAAATCCAGCAGTCCTTCAACAACCGTTGTTACTGAAACAAAAACGAGTAAAATTAACGTAGACGTTTCAGAAACATCCTGGAAAATTCCAAATGTTTTATCATTTTTCTCTCATTTGATCAACTAAAAACAATCACTATTTGTAGCTTTGTATTATGAAGCTGCAACATCGTATAATTGGAGAAGGAAAGCCACTGATTATTCTTCACGGACTCTTTGGTTCATCTGATAATTGGCAAACACACGCCAAACGTTTCTCAGAGTATTTTCAAGTTATTCTAGTCGATCAACGCAATCACGGTCACACCGATTGGAGTGAAGAATTTGACTATGATTTGCTTGCTGCAGATTTACAAGAACTCATCTCGGATTTAGGATTCGAAAAAGTCAATCTTTTAGGTCATTCTATGGGTGGAAAAACGGTTATGCGTTACGCACAGCTATATCCTGATACCATTGAAAAGATGATTGTGGTAGATATGGGATTAAAAGGCTATCCACCACATCACCAACAAATTTTAAAAGGAATTGATGCACTCAATGCAACAGCAATGGATTCCCGTTCTGCTGCTGAAGCGATCCTTCTTCCTTTTGTTCCAGAAAACGGAACCAGACAATTTCTCATGAAAAATCTGTATTGGATCGAAAAAGGAAAATTGGCTTGGCGTATGAATGTGGAGGTTCTTGAAAAAGAGATGCCGAACATTCTAAAAGCATTGCCCGAACAGGAAGTGCTGGTGCAAACCCTATTCATTCGCGGCGGACTATCCAATTACATCATCGATGAAGACATTTCAGACATTGAAAACCAATTCCCCGATTCTTCTTTTGTGACCATTGAAAATGCAGGACATTGGGTTCATGCCGAACAACCAGAAGAATTTATGAATGCCGTTTTGGAATTTTTGTTGAGGTAAATCCTACCAAATAAAACTAAAAAAAGGAATGCTGCAAGCAGCATTCCTTACTCATAAACACTGTTTTGATTATTTGATTTCAATACTGGATTTTAAATCCAAATTGAAATCAATAAAATTTTGGTGTTTTTTGCCCTATTGTGGGGAAATTTGGAAATATTATTGAACATTATGTGGGGACATTATGTGGGGACGCGATGCCTCGCGTCCCTGTCTGTATGTCTATTTGGATTTATAATTTTGGGGATTATCCCTAATGTATTTTTCAATTCTTTCAAATTGCTCTGAATTTCTAACAATAATGTCATGGTACCTTGATTGCCATTGAAATTCTATTCCCAACTTCTTGCATCTGGTTGTCACTGCTGATTTAAACCCTCTTACAACAGATGCCAAATTATTTGATTGTGACTTAAACTCATTATTCTTAATACTCCCTAATTCTGTTACATTCTGATTTTTTCCATTAAACTCACTTTCTCCAATAGTTATCAAGGCATGAAAATGATCTGGCATGACAACAAATTGATGCAATTCTACTCGCATTCGTTGCCTTAATTCCTTTGTATTAAGCCATTCTTCTAAAGCAATAACTCCGACTTCACTTAATTGGATTTCACCTTCTTGAATCTTACCAAAGAATCGACTTTTATTCTTCGTGCAAATCGTAATAAAATAGGTTCCTGAATTGGAATAATCCCACCAACTCGCACGCATTGTCTGATTTTGAAATCGAAGAGCCATAGCTTTTCTTATTTAATTTAAGAAAAATCAGGATATGAAAAAGAGTCTCTTGAAGAAATTTAATTGATTTTTATTGGCAGGTGATATAGAGTACTCACCGGATGCCCGCCTTTTGTTGCAGGAATCCAGCGGGGCATGTGCCGAATTATTCGTTTTATTTCAGTTTCACACTGAAAACAATCAGGAGCTATTTTAATCAACGCGTCCATGATCTCCCCGTTATCATTAATCCTGAATTTTACATAGACATTTTTGCGATCAGGATCTTCAGATTTGACACCTGCTTTTTCTACCTCATCAGTTAAATACTGTTTCAATACTTTCCATCCTCCAGGAAACTCAGGCATTTTCTCATAAGGCACTTCGTTTGTTGTTTCAGACTCTTCAAACAGGTTCTTCACACCCTCATCATCATCTCTTGTACCGCAGATCCAGCCATCTTTCGTTTTAGACGGAAACTGATTCCTCATTTTCTGACAGTAATCACTTGTTCTTGAAATCAACTGAAACCAATAAGCAATTTGAGAAGAGTCTGCCTTATGAACTTGTAATTTTTTCTTTGCTGCAATTATATTGGATTTCAAATCAGAACTTATTCTTTCAAAGAAAGAAATTTCCTGCCTCAACGAAGCATTGTATTGCTTTGGGGTCATTCTTTTGCGCTCTGCCAAAAAAGTCCCTATCCCCAACTCTAATCTAAGTACTACTACCGGATCCCCCAATTTAGCCTGAAATATTTCCAATTTTTCCAGCGAAACTTCATCGTATCTATAAAACTGACTCCAATCAATTAAACTATCATTGGTTTCATTGATTAATGAATGGAAGTCAAACTTTGTTTCTTCCGTAACATAATATTCGTCCAATACGTTCTTCATTCGAGCTATGTTTTCGTTTTCCAGATCAAATGAAGCTTCTTTTAAGGAAGAATCTTCACTAAAAAGGGAATCTGCCTCTTTCTTCTGAGCATCACGTTTCACTTCTAACTGTTTATTCTGTTGTTTGATGGATTGACCAAAAGAGATCGACAGACAACAGAAAGCAAGAATCAGCATAGTAAATTGCATATTATTTCGGTTGTATTTCAAATCGAATAACCAATGTATTGTACGATTCAACAGCTGTTTCATCAATCTTTACAGGAATCCAAACAGGCATGGATTGTACCAAACGAACAGCTTCATCGTCACATTCTTTACAATCCGTAATCCCTTTACTTACTCTAACATCAGATATATTTCCTTGCTCAGAAACTGTAAATTTCAAAACTACCCTGCCTGTCGTTGTTGCAGCTTTGAACTTTTCCGGATAGCGCAGGTTTTTAGAAATAAAGGCATTCAACTCCTTAAAACCTCCAGGAAAATGGGCATAATCATCTTTTTTTAAATCTAACGGTCTTACTTCTAAAGCCGATGTTGTAAATGCATTAGGAAAAACTCTTTGATAGGCTTCCGGAAACACATTTGGTCCTTTTTCTATATAGTTTCTTTCCAGATCGTTCAGCCTTTCTCTTAATTCTTCACCTTTAGAACGAAATTCATATCCAAGTAGTAAATACACGTGCGATAATGAATCCGAAGTCATCGGATATTTTTCCAGCTGTTTGATATTCTTAATCATCTGATCCTGGCCCTGTGAATTGACGCGTGAGGAAGCAGTATACTCCTCTATTTTTTTACGCAATAATGTGTTTTGTTGTGCCAGTTCAAATCCATCCAAAAGAAGTGCTTCAGGTATCTTATCAAATACTGGTATAGCACTCAAAGCTGGCTTGATTGGTCTAATCGCTTCCATAGAAAGTGGGACATGGGCTTGTTTCAATGGTTTAATAATGCTGTACGGATCTTCTCCCAATTCTTTCAGCTGTGAAACCATTTCAGAAAATTGATCTGAGAACTTTATAACAACTTTCTCTTTACCCGATAATTCACGCATCATTTCTCGGGTCAATTTCCGAATGGAGTCAAACTTCTGTCTGGTTTGTAAAAAAAGCTGGTAATCAATATCTCGTTTCTTTTGTTCCAAAAGCAGGTCAGAACGAAGTTTCTGATTCTGTTTTTTAGCAGATTGCCCAAATCCATTAAGCCCGATTCCTAAAAGGATAAAAAATAAAAATAACCGTCTCATATATTAGCGTTTAAATTCAATTAGCAATGCATAGTAACAACGCACGACCTGACCCTTTATTTTTGCTGGAGTCCAATCGTTTTTCATTCTTACTGAAATTTTTCCTGCATCCCCAGACATCTCTTTCCAATTGTTTATTCTGTTGTTTGATCGATTGACCAAAAACTAGATTTGAAAGGATAAAAAACAGAAGAAGAACTGCAAATTTCATCATGATTGATTTAAAAATTTCCCCTAATTCAAATGAATCTGAATCGGGAAACTGAGCACGGAATTTACCGCTTTTCCATCAATTTTACCGGGTATCCAATTCGGCATTGCTTTAATTACTCGAATATACTCTGCATCACATTCCGGACAATTAGCAACTCCCTTTATCACTTTTATATCAGAAATAACTCCTTGATCACTTACCCTAAAACGAACAAATAGTTTCGAAGCCGAAATCCCCAATTCCGAAGCTATTTCTGGGTAATGTATATTCTCACCCAAATACTTTAACATCGCTGAATTTCCTCCTGGAAACTGAGCAGGTTCATCCACAAATTCATAGAAAGTTGGTACTACGGGGTTGCTTTTGATTGAACCTGAATCTGGCTTATCTATTGGAAAAACATCTTGCGCGCCTTCTTGTCTTATGATGTGTCCTACATAAGGTGTTGCTTCCTGATTCTGTGGAGATCCATCTAGAAAAATTCGTTGGTAAGCCTCCGAAAATCCTTTGGGACCTTTTTGGATGTAATTGGCCTGTAATTCATACAACTTATTTTCTAATTTCGATTTCTGTACGATTAATTGTTCTCCCAATCGTTGATAGAGGTCTATTAAGGAATCTACTCTCGGCGAAAAGGCATTCAATTTCTTGTTGATACCTTCCAATTCTCGGTGTTTATCTCCATTAGAAACCGTGTGAATACGGTATTCATTCAATTTCTCTGTTAACATCTTATTCTGTTCCTTTCTTTTGAACATCTCCAAATAAAGTCGGCTCGATACTTTCTCGAATGTCACATCCCTTTTCACTAGTTCTTTGATGGGCAGAAACGATCGTCTGTAATCTGGAAGATCCGTTATTTTCGAATCTATTGGAATTAAAGTATTTGGATCAGTTCCCAATTGCTTCAATAGATTCGTTAATTCAAAAAGTTCCAAATAAGGCGACCGAGCAATGCGTTCTTTGTCTGCTAAGAGATCAATCTTTTGAGTTGTCAGTATGCTGATAGAATCAAATTCGCGCTTTGTTTCGGTGAAAATAGCTAACGCAGAATCTTGTTTTTGTTGTTCGAGAGCAAACTCAGCAAGCAGTTGTTTGTTCAACTTTTTAGCTGATTGACTGAAAACGAGTGAACTAATAATTAAATACAAAAAGAATAGGAATGATTTCATCTATTTACAGTTTAAATGTGATTGGTAAGTTGAAATGAGAATGCACGTATTTACCGCCGATCTTTGCTGGAATCCAGTTTGGCATTTTCTTCAAGACACGCAATGCTTCCTTATCACATTCCGAACAATTGGAAACTCCTCTTAAAACTTTTACATTGGAAATCTCTCCTTCGTCTGAAACAACAAAACGCAAGTATACCTTACCCGTAATTCCTTCTTCTTTCACTTTTGATGGATAAACAATCTGATCTAAAAGGTATATTTTCAATTTTTCCAATCCTCCAGGAAACGAAGCTGGATCTTCAACGATATCATAAATTACTGGTTCTTGATTATACCTACGGTAAGAATTATGATCAGTTATAGGTTCATCGGTGACAACATTTACTAAATCGTCAGGAGGGAGAAGAATATCCTCTTCTACTAGTTTGAGTTCAATCGGTTCAGATACTTTCACAGGTTCAAGATGTGCATACGGGAAAATCTGCTTGTAAACATCGGGAAAATTTTTAGGACCATTTTTAATGTAATTGGTTTCCAATTCGTTCAATTTATCAATTAAAACCTGATTTTCCTTGTTCAAACGCACAATCAACTCTTTGTAAAGCACTAGTAATCGATCTATTGAAGGTTCGAAAGTTTCAAGTTCTACGATAAATTTCCGTTGTACACGATAGTTGCTTAGATGCGTAGTAAACTTGTACTGATAACTAGTCACCAATTCATTTAGTCTCAAATTCTGTTCTTTGATTTTGTATTGATCAAAGTCTGATCCGTCACGTCCTTCCATATCAAAGCTTACAAAAGCATTCAAGGCGTATCCTTTCAGCCTAAGAAACTCACGAGTTGTTACATACGGGCTGACAGGAATTAATGAATCAGAAACCAATTTATCTGGATCAATTCCAAGTATTTTTAATTCCTCCGATGTATTCTCAAATGCATAAGCAATTCTATTCGCATTGTGTTCTTCACCTAATAATTGTCCAGAGATTTTCTTATTGATACTTTTTCTTAGATTTTCGAGGTGAGTTTTATCTTTTACAAAAATCGCATACGCAGAATCTTGTTTGTGCCGTTCAATAATTAATTGATTACGAAGCTGTTTGTTCACCTTTTTAGCAGATTGGCCGAAAGCAACACCATTCATTAGAAGAATTAAGATGATTAAACGAGTTTTCATATAAAAATATCTATTGTTGGGGCGCGATTAATCGCGTCCCAACTTTTTTGTCATCATTTCGACTGATCCAAACGCTTCACCATCGTCAAGATGGTTGCAATTCCTACCAATGGTTCGTCTGTGTCGTCCAACATTTCAACCAACCATTTTACTACTCCACGTTGGATCAGTGTTTTTGGATCTTCCTCATTTGGAGTTACATCTGTACTGATTTTCTCCTTACAGGTAAATCGGATGTGAATATTTGCTCCTGGATATACTGGTTTCGTAAAACGCAATTCATCGATTCCATAGTTCAAAAGAACTGGATTGATTTCGTAACTATCTACAAATAAACCTGCAGAAATACTCATGATTAAGTATCCATGCGCAACTTGTTGGTCGAACATCGTTCCAGTAAAATTCGTCTCTCTTTTATGTGCATAGAAATTATCTCCACTCAAAGCTGCAAATGCGTCAATATCTTCGGAAGTAATTAAGCGGCTATCAGTAATCAATTGATCACCTACTTCTAATTCCTCGTAGTGTTTCTTAAATGGATGAATGGAACTGATATTACCTTTCGCACCTTGTTGGTACTGCTGCGTAATTTCAGTAATTGTTGTTGGATGACCTTGAATGGCTGTGCGCTGCAAATAATGCATCACTCCACGTTTTCCACCCATTTCTTCTCCACCCCCAGCTCTTCCTGGTCCACCATGAGTTAACAAGGGCATTGGAGAACCGTGACCTGTACTTTCCTTTGCACAATCTTTATTCAGAACGAGAATACGACCATTGACGCAAGCTGCTTCAACGACAAATTCACGTGCTTCTTTATCGTCAGCAGTAACAATCGTTGTCACCAAAGAACCTTTTCCTAGTTTCGTTAATTCAATTGCTTGATCCAAATCTTTGTAAGGCATAATCGTTGAAACTGGTCCAAAAGCTTCCACATTGTGGACATCTTGTTTGTCGAATGGAGAATCATTTAGGAACAAAATTGGAGAGAAAAACGCTCCTTTGTCTTTATCCGCGCCAACTACATCAAACTGATCCATGTTTCCATAAACGATTTTTTGAGATTTCGCCAAGATTTCCACATTCTCACGCACGCGTTCTACTTGTAATCTTGAAATCAATGATCCCATTCGTACACCTTCTACCTTAGGATCACCAATTGTTGTAGAAGCCAAACGAGCTGCTACGCCTTTTTGAACTTCTTCGATAAAATCTTCAGGAACCAAAATACGTCGAACTGCTGTACATTTTTGACCTGCTTTAATTGTAATTTCTTTCGTTACTTCTTTAACGAAAATATCAAACTCTTCAGTTCCTGGAGCCGCTTTCTGTCCCAAAACCATTGCATTCAATGAATCAGCTTCCAAATTGAAAGGAACCGATTCTTCCAACAATTGTGGATGAGCTTTTAATTTTCGACCAGTAAAAGCACTTCCAGTAAAAGTCACCACATCTTGATTCGACACATGATCAATAATTCCTCTACCAAATCCAGAGACCAATTGCAAAGCTCCTTCTGGAAGTATTTTTGAATCAATAATATCTTTCACTACGACCTCTGTAAGGAAACTTGTATACTCGGAAGGTTTCACAATTGCAGGAACTCCAGCCATCAAATTCACCGCTATTTTTTCCAGCATTCCCCAAACAGGAAAGTTAAATGCATTGATATGAATGGCAACTCCTTGCTTGGGAACCATGATGTGATGTCCGATAAAAGTTCCGTTTTTAGACATGGGTGCAGCGGTACCATCAACATAGTAAGGTAAATCTGGGAATTGTCTTCTCAATGATGCATTCGCAAACAAATTCCCAATTCCACCTTCGATATCAATCCAAGAATCCACTTTTGTAGCCCCTGTCCAAGACGAAACTTCGTAATAAGCATTTTTGCGATCCATTAAAAACAAAGCCAAAGCCTTCAACATACGCCCGCGTTCCTGAAAAGTCATTTTGCGCAATTGTTTTCCACCAACGGTTCTTCCGTAGTTCAAAATTGCTTCGTAATCCAATCCAGCACTTGAAACACCGCCAATTTGATCGCCAGTAATGGCATTGTAAATTTTTTGTTCTTCACCTTCACCTGCTGTCCATTGACCGCATATATAATTCTTAACCTGTATCATCGTGTATTGATTGCTTCTAAAATTTCATCCCAAATATAAGGTTCAAAATCCTCCTTTGCAAAAGGAGTGAATTTCTTTTAAAAACAAGGCAATCGTTGAACCTATTCCACATTGTGGTGTACTAGCAGAAAACGAAAAGTGTTTATTCTGAATTAATGGTTTATTTATTTTAAGTTAACATTCCGCAGAATCAATCATTTCTTTCGTTTAATTGATAATTACAGTACTTAACATTCATTTTGGAACATTTTGATAAAAAAGGCAATCTATTTCACTAAAAGGATAGAAACTAATTAAAACCTTTTTAGTATGTTTGACCCTTAAACATGTAAAAAGTTTCAATAAAGACTAAATTATGAGCAAGACAAAAACAGGAGGAGGTTTTTCATCATTAGTTGCCTCATTATCTATTGCGATCGCATTAGGAATCGGATTTTTAATCTATTATTTCATCTTGGGAGATCCAAGTCACTTCGTAAATGGTGATGTAAATGAGCATCCAATTGATGGTAACACATTAGGAACTGTATACAAAGGGGGTATTATCGTACCATTCTTGATGGCAGTTAACTTAATCGTTGTTATTTTCTCGATTGAGCGTTTTATCAGTATTTCAAAAACGAAAGGTCGTGGTAACATCAACAATTTCGTTGAGAACATCAAGTCTTTAATGGATGCTAACGATTTAGAAGGTGCTATTGAAGAGTGTGACAAACAAAAAGGGTCTTTGGCGAACGTTATTCGCGCAGGTCTAGAGAAATACGAATCAGTGAAAAACGATTCAACGCTAGATAAAGAGCAAAAATCAGAAGTTTTAAAAGCTGAAATCGAAGAAGCAATTTCATTGGAGCTTCCAATGATGTCTAAAAACTTAGTTGTTATCTCTACGTGTGTATCTGTTGGTACATTGATCGGTTTGATCGGAACGGTATTGGGGATGATTAAATCATTCCAGGCGATGGGTGAAGGTACACCAGATACTACTAAATTATCAGTAGGTATTTCTGAGGCCTTGATCAACACGTTCTTGGGTATCTTTGCATCTACATTGGCAACTGTTATGTACAACTTCTTCAACACGAAGATTGATCAAATGACACATGCAATGGATGAAGCAGGATTTGCTATCGTTCAAAACTTCAATGCTAATAACTAATATCCGTTCATTTAAACGGTATAAAATAATAAGGAATGGCAGAAATTAAAACACCCAAAGGATCCCCATCCATCGACATGACGCCGATGGTGGATTTGGCTTTCCTCTTGGTAACTTTCTTCATGCTTGCAGCAACATTCCGTACAGACGAACCAGTTGATGTTTCTATACCATCGTCTATTGGGGAACAAGATATCCCTGAGAAAACATTGGTTTTAGTAACAGTAGATAAAGGAGGTCGAATCTTCTTCTCTTGCACAGGAGCAGAAGTTCGTGAAAAAGTAGTGACCCAAATGGCTGCTAAATATCATGTTCCATTGAGCCAAGACAATATCAAAGAATTCGTACGAATTACAAGTATTGGTTGTTCAATGGGCGAATTACCTCAATATCTTTCATTGGATGGTGAAGGCAGAAAGAAATTCCAAACGGAAATAGGAATTCCTTCAGACAGCTTAAATAATCAATTGAAAGACTGGATTAATTTTGCGAATCGCGAAATGCTCGATTACGGAAAGAAAACATTTGAAGATGAAAGTTCCAAATTAGGACCGAAGTCAGCACCGCTAAAACCAGAAGATTACAAACCGAAGTTTGTATTAAAGGCAGCAATGGATGCAGAATACGTGCGTGTAAAAACAGCAATTGACGTATTCCGTGACTTAGATTTAAACAACTTGAATTTTGTAACCTCTCAAGAGGCAAAACCATTATAAATAACACGAAAGATGGCAGAATTAGCACAAGATGACGGCGGAGGCAAAAAAGGAGGTAAAAAACGTCCTAATAAAGGTTCTGCGCGCATCGATATGACTCCCATGGTGGATTTAGGTTTCTTGTTGTTGACATTCTTCGTTTTGACATCAACATTTGCGAAGCCAAAGGTGATGAGTTTGGTTTATCCTGCCAAAGATCCAATAATTGATGAAAACAATCCGCCAGCAGAGGTAAATAATGCAATTACTTTTATTATTTCTGATGACAAATTGTTTTATTACAAAGGTGAGTTTTACCCAGAAGGAAATACCAAAGGAAAACCTGCAACAGAATTGATCAAATCCAATTTTGGACCAGACGGAATTCGTAAATTGTTGGCTGATGAAAACAAATTTGTACTTCGCAAGAAAGCCGAATTAGACAACAAACTGCAACGCAAAGAAATCAATGATTCAATCTACAAGAAAGAAATCATTAATGCAAAAAAAGATAAACTTGCGTTGAAAGTCTTGATAAAAACAGATATGAAGGCGAAAACTCGCAACTTCATTGATGTAATTGATGAGTTGTACATTGCATCCATCGGAGTTATTGCTCCGGTAGATATCATGAACAGCGAGCAAGCATTGTTAGACAAAACCTTAGAAAAATAATAGTATGGTTGTAGCAATCGTTATTCTATTAGTAGCTGGTATTTCATTGTATGAATACTTCAGCTCTAAAACTTGGCAGCAAGTAACATCTAGCGAGCGTAATGACATCGTTTTTGAAGATCGTAACCACGAATATGGAGCGTATCAAATTCGTACAAATTACAGCAGAAACTTGTTACTCGTAATGCTAGGAGTAATCCTGTTCATTGGAACAAGCTTTGCTATCTACAAGTTCATTTCGAGCTTGCCTGAAGCAAAACCTGAAGAAACTCCATTGGATTTGACAACTTTTGCAGTAGATGCTCCAAAAGACGAGGAAATTATTGAGCCATTAGAGCCCGAAATTCCTCCGATGGAAAAATCTATTCAATTCCTTCCTCCGGTTGTAACTGATGATGAAGTAGATACTCCACCACCAACTGTTGAAGAATTGGCAGACACAAAAGCATCGGATAAAACGAATGAAAATGAAGTTGATCCATTTGCAAAAGTTGATCCTACACCTCCAAAACCAAAAGAGGAGAAAGTAGAGAAGAAAGAAGAAATCATTTACGATATCGTAGATGAACCAGCTGATTTCCCTGGTGGTCGTGCAGCGCTTTTGAAATACTTAAGTGAAAACATCAATTATCCGCAAGTTGCTCAGGAAATGGGTATTCAAGGAAAATGTTACATTCAGTTTGTTGTTAGTGAGAATGGTTTTATCTCTAACGTAAAAGTGAAAAAAGGTGTAACAGATTGCCCTGAGTGTGATGCTGAAGCAATTCGAGTTGTGAAAGGTATGCCGAAATGGTCTCCTGGAAAAAACAACGGAAAGGCAGTAAATAGTGTTTTCTCCTTACCAGTTTCGTATAAATTGAATTAATTTATAAACTTAATTGAATCCCCGTGTTCCGAAAATAATCGGGATTCGGGGATTTTTCGCATTATTATGTACAAAAACGTCACTTATGTAATTGCAGGATTCATGATTGTTATGTGTCTCATTTTCGCATACTTTCTCCTATCCTCTGATTTCTTGATCGAAAAAATTCACGGGACCAAAAGAACCATCATGATTGCCATGTTGCTGCTTTATGGATTCTACCGTTGCTTCCGCTTGTACTCAACGATTCAAAAAGACAAAAGGGAAAACCGATGAAAAAAACAGTTCCATTTTTAGCACTTGCTTCCAGTATTCTTTTGACAGCTTGTAATACGAGCTCAACACCAAAAGACACTCCGCGCAGAGGAAAAAAAACGATGTATGCGGATTTATCTTTTGAACCATTGATGGCAACATCGAGTTATACCTTCACAGGCATTTACCCCGATTCTGAATTGGATTTTGTATACACCAGTGAAACAGATGCCATGAATGCAATGGCCCAAGGAAAAACGAGAACCATTTTTGTTTCAAGAGACTTTACGGCAAAAGAGAAGAAAAATTTACGAGCTTCCAACATTACCGTTCAAAGTGAAATCTTTGCGCACGATGCGGTGACATTTATCGTGAATTTGGGAAATAACGACACCTTGCTAACTCAAAAGCAATTGAAAGAAATTCTCACAGGTAAAAATGCTACTTGGCCCGTTTCTAAAAAACCACTAGAAGTTGTTTTCGACCGTGTACAATCTTCCAATTTCAATTTCATGCTTCACTGGTTGGATGGAAAACAATTTGGAAAAGACGTTCACGCAACGAAATCTACGGAAGAACTCATTCAATACGTTCAAGACCATCCCTTTACCTTGGGAGTTATTGGCTATAATCTGATCAGTGACTTTGATGATCCTGCCGTTCAAAACAGATTGAAACAATTCCGGATTGTTGGGATTCAAGATTTGGAAGGTGATTACTGGAGACCAAATAAAGCGTCGATAACCGAAGAAAAGTATCCGTTTTACAGACCAATTTGGTACATCAACTCTGGCGCACCAGATGGATTAAACACTGGGTTCGTTCACTTTCTATCTGGCCGACAAGGGCAATTATTGTTGGAAAAATGTGAATTAGGCCCAGGAAGAGGAACTCCGAGAGAAATCAATTTCGTTACAGAATAACAAAGTTCAAGAGTTTAAAAAGTTGAAAAGTTCAATTTTATTTGAATCCTGAAACTCTTCGAACCCTTTGAACCAGTTAGGCTTCCTTTCAATCAATCAGGAAGACAGACAAGTCGATTAATATGAAATAATCGTTAACAAAAGAAGCTATTTAATCAGTTTATACTAATTTGGCAAAGGAATTGTATAGAGACCAATACGTTGAAAAACAAAAGATCATGAACAAGTTAAAATTATTCATTTTTGCAATCAGTTTAGGAACAGCTGCACAAGCTCAAACACTGCAAGAAGCAAACAAAAAGACAGAAAACGAGCGTTACGATTTAGCTCGCAAGGATTACGAAAAATTGGTTCAGGTTGATCCGAACAGTGTAGAGAATGCATTCTTTTTCGGAAATTTCTATGCCTTAATGGGTGAAAAAGAATCTGCAATTGGAATGTGGCGAAAAGCTGGAAGCATTAATTTGGAAGACAAATTGGCTCAGGTTTCTGCTGCAAAAGTTTTGTATTTTCAAGGAGATACCACAGCTGCTGGTTTGCAATTTTGTGAAATCATCAAAAAAACCAAACGCAAAAATCCAGTTGTTCTTCACCGAATTGCTGAAACGTATGCAACAGGTCCTTTGAAAAACTTAAAATTAGCAGAAGCTTATTTGAGAGATGTTGTTCGTTTGGATCCAAAAAACTTGGACGCGTTCGTTCTTCTTGGAGACGTATTACTCGCTCAAAGTAGTTCAAACGCGAGTGCTGCAACAGAACAATACAACAATGCTTTGGCTATTGACCCGAATTCAGCAAAAGTAATTGTACGTAAAGCTAAAATTTACCAAGGAGTACAAAATTATCCTTTGGCAAATACGGAATACAAAAAAGCACAAGCTGCAGATCCGAATTATGCTCCCGCTTACCGTGAAAATGCAGAGTTAAACATGTTGTTTGATCAATACAAAGCAGCAATTGAATGTTGGGAAAAATACTTAAAATTGAATGACACAGACGAAGCTCGTTACCGTTACGCAAGTTCTTTATTTGGTGCAAAACAATATTGCGATGCAGTACCTCAAATTGAACAAATTGAGAAAAATGGTTTCGTGAACTTATATACAAAACGTATCTTGTTCTATTCATTGTACGAGTGTAATGAAGCGAAAGACAGCTTACGTTACGTACAAGCATTGACAGAAAGCGAAAACTTCTTCAAAATTGTACCAAAAGATAAAATCATTTCTGTTGACTACAAATACCGCGGGATGATCTATGATAAATTGGGACAGGAAGATAAAACAGTTGAGAACTATTATTTAGCGGCTTCCATTGATACTGCTAAGGCTGCAGATTACTTAACAGATATCGCTAAATTATATACGGAGAAGAAAGATTACCCGAAAATCATTGAGGTATACACCAAAAAAATGAATGAGTATCCTGCTAAGATGCAAGCTATTGAATACTACGATTTCGGTAGAGCTTACTATTTCGGTCCAAAAGACTACAAAATGGCAGATTCTATTTTCGGTCGTTTGGTTACAACTTCACCAACCTTCCCTGGCGGACATTTTTGGCAAGCTCGTGCTCGTGTAGCAATGGACAATAACCCGAAATTGAAAGCTTATTTAGCACAACCTCAATACGAAAGTTTCTTAGCGTCTCTTTCTGAAGAAGACATTGCTTCAGGTTCTTACAAAGCAT
This sequence comes from Fluviicola taffensis DSM 16823, assembly GCF_000194605.1. NCBI lineage: Bacteria > Pseudomonadati > Bacteroidota > Flavobacteriia > Flavobacteriales > Crocinitomicaceae > Fluviicola > Fluviicola taffensis. The sequence continues at coordinate 1,247,209 of NC_015321.1, forward strand.
ATATTGTTGAAGCTTCTAAATACTTAGGTGATTACTATGTAAACTCTCCTGTAAAGGATAAAGTAAAAGCAGATGCTATGTGGAACAAAGTTCTAGAACTTGATCCAAATGACGCACAAGCTAAAAAATACTTTGGTAAATAAATTCTGAAAGAATAATTAGTGAATCCCTTTCTGGTTTAATCAGGAAGGGATTTTTTTTGCGACTTGAATTTAAGAAACTTCTAAAACCACATAGATACATAAGACACATAGCGATTTATTTTGGGAAGTAAGGAATCTGCTTAAAAATAGAATCAATGGAATGAATTATATTTCAGGATCACCCAGAGAAGTATGACTTTGGACAATCTACTACGAAAAGGTCCAGATATTTAAGTTGAATTTGAGCTAATACCTTCTTTTGTAATCTTCTTCAATTTCATTCTCAATTTCACCAAAACTATGTGCTCTATGTATCTATGTGGTCAAAATAATGCATATAAAAAAAGCCCGAACATTTGTCCAGGCTCTTAATCAACTAGTTAAAATAGTTACTTCTTTCCTAAAGTCAATGCTTCATTCCATCTAAGCGGAACAATTGTTTTGTTTAATTTGGTCTGTGTACTTTCTTGAAAAACACCTACAAACAAGACCCACATTTCGACCATTTGCATATCATTTTTAGAACCACCTTCCATTTTATTCCATGAAGCAGTAAATGTTTCTGTTTCTCCCTTTTTCACTGCAAATGGATCTGCTTTCGATTTAGCTGTGATATAAACATTTCCATCAGGCATTCTGGTTGAAATTTTAGCTGGTGAAATAAAGCCCAATCCATCTCCATTGTACACAACACTATATTTCACTTCTGTTTTCGCACTTGTTTTAGAAGAGTTAATCAATGTAAGTTTGAAATCACCCACCGTAAACTCATTCAATGAAGCTGGTAACTTAAATTCTGGAGCTTTCAATGGATCCTTCAACTGAACTTTGTAAAATCCATCACAAATAAAACTGAATGAACGAGCAGCGTTCAATCCATCTCCAAGAGATTTAAGAATTCGTTTCTTACTATCATAAGGAGCAATCAAAAAAGTTTCTTCTTTAAAGTTCAATTGTTTTCCATCCACTTCAAATTTACCTTGCTCTGGAATATACAAAATCCAATCATTGGTTTTATTGGTGATATTCATGCGGAACTTCAATTCTTTTGCAACCGCAACAATGTTATCAATTTCAACCTTGTAATTATCAGTCTCGAACATAGTGTCGATATAATACACTTTATCGTACTGACCAAATATTCTTCCTGAAAACGCAATAATTCCAAGGAATCCTGCTAGTAATAATAAACGCATAGTTTCTGTTTTTAAATTTTTCCCAAACATACCAAATTCATGCCAATTACATCCTACAATGAAACTGATAACAAGTGATGTACTCGAACTAAATTCTTCCAAATTAAAGCATCTCTTTTGGTTTAATCCGTCCAAACAACATTTAAATACGGCATTTCAACAGATAAAATTCTTTTGAAAAAAGGAATGGAAATAACTAGTAGATTTAGATATAACGTAAAACCAAAAAGGCCTATTGGATTTACAATGAACTAGATAGTAAACTTAAAAAAACCAAATCATGGTACTTACACTTTCAATCATGTTAATCATTGTAGCATTTTCGCTGTATGATTACTTCTCTTCCAAATCTTGGCAAATGGTTACTTCCAGAGAACGGAATGAAACCGTATTCGAAAATAGAAACAAAGAATATGGTGCTTATAAAAATCGAAGAGATTACGACAAACGAATCTTACTCATCTTTTTAGGAATGACCGTTGGGATTGGTGGAATTTGGGCTGCTTCAAATATGTTTAAACCTTTGGAGAAGAAAAAAGATCCAACGATTACAGCGTATACTTGGCCAAATGAAACTATGGATGACGAAAAAGAACCTGAAATTCCAGAGCCAGAAGTTGAGCAAGTTGCGGCTGTAGAAACCTTGCAAGATATTGTGAAATTCGTTGAGCCAGTTGTAACTGACGAACCAGATATTGAACCAACAAACATCATCGATCCAAATCAAATAGTTGGAGCAATAGACCAAAAAGGAGATGACGATGAATTTTGGGACAAACCAATCATTGCAATCAAAGGCACACCAAAAACTGGTGGAACAATTGAGATTCCAGTAGACGATACGCCTGTGGATGTTGTAGACGAACCTGCAAAATTCCCTGGAGGAATGGATGCTTTACGTCAATTCATTGCAGACAATATTGATATCAACTCCATTGATGGTAGTGCAAAAGTATCTTTGAAATTTGTAGTAGACACAGACGGATCGATTTCTTCAGTAGTCGTTACAAAAACTACAGACGATTGCAAAACTTGCGAAAAAGCAGCTATCAAAGTGGTAAAAGCGATGCCAAAATGGACGCCAGGAAAAGTGAATGGTCGCGAAGTTAGAAGTTACTACCGACTTCCGATTAATATTCAATAAAATACAACTTTCTTTTTCATAATCCGGAAAGGTGGGTATGCTTCGGCTGCCTGCCTTTTTTATTTGGACAAGATTCGTTTCAGGGTTCAAAGGGTTCAAAGGGTTCAAAGGTGTTTAAGTAAATCTATATTGAACTATTGAACTATTGAACTATTGAACTATTGAACTATTGAACTATTGAACTATTGAACTATTGAACTATTGAACTTCCTCCATTCTAAATTTTCAGGAAGTTTTGTGTAATAAAAATTGCATAAAAAAATAAAAGAAGTAACTTTGCGCCCAAATTAAGGAATACACTTAAAAGGCAACAAAATGTCCAAAATTCAAGGAAAAATATCACAGGTTATCGGACCGGTTGTCGATGTAACATTCGACAAAGGCATGTCACTTCCAAACATCTATGACGCATTAGAGGTGTTCAAAGTAGATGGAACGAAAGTAGTACTCGAAGTACAATCACACGTTGGGGAAAACTCTGTACGTGCAATTTCTATGGACTCTACTGACGGATTCCGTCGTGGAATGGAAGTTACTTCAACAGGAAGCGCTATTAAAATGCCAATCGGAGATCAAATCAAAGGTCGTTTATTCAACGTAGTTGGAGAGGCAATTGATGGAATCGGAGCTGTAGACAATTCAAATGGTTTACCTATTCACCGTGAAGCACCAAGATTTGAGGATTTATCAACTGCAACTGAAGTGTTATTCACAGGTATCAAAGTAATCGACTTGATTGAGCCTTACGCAAAAGGAGGTAAAATTGGTCTATTCGGTGGTGCTGGAGTAGGAAAAACAGTATTGATTCAAGAATTGATTAACAACATCGCTAAAGGACACGGAGGTTTATCTGTATTCGCTGGTGTAGGTGAGCGTACTCGTGAAGGGAATGACTTACTACGTGAGATGTTGGAATCAGGAATTATTAAATACGGAGAAGGATTCCTTCATTCTATGGAAGAAGGTGGATGGGACTTATCCAAAGTTGATTTGAACGAAATGAAAGAATCGAAAGCTACTTTCGTATTCGGACAAATGAATGAGCCTCCAGGCGCTCGTGCTCGTGTTGCACTTTCTGGATTAACAATGGCAGAGTATTACCGTGATGGTGATGGCGAAGGTCAAGGAAAAGACATCCTTTTCTTCGTAGATAACATCTTCCGATTCACACAAGCTGGTTCTGAAGTATCTGCACTTCTTGGACGTATGCCTTCAGCAGTAGGTTACCAACCAACATTGGCAACTGAAATGGGTGCGATGCAAGAACGTATTACTTCAACAAAAAGAGGATCTATTACATCTGTACAAGCGGTTTACGTACCTGCAGATGACTTAACGGATCCAGCGCCAGCAAATACATTTGCTCACTTAGATGCAACAACCGTATTGTCTCGTAAAATTTCTGAGTTAGGTATCTACCCTGCTGTGGATCCATTGGATTCTACATCTCGTATCTTGACTCCAACAATTTTAGGTGAAGAGCATTACAACACGGCATCTCGTGTAAAAATCACATTACAACGTTACAAAGAACTTCAAGATATTATTGCAATCTTAGGTATGGATGAATTGTCCGAGGAAGATAAATTAATCGTTCACCGCGCTCGTCGTGTTCAACGTTTCCTTTCTCAACCATTCCACGTAGCTGAGCAATTTACAGGTATCCCAGGTTGTTTAGTTGACATCCAAGACACAATCAAAGGATTCAACATGATTTTGGATGGTGAAATGGACAAATACCCAGAAGCAGCATTTAACCTAAAAGGAAGCATCGAGGATGTGAAAATTGCAGGTGAGAAAATGTTAGCTGAAGCTTAAAATAGACAATAAGACATTAAGACGTCAAGATATTAAGACTTAGATTTTAGGATGCTGTTTCATACAGATCCTAAAATCTTAAAGTCCTAAAGTCTTAAAATCCTAAAGTCCTAATATCCAAAAGATATGCAATTAGAAATTATCACTCCAGAATCTTTAATTTTCAAAGGTGAAGCAACTGCGGTTCAATTTCCAGGATTAGATGGTTCTTTTCAGGTTTTGAATAATCACGCTCCCATTATTTCTGGATTAAGTGCAGGAACAATTAAAGTGGATTTAGTAGACGCTATTAAAGTAACCTCTAAGACAAATCCAGCAATTACTGCTGAAAGCAACGGAAAAATCATACATGTTGCAATCAAAGGTGGAGTTGTTGAAATGCAAAACAATAAAATCATTGTTTTAGCTGAATAAAAATACCCCATTAAACGACTAATTGGGATGTGGAATCACATCCCTTTTTTTGTTAAGGACTGTTATAAAAACGTATTTTTGCACTAACACATAAGATTCTTTAATTATTTTCGTTCTGTAAACATGAATCTGCTGGAACAAATAGATTTGACGAATATCCCAAAGCACATCGCCATCATTATGGATGGAAATGGACGTTGGGCTAAAAAACAAGGCCAAGAGCGCTTGTACGGTCATTCTTTTGGGGTAGATTCTGTAAGGGCAACACTCACAGCCTGTAAGGACGTTGGCGTGAAATTCGTTACGATGTATGCCTTCTCCACAGAAAACTGGAACAGACCCCAAGATGAAGTGGAAGGACTGATGAGTTTGTTGGTCTATACCATCGCAAATGAAGTCAATGAGCTAAATGCTCAGAATGTAAAATTGTTAAGTATTGGTGACACCGCTGGTTTACCAGAAGATTGTCAAGACGAATTAAAGAACGCGATTGAATCAACAAAAAACAACACTGGTGTCAATTTGGTAATTGCATTGAATTATAGTTCACGTTGGGAAATTGCAGAAGCCTTTAAACAATTAGCTTCAAACATTCAAGCAGGAGATTTAACCATTTCAGAAATCACTCCTGAACTTATTTCAAGTACCTTATCAACAAAACATATCCCAGACCCAGAATTACTAATTCGAACAAGTGGGGAACAGCGTTTGAGCAATTTCTTGCTTTGGCAAGTTGCTTACAGCGAGTTTTACTTCACACCTGTCCTTTGGCCAGATTTTCGAGAAGTAGATCTTTACAAAGCCGTTCTTGACTATCAGTCTAGAGAAAGACGTTTTGGAATGGTCTCAGAGCAATTATAATATTTTCTATGAAAAACATACTATCGGTTTTATTTCTTGTATTCGCATTTCAATCTTTTGGACAAGATATCACCCCTCCAGATTCTACAGCGAACACGAACTCAACCAATAAAATTGATTCTACAAAAACTTCTACGACGATTGGTGGTGGTCTCGATTTTGACTATGTTAAAACTCAAAAATACATCCTTGGTCCAATCCGTATTGAAGGAGCCGATAATTTTGACGCCCAAGCTATTAAACTAATTGCTGGATTAAAACAAGGAGAGGAAATTACGATTCCTTCTGACAAGATTAGTAATGCAATCAAAAATTTGTGGAACGAAGGGCTTTTCTCCTCCATTTCCATTGAAGCTGAAAAAGAAATTGCGGGCGTAATCTATCTCGTTATTAAACTCGCACCAAGACCCAAATTATCCCGATTCAAGTTTATCGGTGTTTCCAAAAGAGAGGTAGACAAAATCCGTGAAGAGGTTGATTTATCTTCTGGACAAACCATCACGGAAAATTTGGTTTTCAAGACAAAAAGCAAAATCAGAGGCTATTTCCTAGAAAAGGGCTTTAATAATGTTCAAATAAACGTTACTCAAATTCAAGACACTTTAATCAACAACTCAGAGATTTTCCTCATCGATATTGATAAAGGGAAAAAAGTAAAAATCAAATCAATTACGTTTGAAGGCAACGAATCCATGAAGCCTTGGAAATTGCGTAAAGAGATGAAGGATACAAAGCGCAGATCAATCATGCGTATTATTAAACGTTCAAAATTCAATAGCACTGCATACATCAGAGATAAAGAAGCGGTTCTTAATAAATTTAGAAGTGTTGGTTTGAGAGATGCTCGTTTCGTAGTAGATTCTGTTTACAAAATCAACAACCGAAATCTTGGAATCTATTTGAAAGTAGATGAGGGTGAAAAATATTATTTTGGAAACATAGTTTGGATAGGAAACACCAAGTTTAGCTCTGGACTTTTAGATACGGTCCTTGGAATTAAATACGGTGATGTTTATGACAAACCGCTACTAGAACAACGTTTGAAACAAAGTCAAGACGGAAGAGATATTTCTTCTCTTTACATGGATAGAGGGTATTTATTCTACCACTTGGAACCAGTTGAAACAGGTGTAGTAGACAGTCATATCAGCTACGAAATGCGCATGATTGAAGGAAAAGAAGCACGCGTTAAAAATGTTTTCATCCGAGGGAATTACAAAACGAATGAACACGTAATCCGTAGAGAGATTCGCACCAAACCAGGTGATTTGTTTAGCAGAAACGATATCATTCGTACACAACGAGAACTAGCTCAATTGGGATATTTCAACGAGCAAGGATTCCAGGTAAACCCTATCCCAAATCCACAAGACGGAACAGTTGATATAGAATACGTGGTTGAAGAAAAATCTGCCGATCAAATTGAGCTTTCTGGTGGTTATGGAGCGAAGCGAATTATTGGTACACTTGGATTAACCTTCAGTAACTTCTCGGTAAAAAATATTTTCAAACCAAATTCTTGGAGCCCACTTCCAACTGGAGATGGACAACGACTTTCTATTCGTGCACAAACCAACGGACGAATTTATCAAGGATACAACTTCTCTTTTACTGAGCCGTGGTTAGGTGGTAAAAAACCGAATTCATTTACCTTCTTTTTGAACCATACGTCATTTGCCGCAAGCGTTGATGTGAGAAAAAAGGATCCAAATTATTCTGGAGTAGGAATTACTGGAATAGGTGTTGGTTTAGGAAGACGTAAAAAATTCCCGGATGATTACTTCAGTGCGTATTACGAATTGGCTTACCAATATTACGATGTACGAAAATATGCGAACCTATTCCCTAGCTTTAGTAATGGATACTCAAACGATATCAGTTTGAAATATGCCTTGCAAAGAAACTCGGTGAACTCTCCTATTTATCCAACGGAAGGATCAAAAATTTCCTTTACAGCAAAAGGAACATTACCTTATTCTTTGTTTGAAGGAAATAAAGACTTTAGCGCTCAGTCCGCTCAAGAAACGTTCAAATACTTGGAGTATTATAAATTGAAATTTACGTTTGAATACTATTTGCCTTTATCTCCAGATAAAAAATTGATCTTGATGCCTCGCGTTGGATTTGGTTACATGGGAGCATACAATTCTGCAAAAGGATTAAGCCCGTTTGAGCGATTCAATTTGGGTGGTAGTGGACTTTCTGGTGTAAATCAATTTGGAGGTCGTGAGATCATTGCCTTGAGAGGTTACGACGATAATGCCCTATCTTCTACAGCAGGAGATCCAATCATTGCGAAATATACGCTCGAGATGCGCTACCCTATTTCCTTGAACCCGCAAGCAACATTCTTTGTATTGGCATTTGCTGAAGCAGGAAATACCTTTACAAGTTTCAAAACCTTCAATCCATTCAATGTGAAGAAAAGTGTAGGAGCTGGTGTACGGATCTTCCTTCCGATGTTCGGTATGCTTGGATTGGATTACGGTTGGGGCTTCGACAAATTGGATAAACACTCATCTGGTTACGGCGGGTCTATCGATCAATCCATTGACTCCAAAGGATTCTTCCCTAAATTTACCTTCACAATCGGTATGAATTTGGGTGAATTGTAACTAGAAAACTGCCTTTCTGGAATCTTGCCTTACTTGTGTCAATTGAGCAACAGTGCTATTCAAGCAAACACACCTCAATCACAGCAAGCAATTCGCAGTGAACTTTCAGTTCGTTTGAGCAACAAAGAAGCAATTATTTTGGATCAGAACGTTCCAAATCCTTTTGCGGAACAAACAGTGATTAATTTCTCTATTCCAGCATCAGTACAAAAAGCACAAATTCATTTTTACGATGGACACGGAAAATTGATGCAATCTGTGGAGGTAGTAGAACGAGGATTGGGTAGTGTAACTGTTTTTGGGGCTGATTTAAGTTCTGGAGTTTATACCTATACCCTAGTTGCAGATGGACAAATCGTTGCGACAAAGAAAATGATGAAGCAATAAAACGATGGGAATAATGTTGGGGCGCAAAGCATTGCGTCCCAACAAATATCCGTATTTTTGCGCCTGATTGCAATAAAAATGTTACTTTCGTCGTTCTTTCAGATTTCACACATGAAAACAGTACTTATTACTCTTCTAATGGTGTTTGGCATGACCTTTGCCAGTTCCGCACAAAAGTATGGTTATATTGACTCGGAGTTTATTTTGGGCAAAATCCCTGAATACAAAGAGTCAAAAGATCGCTTGGATAAATTAGCAGAACGTTGGACCAAAGAAATTGAGGAAAGGTATGAGATGATCAAAAAGAAAAAGGAAAATTTTCTAAGAGAAGAAAGTTTACTGCCTAGCGAAGAAAAAACCAAACGAGAAGAAGAGATTAAAACCTTGGAATCTGAAGCGATGCAAATGCAACAAACACGCTTCGGAGTAGCTGGAGATTATTTCCAGAAAAGACAAGAATTAATCAAACCCATTCAAGATCGAATTTACGAAGCAATGCAAACTGTTGCCTCTAAACGAAATTATAGTTTTATCTTTGACAAAGCGAACCAAAGTAACCTCGTATACGCCGATAGTAAATTTGATATTAGTGACGAGGTTCTTAGAGAAATGGGTGTAAGTACGAAGTAGGAGAGAAAGCACTGCTTTCGATTCGAACCATCAGCTCACAAGCTGATTGAAAGAGAGTCTAATGAAAGGAGAAGCTCACAAGCTGATTGAAAGAGAGTCTAATGAAAGGAGAAGCTCACAAGCTGATTGAAAGAGAGTCTAATGATAAGGAGAAGCTCAAAAGCTGATTTAATTAAAAGAGAATCTAAAAAACTAAGCTCATAACTCGCAATAACAAAACAAGAGGAAGCACTACTTCCGATAAATGATCCACGAAAGTGGATGTAATAAATTAAACACAAAAAACAACAATGAAAAAAATCCTATTTGCCCTAGCACTTACAGTATGTGCAATCGCAACAACACAGGCTCAAACAACTAAAATTGGGCATGTTAGATCTCAAGCTTTATTGGACACTATGCCTTCAAGAAAAGAAGCGATTAAAGAAATTAAAGCTATTGAAGCTTCTGGCGTGAAAGAATTGCGTGATATGGACAGTTTGATTCAAGTAATGTATTTGAACTACCAAAAGAATGAAAAAACGTGGTCGGAAACGGTAAAACAATATGAGCAACAACGTCTTCAACGCAAACAACAAGAAATTGAAGAACGTCAGCAACAAATTGACCAACAGTTACAAGCTATGACACAAGAAATGAATGTCGTAATTCTTGACAAAGTGAAAAAAGCGGTAAATATTGTAGCTACTGCCAAAAAATTCAACTACATCATCGATGAAAGTTCAACGCTTTATTCTGCTGGCGGAGTAGACGTAACTAACGAAGTAATTGTAGAGCTATTGAAGCTTGAAAAGAAATAATTACTCCTCTTTATAAAATACCAAAGGTCGTTCTTTTTTGAGCGACCTTTCTTTTTTAACATCATTTAATTACCATGGTAAACAAATAAGCGTACCTTTATGAAATGAAACGCCAAACATTTGTAAAAGGTATGTTAGGATTTGCTGCATTGAGTGGATTGACTTCGGTTGGTTCCCTCGGAAAAATATTGAATGAGGAAGATTATACTTATCCCGTTCTCTTCATTGGGCATGGTTCTCCGATGAATGGTATTGAAGACAACCACTTTTCACAACAATGGAAAAAGGAAGTAGAACACTTGCCCAATCCGAAAGTGGTGTTGGTTATTTCTGCTCACTGGTTAACGAATGGAACCTACGTTACAGCGATGGAAAAGCCACAAACAATTCATGATTTTGGTGGATTCCCCGACGAATTATTTGCTGTGCAATATCCTTCCCCTGGCTCTCCAGAATGGGCACAACAAACCAAATCGGCAGTAACAAGCATAACCATTGGTCTCGATCACGAATGGGGATTGGATCACGGAACATGGACTGTTGTTCGACACATGTATCCAGCTGCTGAAATTCCAGTTATTCAACTTTCCATTGATTACAATAAACCAGCGGAATATCATTATGCATTGGCACAAGAGCTAAAATCCTTGCGCAAAAAAGGAGTTTTGATCATTGGAAGTGGAAACATGGTTCACAACTTACGCATGGTTGCTTGGGATAAACTAAACACTCCAAATTTCGGTTTCGACTGGGCGATAGAAGCAAATGAAACATTTAATAAGTACATTCTGGAACGCAATCACCGAGCAATGATTGATTACAAAAAGATGGGAGAGTTTGCTCAATTAGCTATTCCAACTCCCGATCATTATTTTCCGTTGATTTATACCTTGGGCTTATCCGATGAAAAAGAAGAACTTGCATTATTCAATAACGAATTGGTAGGCGGTTCTTTAAATATGACTTCTGTGCGATTTGGGTAACACAGAACGATTGTGTACTTTTGAGGTATGTCTTCGATTGGTCCAATTGGTGTTTTTGATTCTGGCTATGGCGGTTTAACTGTCCTGAAAGAAATTCGGGAAAAGCTCCCTGAATACGATTTTTTGTACTTGGGCGATAATGCCAGAGCACCTTATGGCTCAAGAAGCTTTCCAGTTATTTACGATTATACCTGGCAAGCTGTTCAAGCATTATTTGACCGAGATTGTTCGCTTGTTATATTGGCATGTAACACCGCGTCTGCAAAAGCTTTGCGCAACATTCAACGAATCAAATTGCCCGAATTACATCCTGATAAACGAGTTTTAGGAGTCATTAGGCCCAGCACCGAAGAATTGGATAAACATTCCAAAACCAAACATGTTGGAGTTCTAGCAACCGATGGAACCATTCGCTCAAACAGTTACCAAATAGAATTGGCCAAATTTGCACCCGATTTAGTCGTGAATCAGCATGCTTGCCCCATGTGGGTTCCGCTCATCGAAAACAACAAATTCGATAGCCCAGGAGGAATTTATTTTATTCAAGAGGATTTGGTTCAACTATTGGAAAAGGATCCGAAAATCGATACCATCTTATTGGCTTGTACGCACTACCCTATTTTATTGGATCAAATCAAAGGATTACTTCCTGAACAAATAGAAGTACTTCCACAAGGTCAAATTGTAGCAAATAGTCTTGCAGATTATTTGGACCGACATCCTGAAATGGCTGCCAAATGTTCGAAGGGAGGAAAGGTAAATTACTTGACGACAGAAAGTGCGGCAGACTTTAGCGAAAAGGCTTCTGCATTAATGAATGATGATATTCAAGCCACACATTTAACCTTACATTAAATCCATTTCTTTGGTACTCATAATTACAGGATATTTTTTAGCACTTTTAGTTGGACTAGTCTTAGGAACCTTAGGCGGTGGTGGATCTATTTTAGCAGTTCCGATTTTAGTTTTGTTCTTTCAAATGGAACCCAAAGATGCAACGGTATATTCACTTTTTATCGTTGGAGTTACCTCCTTGTTTGGAGCAATTCAACATTTTAAATCCAAATTGATCAATCTAAAAAACACCTTGTTATTTGCAATACCTGCCGTAATTAGTGTTTCTCTTACCCGATTATTCGTTATTCCAAAGCTTCCTCCCATTATTCATGTAGGAGATTTCATTGTATTCGATTTGAATACCTTTATCATGGGCTTATTTGGACTTTTAATGATCTTGGCTGCTATTCCTATGATTAAAGGTCAAAAAGAACTTCCTTCAGCAAAAAAAAACCGACCAACTATCTTGGTCATCTTTGGAGCAATCATTGGTTTTATCAGCGGATTAGTTGGCGCAGGAGGTGGATTCATGATTATTCCTTCCCTGTCCATCTTCATGAAAGTTCCAATTAAAAATGCCATTGCAACATCTATTGTGATTATTGCTATTAATTCACTTAGCGGATTTACAGCCGAATTATTCAGGCCTAATATCCAATTAAACTGGGAAATTCTTCTTGGATTTACCTTAATTGCAGTAGCAGGATTAATGATTGGTCTGAGATTAAACCACCTGATTCAAGCAGCTAAACTCAAAAAAGCATTTGGCGTTTTTGTATTAATTATTGGAATTACAATACTCATTGCGGAAATTGTAGCAATCCGATAAGAAGTAAAAAATCACCTTCTGCTTTATTAATTTCACTTCCATTTATTTCTCCTTTCTTCAAATTCGATCAACGCGATAAGAAGTGGAATGTTAAACTAAACTTAGCCGTGATATTATTTTCCACTTTTGGAGAAATAATTCCTCCTGCATAATGATAAAACCCTCCAATTCCAAAACCAATTCCATTCAATACGATAACGCTATTCGCTAACAAACCTGCTTCTGCATATCCATTATTGAGTGATTGAAAAACAATTGAATGACGACTTTTATCCTCATCGTTTCCGTAACCCAAAGCATGATGAATCGCAAATTGCGGACGAGTCCATTTTTTACCAGTTTTAATAGCTTTGAAATCAAAACGCGTAAACAATGCCGCCATTCGTGACGAATAGTAAGTAGATGCAATCATTGTTTCAAATGAATTGGCTGCAGATAATTTCCACATCCCGCCTGTTCCTTGTCCTACTTGTTGCAACAACAAGGGCGAATCTCCAGTTACAACCGTTCCCATCAACACATAAGTCAATTTACCAACCGCTCGTATCGGAACGATTTGTTGAACTCCTCCAGTAATACGAGCATAATCAATTTTTGCAGCAGTTACGCCTGGAATGCTCTTCGTGATTTTAAATGTCAAAATTGGCCATTTAGAACCTAAAGAAATGCGTTTCGTTCCCAACGACATGACTTTATCGCGAATAGCCCAAGTCAACTCCAAAGAAGTTTCAGCAATGTCGTAACGATCAACTGTTCCCATCGAGGCGTTCGACCATTGATAGCTATACCCTTCCGTAAAAGCAATACGCTGATAAGATCCTGACAATCGGAATCTCATTCTTGGAAAAACGTACCCCGAAAAGGCAATTTCTCCAATCCGCTGTTTATCCATTTGTCGGATATATACATCTCTATAAATCGTATTCAAGCGAGAAATTACAGGTTCATAAGTTAATCCTGTTCCACCTCTTTCAATGATATCTTCCTGATAACGCGCTTCAAAATCTAAGAAATACTTAGGGACTAATGTTACTTTTCCGTACCCTCCATATTTCCACATTTTATCTTTAAATCCATAAGCGAAATAACCTCCAACTTGAAAGCGATCGGATAATTTTTCGCTCGTTTCCAAGCCCGCTCCTAAACGAAAACCTTCGTAATCTCTAAAATTCAACAAGCGAAGCAAGTCAATTTGCACATACCCCAATGGAATTTTTCCTTGCAACAACGATTGAAGCATTTTCAATTTTCCTTCTAAATTTTCCTTTTCGGAAATACTATCGATGACTTTATAAGTTCTTAAATCCTTACTATCCAAATCATACTTTCGCTTGCTGTCCCAATGGGTAGAATCTTTTTTATTCGCATCTCGGGCTGTTTCTACGAAAACGGCATTAAATCGTTGGTCTTTCAAATCGGCATCTAAAACCACATTATCAATATACGTATTCCCCTTTCCGACGATATAAGCATCTTTCAATTTTGAACTCATCTTAAGTCCAGGGAAAGCAGCTTCTGTAGATAATTTGTACGGAAACCATTTTTTTCCTTCAAGCAATTCATATTCTTGAATAATTTTAACCTGAACTCCTCCTTCACTTGTAATTGCTGGCTCTGCGCTTACTTTCTCAACTGCATAGCCGCGCGTATTGATGTACAATTTCCCTTTCATCCCATCGAAATTTTTATCTCTTCGTGGTTGAAAACGAATGGTATATGTAGTATCTCCAGGAGCTGTAATAGTGGTGTCTTCGAGGATAAACAAATACCTACGAATAGAACCTAAGGCTAAGGGATTCAAATACGATTTTCCCAAAATATCAAACTGATTGTCGTAAAAATTAAACGATTGTAATTCATTAGCAAAGGCAGAAAACATTGGATCAGAAAATCCGGAAATACGATACGCGCTGATGACCTCTTTTTCTTTGAAAGGCGGCTTAAAATACTTGGTAGAAGTACTTTCTAACAAGAAAATATGTTGTTGATCGAAAAACTTACGTAAATCTACCAAACTAGTATCTTTTGTTGTATCCGAAATTTGTGCTAAAGCATCTTGATTAATCGTAAAAACAACCTTGCTGTAATTATCGCATTTGAAAGACACGTCTGATTTTGGGTGATTTTTCTTCCGATTCTCAATAGCCAATTCCATGATACGCTCTGCTGGATTAACACCAGGCAAAATGACCACTTCCTCAATTTCACTAGCTTGTTCCGTCATATAAACGGTCATGTCTCCAGTAATTTCTATCGTTGTATCTCGGAAACTAGTCATTTTCAAAGTTACTTGCGTATTTCCCGCTGGATTCATAAAACGACCATCCAAATCTGCCAAAAATGGTTTCCCTACTTTGGGATAAACCTTCACAAATGGAATCGGACTATGAGATGCTGACTCCTGAATTTGAACCTGTTGAGCGTATAAAAAAGATGAGCTAAGAAGGGTAAGTAAGCTTAGTAAAAGGTATTTCATAGTATAAATTGTCTTATTTATAAGACAAACTAAGTCAAAAAAAGTTACAGTTCTCCAAAAAAAAGAAGAAGTTTCGCCGTTCTTCCGTAAATTCGTTGAAGAAGATGAGCACTTTTAAAGATCAAAAGAACATTGTAAAACAGTTGACTATTCGACGGATTTGGAACGTTGTTGCACTCCGATTATCGTATAGTTTAGCTCGAATCTTCAAAATTGAAAGAAATTGGGGAAAGCCTTTCGCATTGAGCATTGAACCAACAACGGCCTGCAACTTAGGATGTCCGGCTTGTCCAAGTGGTTTGAAAGCTTTCAGCAGACCAACGGGTAAGATCGATTTATCGAATCATCAAAATTGGCTTTCGCAAGTATCCAAATCGGTTTTTTACATCAATTATTATTTTCAGGGAGAACCATTTTTACATCCTCAATTTTTGGAGCTCATTCGGGAAGCAAAAAAACACAAAATTTATACGGCAACCTCCACCAATGCACATTTCATCGATTTAAAGAAAGCGAAGGAAATTGTCAATTCTGGTTTAGACCGCCTCATTATTTCCATTGATGGCTTAACTCAAGAAACCTATGAGTCGTACCGTATTAATGGACAATTGGAGAAAGTAATTGCTGGTTCTAAAGCAATGGTTCAAGCAAAAAAGGAAGTTCAAAGCGAAACACCTCATCTCATTTTTCAGTTTTTGGTCGTAAAAGCGAATGAACATCAAATTGCAGAAGTGCAAGCATTGGCAACTGAAATTGGCATTGATGAAGTGCGTTTCAAAACAGCCCAAGTCTACGATTACAAACATGGCAACGAATTGATTCCAGACAACGAGGCGTATTCGCGCTATGTGAAACAAAAAGACGGCACCTACCGCTTCAAGTACAAAGGTGGAAACAGTTGTTGGAGAATGTGGTCATCCAGTGTGCTTACTTGGGATGGACGCGTAGTTCCCTGCTGCTTCGATAAAGATGCCGAACATGCTTTGGGAAGTTTACAAGAACAATCTTTTGAAAGTATTTGGAATAGCTCTGAATACCGAACATTTCGAGGCGCTGTTCTCCGCGATCGGAATTCGATAGACATTTGTACCAATTGCTCAGAAGGCGCAAAGGTTTGGGTGGACGGATAATTATAAATAGACAAACTATCAAGATTAGAAATCTGTTTTCATCTTGATAATTGATAATTAATTCATTGATAATTCTATTGGATTGCAAGCATCATCTCAATTCGTTAAGCCACTCCCTCGTTACTGTCGCACTGACGTTTGGTGTAACTCAGTCTTCAAAAGCTGCGCTTTTTCTTATATTTGTAAAAAAATAACGCAGAGTATGTACGGAAAAATAAAAGAGTACCTTTCAAATGAATTAACGGCTATCAAAGATGGTGGGATTTTTAAACGAGAACGCATCATTACTTCTCCTCAAGGAGCTCGAGTTCATGTGAGTTCAGGACATGAAGTTGTTATCATGTGTGCCAATAATTACTTAGGTCTTTCTTCTCATCCTTCCGTTATTCAAGCTGCGAAAGATGCTTTGGACACACATGGTTTTGGAATGTCATCGGTTCGTTTTATTTGTGGAACACAAGATATTCACAAGGAATTGGAAGCGAAAATTGCGAAATTCTACGGAACAGAAGACACCATTTTGTACGCAGCGGCTTTTGATGCAAATGGAGGAGTTTTTGAACCTCTGTTTGGCGAAGAAGATGCAATTATTTCAGATGAATTAAACCATGCTTCAATCATTGATGGAATTCGTTTGTGCAAAGCAGCTCGTTACCGTTACAAACATTCCGACATGGCTGATTTAGAAGCACAATTAATCAAAGCGCAAGATCAACGCCATAGAATCATTGTCACTGATGGAGTTTTCTCCATGGATGGCGACATTGCTAAAATGAATGAAATTTGCGACTTGGCAGATAAATATGATGCATTGGTAATGACAGACGAATGTCACAGTGCTGGATTTATCGGAAAAACGGGTCGTGGAGTTCCAGAATACCACAATTGTATGGATCGTGTTGATATCGTAACTGGAACTTTGGGTAAAGCACTTGGTGGAGCAATGGGTGGTTACACAACTGGAAAAAAAGAAGTGATTGAAATGCTTCGTCAACGCTCTCGACCATATTTATTTTCAAACTCCTTAGCTCCGTCGATTGTTGGTGCTGCAAATGCCGTATTTGACATTTTGGGAAGTTCAACGGAACTTCGCGATAAATTGGAAGCAAACACGAAATACTTCAAAGACCGAATCATCGCTGCCGGATTTGATATCAAACCAGGAGATTCTCCAATTGTTCCAATCATGTTATACGACGCAGCTTTGTCTCAGCAATTTGCAGACAAACTATTGGAAGAAGGCGTTTATGCAATCGGTTTCTTCTATCCGGTAGTTGCAAAAGGCGCTGCTCGAATCAGAACCCAAATTTCCGCTGCACATAGTATTGCAGATTTAGATAAAGCCATCGCTGCATTTATCAAAGTTGGAAAAGAATTGGGGGTAATTAAAAACTAAGCCAGTTTCTTCCGTTTTGGTTTCCACATGCGGTAAATCAAACGGAGCAAGAAATATATAACAACCGTAACAAATGCTCTGAACAACCATGTTTGGAGCATTTGTTCTTTGGGGACATTCAATGAATTCAGTGGCACTTTTTTCTCGTAACGAACAATCGGATTCAAATAGATAGAGCTCTCGTAATTTTTTGCAACCACTCGAATGTAGGTGTCCGAATCCTTTAATCGATAAAACGCTTTCGCCGACTTAAATGCCTTGTGTTTCACCACTCCATTTTGACCAATAAATAAAATAGTGTCGGCAGGAATTGCAAATTCAACAAACAACGAATCACTGTTTAACTCACAACTCACGAAATCATTTTCACAGGTGTTGTATTCCGTGTAAACTCCAAATGCTTTTCCATTGACCAAATCATTCAATACAGGTTCTTTGGTTTTTCCATTACTTAAAATTACCGTCCAAACGCGTGCAAATTCATCGGCATCCGTACTATGAGAATCATCATCTGCCACTAAATACGACAATCTTCCAGCAGAAAGAGCAGCATCCCAATATTCATCAGAAATTCGAAAATGATTCAAGACTTCTACCAAATCATAATGCATGAGGTATTTCATATCATTGATACTTCTCCCCATTGCCAATTTGGGATGCGCAATTGCAACTATTCCGTTTTGAGCCTTTATCGATTCAATGACTTTTTGTTGATGAGAAGTTGATTGAAGTAAAAAATAATCGGTGTAAGAAACCTTAGAGGCATTAATCGACAAACAATGTGTTTTGAAAATATTCAATCCATGTTCGTAAACAGGAATGTATAAAGGATCTTTTTTTCCAGTAGTATCAATTGAAAAATAGTTCGAAATCGAAGCTACATCATATTCCTTCTCCAAATAAGATTGGCGCGTTTTTTCAGGACTAAATTTCCCATAAGTAATCGACTTCCAGGCGGCAGAATGTGCGTGAAAATTTGCTTTTACGCGACCCGAATCGATTGATTGATATGGATTACTCCATTTTTTTCCCGTAAATGCAACTGGTTCCTTAAAATCATAAATAGTTGTGCTCAGATATTGAATACCAATAACCACAAAAAGTAAGAGCGCAATTGAAGCAACGAACTTCAGTAAAAATTTGGATAACCGAGACAGTATTTTCACAAGCAATCATTAAGGATTTAAAGAATCAAATATAGCCATTTGAGCTTATATAGTGCCGAAAAATGAGCCCTTAGTCCCGCTACAAGATTCAATTTATACCTGCTAAATTGGATTAATTAGTTAACGGTGTAAGAATCTAGAATAAAAACTATCTTTGTGCGCTAAAAATTCTGATTTGCATATACGCAAATTAGTAGTGATCAATTAACAAAGAAGAATCTATGACAAGGTCGATACTTGTTTTATTTTGCGCAGTATTTGCGCTTAGTGTCTCCGGACAAATCAAACGTGATGTTTCTGGTTATTACCAAGACTATCGAACCAAAGGTCCTTCTGAAGAAGTTCCTGTTCAATTGGTCAGTAAAGAAACTGGCAAAAAGTATGAAGCCATTACCGATTCTGATGGTAAATTCTTGTTCAAAGGAGTTGCTTTAGAGGCAAATACAGATACTTCACTTTTTGAATTGTCTGTTTCCAACGAAAAATACAAACAAGAGACTTTCCTGATCAAAATCGATGCTGATCACACTGGTGAATACAAAATGGATCAAAAAAATCCGTTCAAAACATCGACGAAAGTTACTTGGATGTTTGATTGGGGAGATTGGAATGGAAAAGAAAATTATTGGTCACACTTTACTGCAAAAGCAATTTTGGTTGTTTACGGATTTTGTCTAGTCCTTGTTTTTATCTATTCGCTTTTACAACTTTCATTATCGATTGCTTATGCTAAAAATCGTAAACGCAAAGCACAAGAAATTAAACCAGTTTTTAATCCTGATACGGCATTAACTGTTACTGTTCAATTACCCATGTACAACGAAATGTATGTGGCAGACCGAATCATTGAAGCTGTTGCTGCATTTGATTATCCAAGAGATAAATTCGATATTCAAGTATTGGATGATTCAACGGATGAGACGAAAGATCTAATTGCTCAAAAAGTAGCAGAAGTTGCTGCACGAGGAATTCAAATTGAACACATTCACCGCACAGATAGAACTGGATACAAAGCAGGAGCTCTTGATTCAGCAATGAACAAGGTAAAAGGTGAATTCATCGCCATTTTTGATGCGGATTTCGTTCCTGAAAAAGATTGGTTGCAACAAACCATGCCATATTTTGAAACAAGTGATGAAATTGGTGTGGTGCAAACCCGTTGGGGACATTTGAATAAATCATATTCCTTATTAACAGAATTGCAAGCATTTGGTTTGAATGGTCACTTTGCTGCAGAGCAGGGAGGTCGTAATGCTTCCGGACATTTCATCAACTTTAATGGAACTGGCGGAATATGGCGCAAAAAATGTATCGAAAGTGCTGGTGGTTGGGAACACGATACCTTGACAGAAGATTTGGATTTAAGTTACCGTGCTCAATTAAAAGGATGGAAATTCAAATACTTGGAAGACGTCGTTGCTCCAGCTGAATTACCAATTACAATGTCGGCATTGAAAGCACAGCAACATCGTTGGATGAAAGGTGGTGCGGAAGTATTTGTGAAAATGTGGAAAACGCTTTTGACACATAAAAACGTACGATTAAGTGATCGTGTTCATGGAATGTCGCATTTGTTCAATTCATCAGTGTTCATGTTCATCTTGATCATGTCACTATTGAGTTTGGCTGTACTCCAAATCAAAGATAGTTTCTCTGATTTGAATTATGTGATTCAATACGGTTCGGTCTTTATCTTGAGTACTGTTTTCTTGATGTATTACTATTGGCTGGCATACCGCGATAAAACGGAAAACACATTTACATCTTTCTTCCGTTTTGTTGGTCGATTCCTATTATTCCTTACTGTTTCATTAGGGCTTTCCTTAGCCAATACCATTGCAGTACTGGAAGGTTTTATGGGAATTAAGAGTTCATTCGTTAGAACGCCCAAATTCAACGTAAACAAGAAAACAGAATTCAAAGGAAACAAATACGATAAGAAAAGCATTTCATTAATCACAATTGGTGAAGGAATCTTGATGTGCGTTTTCGGATTTACAGTAGTAAACAGAGCCATTTATGGAGATTTAGGAATGGTTCCTTTTCATTTGATGTTGACAATCGGTTATGGAATTGTATTCTTTAATTCCTTGAAAGAGTTGAGACGATAAAAAAGTGCAAAGGAATTATCAAGTTCGTTCCAAGCTGTTTAAGTAGATCTAATTTGAACATTTGAACATTTGAACATTTGAACATTTGAACATTTGAACATTTGAACATTTGAACATTTGAACATTTGAACATTTGAACATTTGAGATAATAAAATTAAAAAACCGAGTTGTAGCAATGCAATTCGGTTTTTTTTGGCTACAAACGAATCAAAACAAATTAGCACAAGCTATATTCCGAAGAGCTCTTCCTTAAATTAGATAAGATTATAAACGAACCTAAATAAGACAAATGACACAAAATAAAAAAGTGAGAATTTTAAAGGTATTATATTTCTTGTTTGCTTTAATGATAACATCCTGTAAGAGTGAAAAATGTGAAGGTTTTAATCTTAAGAGAATGCCTTTTGATTTAAAATACTATAAAAAACCATTGAAATATTCAAATGGGGTTGATACCATTACTCTTTATGGGACTGTTAGTCAATTTTCAAAAGAAAGTAGATTAAGTGGCTTGTCGAATCCAACATGTGATCCTAGTTTATCAATAGATTACAAAGGAAAACCACATATCATTACTATGTCATTTTATTTTGAGTATTATCCTGAATCTGATTACACAAAATTCACACTAAGCCTTAATATGAGTCGTTCAATGCCTATCAAAATTGATTCTGCTTTTCTTTCTAATTTAAAAAAGAACGAAGAAGTAGTATATCAAAAAATGGCTGATAATTATAATAACGAAGATTCTTCAAGAACATTGAAAAAATTTTCGATGCAAAACATGCGGGTAACAGATTTCGAGTTTTTAGATGGGAAAAGATGGTACTTAGTAAGGTAATGTTTTGGTATTGATTAATATTTAATAATATGATTATCAGCACTTATTGAAAGTAAAATCAATTATTTTGAACAAAGAGTATCTTGAAAAGATGCTCTTTGTTCTTGAAACGAGCAATCCGCTTACCACACGTGTCAAAACATCAATGACCAAGCTAAAAATTAAACCCCGAATTGTATTGCTACAATTCGGGGTTTTTGTTAATCGTTGGTCGAACACTATCCATAAAGTTCGCGAGAGTTCTCATTCTCTTTGTTCCAACAATTAATCAAAATTGAGAGTGGGACACTTTTAAGATTTCCACTTCGTGGGTTCCATTCGGAAATTCCCACATGATTTTATCTTTTTCGGCATAGCCAATCAAAGCAGACCCCATTGGGGTCAAAATTGAAATGCGCTTTTGTTCCGAATTTGAATTTTCGGGCAAAACCAGTTGAATTTTCATAATCCCGAAAGGAGTATTTACGTCTACAATACTGTTCAAGCGAATCACATCTTGCGGAAAATCTGCCCCATTGGTAAAAAGCTCGGCTGTTTTCAATTCTTCCCTTAAGCGGGAAATACAACTATTCATCAAACTGGTTGATTCAGAAATGGGATGAATCAACGCTTTAATGAGTTCATATTCCTTTTTATCTAAAATTATTCGAGGATACTTCATCTTAAAAATTCAGTGTTTTTAACTCTCCGATAACTCCAGAAAGTGCATCTTTTGCGTCTGCAAAAAGTAACTGACAATTGTCCTCACCAAACAAACTGTTCTCCACTCCTGCATACCCTTTACTCATTCCACGTTTGATTACCACCACTTGTTTCGAATTGTAAGCTTTGATAATTGGCATCCCAAATATCGGACTCGAAGAATCGTTCTCAGCTGCTGGATTGACGACATCATTGGCTCCTATCACAATCGAAACATCGTACGAAGACATGGAATCATTTACCTCATCCATCTCCCGCAGTTTATCGTAATGCACATCTGCTTCCGCCAACAATACATTCATGTGGCCCGGCATACGGCCCGCAACAGGATGAATAATATAATCTACTTCCACTCCTTTTGTTTCAAGAAGTTGCTCCAATTGTGTGCACAAATGTTGAGCTTGAGCAACTGCCAAACCATATCCAGGAATAATAGCAACCTTGCTTGAAAAAGCCAAATTCGTTGCCAATTCTCCAATGGAAGTTCGCTTAATTTCCATTTCTACCGCTGAAGAACTAGTTGAAGATCCGGAATTTTTAAAGTTTCCTGCCAATACATTCCACAGCGAGCGATTCATGGCTTTACACATCAACAAAGTCAATAATACTCCAGCCGATCCCACAAAAATTCCTCCTGAAATCATTAATAGATTGTGAAATAGGATTCCAGCTAGTGCCGTAGCAACTCCCGTTAATGAATTCAACAAGGAAATAACTACCGGCATGTCTGCTCCACCAATCGGGAAAACAAAAACCAACCCGTAAATTGTTGCCAAAGAACCCAATATGGCAATTTCTTGAATTAAGTTCAAATGCAATACTTCAAAAGAAACGAGAAATGGGAGCACAATCATGGAAATGATCAGCAACCGAGAAGCAATCGAAACAAAACGTGTGCGTATATCCTTTACTTTCCCCGACAATTTCAAATAAGCAATCACACTTCCTGAAAAAGAGGTTGCTCCAATCATCATTGCTGTCATCAAAACAACTTCAGCAACACGGTCGGTATTTTGTCCAAGATACAATTGCTGCCCTTCGATGATTCCAAGAAGTAATGCACAACCACCACCCATCGCATTGAAATAGGAAACGAGTTGGGGCATTTTGGTCATCTCCGCTTTATCAGACATTCGGCGGCCTAAAATGGTACCTAAAAGAATGGCAATAATGATTAAAATGAGGTTAATCGTCACTGGTCCGGCATAAAACGTATGATAAACCGTCACGATAATTGCAAGCGTCATTCCACCACCCGCAATGATGTTTCCTAATTTTGCATGTTGAGGAGAGCTCAAAAACTTGAGCCCTATGATGAATGAGATCATCGCCAGAAAGTAACTTACTTCTAGTAAAATTGTCATAACTAAGTAATTTTTAGATTGAACTCGCGATTAACGAATCGAAAAGCAACTATTTTTTCTTTTTAGAAAACATGGATAAAATACGTCCTGTGACGAAGAATCCTCCGGAGATATTCAGTGTTCCCAATAGAACAGCTAGAAATCCAAGTGTGAGGTTCAAATAATCGTCTGATGGAACGTGATACATCGTAATAATTGCTCCAGCCAAAATAACGCCATGAATAGCGTTTGCTCCTGACATCAATGGTGTGTGTAAAATTGCAGGTACGTTCGAAATGATTTCGATTCCCAGAAAGACACACAATAAAATAAAATAAATCGGGGCTTGATTTCCCGTAATAAAATCTAACATACTTCTTCGTTAAGGATTGATAAGATGCGTTCATTGACGAGCTCTCCATCTTGAATCAACATACTTGCAGTCAAAATAGGATCGTCTGTTCGTGAAATAGTATCGAGTTGAACATAATGCTTTAGGAAATTGAAGTAATTGGTAGCCAACAATTGAGAAGTTGTTTCTGCCAACTCACGCGACAAATAAGAATCTCCAACAATACGTACTCCATGATGCGTAACTGTTTGTTGGTCGACTGTTAATGCACAATTTCCACCTTGCTCTGCTGCCAAATCAATAATCACTGATCCGTGTTTCATTTTTTCCACACTTGATTTTTCAATCAAAAGGGGTGCTCTTTTTCCCGGAATATTTGCAGTTGTAATCACAATAGCGGATTCTGAAACATATTTATCAATCAAGGCACGCTGCTTTTCCAAAAACTCTTGTGATTGCTCAATGGCATATCCTCCTGCATTCAAATTTTCAGCCGCTCCTTCTACCTCGATAAAATTTGCACCCAAACTTTGTACTTCCTCTTTGGCAGAACTTCTCACGTCAAAGACATGAACAATTGCACCCAAACGTCTGGCCGTAGCAATTGCCTGTAAACCAGCCACACCTGCTCCAATAATCAACACTTTTGCTGGGCGAATTGTTCCTGCAGCAGTTGTAAACATGGGGAAAACAGATCCATACAATTCAGCTGCTTTGATTACTGCTTTGTAACCTGAAATCGAAGCCACAGATGATAAAACATCCATGGCTTGCGCTTTCGTACTTCTTGGAACCATATCCAAACTGAATAAGGTCAAATTTGAGTGAGTCATTTTCCCCAGCTCCCCTGTTCGAAACAACGGATTTAAAATTGAAATCACCGTTTTGGGAGAATTTGGTTGAAAGGGGGTGTCAAATGGATTGATGATTGTTATTATGTCAAGTAATTCCAAGATTTCATCTCGACCCATTAAAGCCGCACCAGCCTTCATGTAATCACCATCTGAAAACCCCGCTTTCTGACCAACACCACTTTCAAAGTAAACTTCAAAAGACAATTCCTTTATAAATCGTTGAACGACAGCTGGAACAATAGATACTCTCGTTTCCTCTTCCCGTTCTTTTAGAATTCCTAGTTTCATTTTTTTAATTAGAATTATGGGAAAACCCCACGATCGTTATACGTTAATTCGATACGCTTAATAGCTTCGATATAAGCTGCTGTTCTGAAATCTGTGTTAAAAGCTTCGGAAGCAGCAACTACGCGACTAAATGAGTCCAACATCTTTTTCTCCAAGCGAGTAATAACATCTTCAAACTCCCAAATTTCACCACTTCTATTTTGAAGCCATTCGAAGTAGCTACCGATAACTCCACCGGAATTACACAGGATATCTGGAATAATATCCACTCCTTTTTCACGAAGAATCGCTTCTCCTTCAGGAGTAGTTGGGCCATTTGCGCCTTCAGCAATCACTTTTGCTTTCACCGAAGTTGCATTCAATGCAGTAATCTGATTTCCCAATGCTGCAGGAATACACACATCACACTCCACTGCAAAGAAATCTTCATTGGGCAATGTCACTGCTTTTGGGTAATTAGCAATCACACCATTATTCGCTTTCATGTAAACCAATAAATCCGTTGGGTTAATTCCATTTGCATTATAAATCGAACCTGAAGCATCTTGAACGGCAGTTAGAATTGCACCATTTTCCTCCATAAAAACAGAAGCCCATTGACCCACATTTCCAAATCCTTGAACGATGTATTTTTTCCCTTCAAGCGTTGTATTTCTCCATTTTGCCCATGCTTTCAAGGTTACCACAACTCCATATCCAGTTGCACGGTCTCTTCCTCTCAATCCGCCAGAGTTAACTGGTTTTCCAGTTACAACATGAGAATATTTTGAGCGTTCATTCGGTTGTTTTGTAGACATATACGTATCTGCAATCCAAGCCATGATTTGAGCATTTGTATTTACATCTGGTGCTGGAATATCGTATTCTGGCCCGATATTGTCGCCCAAAGCGTGTGTAAATCGACGCGTAATTCGTTCTAATTCACCCATCGAATATTTAGACGGATCTATTTGAATCCCCCCTTTTCCACCACCGTAAGGCAAACCTGCCAAGGATGTTTTCCAAGTCATCCAAATAGCTAATGCTTTTGCATCATCCAACTCAATTGCTGGGTGATAACGCAATCCACCTTTGTAAGGCCCTAGTGCGTTGTTGTGCTGAACGCGGTAGCCTGTAAACACTTCAACTGAACCGTTGTCTAAACGAACAGGGAAGTGAACAACTAATTCGTTGTTTGTGTGTGCTAAAATTTTGCGGATATTCGGGTTTAAATCCATAATATCAGCTGCTTTGTCAAATTGCTGACGAACACTGTCGATCATGCGAGGTGCTTGTTGTTCTTTGGTCATCATATTATCTATTATTGAACATTTTCACAATTATAAATAAATATCTCAGGAGAGTAATAGCAACACTCATTTTTGAGTGTGCAATGCCCACATAACGAAGTCCTCGTTCCTGAAACATCTTGGTGATTTTGAGTATTTAAAAAGTGACTGCGTGCTTGAAAAAAAATAACCATTGGCTCGTATTCGGAGCATTCCCAAGTAATCTCATCCGAAGAATAAAGTGTGCAGTTTCTTACAAAATGACAGGATTCACAAATCCCTTTTCCAGTTCGACTCATCTTTTCAACTAAAATCGTTTCTAGCCCATTTTCAGAAAGCATGCCAGAGATGAATCAGCTGATTTGAAAACAATCAAATAGAAATGCAATATACTGAAAAACAGGAGTGTAAATAATTAAAAAGAAAGAAAATGAAAAAAGAGAATCTGCGTAATTATTACGCAGTGAGTAAAAATTACTCGGGATTATTTGATCTTTTGTCCCAACGTTTTACGGTCAATTCCGAGAATTTCGGCTGCCTTGGTTTTATTTTGGTTAACTGATTCAAGTACTTTTAGAATATACTCTCGTTCCTGATCCTTCAATGTTTTAAAACTGGAAGAACTTGGAGAATATGCAGGCATTGGAGCCTTTAAATAATCTGATAAATCTTTGACATCGATGATTCCTCTTCCCATAATGAGGGAGCGTTGAACGACATTTTCCAATTCACGCACATTTCCAGGCCATGAATGACGCAGTAATATTTCAACCGCTTGATCCGTAATTTCCGGTTTTCGAGTCAATTCTGCCCCATGTTTTCGTAAGAAGAAATGAACCAATAATGGAATATCGTCTTTTCGATCGCGCAATGCAGGCATTTCAATATTCACCACATTCAAGCGGTAATACAAATCTTCTCGAAACGATCCTTGTCGAACCATTTGTTGCAAATTGGAATTCGTTGCGGCAATAATTCGCACATCTATTTTCTCTGCTTTGGAAGATCCAATCATAGTGATTTCCTTTTCTTGCAAAACGCGAAGCAAACGAGTTTGTACATTGTGCGATGCATTCCCGATTTCATCCAAGAAAATCGTCCCTTGATTGGCTGCTTGAAAGAAACCAACACGATTTTCCATTGCACCCGTAAAAGAGCCTTTCAAAAATCCGAATAGTTCACTTTCCAATAAATTTTCAGGAATAGCTCCGCAATTGACACTTATAAAAGGTGCTTTGGAACGATGTCCGCTGTAATGAATTGCTCGTGCAACTAATTCTTTTCCTGTTCCGCTTTCACCTTCAATTAGCACTGTGGCCGAATTATTCTTGATTAATTGAATCACATCTGCCAACTGATTCATAGCTTCAGAGCGGCCAATCATTCCCAAAACTGCAAAAGGACTTGGATTTTCTAGATTTTCATTTGATTTGAATTCCCGACGATTATTCCTGTTTTTCAACAAGCAATTTTCAACCGACTGACTCAATTCTATTTGCGTAAAAGGTTTCACTAAATAATCGATGACGCCAAATTTCACTGCTTCAACAGCACCTGAAATGGATGGATAACCCGTAACAACCAATACTGGTAATTCGGGGTAATGTTCTTTGACGTAATGAACCAATTGCATTCCGTTTATTTCCGGCATTTGCAAATCCGTAATCAATAAATCAACAGAAGTATGTTTGAGTAATTCAATGGCATCAGGAACATTGCTTGCTTGAAAGGTAATGAGATGCATTCCTTTTAATTGGCGCTGAAGCAATTCCAACATTTCCAATGAATCATCAACAACTAGAACACTTTCTCCCTTCATCATTTTTGTTTTTTAGGCAAGACAATACGAAATACCGTGCCTTCATTTACTTTTGATTTCACAAAAATACTTCCTTTGTGGGATTTCACAATTCCATGAACGACACTCAAGCCCAAGCCCATTCCCTCTCCAAGTTCTTTGGTGGTGAAGAATGGCTCAAAAATTTGGGTTACTGTTTCTTCCGACATTCCAATTCCAAAATCCTGAATAATCAGCTCCGCATTTTCTCCTTTATCGCAAACTTCAATCAAAATTTGCCCTTCTTTTGGTGATGCGTGCAATGCATTGTTGATCAAATTAAATACTACCTGTGTAATTTGAACAGTATCCAACTGAACCAAAATCGGATTTTTATCCAAGCGCATCTTCCAATCAATTTTCTTGCTCTCCAAGGACGGTTTTATCAATAAAACAGTATCATTAACCACTGCTTGCAGCGATACAAATTCAAATCTTTGTGGCAATTCACAGGAGAAATACATCAGTTTTTTCACCACTTCTCGAGCATGAATTGCAGCATGTACAATTTTCTGTGCATCTGCCAAAGTGGATGAATCTTTTGAATCATCAATAATCAATTGTGAAAACCCAAGAATACTTCCCAGTGGCGTATTGAGTTCATGTGCAATTCCGGCAGTAATTTCTCCAAGTACTTTTAAGCGATCGTGATGTTTTAAACTTTCCAAATAGCGCAACTCACGAGATTTAATTTCCTGATGTTCGATAAATAGAGCCAAATCAATCGCCAACTTCTCTAATAACCGGTATTCATCTTCTAAAAAGTCGGCTTTTTTATAACTTGATGCAGGATAATAAATACGAATGCGACCTATTCCTTGGTCATTTACACGAATAATCTGTTCTTGAAACACATTTTCGAGCGGTTCTTCTGCAGACTTAAACCAATCCGTACGAATTTGAATGTGACAAATTGCCGCTTCATCGTGTTGCCATGCTTTTGGAATACGGTGAACAATCTCCTCAATAATTTCATCAAATGATTTACTTGAATCAAGGGTGATTTTTGCAATATCATACAAGCACCCCAATTCTTTTAAGCGTTCATGGAGTATTTCGCTTTCTGTATTTTTCACAGGAATCTGATTGGAATGATTAATTAATAAATTTATAATTCTCGATCCACGTTGAATCTGTGACATCGTACATCAACTTCCAAAAATTGGTATCCACAATATAATCAAAATCCAGTTGCTTGATATTGTATCGATTCGCCAAATATTCTTCTTGCTTTAAATTAGGTCTCATTCTATTCAAACTCCACCCTGCTTCGTTTTTACCTAGATAAGGCCAATCTGAAAAGCGAATCTTCCACAAACTATCCATAGCGGGACAATAGCCAATTTCCACTCGAATCGTATCATTGACAAAAACACCACCAACAATACGATTTTCACGAAAGTAATCGATTTTATTGGGATTAAAAGGGCTTGGCCAATAACCACTCAGCACCTTTATAAACTCATCTTTATTGGTAAAGACTCTAGAAGCTCTTAAGATTCCATCTGCCGAATATTTCTGTGCTACGAAAGTAACAACTTGTGAATTTGCACCCGTAGAAATACGCGCACCGAAGACATATTTAAAAGAGCTCTGGTTTTCATTCGAAAATGAAAAAACAACGGTAAGCAATATGAGTGCAATGAATGACTTCACAGTCCTAGAACGCTAATTCGAGTAAAATTGTTTCAAATACTTTAAAAATCAATCAAAGCGAATCACCTGACTAGGCATCACCACGGCATTTAATCGGATATCTGTTGGTAGCACATCATCAATATTCTGCTCCAAATCAAAGTAGTGCAAGCCTACAAACAAGCAATTCGGGGCACATTTACGTAAAAACCGATCGTAAAACCCTTTTCCATAGCCAACTCTATTTCCTTTCACATCTGCAGCCAAAAGCGGTACAAAGACGATGTCAAACTTATCAGCAGCAATTACTTTTCCTTTTTTTGGTTCAGGAATTCCTTTTTGATTAATCTCCAATTGATCAGTAGATTCAAACAGATAATGGCGCATTTCAAAGGTTTCAAAATTGGTTTTTGGAATGGCAACAGTTGCTCCAACCCCCATCGCTCTTTCCCAAAGAAGATACGTATTTAATTCACGTTGACGCTCAATCGGAAGAAAAATAGAAATCGTTTTTTCAGAAAGTTGAAAATGGGTTAAAGTCATCTCAACAATTGTTTCAGAAAGTCGTTCTAACTCTCCAGGAGAGAGTTGCAACCTCATTTCTTTGTATTTCTGACGTAACTCTGCCTTGGTCATAATCGTTGATTGTTTGCGAAAAATCCAAACTAAATAATGGAAGGTCTTCAACCACTTAACCTGAATTTCGCTACTAAATTAGTTGAAAGACATTAATTAACACACTATCAAGTTAATAATTCGTTTGAAAAATAGAAAGGTAATTCAAATTTTGACAAAAATGTGACAATTTAATTCGCATCGGAAATCATAAAAAAAACAGGAAATCAATCATTATTTCAAGGAATTCAAGTTATTTAACAAAAAAAGAAGTGTATTGCACTTTATAATTTTTCTAAGTAAGTATATTTACGCCGTGTATAAAAGTCTTCGTTTAATTTCGATCATTTGTTTTTTATCCCTGACTAGTAATCTAGTTGGAAATTTTGTTTGGGCTTGCATACAACAAAAAGAATCTATCAATTTATCTTTAGAAGAAGACGATTCAGAAGAGCGAGACTCAGATTCAGAAGAAAATAATGGGAGCAGCAAAAGAGGTGTCAATCTTTTGGAAGAAGAACTTCATTTAGCAGATTGTGCAAATCTTTCAACTTTTGATATTGATTTCAAGTTGGTTTCCCGAACTACCTTTTCTATCATCACCGACAAAACGAATGGTTCCAAAAAAGCACCACTCGATAATCCTCCCGAAATCGTTCCTGAATTTAGCTAACATCCCTTTTAGTTTATTTCGTTAACGACTTTACATGAAGAATTTATTTAAAACTTGGAAGCAGGATATTCCTGCTGGCCTAGTTGTTTTTTTAGTTGCAGTTCCGCTATGTCTTGGAATTGCCTTAGCCTCTGAGGCACCTGTATTTTCTGGCTTGATAGCTGGAATTATTGGAGGTGTAGTAGTAGGAAGTATTTCTGGATCGGCAATCGGCGTTTCTGGTCCAGCAGCTGGATTGACGGCCATTGTAGCTACAGCAATTACTGATTTGGGTTCTTTCGAACTCTTTTTAGCGGCTGTTGTTTTTGCTGGAATTTTTCAACTCATTCTTGGCATTATAAAAGCTGGTTTTATTTCTTTTTACTTTCCAAATGTGGTGATTAAAGGAATGCTCGCAGCAATTGGACTTTTGATTATATTCAAGCAAATTCCTCATGCTATTGGATATGACAAAGATTTTGAAGGAGATGAAAGCTTTTTTCAAGCTGACGGTCACAATACTTTTTCGGAACTTTTTTACAGCTTAAATTACATCTCCATTCCAGCAGTTGTGATTTGTTTAGTTTCTGTATTGGTACTCATTCTTTGGGATAAGAAATTTATTCAAAAAACCTTCTTGAAATTTGTTCCTGGACCACTCATTGTGGTATTGATTGGAATCATTGCTACCATTTCATTGCAAGAGACTTCATGGAATTTAATTCCAAAACACCGCGTGGATTTGGGAATAAACGGCAAATCATTTGGGGAGCTTTTTACTTTCCCAGATTTTAGCCAATTGGGAAATTACAAATTGTACCTTACAGCTGCTACTTTAGCTGTTGTAGCAAGTTTGGAAACACTCTTAAGTTTGGATGCAGCAGATAAATTGGACAATAAGAAGCGAATCACATCTGGAAACAGAGAGTTATTAGCTCAAGGATTTGGAAATATTGCTTCGGGATTAATTGGTGGATTGCCTGTAACACAAGTGGTAGTTCGAACATCTGCAAACGTAAATTCAGGTGGAACCAATAAACTAGCAACCATCTTTCATGGTGTATTGATTGCCGTTGCGGTACTTTCCATCCCTCATGTTTTCAGTTTTGTTCCTTATGCTTCATTGGCAGCAATTCTAATCATGGTCGGATTTAAACTGGCAAAACCAACGCTTTTCAAGAAAGTGTTCAAAGAAGGATGGTTGCAATTCATTCCATTTATTGTTACAATCATTGGTATTCTTTTGACCGATTTGTTAATTGGAATTTCAATTGGATTAGGCGTTTCATTTTTAGTGATTCTCTACTACAATTTTAAATTATCTCACTACCTTTCGGTAGAAGACGACATTTACCACATTCGTTTAACAGAGCACATGACCTTTTTAAATAAAGCGTCATTGATTGAAACATTGCTTAAGATACCCAACAATGTAAAGGTGATTATTGATGAAAGTAAAGCTAAATTCATCGCTAATGACATTATTGAGTCAATCGAAGACTTTAAAATACGAGCACAAGATAAAAACATAGAAATAGAAATTATAACTCCAAAAGAATCAAAATATGAAAGAGATATTTGAAGGAAACAAAGCATGGGTCGAAGAAACATTAGCAAAAGACCCTACATTTTTTGACAATTTATCAAAAGGTCAAACACCAGAATATTTATGGATTGGTTGTTCAGATAGTCGTGTTCCTGCGAATGAAATCGTAAATCTTCCTCCAGGAAGTATTTTTGTACAACGTAATATTGCCAATCAAGTAATTAATTCCGACATGAACCTATTGAGTGTCGTTTATTATGCAGTGAAATACTTGAAAGTGAAACACATTTTAGTTGTTGGGCATTATGGTTGTGGTGGCGTTGCTGCAGCAATGAGCAATAAAAGTTTTGGCTTTTTAGACAACTGGTTGGTGAGTATTAAGAATGTTTACATGAAACACCAACATGAATTAGACGGAATCAATGATGAAGCCTTACGTACAGATCGTTTAGTGGAGTTAAATGCTATCGAACAAGCACGAAACATGGCTAAAATTTCATTTATTCAAGAAGAATGGCAGAACGATAACAAGTTAGAAATTCATGCCATGGTTTATAGCTTAAAAGATGGAAGATTGCGTGATTTGGAAAAATCATTCAACAATTCAAATGATTTGAAAGGTGTATTTCAGGTTAACCAGTTTTAGTCAATGATTGAAGAGACAATCACTCAACTTGAAGCCATTTTTGAACCATTTAGGAATGCCAAACGTGCAGAAACTGCTCAGGCTTATCTAAAAGATCAGTTTCCATTTATCGGAATGAAAACAGAAGTTCGAAGAAGTGCTCAGAAAAAATGGGTTGATTCTCTCAAAAATATTGACGAACGTATCATACGATGGGAAATTATTCGCGCTCTTTTTGAGAAAAAAGAGCGCGAATACCATTATGTAGCTATTGATTATTTAAATTCTTGGCCAAAACACTACTTCTCTCCAGAAGATGCAGAAGAATTAAGATGGATACTTAGCACACATTCTTGGTGGGACAGTGTGGATGCAATCGCTTCAAATTATTTAGGAAAATGGGCAAAATTTTATCCTGAAAAAGCACGAGAAACTTTCGAAAAATGGCGTTTTGATGAATCTTTTTGGATGCAGCGTAGTTGTTTAATTTATCAATTGAAATACAGAGATGAAGTCGATAGTTTATACTTGGAACACTTGATTCAGCAGATGAATGGGAACAAAGAGTTCTTTATTCAAAAAGCCATTGGCTGGTCACTCCGACAATTATCCAAATACAAACCGGAAGATGTAGTCGAGATACTTGCCAACAACCCAATTAAAGGATTGGCATTGAGGGAAGCGAGTAAATACCTTGACTAATTACTTAATTATCAATAATTCGTAATTAGGCATTAGGAATTCGTAATTAACTTGTTACTTTTTCAAAACCCGACATTATCTACCAAAACCCAAGACTTTGTTTCAAAAGAAATCACATACTACATTTAACGAAGCCAAACAAATAGCCCTTGCTCAAAAAGACCACCGGCACTTTGGACCTTTATACGAACGTTATTTCGAGCAATTGTTCCGATTTATCTTCAAAAGACTTGGAGGAAACGAAGAACTAGCTGGAGATTTGGTGCAGCAATGCTTTATGAAAGCTATGGCGAATATTACAAAGTACGAAGACCGAGGACTTCCATTCAGTGCTTGGCTATATCGAATTGCGCAAAACGAAGTCAACATGTTTTTTCGATCTGAAAAGAAAAATTATACCGTAGAAATAACTGACAAACAAATCTTTACCATTTTAGAAGAAAATGGAGAAAACACAACCAAACAAGAAGATTTAGATCAACTGATTGAAATTATCAATAACTTAGATGATGTTCAAACTGATTTAATAGAATTACGATTTTTTCAAGAACTCAGTTTTAAGGAAATTGCAGACATTTATCAAATTTCTGAAGCCAATGCTAAAATGAGAATTTACCGTTTATTGGAAAAAATCAATACAAATTGGAAACGCGAATCATGAGAAAATTTCAAAGAATATCAGAAGAAAAATCACAAGAGCCTACCAAGGAACAATTGGTGCGTTACAAAGATTTTACCTCGCTTTCTCATAAATACGAGCGTTTGACGAAACGTCCTAAAAAACCTTTGTACAGAGATCCAAAATTGTTTTTGCTCCTGCTGATCATTGGATTGATGTTCCTATTGATCTTTTTAGAATCTTAAAACCCTTCGATATCCAACTTCCGCATTGCTATGAATGATTTAAGCACTCGTTCTCCAACACCTGGAACATCCACATGAATCAAGTAAACCCCACTTGCAACTGGAATACCGATATTATTAGTCAATGCCCAGTCTATAAAAGTAACATCATAATCCTTCTTAAATTGATTAACAAGCTTGCCTGAAGTAGTATAAATGGTAACTGTACATGTTTTAGGGAGATTGATAATTTTTATGCGATTATCGACTTTACTCCGCTCGTATTCGGAAAATGCATAGTAAGGATTTGGAACAACATTGATTAAATCCAATGCGCTTGCCAAAGCATCTCTACTTCCTGTCGTGGTTTGTAAATCATTCATCGACCAAGAATACATTGGTTTACCTCCATTAAGTCCCGTTGCTGTAAAATCAGCATATTGCTTGTTTACTCGCAATTTCAATCGTGCTGTGGACTCCAAAACGCTATGACCTGGTGCTGTAATCGTGTTAGCAATCCACATCAAACTTGTATACAATTTCTTGTAGGAAGTATTTGTTGCTATTTGGAATTGATCGTAAACCCACGTGTTCGTGCCATCGTAATAAGGACAACCCTCATTGTTGATGTTTACTCCAAATACCCAAATCGGTTGGTTACCTCCATTTACATACAACCCATTTCCGTCTGTCTGTCTGCTTGATGGATTCCAAACCATGTCTGCTCCATTGTCTCCTCCTAAGAACGAATTCTCTCCAAAAGCCATGTGCAAACGTGCGCCTGTTTCCAAATCAATTGCATAACCTGGGAACCAACCCATACCTGTAGTTGGAGTTCCGTCAGGATTTCCATTCTTGTCTACTGATGCGGATGCCCGAGGACGACCTGGTAAACCTCCTCCTTGATTCAAATTCGCATCGCGACCTAGTTCTACAACCACACAACGAGTCCATTTTGTCTTATCTGGAGTCATAACGATATCTACGCTAGGTAACGATTTGATCGATGCATTAGTACGAGCAATCGGTATTCCTCCATAATTTGTCGGATAAGCCAATGGCATGAAATCACATTGGTAACCTGTCAACTTGTGTGGACCTACTCCCCCACCCAATAATTTGTTGTACTTCTCCTTTGGATCAAGACCTATCTCATCGGAGAAACAACATGGATTCAAATAACTCGCGCCTCCCCAAGTATCACAATCTGTTGCTTGAACAGGGGCATAAGTCCCCGTTCGTAACCAGTTTCTTGGTGTCAAGGATGCATCATCTTCTACAAAATCCAACCACCGCTTTGTGGAATCTGAATACGAAATCGACGAAGACAAGGGATCTGTGTACAAATAAAAAGCTGAATTAGGTGCTACAGGGTAGTAGTACTTATCTTGGAAAATCTCAATCGAAACTCCCCATTTGGGAACTACCTGCTCATTCCCTTGTTTAATCGTTACATCAGATGTTACGGAATCCAATAAATTACCCCCTTCTGTATCATACCTGTTAATAACCCAACTAGATGTGTCAATTCCTTTAATCTCGGTAATTCCATTTCCTGAAACACCAACATAATTACGGAATTTACACTCAAAGTAACCGCCTACAACATTCAAGGGATCAACAACTTTCACATTGATTGGACCGCCATTGTAGTCATACTCCAATTTATCTTTGAAGCCATTAGCTACAATCGCATCCTCAGATGCTGTTGTTAATTCCAAGGATCTAGAACCATTTCCTGTTCCGTCTAGACGCGTAATACGTGGCGTAATTCCATAGGAAGCTAAATGCATGGTTCCCATCGATTCTGGTGACGGGTCATGAGGAATCAATTCCAATACTTTTACTTCGCCAATAGCAGCTTTTCGACTTCCCAAAAATGGTTTTTTCTGTCCGTCTAAAGCATTTGGATCTGTGGGATCATAGCTTTTATAATTGTTGTGAGCATAAGATATCGCCATGTAATAATAGCGCTTGAAATTAATGAGTCTTCTATCTCCTGACGCGAATAAATCCTCTGTCACTCTAAAAGAGTGACGTATTCCTAAATCAGCCCCAACTACTTTTTCTACTGGAAAAGTAGCTAGCAAATTCTCATCAAATTCAAAATTTATTAATCGTTTTACTCCGTCCTTAATATCTACTTGAGCAACTAATCGAGCCTTTGTTTGATCTTCCAAATCAGAAACACTCACATTCGATTTGTATAGCTGATAAATCAGATATCCTTGAAAGCGGTAATTCTTATCAGCAGTTGAATCTGTTGCAACAATCAAGGGATCAAACTCCATATAATCTTCCCGTTCATTATTTGAAGCCGAATTGTTCGAAAGATAAAGTATTAATTCATTCTTTAATTCCTGACCACTCATATCAGGAGCGTGCGGACCTTCTAATACGCGGAAGCAATTTTCAAAGAGGGCTTGAGCTTTATCATCAGCTACTCGCAAGGTATTTACAGATTCAAATGGACCACCACCTAATGATCTTGCCCAAACCATACCAACCGTAATGTTATTAACTGCACCTGGCTTTAATATAAACGGACCTGCAGATTGTAAAAACCGTCTGTCGTAAGGTAAATTATTTGCCGTTTCTTCTGTCCAATCAGGCTGTGGAATTCCACCTGTTCCCCAACCCAATGGATCAGTATCATCTGGGAACATAAAATCACACGTTACACTTGGATTAACTGTTGGATCAGAAATATGACCATTACCTCCATAATAAAACGGCGTATTATCTTTCCATCTTCCTCTTAAAAAACAATAATAATGAAAAGCACTAGTTGGATCCGTTTGATTTGGACTCGTTCCTGCACCAGCATTTATGTAGTATAAAAATCGCCGCATTCCAAAACGTTCATTATCCACAATACCATCTCCGTAACCGATTCCGTTCAGTGCTTCACCTGCACCAATCCCATAGCTATTATCGATAGAATCATTGTCTTGATAAGGACCTTCAAAAAAATCTACCCCAGCTGCTGGCGGATTTGCTCCATATCCATAAAACCCTTGATTTTCGCCATCGTAAGAATCTCCATTGTAGAAATATCCAAGGCCACGGCTAACGTCACAGCCCACATAATCATCAAAAGGATCACCCAATGCGCCATCAACAAAAACCCCGAAATAAGTTTCAAATAAAGTTTGCGTTCCACGATTAATCAATTCATAATTGTAGAAAGTCATGTTGTTAACATCATCATTCGTAGCAAATGCAAAAGCTTGCGCTCTAATTTCCATTCCAATTGGTTCACCTTGTGATTCCGTATGAATATTTCCTTTATCATTCATCACCCACCACATATTGAAATCACCATATAGTGAAACTCGTCTATCTGTCTTACAATTTTTCGTCCCATTAATGTCGTACCAAGGATAATCTCCTTCTTGCCACTCATATTCACCATCATTATCTCTGTCAAAAAAAGGTGCCAAGTTGTAATCTTGACCCTTTGAAACATCTCCATGAGCTGGCCAATTTTTAATAAAATCGGGAACCTGATAATTGGGGAAGTTTGTTGTCTGTAAGTTTGTTCCGTTTTGTTGGTCTAAAACACCCGCATTATACCAAGCGTCAAATTGTTTCACAACATCTTTACTCGAAGTGAAATGATTGTCGTATTTCAAACATTCATCAGCATCTATTTCTGCGGTACCATTAGCTAGTGGACCCGTCCAATAATCCTGTCCTGTTCGGTAACGCAATGCTGCTAATTTCAATTGTCCATTCACATCTGTTCCACCAAGCCAAAGAGCTGAAGTGAAAAAACACATGATTTTCGAATTTTTAGGAATCTCATATTGCGAGAAATTTTGACCTGGAACTTGCCATAAATTACCTGCTGTATGAACCATAGCCCGCACATTATTGTAGTCTATGAAGGTTGTCTTGCTTGCTGGAGCACAACTCGCTGCTTTCGTTTGAATGGTTTTCTGAATCTTACTCTCTCCAATATAAACCTGAGAAAACACTGATTTTGTTCCTAACAAAAAACAAATAATCACTAATACTCGCATTTCTTTCATAAATAGTTGGAGTGAAGATACTCAAAAATATACAGCTATAAAAAAGCAGAATACAAGGAAACGAATTGCCTTATATTCTGCTTATCTAACCGACTATGGGTAATTTATGTAGCGTAAAAGTAATTACTCCAGAAGGAAACGAAAACCAACTTACCTAAAACTAACCTATTATGAAACAACCCTTCTGTGAGTAAAACTTTGCTTTGAACAACAGATATAATGTGTAATCTGATAGAGCAAAAGTAGCTTTAGAACTGTTGTAAACAAATACCTGAAAAGGTTGTTTTTGACTACTTGGAAGAAGGTAAGGGGAGTAACGGAATTTTTGAGAGACTGAAGACAGCAGACCAAAGAACAACTATTTTATATCTAAGGTCTTAAGTCTTTTAACGCTTCCAGCAAATCACTTTCTCGAAATCAATCAACAACTGATAGATTCCATTGAACTTGTTGAAACTCAATTCTTCGTAAGTATCATACACATCGTGGTAATGCTTATTTGGTCCCATGGTATACATGAAGAATGCTGGAACACCTTTTTGAGTAAAGAAATAATGATCTGAATTGGCTGCTGCTCCTCTCGAAGCCACTTTTGGCAAATATTGTTGCTTTTCATTGATGGATTTCAACACTTCAAACTGCTCTGGAAATAAGGTCGCATTTACAACTGTTGCACCTTCTTCTCCACTTCCCATAATATCGAGATTGAACAAAAACTGAATATCTTTTAATGGAAAAACAGGATTCTCAGTGTAATATTTACTTCCGAGCAAACCTACTTCTTCTCCAGCAAATGCGATGAAAACAATGTTTACATTCGATGGATTTTTCACGTAATAACGAGCCATTTCCAATAAGAGAGCAGTTCCTGAAGCATTATCATTTCCACCTGGGAAATAAGCTTCTTGTCCCATTTGACCGAGATGATCGTAATGTGCGCTGAAGACGAAATAGTTCTTCGATTTCTTCTTTGCAGGAACATAAGCAATGACATTTCTTGCCGTGTGATTCACAACCTTCGCATCTATTTTCACTTTGAAAACCCACTCATCCAATGATGCATCTAAAGCACTTGACTGAACTTGAAGTAATGCAAATTGGCGCTGTTCCTGACTCACACTCCACGTAAATTTTGTGTCCGTCAATTCAATAATTGGCATGGATGAACCCAAACTTTTTGCCAATTCTTGGGCTTTTTTTAAGGTATCTCCTTTCCACAAGCTAAAATGAAATGCAAAACTCACTCCTGCTTTCGAACCACCTATTGATGCCTGACTAATCT
Source organism: Fluviicola taffensis DSM 16823 (assembly GCF_000194605.1). Classification (NCBI taxonomy): domain Bacteria; kingdom Pseudomonadati; phylum Bacteroidota; class Flavobacteriia; order Flavobacteriales; family Crocinitomicaceae; genus Fluviicola; species Fluviicola taffensis. The sequence goes on from NC_015321.1 coordinate 1,287,565, forward strand.
TATTTTTCAAACTTTTCGGTTTGAATAAATCATCTGTGGTGATGCGAAAAACTCTTAGACTGTCTTTGTAAAACATCGGACAAGAAGGATCAACCACAAACTCTTTTCCAGGGACAAGCACTTTTCCATTTACGGAAACAGCCATGTTATTTGAGAATGTATTGACTTTAAATTGAAAAGGTTGAAAAGGAGTGTTCTTAAAAAATTGACATCCCATTTTCTCGAATTCATCAGCAATAAAACTTGAAGCAATTGAATCACCTCCATTCACATATCCGCGACCATGAAATGATGGAGAACATAATTTTTCAGCGGTCAAACGACCTTGCTCAACTTGAGCAAAACCAAGTACTGGAAGAAAGAACAGAAGGTGAAGAATCTTATGCATATTTGCGCTCTACTTTTTGAATTAACTCAATTGCCAATTGACTTTCAGAATCCCAATGATACTTATTGGCGTAACTACTTACCAAAGACCTTGCCTCTTCTTTTGATGGGATTGTTTCCAATTGCTCAATCAAGTTATTGAATTCATCGTTTGAGCCATTGAACAACTCTTGAATAATTTGCAAACGTTCGTTGAATCCGAAAGCACCTTTCAATGTTTCCAAGCGCACCGACATCAATCGAGCGGCCAAGGTTCCATCATTGTTATTTAACTTTCCATAAATCGAATGCAAATTTTGCCCAATTTCAGGAGAAGCAACAAATATTGGTTCTGGTTCAGGAACTACTGGAGAACCCATATTAGCTTCGTAACGTATTTCTTCTTTTTCCTCTTCAACTACTGGAGGAGCAAATGGTACAACCTCATCCTCCGCAGCTATTTCAACTTCAGAAGTTGGCAACTTTTCGACTTTAGCAGATTCTTCAACTCCCATTTCAAAGGCAATTTCATCTTCTACCTCTTCATCCAAATCCATTGCAAATAAATCAAAGGATGCCTCTTCTTGCACTTCTGAATTCTCTAATTCAATTTCTGGTTCAGCAATCGATTCAAGTTCAACCTCTTCTTTCGAAACTGCTGTAACAGGATTCCCATAAACTGATGATTCGTATGCTTTGTAACGCAAAATAATTGCGCGCTCATTCAATTGATTGGTAGCTGCGGCAAAAGCTTCCAACTCTCCAAGAGTAGCTTCTCCCGACTTTATTTTGAGTAATAAAACAGCAATTTCTTCGATTAATGCGTGCATTTCCATATTTCTTGTGTTTCAGAATTTTTCAACATTTGACAAAACTTGTAAACTCTCGTGTATTTAGACCCCAAGAAATGACAATTTTTGCAGTATAAAATTACGATTCAAGTAACACATTTTTGTTCCAAAATCGAATAGTTGTTTATAGTGAATTGTTGATAACCTTGAAAAATGATGTTTTTAGAGCAAATTCCTTCTGAAGCAAGACAAAACGGATGGATTGAAGTGATCTGCGGATCGATGTTTTCTGGAAAAACGGAAGAATTAATCCGTCGGTTGAAACGGGTCGAATTTGCCCAACAAAAGCTAATTCTTTTCAAGCCAGCGATTGACAATCGCTATCACGAAGAACAAGTGGTTAGCCATAAAGGATCTTCCTTGGAGGCAATTCCGGTGAAGGATTCATCTGAAATTATCAAGCATTGGAAAAAAGAACGTATTGTAGCTATTGATGAAGCTCAGTTTTTTGACGCTGGTTTGGTTCAGGTTTGTGCGAATTTAGCGAAACAAGGTGTCCGCGTAATTATTGCTGGGTTGGATATGGATTATTTGGGTAAACCTTTCGGGCCAATGCCAGACCTTTTGTGCATGGCAGAATATGTAACAAAAGTGCACGCCATTTGCGTTTCATGTGGTAACTTAGCACAGTACTCACATCGAACAACAAAGGACGAAGGACAAGTATTGGTTGGAGCCGTTGAAAAATACGAACCTCTTTGTCGCAGTTGTTACAATAAAATTGAGCATTGAGATTAAATTATTCCATTGAGGCGTGTGCATCCATTTTTGAAGCAACAATAATTGGTTCCAGTTCAGAATCAATCACGCATATTTACTTTGATTCCCGCAAAATTCAACAAGCTAACGGAGCATTGTTTTTTGCACTTTCTGGTCATTCAAGATCTGGAAATGAATTCATTGAGAATGCCTATCAACAAGGTATTCGCTTTTTTGTGATTGCGAAAAATGCTTCTTCAAAATTTCACCCAGATGCCCTTTATTTTCAAGTGGAAGAACCTTTAACTGCTCTTCAACAATTAGCAACTCATCATCGGAAACAATATACTTATCCAGTTGTTGCCATCACAGGAAGTGTTGGAAAAACAACTTTCAAAGAATGGATTTTCCATTGTATTTCAGATAAATTCAAAGTAGTTCGAAGTCCAAAAAGTTTCAACTCACAAATTGGCGTTGCTTTGTCTCTGTTGGAAATGCATGAGAATGCGTCCATTGCTTTTATTGAAGCTGGAATTTCTAAGCCTGGTGAAATGAAAATTCTCCGCGATATGATTCAGCCCGACTTTGGTATTTTCACCGCATTTGGAAAAGCACATCGTGAAAATTTTGCAGATAATGAAGAACATTTACTGGAAAAATGGACGCTTTTTCGTGAATGCAAATTGGCATTTATTCCACATACTTTTGCTGATTTAGAAAACAGATTACCTGGAAATTTTCAGGTTTGTGAATCTTATGAAAACCACCATTTTCCAATTGGATATAGCGGAATGTTAGGTGTTTTGAAAACATTTTTGGCCTATTTGCAATTTGAATCTCACCAAATTCTAGAGCGAATTAATTCACTTCCAACCCTTGCTTTACGCATGGAAGTTTTTGAAGGAGTCAATGGAAATACAATCATCAATGACACATACAATTTAGATTTCGATGCTTTAAGTGAAGCTTTAATTTATCAACGTCAATTGGCACCAACCAAAAAACGAATTGTAGTCATTGGTTTATCTGAAAAACATGCGCATGAGCGATTGGAAATTGAGAAACTAATCACTTCCTTCAATCCAGATGAGTTTCATTTTATCCCAGAAGGAAAATCGATTCCCTGGGAAAATTTTCACAATGCAGTGGTTCTTGTTAAAGCACATCGAGATCGCGCATTTGAACACGAAGTAGCAAGAGGAAAAGCCTTGAAACACCGAACAATTGTTGAGATTAACCTCAGTGCGATCAAACACAATGTTTCTTTTTACCAATCCAGAATACCAAAAGAGGTGAAAATTTTGGCGATGGTAAAAGCATCTTCATACGGTTCTGGCGCAGATAAAGTAGCTCCTTTTTTACAACAAAGCGGCATTCGAAATTTTGGAGTTGCCTTTGCAGATGAAGGTGTGGAATTGCGGAAAGCAGGAATTGGAATTTCATCTTCAATTGTAGTCATGAATCCAGATCCAGAGCACAGTGACTTGATTATTGAATACCGGTTGGAACCCGCTATTTATTCCTTCGAGCAATTGGATGAATTTATAACGGCTTTGATCCACAAACAAATTTCAGCCTATCCCATTCATTTGAAATTTGATACAGGAATGCATCGATTGGGTTTTGCACCCAGTGATAAAGAACGTATTTTGGCGATTATCAATTCACAGCCAGAAGTGAAAATTCAAGGAATTTACTCGCATTTAGCAGATGCTGACAATCCAATTCACAGCGAATTCACACAAAAACAATTAACCTCTTTTGAAAGCATTGTTTCCTATTTCAGAACCAATAGTTCGGATTCATTTTTGGCACATATTCTCAATTCAGAAGGCTCTTTGCGCTATCCGGAAAGCTGTTACGATATGATTCGCTTGGGAATCTCTATGTACGGCTACACCGAAAACAACCAATTGAAAGCTTCTTTACAAGGAAGTGTTTCTTGGTATAGTTCCATTTCACAAATCAAAGCTGTTCCAAAAGGAGATTTCATTGGTTACGGAATATCCTATCAAGCAATCGAAGATATGACCATAGCTATCATCCCCGTTGGCTACGCAGATGGTTTTAGACGTAGTTTAAGTAACGGAAAGGGTTCTGTGTTCATTCATGGAATTAAGTGTCCCGTTGTAGGTCGCGTATGCATGGATATGATTATGGTCGATATCAGTTCGGTGGATGCGAAGATCAATGATTCAGTGGAAATTATCGGACAAAATCAACCCATGGAAGTTTTTGCTAAGTCGATGGAAACCATTCCGTATGAAGTTATGACAGGATTATCGAAACGGATGCACCGGGTTTATGTGGAGGAATAATAGTTAATCTTTCCGATAAAAAATCGCTTCTACTCTTCTGTTTATTGCCATATTTTCTTCTGAATTATCTGGAACCAAAAGTTGCGTATTGCTAAAGCCTTCCGCATAGATTCTCGACTGGGGAATTCCGTGTTTCAACAAATAAGTCATCACAGTATTTGCTCTTTGAAACGACAATTCTTGAGCGGAAGTGCAGCAAACATGTCCATTCAGTCTTACAAACAAAGAAGTATCTTCCAATAGAATCCTGTTTAATTTTTCCAAATTAGGAATTGATTCAGCCTTAACAACCGCGTTTGCATTCTCAAAATTGATATTCAAATTAACTGGTTTATTCAATTCAAAGACAAGCGGTTTTTCTTGTTTAGCGGAAACAAACACCAGTACATCTACTCTTCTATTGAGCTCCAAACTAGTCTGCGGAAAACCTCCCGTTTCATTTACATTCTTCGTTTCAATCAGAACATTCTTCCAAGCTGAGTTTTTAAGAAGTGTATTCACTGCCTGAATTCGTTTCTCAGCCAAAAGTTCATTGTCTGATACTTCTCCTAATGAATCGGTATAACCAAGCAATACAATTTTAGAAATAGGTTCGCTGATTTCACGAAACTTCAATTCTAAGATGGAATTATTCAAGATAACCGATCTTTTGTAATCAAACAAAAGAGCAATTGAATCTTTCTGTACATCGATTTGAGCAAAGGAAAATAAACTCGAATAGCTGATAAAAAGGAGTAGTAAGGTTGATTTCATAGTTTCAATTTTAAGGAAAACGACGATTCATTTATTTTGTTACAGGATTAAATCTCTAAGAACAACCTATTGAATGCGCAACGATGCTACTTTTCAATTCCCAACAGCAATTGTTTTCTCCAGCTTCCCCAACGGAAGTTTCCAACTTTACCACTTTGGTGTACCACTCGGTGACAAGGAATCAACATCGCAATTGGATTTGCACCAACGGCGGTTCCCACAGCCCTTGAAGCATTGATGTCTCCCAAATTTTGGGCTATGGCACCATAACTTGTTAGTTCTCCATTGGGAAGTTTTGCCAATTCATTCCAAACAGAAACTTGAAAAGATGTTGCTTTTACAGCTATTGGAAGCACTGGAAGATCTTCCGTTTTTACAAAATAATTCATCAATGTCTGATAAGCCAACTCTTGCAAAGCCGTTTTTTCTTCTCGAATGGTGCTTTTGGGAAAAGTTCTTCTCAAACGAATCGAGCCAACCTCGCTATCTTCAAAAGTCAATTGACAAATGCCTGATTCATTACTCGCTATAAAAACAGATCCCAAAAAATAAGGGAAAATTGAATACTGAATTTCAGATGGAATTTCTTCGAGCAAATGAATATCTAAATCGATACTTGGTTTCGAATCGCTTAACGAATCATCAAACAAATCAAAAATAGATAATTGTGCTTGTCTACTCACTTGCGCCAAGGATGGAGAAAAGGCATCTTGCACAAACCGAATTGGATCCTTCCCCAAATACTCTTGAAAAAGGTGTTGTGTTTCCCATTCGCCCAAATCTACTCGTTTGGACAACTCTTCCAAAGTGATTCCAATTTGTTGAGAATCAAGCATCCATTTCAGCGTACTGAAAAGCAAATTCATGCGTTGAGATTGGTATGAAAAATCGACTTCCATTTGAGAAGTGAAAGGTAGGGAAAAAGAGAATTGAATGGTATTTCAAAAAGAAATAGTTACAAACTGTAAATCCTTCATTAAACCAAAGAGTGGGATGTCAATTGGCATCCCACTCTCTTTTTATTCCGTTTTACCTGAAGAACCTAGTGATTTAGGTTTCACTTCAGGCTTTGTTTTCCGTTCAACTTCCTGAGTCGTTGTCTTTTTCTCGGGATCCATCATTTCCATCAATTTCAGGCCTAGAAGACCATCCATCGCTGAACCGCCTTGTTGTCCATTTCCACCAATCAGGATATCCGGAATCAATTTCACATTTCCTTTAGACAACTCTTCCGTAATCTTGAATCGGGTAAAGTTTTCTCCACCCAAAGCAGTTACAGCTAACTCATAAGCTTCAGCAGTAGATTTACCAATTGCCAAAATTTTACTCGCTTCTGCATTACCTGTTTTAGAAATTCGTTCAGCTTCCGCATCGGCTTTCAATTTCACCGCTTCTGAATCGGCTTTTGCACGAGCTCGAGTAGATTCTGCTTCTGCCAATGCGCGCATTTTGGTTGCTTCTGCTTCTGCTCCAACAGCTAATTTCACTCCAGAAGCATCTCCTTCGGCTTTTTTCACGGTTGCATTTGCGGTGCGCTCTGCAATTTCCACACTTTGTTGTGCTTTTACGATGTCTTTTTGCATATCAGCAATGGCAGTTTCTTTTTCCATCCCTTGACGCGTTTCTTGCGCTTGTTTTTGCGTCTCGTAAGTGATTTTTTGCTCTTCTGCTAGCTTTCTATCTGTCAAAGTCTTCATGAGCGACTCTGGCGGCACGATATCACCAATCAACGTATCAACCGCATTTACGTTGTATTCATCCAACACTTTTTTGATGTGTTCTTTCGCAGATTCTTGTCTTTCTTTTCGAGTTGATAAGAATGCGATCACGTCGCTGTCTTGTGCTGAGTTACGGAAATAGTTACCAATGGTAGGTTCCAAAACTTGGGAAACCAGGTTCACCATATTCCCGAATCGAGCAATCACTTTCGGAGCTTCAGTTGTAGGTACATGAATGATTTGCGAAACATCTAAGTTGAATGGGAAACCATCTTTTGAACGAACGGTGATTGTAGACAAGTTCTTATCCAAATTGTGCGATTCACTGCGCGCTTGTGCCCAGTTCAATACCAAATTCGTTGTTGGAACCAATTCCACTTTCATTGTGTATTTATTGATTGGATATTTACCAGGACCAAAAGGTTCTGACCAAACACCTTTACTACCTTTCTCAACAATATTTCCATGTTTGAAATCAATTCCAGTCAAATCTTTTCCATCACCACCGATGTAAGAAATAACCACCCCCACGTATCCAATTGGAATTTCTGTCATTGGAGTTTCTTCCACTTGAACAGCCCATGGATTTAAGTTGTAAGAACCCGCCAAAATAACGGTTGGTTGCAAGCCTCTATTTCCATTCAAATCTAGGAATTTATCAAAATCTTGAAAATTGTTGTGTCCTTCCACCACTCGACCAGCGATTTGACCAGCCTCCACTGGCTGACCATCCAAAGTGGTAACAATTCCCACCATGCTTTCGTGAATCCGCACCATATCTGTTACCGAAATCTGAAAAAGCATTGTATTGATACGATAGGACCCAGCAGTCATGAAATTAGTTTGGCGACCACGTTGTCCATTATTCATCAAGAACATATTTGCATCCTGAAAGTTATCGCACTCCACTTTTCTGCCAAGAATATTTCCTGTTGGAATTTCAGCGCCATCTTTCGAAAGCACCAAACCGATTTTCCCTTCAGGAATGACTGTAAATTGTTCCATTGTGATCTCGTACTGCCAAACCCACATTCCGAAATACAATCCAGGAGCAAGTGTTTTAGCTTGAAAACCTGCTTCTCCGTTTGTTGCAACAATGCGACCATCTGGAAGCTCTCTATTTGCTCCAAACAAAACGAATTTCTTTGTAACTAAACCAATTCTATCTTCTGGAACGATCACCATTCCGAATAAGAATCTTAAAATAAATTTGTAGAGCACCAAACAAAGTACCACTACAATTACCCACCAATAGGTTTGTAAATAATGTACCATAAAGTATAACAATTAAGTAATAGAAAGTTCTATTCTGATAAGAAGCTTAAGGGAGATGGCGGTTTTCACTATAAGCAGCAATCTGAATGAATCCATTCATAAAGTAAATGTATATAACACCAGATATTTTTGTTCAATTTTAGGATATTTTGACAAATTGTCTCTTATTCGTCTATTTTTGGAGGCTTACGATTGAAAGGATTTCGATAAGTTTCCAACCATTTTTAAAATCCTAATCAATTGGTAAATAACTCGCTTATGAAAATCTGTATCCTACTCTAATCACTAATTTCTTCATTATTCAGTTGGGGATAAATAAACTTTTACTTCATCAAGAAGATTATATGCAAGAAATTGAGGAGTTGCAAGTTGATTTGAATAGCTTTAACAAAGGAATGTATCTAGTAAAAATGTATCAAGCAATTCGTTCAGTGAAACTAATCAAATTCAACTATTTAAATAAAACTACCGAATAAACTTCAATTGTTTCTCTGCACCATTTGAATCTTTTACCTGAATTATGTAATAACCTTGTGAAAAGGAAGAAATATTCAAATTATTAGACCCTTCCAAGGTAGTTTCAGAAATCAATTGACCAGAAAGCGCAAGAAACTTGACATTTAACTGAGCATTATCTTCGACTTCAATGAAAAGAGATAGTTCATCTTTTTGATAAATTTTAATATCAGACAAGTTAATTGGCAGATCTATTACATTGAGAGGTGGGTCTACAAAATTAATTCGCACATAATATTTATCAGCATCGGGTATATGTGCTGAACTTATTTCTAACAAACAAGAATTATGGATCACTCCTCTTTGCATGAAACCAGAATTAAAGTATGAATCATATCCACTATTAGTACTTATTGGAAATTGAATTCCACTCAAAACAGTTATCACAGAATCCAAATTAACAAGTGACGAAACAAAATAAGGAGGATATGGAGAGAACCATTCTCCAGTATAAACCAAAGAATCACCTGTTGAAAGTGTGATTTCATAAAACACTGTATCTAATGAATTCATTTTAAAAGAACCAGAAAAACCAATTGAATTTTGGTCAATGTCGGAATAATAAAAATAATCTGAGAAACCTGTATATCCCAAACTATCAAAAATATAGTGATCGAACTTTACATTTGATCTGTTTCCCATTCCTTTCTCTTGGGAAAACACATTCAGTGAACTTAAAATAGCGGCGATAATAATTAGTTGTTTCATAAAACCAAAACGGAAAAAAACAGAAATTCGTATAATTGATCTTGAATTTCAATACATTCCGCCCCAAGCACGCGTATTCCAAGTAGGTTTTGACTCAAATCGGGGCAATTTAAAAGGCTTTTGAAATAATCCAACAGTATCTGTTAGCGATTTCATGAAAAGAATAATGTTTTCCTGCTCGTAATCGGATAACTGCAATGAATCAAAAGGCAGCGTTTGATTTGGAACGGAATATTTTAATCCTTCCCCCCCGCCTTTTTGATAAAATTGGAGTACTTGTTTCAAATCCGTATATATTCCATTGTGCATATATGGAGCTGTTAACTCGCTATTTCTTACTGTTGGTGTTTTAAACGCATACATTTGTTTTTCAACTTTTGTTACTAAATAACGTCCTTTGTCTGGATCCAATGATTTATTTTCATTGGTTGCGGGTGTTCCCAAAATCTCGTATTCAGAATCCATGAAATAAGGTGGAACTGTTCCATTAAAGAGTGGAAAAAAATGACACGAACCACAGAGCGCTTTTCCAGCAAACAAACTATACCCATTAATTTCACGCGGATTCATAGCAGTTCTTTCTCCAGCCAAATACCGATCAAAACGACTGTTCATTGCTACCAATGTTTTTTCGTATTCGCTAATGGCTTTGGAGATCGCATATTCAGAAATAGCTGCATCTTTTTGATCTTTAAATGCGGACTTGAACAAGCTTTTATATTCGTCACTTAAGCGCAATTTCAGCACAACATCTGCTAGCTTGCTGCCCATTTCTTTTTCATTGTGCACCACATCTCGAATTTGCTGCTCCAATTGATACGCTTTCCCATCGTAGAAATACGCTTTTTGATACAATACATTAATCAAACTTGGTGCATTCCGAGGCAAAACGCCTTCATTATTGAACGCCTGACTTGTTTTCAATCCATCGGTGAACGCTTTATCGGGTTGATGACAACTACTGCACGCTCGTTGGTTATTGACAGAAAGGATTGGATCGTAAAAAAGCAACTTCCCCAAAGCAGCTTGCTTCTCCAAATCCGATTTATCGGTGTAATAAATAGAGAAAAATTGCGGGTTTAAGGTTTCAGGAGAAAAAAGTCGTGCCGAATTTAAGCGGAGAGCTTGTTTGTGATCAGACCAAGGTAAACCTAACGCACGATGAAGTTGAACCAATTGAAGATTGATATTCTCCAAATTAGTTGCTATAAAATCTAGGCGATCAAAGGAATCAAAATCGGTGTTTTTGTGCAGTGTTTTTTGTGCACTTTGAATGTTTTTTAAAAGCGATTTCAAAGCCTTTGAAGCTTCTTTGTTTTTTCCGATTTCAGATTCAAAACTGCGAACAATTTGTTTCATAGAAACGAGATTCCATTCTATCTCCTTCAAATTTGTTTTGGTAAAAGTCGCATCATAACCATTCAAATTCATAGAAGCAATGCGCACCAATTGCAATTGTAGCATTTCTAAATAAATCTGATTTTCTAAGTGGATATTTGCATATCCGTTCTTCAACTCTTGAAACACTTCAATTAATTGAACCAGTTCTTTTTCCAAATCGGCTAAAACAAAATCTTCTCCTGAAAAAAGGAATTCTTCCACTTTTTGTAAGCCGCAAGGATCCACGACAAATCCTTCCTCGTATTCCGAAAACTTAGGGACAAGTGCTCCATTGATTTTATATTTTGCTTGAATGGGAGAAATGTGCTCTACAAAAAACTCGATGTGTTTGTAGTATTCACGCACTTTGAAATAATGCGCTTCTCGTTTGGTAGAAACTTGAATATCCTCTCGGAAATCTTTCAATTCGTTGATGAGCAAATTCAACTCCTCAAAAATATACCGACTTTTGGGTTCAATAGTTGAAGTAGTAGCGTTACCCCCACTTTCAACACTTAATAAAACGCTTATTGCAGCAAGAGATAAAACGAAAAAGAAAACTTTCATATATAGACTCACAAAGAAAGGAGTTTTCTTGAATCGTCTCGTTAAGGAATGATTAAATTCACGTGGATTTGATGGAGATTATACTTTTCTCAACTGATTCCCTCGAATAATCAATCCAACTCCCAGAGCAGCCCCTGAAAGTAAGGCAAATCGAGGATGTTCCATGAAGAATGTCATTAAAAAAGTAATCCCACTAATACTTGTTAAAGTAATTCCGACCACCAAATTTGTCTTTCCTCTACGAACTGCCCGACGCTTTATTTCAGCAAGTTCTTCATCAGTTAATTCATAACGAGATTTCAGTTTTTCTTCCGTCAGTTTGTTTTTTCCACTGGTATTCTTCAAATCTACCAGACGGCTATAGAGAACTTCTTCTTGATTGCCTTTTCTGTTTTGAATTTCAAACATGTTGATTCCGCGTTCCTTCAATTCAAACCCAATTTCAGACGTCGGATATCCTTGTGCTATTCGTTTATTGATAAACTCATCTATTCCCTTGTCAGATTTCAGTAATTGAGCTATTTCAAGCTCTTCTTTCATATTTTCCACTTCCTCATCCATCCCGCGGTTCGTTAGTTCTACCAACAGAGCGCTTTGTGCATCATCTCGCAACGTTTTCGGATTTCTTGCTAATGAAATTAATGTTATATCTGAAGCTTTTTGGTATGTCTGAGTTATTTGATCCATTATTGATTGTTTTTTCACGGGTGAAATTAAATAAATTACTCTGAAATTTCATCCAGAAAACAAAAGCCCCAATCTAGCAATTACTAGATTGGGGCTTTAATTATATAATTCTTTAAAAATTACCCGTTCAATGCCTCTGCACCACCAACGATTTCTAATATTTCGTTTGTAATTGCTGCCTGACGTGCTTTGTTGTAGCTTAATTTCAAGCTTTTCTGCAATTCTTTCGCGTTATCTGTTGCTTTGTGCATAGCAGTCATACGAGCGCCATGTTCAGAAGCATTTGAATCTAACAATGCTTTGAATAATTGAATTTTCAATGTTTTTGGGATCAATTCTTCCACGATTTCTTCTTTCGAAGGTTCGAAGATGTAATCTCCAGCTTGTTTATCATCTTTTTGTTCCGTTGCAACAATTGGCAATAATTGCTCTTGTTTCACTTCTTGAGAAGCTGCATTGATGAAGCTATTGTAAATCACAACTACTTTATCGTACTTCTTGTCTAAGAAAGCTTTCATGGCAAATTCAGCAATCACAGAAACGTTCCCAAAAGTAAGTTCAGCAAAAATGTCTGTTGGAATTCCAGTTCCTTCGATATCGAAATACATGTCAGAGCGTTTAAATGCATCTTTCACTTTCTTCCCAAAACAAAGTAGGCTCACGTTTGCATTTGCATACTCTTCATTCACCGCCAAGTTTACACGTTTGATAACGTTGTTATTGAAACCACCGCACAATCCACGATTAGAAGTAATCGCAATCACCAACACTTTTTCCACTGGACGAGAAGCAGCTAGTGCATTTTCTGTAATATCCAACGAAGCCGTCAAATTACCCAAGATCTCTTGCAATTTCTCAGCATACGGACGCATTTGTGTAATGGCATCTTGCGCACGCTTCAATTTTGCAGCAGAAACCATTTTCATTGCAGACGTAATCTGCATCGTAGATCCTACTGAAGTAATTCGATTTCGTATTTCCTTTAAATTTGGCATAACTCTAATTTAGAATTAGGAATGAAGAATGTAGAGATTTAATCTTGCGTATTTTTTATAATCGCAACTAATAACTTTACTAATTCCTCATTCAATTCAAATATTGCTTTATCAACCGTAGTAATTTCAGAATGAATTAACTCTAACCAATACTTTGTTTCATCTGCTTCCTTAAGCGCAATTCTCAATTTATGCTTGAAGTCTTTTTTACTCTCTGCACGTTGAGCTTCTCTTACATTTGCACCAACACTTGTACCACTTCGAATCAATTGACTGCTCAGTTCATAATGCTTCTGATCTTTTAAATTCAAACAGAAACGAATGATTAACTGAGCAAAAAGAAATGATTTATCTTGAACAACAGAATTAATTCTCAATTCAGACACGCTCATCTCTTCATTCTTAATTCTACATTCTTAATTAATATTTTGAAGCGATCTCTTTCGCCACTTTTCCTAGTACATCTGTATCAGCATCATCGTATTTTCCAGCTTTCAAACGAACTAAAACATCTGAATGTTTAGCCTCTAAGAAATCCAAATATTCTTTTTCGAATTCTTTTACTTTGTTTACCGGAACGTTTTGCATCAATCCTTTTGTACCAACATAGATGATAGCAATTTGCTTTTCTACTGGGTATGGATCTCCTTCACGTTGTTTCAAGATTTCCAAGTTACGAGCACCTTTATCCAATACTGATTTCGTTGCAGCATCCAAGTCTGAACCAAACTTAGCGAATGCTTCCAATTCACGGTATTGAGCTTGATCCAATTTTAAAGTACCTGCTACTTTCTTCATGGATTTAATTTGCGCGTTACCACCTACACGAGATACAGAGATACCTACGTTAATTGCAGGACGAATACCAGCGTTAAATAAATCACCTTCCAAGAAGATTTGACCGTCAGTAATCGAAATTACGTTAGTTGGGATATACGCAGAAACGTCACCCGCTTGTGTTTCGATAATTGGAAGTGCTGTTAATGAACCACCACCTTTTACCAATCCTTTGATAGACTCAGGAAGATCATTCATTTGAGAAGCGATATTATCATCAGCGATAATTTTCGCCGCACGCTCTAATAAACGAGAGTGAAGGTAGAAAACGTCACCTGGGTAAGCCTCACGACCTGGAGGACGACGCAATAACAAAGAAACTTCACGGTAAGCTACCGCTTGTTTTGATAAATCATCAAATACGATTAATGCAGGGCGTCCTGAATCACGGAAGAACTCACCAATTGCAGCACCAGTCATTGGAGCGTAGAATTGCATTGGAGCCGGATCAGAAGCATTTGAAGCAACAATCACTGTATAAGCCATTGCACCTGCGTCTTCTAATTTTTTAACTATCCCTGCAACCGTTGATCCTTTTTGTCCTATGGCAACATAGATACAGAAAACAGGTTCTCCACGGTCGTAAAATTCTTTTTGGTTGATAATCGCATCAATCGCAACAGTTGTTTTTCCTGTTTGACGGTCACCAATGATTAACTCACGTTGTCCACGTCCAATTGGAATCATCGCATCAATTGCTTTGATACCTGTTTGAAGCGGCTCAGTAACCGGCTGACGGAAGATAACCCCTGGAGCTTTACGCTCGATTGGCATTTCGTACAATTGACCAGCGATAGGACCTTTTCCGTCGATTGGATTACCCAAAGTATCCACAACACGACCAACCATTCCTTCACCAACATTTACAGAAGCAATACGATTCAAGCGTTTTACAGTATCCCCTTCTTTTACACCAGAAGAGCGACCCAATAATACAACTCCTACGTTATCTTCTTCCAAGTTCAAAGCGATACCTTGAAGAGCTCCTTCGAACTCAACCAATTCACCGTATTGAACACCTTTCAATCCGTAAACGCGAGCGATACCATCACCAATCTGTAATACTGTACCTACCTCTTGCAATTCAGCTTCCGAACGGAAACCTGCTAATTGCTCTCTTAAAATCGCAGAAACTTCTGCTGGTTTAACATCTGCCATGTTTTTCTTTTTATTCTGAGATTCTCAATTCCTTCGGATCACGCAATTGTGATTGCTATCCTCAGTCTTCGAAAGCTAACGCTTTCTCATCTTGTTAAACGTTGTTTTAACTTATTAATTTGCGATGCTACTGAAGCATCAATTTGAGTATCACCCATACGAACGATAAAACCTCCGATTAGATCCGCATCTATTTTCTCCGTCAACTCAACAGTCCCTGTTGTAGATGCTTGAACTTTCGAAACAATCTCTTTCTTTACTTGTTCATCCAATTTTTGAGCGCTAATCAATGTTACTGGAACAATTCCTTTGTGCGACTTCAAAAGTACATCAAATGAACTTGCTATTTGAGACAAATATGCCTCACGACCATTTTTCACGATCAAATCAACAAATAAACTAGTTACTTTGTCGAACTGATCAAATATTGCATTCAATACCGCCAACTTTTTATCTGCTTTCACAACCGGACTCTCAAGCATCAGCTCTAAATCGCGATTTTCAGCACAAACAGTTGCCATGTATTTCATATCTGCCGCGATAACATCCACTTTGTTTTGTTCGATTGCTAAATCTAACAAAGCTTGTGCGTAACGGGAAGCTGATTTCGAAATCTTCATTTCTGTCTATTAGTTCAAGTTAATATCACCTGCCATTTTCTCAGCCAACGCTTTTTGCTTCTCATCAGAAGATAATTCTCCACGAATGATTTTCTCAGCGATTTCTAAAGAGATTGCAGCAACCTGATTTTTCAATTCAGCAATTGCAGCAACTTTCTCTGTGTTGATAGTTGCACGAGCGGACTCAACAATTTTGTTTGCTTCTGATTTTGCTTCAGCTTTCGCTTTCTCAACCATTCCAGTAGCAACTTCTTTTGCATCTTTCACGATTGCATCACGCTCTGCTCTAGCTTCTTTCAATAAGTTTTCATTCGAAGCCTGTAAAGCAAGCATTTCTGCTTTTGTTCTATCAGCCAACTCCAATGCGTCTGTAATTTTTTGCTCACGCGCATTAACAGAAGTCAAAATTGGCTTCCAAATGAATTTCGTTAAAATTACAAGCAACAAAACGAACACTAAGCCCGTCCAAAAAAGCAATCCTAAATCTGGTGTAATTAATTTCATTTTATCTTTTTTATTTTTCCAATCCAAATTAAAGGCTTGTCGCAACCAACCGTTGCAACAAGCCTTTTAAATTCAATTACTTAGGATCTAGACCTAGTAGACCTACTACTACTCCAAATAAAGCAACACCTTCGATTAACGCTGCTGCGATAATCATAGCTGTTTGAATTTTTCCTGAAGCTTCAGGTTGGCGAGCGATTGCGTCCATTGCTGAACCACCGATTTTACCAATTCCAAGTCCTGCTCCTAGAACTGCAATACCAGCTCCAATCGCTGCGATACTTCCTGTCATCATAGCTATATATGTATTAAAAAATTACTAATTAATGGTGTGCTTCTTCAACAGCGGCACCGATAAACAATGCAGACAACATTGCAAACAAGAATGCTTGTAAGAATGCTACCAACAACTCTAAAACAGAGATAAACAAAGCCATAGGAACGGACAATCCTCCCCAAGCTGCACTCTGATTAATAAAAATAATTGAAACCAATGCCAATACAATGATGTGACCCGCAGTCATATTTGCAAACAAACGAACCATCAAGGCAAAAGGTTTTGTCAAAATACCAACTAACTCAATTGGAATCATAATAATCAACAAAGGCTTTGGAACACCTGGCATTGCAAAAATATGCAACCAATAGTTTTTGTTTGCTGAAAAAACAGTCACTAACAAAGTACAAACTGCCAAGAACAATGTAACTGTAATGTTACCAGTCAAATTCGCTCCTCCAGGAAGGAATGGAACCAAACCAAGTAAGTTGTTGATAAAAATAAAGAAGAAAATTGTCAACAAGTATGGAACATATTTTTGGTATTTGTGGTGATCAATGTTTGCTTTAGCGATATCATCACGAACCATTACGATTAAAACTTCCAAGTATTTTGCCAATCCTTTTGGAGCAACTGGACCATTCTTTTTGTAGAAGCGAGCCACATTACTCATGATTAACAAAATCAAAATAGCTCCCATAAACAAAGATAGGACGTTTTTAGTTATTGAAAAATCGAATGGCAATTCAGCATTAACGACCTTACCCGCATTAATTTCCAAGGCATTACTATTATTCAACTTGTAAATCTCTTCTTCAAACATCGCATACCCAGCAGCTGGGCCAACACCCAACACATAACCAACTTCTTTTTTAGCGCTTGTATCTTGAACTGACTTATGCTCTCCGTGATAAAAATGTTTGGAAGAAAACGTTTTCAATCCACCATCAATCAAAATAACAGGAAGATAGACAGAAACCGCATCATGGTGACCACCCCACAAATGCCATTCATGCGCATCAGAAACGTGGTGCATGATCATTTCCCCAACATTAAACTCCTTTTTTTCTTCAGAACCATGCTCCGAAGCAAATGAAGTTGAAAAAATGAGTATTCCTACTAGGAAAGAGAAAAATCGTTTTGCACTGAAACTTAATGACATCGCTTATTTTTATTTAGTATAAAACCCTAAATTTTGGCGCAAAGGTAGTGAATCTTTCAGAAACACCAAGAAAAAAATCAGAAACAAATACATTTTTACCACATTCGTGGCACGAAAAAAAATCTGTGGCAAAAAAAATGATTTCCAGAGGCTTGTTTTATGCGCAACAGACAAATGAACATATACAAAACATCTCCCATCAATCTCCTGAAAAAGCGGTGAAATTCCAGTCACTAGATTTAAAAAAAAATCACAGTTATGTAACTAATTTTAGATTTAACATGCCTGCCTTTGAAGAACCAAAATTAGTATTAATAGTATCTCAAATCAGATTTCAAAACAAGCAAATAGCTTGCATCAAAAGGAATAAAAGACAACTCAGAACCCTTTACAGGAAAGTGTTGTTCGCAATATCGCAAACTTGCAACTTGAACCGAAAATTTAAGATTTTCTGACTTTCAACAACATCCAAGTAGCTTGAGCGAAAAGCATAACTAGGAAGAAACTCATAAAGTACCAAACAAATTCCTTGAACGATTCCTTCCAAACATATTTTACAATAAGCACGAAAAACATTACAAAAATCATTTGAATAGCCGTTCCCAAAATAAATCGTTGTGCTTGAGACTCAGCTGTTGACTTAGCACCAGACATCATGATAGCGGTACTTGAGAAGAAAATCACTAACAATCCAACAATACCTACCAGCTGATTCTTTGGAATTTCCCAATTCCACTTTAAACCAACAAGTACCAAATAAACCAATGCAATTATTATTAATGTTGAAAATGCTCCAATTCGTTTATTCATCTTCTTTTTCTTTAGATATACTGATTACTTCCTTAATTATTAAATACATGGCGCCAACTACTCCAGTAAGTGTACAAATCAAGGTATACATATTCCCATTGGGATTATACTTCTTATCGAGCCAAACACCTAAAAAGGCAGCAGCGGCAATAATAGCTCCCATTTGAATGGCAGCACTACTAAATCGAACGTAGTTTTTGATTTGTTTTTTTGGCTTCTCGTCCATTTCAATCTTATTTGAATCAATACTTCTCATCGAAGAACAACTGGTACTCATCCAGTTTGCCTGATTCAAATAAGGTAAGCAAATTTTTCTCAGAAATGAACAAAATTTTCAATTTTTGCATATCCAATAAATGATTTCTGGTCCGTTTATACATTGCAACATACGATGCAGCCTCATATTCATCTTTAAATTGCTTCATGAGGATTACATTGTCTTGCTTGAACACTTTCGACGTGACATTCAACTTAAGCTTACCGTAATACTCCTTGTTGAAATCAACAACCCGTGTTTTAGCAACTACATTGTTGATTTTATCTGTTAAAAAGACAAGAACGAGCATCGTTTCACCTTCAACGTATTTATAAATGCTCTTATCCTCAAAATCAGCCTTTTCATTTGCTGAATAACCATTTAAGATGATGTTCTTCATCTCTTTGGCTTTATCCGCTTCAGGTGTTTTTGGATAAAGGGCAATCAGAGTATCCAAAGTTGGTAAAACAACTCGTTTATCTTCATTCATTTTGGCTTGAGCCATTGCTTTTAATAAGATATACTTGCTTCGATACGGATTATCCTGTTCCTCTGCAATCACGATATTCGCTTTCTGAATAACTGGGTAGAACAAACCTCTTTCGTAGCGATCCAAATCTGTCAAGTATGCCTCTTGGGTTAATTTCTCGCGTTCTTTCTTCTTGATAAAATAATCAGGATCTCTTAAATAACCAGCATAATCAGAGGTTGGATAATTAATTAAGATAAAATCTTTTTGTTCGATAGCAATTGGATCGTCTGGATTGTGCAACTTATAAATTTGATATGCAGCCATCAATTTCATATCACTTTCAAATTCCTTACTCAACATGGTGCGGTATTGTTTTTCAGCAAGGGCAGCTTCATTTAATTGCTCATTATAAATACCACCAGCATCAAAATAAGCATTCATCATGCGAGAACGAGAAGCTTGTAAAGCAGAATCAGATAAAGGTAATTTAGCAACTAACATTTCTGGTGTTAAAGAATCTAATGCCGTGCTTGCATTATCTTCGACTTTAGCCGTAGAAGAACTATCTCCTTCATCAGTAAAACTTGCAAATACTACTTTCTCGGATCTTCTCCAATCATCTTCATTATTGCGCTGACCCCATTGCTTTCTAAACTCTTCAAATCCTTCTGCTTTCGCTTTATCGTTATTCCAATAAAACTTATTTCCATTTCCATTCGAAGGTTTCTTATTTTGAACGTCTTGAAGAGCAGCTAATCGAATAGCATCTTGCCTTTTACGTTCCTCATCATCTTTCTTCATTTTGGCAATAACACCTTCAGCGAAAGCAAGTTGATCGGACGGAGACAAGCTAGCAACACGTTGAACACTATCTTCGTATTGCGCAATCTCAAGCGCATTTACTAAGCTTTGTAATTTGGAAGCTTTATTCTTAACTCCCTCATAATTCGGATAATTTTCTGGAATAACCTTCGCACAACTATCGTAGTATTTTTGAGCACTCAAATAATCTTTCTTCGCGAAGGTAATATCACCCAATTTCTCATAAGCCATCCCTTTCTGACGAGCATTTGATATAGAATAAAGTGCTGAACGCGTGTAATTTCCTTTTGCATTCTCTTCCATTCCATCTTGCTGATCCATTTTCGCCAAGGTATAGTAAATCTGATCTTTGAATTCACCATTCTTTGTATCGCGTAGCATTTTTTTCAAATTCTTACGCACTTTCTCACCACCCGCATTCAAGGCATTTTTCAGAGTTGCATTAAAACTCATTTCATACCCTGCGTTGTATTTTCTAACTCGTCCGTAATAATAGGACGCTTGGGGACGATCACCTTTTTTCTCAAATAATTGACCCAAGATAAAATTGATTCTTGCCTTATCTTTCGATTTTTTGGCAAATTCCAATGCTTTAGTCAATGCTTTTATTTCTCCCTCTACATCTTTTTTATTTTCACAAAAAATAGCTCTGGTAATAAAAACATCGTATCTCAACTTCTTCGGAAAAGGTGCTGGTTCTTTCTCTTTTTCCTTTTTAGTCTTCTTTTTACTTTTTTTCTTGCTGGATTTAGATGATTTAGATCCTTTTTCACTCTTAGAATCTCCACTACTGAGCTTTTCTACCTCTTTCTCCAGATTGGTAATTGCGAAATTTGCTTCTGTGAATTTACCTTGTTCCATGTAAGTTCTGGCCATCCACATTTCAGCAATGTATGCTGATTTATCTGTAGAAAAGAATTTTTTCGTGTATTCAAAATTCTTAAAAGCTACGTCGTAATCTCTTCTGTAATAATTGGCAATTCCGATTGTAATCCAATTCTCATCAATCCATCTATTGTGCTCATCTTTTTTAGAAGCTGGCTTTTCCATGGAAGGCATTGCATGTCGTTGAATTACTTTTGTACACTTTGCAATGGCTGTATCGATTGGGGAATACATGTTTTTCACTTCTTCCTCACTAGGTAATTGCAGAACAGGAAGAACCTCGTAATAATCTTCTTTTTGATTTTCCTGATAGGTTTTCATAGCACCTTCCAACAAATCATTGGCATTGAAATAGCCATTATAATGCGCAGTGGTTCCGTGATATGCTCTGCTAAGCATTGTATTCTTCTCAGTAGAACATGCCCATACTAAGGAAATAATTCCCAAATAAATCCAAATATGTAATTTCTTCATTCGAATGAAAAATCTTGCGCTGATGTGATTAACGATTAACTAAGAAAAGGCAAATATATTGTTTTGTTTATCAAATCAATTCCAAATCCGGTAATTAGATGCTGGATTGTGTTAAAAAAGAGAGCTGGTAAATACTTCTAGCTTATATCTCCACAGTTCAAAACCGACCAAAAAACACAGATAGACATGTGTCTATTTGACCAGTATAAACAAGAGGTACAGATATTTTACAATCATAAATCTATTCAGGGTTTCAAGGTTGGCTCATTATCTCCATACTTCTGATGAACTTCCAAAATTTGCTTGGCATCATTGGCATCTATCCCCAAACTATCTGCAATTTCCTTAGCCCGCAACACTTGATCGACGGTCAGTCCAGTGCTATCCATTTCACTATGTAATGCATTCTTCAAGAAAATAGTACTTTCTCCCAATGCAGGGACTGTTTTCGTCGAAACATCTTTTACGGGTTCATAAAGTAGAGAGTTGGCTTTTGTTTTCTCTGGAAAAAAATTACTTTTCTCATCGTAAGATTCAATAAGCACTAATAAAATACTGACAATGTAAAGCGATTTAATCGTTGCAAAGAGGACACCCAAAAATTTATTCAATGGTGATAATTGAACTACTTTGATCATCTTTTCGATCATTTTTCCTCCAAAAAAAATCATTGCTCCAACAGCCAAAAAAGTGAGTGTAAATGCAACAACAGGAAGGTATTCAGAGTTCCAATCAAATGTTGATTTGAGCCAATTTGCCGTGTAATCGGAGAAGTGAATCCCTACATAAATTCCCACGAGAATAGCCAACAAGGTAAACAACTCAATAACGAATCCGTGTTTAAAACCTTTGTAGGCTCCGTAAGAAATGGGAATTAGAATCAAAATGTCTAAAAAATTCATGTCCCAAAATTGGGAAAATCAGAATGAAAGAATTCAGATGAATATAAAAGATACAAACGAACCATTGTTTATTGAGCAACTTGACTTATTTTCTCACGCAGATTCAATGGATTTACGCAGATATCATTTGAAACCTTTGCGTTCTCTTCTTATTCGCGGTAAAATTCTCACACGGTTTTAAACGCAAAGAGTGCAAGGGCGCAAAGTACCAGACACAAAAAAACCGATCATTTCTGACCGGTTTCAACTACTATTAAGACTGAGTAATATCAAAAGCTTCGCTTTCGCTTACCCCATATTAGTAAATATCTGCTGAATATCGTCATCATCGTCAAATTTATCCATCATTTTTTCGATGTCAACTAATTGCTCTTCCGTGAATTCAACAGGAGTTGTTGGGAAACGCTCCAAATTCGATTTAAGAACTGCAATTCCTCTTTCTTCCAAAGCAGAACTAAGTGTTCCGAAAGCGGTGTAATCTCCATAAATAAAAATGCGATCTTCCGTTGCCTCGATTTCTTCACAACCAGCATCAATCAATTCCAATTCTAATTCCTCTGGATCTATAGCTCCTGTATTCTCTAGTTCGAAAACAGATTTCCGATCGAACATAAATTCCAATTGTCCGTTTGGAACAACTCCTCCACCCGCTCTATTGAAATACGATTTTACGTTTGCAACTGTGCGTGTCGGATTATCGGTAGCACATTCCACATAAACTAAAACGCCGTGGGGTCCCTTTCCTTCATAATCCACTTGTGCAAATGATGCAATATCTTTTTGATTTGCTCTTTTGACTGCAGCTTCAATATTGTCTTTCGGCATATTCTCTGCCTTTGCATTTTGAATAGCAGTGCGCAGTTTGGCATTCGTAGCCGGATCTTGTCCACCTTCTTTTGCAGCCATTGTTATAGCTTTGCCTAGTTTAGGAAACAATTTTGACATTTTTCCCCAACGTTTTTCTTTAGCTGCTCTTCTGTATTCAAATGCTCTTCCCATTTCTGATAGTTTATATTCTGGCAAAAATAATTAAAATGTTCAAAGAGGTCAATCGGTTCATACAAAGTTCAAAGAGTTGCTGAAAAACTACTGAACTAAATCAAGGTACCCTCGACTCCGCTCAGCCATCTTGATTTTGAAAATACCAGATTTATCAAGATTTGAACTTTTGAACATCATTAAACCATTTGAACAAACTCTCAAAAAGTTAATATATTTACAAAATGAAGCTCAAAACGCTGCTTTTCATTCTGTTTAATTGGAGTATTTTGTCCGCAATCGGTCAGAATGAATCTTTTCATAGACCCAATTTTCAGACAAAAACAAGTTTGGTATATTATTATTTTTGGGAGGAAGACATCGATGGTAGCATTGTCCCTTCTACGCTTTTTACTCCTTTTAGCTTGAACAGAGTTATTTTGATTGACACATTGAAATCATCTAAAAAATGTGTGATTGCTGACAGTATTTTGAGACAAGAGATCTTAAAAATAGGGCGGAATTTTAGTCATAAAAGTCAGTACAGCAAAAAACTTCATGGTGGGAAGCTTGTTTTCAATGCTATTTATGCAGAGAATCCACAAGTAGTGGTTTATATCAAAAAGGATGGTCGATGGAAGAGTTCTATTTCAAACTTGGTGCTACATTTTGAATCTTCCCAAAATGACAAAATTTTCTACCGATCTTCTGGAAACACCATTTACCTTCAAAAGAACAAAAGCGTTTCCATTCAAAACAATACCTATCGCGTAGTCTCCTACTTTAATCCAGATAATTCAGGTGGAAAACGTGAAAACCCTTATTTTCAGCATGTTTTTGCATTCACAGGAGAAGAAATCAGTGAGGAAATTAGCCAAAATTTAGAACAAAAAGCAAAACGTTACTTGGTTTTTGTGAATGGATACCGCGGTCCTAAGTACGATAGTCATGAAAGTAGAAATGAGGTTTACACGAATGATCGAACGAACTATTGGTTTAAAATTGACGACCGATTCATTCAGCGACTAAAACCCGACACCACTTTTTATTTGGATGGCAGCTTTTCTGTTAAAACTTCCAATCATGCTTCTAAACTAAAATTCGGATGGAGTTATATTCGCTCAGTAAACGCACGATCTTCCAAACGGAAATATCTGTGTTTAAACCAAAAATGCAACCCCGAAGGATTTGATTATAGGTATTCGAAAGGAATTTTGGTTGGGAAGGCTTTTTTGAATGAATTGCATAACACTCCGAAAAGTTATTTGACAAAAGACACCATTGACATCGTTTGTCATAGCATGGGATACGCTTATACCCTAGGATTTTTAGAAACCATCAAAGAGTCTATCATTCTTGGAAAGTTTTATCTCATTGCACCCGAAAATGCGGGGTATAAGGGATTGGATTGGAACAAATTTGAGGAAGTTTGGCAATATGGCTCAAACCTAGGGCTATCAACTGCAGATGCACTTCGTTATCAAGATGGAGTTGCACCACAAACAGCAGTTTGGGGAATTGAAGCTCAAAAATCGGCTCATGTAGGTCGTATATTTTCACCTGAAAACTGGCCAAACAAACACTTTGTACACTCGCATATGATCTATAGTTATGATTGGATTTTTGATCGTATTCAGAAGGGGCAAGCTGGATATATTCATTAGATATTAAGACTTATTAACTAGCCCTAGTATCCTAATGTCTTAATATCCTGATGTCCTTTCATCCTAAATAACTAATTTTATGGCATGGATTACGCATTAGAATTACGTTACCAAAATCTTGCTAAACAAATGGAGCCTGAATTTGGTCCAGGGTTAGACTTACAAGCTATTCTGTTCTTAATTGGAGTGGAAGAATTGGGTCTTGGATATAAAATTTTCAAGAAACACGAGAAAACGGATCTGATGCACGTTGCTATTTGCACGCTATTGGAACCTTATGGATACTACGAATTCAAGGGAAGAGATCCAGAAAACTGGCCTCATTTTGAGTTTATCAAGGAACTTCCGCCATTGAGTGAATTAGAGCAACAAGCATTTATGAAGGAAGCTATTTTGGAGTACTTTGAGCACCATGGCTATTCCACCAAAAATGTACAACCTTAGTTTAGGCAATAGTAAAGAGGCACTAGTGAATCGTTAATTCTGGAGGTAATCACCGGCTACTAATCACTAATACCTATTGCCTAATCACTTATTACTATATTTGTTCCACATTAAATAAAAACTATGGATTTTTGGGTTCGCGCAGCTCAGCTGATATTATCACTTTCTTTTCTAATTGTAATCCATGAATTTGGCCATTATTTGCCCGCAAAATGGTTCAATACCCGAGTGGAGAAATTCTACTTGTTCTTTAATCCTTATTTCTCTGTTTTTAAGAAAAAAATTGGAGAAACAGAATGGGGATTGGGTTGGATTCCATTAGGTGGATATGTAAAAATTGCTGGAATGGTGGATGAATCCATGGATACAGAGCAATTGGCTCAACCAGCACAACCTTGGGAATTCCGTTCAAAACCTGCCTGGCAACGATTGATTATTATGTTGGGTGGAATTATCGTCAATGTAGTAGTTGGTTTCCTGATTTATATTATGGTCATATTTGTTTGGGGAGAGGAAAAAGTAGACCACAACAAATTGCAAAACGGTATTGCTGTTCATCCATACTTTGAGCAATTTGGGTTTCAATCTGGAGATAAAGTTTTATCTGTTAACGGAGAAAAGGCAGATGAGTTGAATAAACTCGGAATGGAGATCATGATATTCGGAAAGACTCATTTCAAGGTTCAACATAAAGACGGAAAAATTCAAACGATTAATCTCCCTGAAGACATTGGAAACAAAATGTGGGAAAACAATGCCGAAGCTGCTTTTAGTTTCCGCTACTTCAATGAAGGAATTGACAGTGTTATTCCTAAATCTGCAGCTGAGAGAATTGGCTTGAAAAAAGGAGATAAAATAGTTGGTATTAACGGAAATAAATTTGTGTTTTTTGATGAAATCACCACTTCAATTTATAAAAACAGAGGTAAAAAATGTGAGCTAGAGATTCAATCTGGAGATTCAATTCGCTCTAAAGAAGTGAAAATAGCCAAGGATGGTAAATTAGGCTTCTATCCGAAATTATTAAATGTAAGTACTGATACAAATGCGATCTATACACAACATTACTCTTTGGGAGAAAGCTTTGGATCAGGAATTAGCAAAGGATACAAAAGTTTGTATGCGAATCTTGCTCAATTTAAGTATGTGTTTTCTAAAAAAGGCGCTAATTCAATTGGTGGAGTTGGTTCGATTGGAAAATTATTCCCACCAACATGGAACTGGCAAGCATTCTGGACACTAACTGCTTTCCTTTCGATGATGCTTGCAATCATGAACTTATTGCCAATTCCAGCTTTGGATGGCGGGCATGTGATGTTCCTCTTGTATGAAATAATTACAGGACGCACACCAGGTCAGAAATTTATGGAATACGCGCAATATGTTGGATTCTTTTTATTACTGGGGCTTATTCTCTATGCGAATGGAAAAGACCTCATTGGTGCATTCACGAATTAAAAATCACGAAATACATGAACGGTGGCATAAGTCGAAAGATTTGTGCCATTTTTGTAAAAAAAATAAACACATGAAACACTTAATAGCATCCATTTTATTTCTAGCAACAATTGGAGTTGCTTCTGCCCAAACGAAAGGACATGTTTCCTACGCATTAGATTTTTCTAGCGACAACCCAGAAATGGCAATGGCAATTTCCATGATGCAAGGTTCTACTATGGAAATGTATTTTATGCCTAAAAAATCGCGTATTGAAATGTCTATGGGAACATTCATCAAGATGAATACGGTAATGGACGCAAAAGCAGACAAAGGATTGCTTTTAATGGAAATGATGGGAAATAAAACTGCAACTCAAACGAAAATATCAGAAGTAAAAGCAGAAGAAAAGAAACCTGAAATCAAAGTAGAAGTAACTACCGAAACAAAAGAGATTATTGGATTTAAATGTACTAAAACAATTCTCCGAGATGCTGAAGGAAAAGAAACAATCATGTGGATTGCTACAGATTTAAAAGCAGATTTGAAAGGACATCAGCAATTTGGAAACGCCCCAATTTCAGGTATTCCATTGGAATTCTCTACATCTGTTAATGGAATGACCATTCACTTCGTAGCTTCAAAATTTGAAGGCAGTGTTGAAAAAAGCGTGTTTAGTACGAAAGTTCCTGAAGGATATAAAATTGTTACAGAAGACGAACTTAAAATGATGGGTGGAGGACAATAGTCTGAATTTATTCAAAAAATTAAACCCCGATTCCGTATATACGAGATCGGGGTTTTTTATCATAATAATTCACCAGACAAGCTGAACAAAACCTTGCTTCTCCACTAATTTTGATTCTGTCTTTGAATCAAAATAAATGGTATAAAAATAAACCCCTTCTGAAAAACTATTGTCTGGATACCACAAAGGATTCTCCCCGACCTTCAAGCTCCCACTATAAGAAAACACAGTATTACCCCAACGGTTGAGAATAACAATCTCCACTTTTACAGCTTGATTAATCGTAATCTCGAAAAAATCATTGATTCCGTCTCCGTTCGGAGTGAAAATATTTGGGAGATCAACAATCAAAGAATCGTAAACCAACACGCTGTGAAAAGCGGTATCGGCACATGAAGGATCATTTTGCCAAACTATCAATTCTATTTCATAAACACCCGATGAATCAAAAACCACATGGGGCTGCCCACCGGTTGAAGAACCATTCAAGAACCATTCAAACTGTGTAAAGGCTTGAGAAGTATTTGTGATATCGATCACTAATGGTGCCACCCCAGTAGCTGGTGAAAGCTCAAAATCAGCCACTGTAGGATTCACTTCTAAAACGAAAATCACCGTATCAGGACTCTGACAGCCGTGAGAATCCACAATATAAAAACTGTGGTTTCCAGCACTCAGGTTCTGAAACTGTCCGTGATAATTTGTCTCACCACCAATCAAAGTGTAGGTATACCCGAAATTCGATGCCGCTGAAAAAACCACACTACCGGTATTCGTTCCGCACACAGATGGTGTAATGACACTATTTCCAGGATCTATTTCCGGAAACACCGTTACATGTAAAGGCCTGGAAACAAAACAACTGTCGTTATTATAGATCTTTACCGTATAAAACATACTTGAATCTGCCGAAAAAACAGGATTCGGGCAATCCGAGCAACTCAAACCCGTTGCCGGATACCATTCATAAACCACCCCGCCCTCAACATGCAGAGGCAATTGTGTACCATAGCATATTGTTGTATCTTTTGGAACAGAGACAGTGAAAGTATCGCATACCGGAGTATAAGTAAGAATACCCGCAAGGACGGGATTTGTAAAGTGTCCTGAAATAGAAGGAGGTAGTTCGTGTATACAGCTAAAATAAAACGAATTGCCATTCATCATGGTTTGAACATTAGCCAGAGCATCCGTGCTGTCCATGACCAAATCGGGAGTATCATCATCCAGCCCTTCCAATACGCCATTTGAATAACGAAAATGACCGCGCACTCCTGAAGCATAGTAACCAAAAGAACTGAGGTCTTCACCTGCAATTTTTCCTAAATAATTACTATTAAAAGCAACTGAAGAAGCATCTCCATTCATGAAATTCATTATTCCTCCAACTATTGAAAATCCTACACCATCCGTATGAGAATAAGGAGACAACTCCAAAGACTGACCCGAAGGAATCTCCATATTTAAGTCAGTGTCTGCAGTGTTGAGCACCAAAGAATATGCTACCGGATCACTGGAAGCATCCAAACATTCAATGACCAGATAGTAATTGATCATTCCTGATTTCCAATCTTTAGGTGGTATGTAGAACTCAATGAAATCCGTACCATTACATTGAAAATCAAAGGGGATTATATGAACAGCGAAACTTTCCGGATAACTTCCATGGAAATTTGGGCCTAATTTGGGGCTTATCCGTGTTTCTGTCGTAAACCAGGCAGACTCTCCGTTTATTTCCACAGCATTCGCTTCAAAAGCTTCAAGATTGGTAGTGTCGAAGAAAATATATTCAAGTCCAATCAAATAAACATTACCAATATCCATGCAGGTAGAGCAATCAAAATAAATGCGGTCCGAAAAACCACCGCTTGTTCCTCCTGTTCCCCAGCCCAAACCAACTACCGAACCGCGAATAACATTTGAAATAACTTGATTTTGCTGGGAATACAAAGAAAGGGAAAGCAGCATACAAAAGCTGATGCTGCAAACCCTAAATCCATCTTTGATATATCTCAGCAAGTCAATCATTCTATTAATTTACAACCAGGGATTTGGTATCAACCACTTGTCCGTTACAAACCAGGATAACCTGGTAGTGACCCGTAGCCAATTGACTGACATCAATAACCCGCTGGCTTTGTTGTGTATTTAAAACGTAATTACTGGATTGATAGTTGTTTGAACTACCTACAATCATTAAAAAAGCCTGATTTGCATCGGATGCATGGTAATTCACCGTTAATAGATCATTTACAGGATTAGGAGTCAATTCATTTAAGTAGAAAGAATTCACTTTGACCTCCATGCTGTCATAATCTTTGAAACCATCTGCATCTGCGATGACTTCTAGTTTGTATTTTTTACTAATTTCAGGTGTAGCGGTAAACGAACTTCCACTGTAAATCAATTCACCAGATTCATCATACCAATTGTACACTGCGTTTTCTTGGATTGTATTAGCGGTCACAGTAACTACATCCCCCTCGCGAATCGACTTATCTGCGCCTGCTCTGGCCTTAAAAGGATCGCGTTCATATTTTGTAATGTAATAATGCACGGCACCTGTCCATCGTTCAATTGCATTGGGATCTGCATCGCTGTATTTTTGAATTACATGATAACCAAAGGTACTCTTATTGGTAACTTCCTGGGTTAAGAAACTATAGCTTACATAGATAGAAACACGTTGTTGCGCAGGAAAAGAAACTTTATTCAATTTCACTTCCCTGCTTAAAAGCTGTACTCGCTGATCTCTCAAGATGCGAATATCTGTTCTATCCTTCATGTACGGATAAAGCAAGTCCCAACCGTCATTATCAAAAATCAATACAACTTCTGCTTCTTTAGTCAATGGATTCCCGGGTTCATCATCCGGTGATTTAAAAATCAAATCATAGTCCATTTTAACATCCTTTCTGTTTCCAACAGCTACAAAATCACCATAAGGATAAACAATACCACCGATTACCGGCTTTTGAACTCCCGGATAGATATCGTGTATGAACACATTGCGCATAGCAATGTTGTTGTTGCGGTAAATATCATCTGCCATATTATCCGGATAAACAGTGATGGGATCCTGGGTAGAATTTTCAATTCGGGCCAAAAGGCAGTGACCAATATTGTAAATTGGCGCCCATTCGAATTCCAGAATTATAGACTCTCCGGGCTCTAAGACAGGGATCGTTTGAGTACCGATGACCGCACCTTGTTGACCTCCCATCCCATTCCAGTCTCCCGGCCACCCGGAAAGTGTAGAAGCAACAGAACGGTAAAGCGAAAGAGTTTCTGTACCTAAAGAAGGAGTACAGCCCTTATTACCTACTCGCACATAGACATAAAACGGATCATTTGGACCGTATTCAAAAGACTGGGCTTCATGGACCTGGTTTTCAACTACGAAACCATCTGGGTTGTTTCGAACCCAAATATCAGGACTTTCGTCGTAATCCCAGGTGAAAATATAGCCCGCATCGTTTCCTGTATCGTTGAAACGGTCACGCATATACAAATCAA
The DNA here is from genome assembly GCF_000194605.1 of Fluviicola taffensis DSM 16823. Taxonomy (NCBI): domain Bacteria; kingdom Pseudomonadati; phylum Bacteroidota; class Flavobacteriia; order Flavobacteriales; family Crocinitomicaceae; genus Fluviicola; species Fluviicola taffensis. The sequence continues at coordinate 1,318,364 of NC_015321.1, forward strand.
TTCCTTGTCCGGTAGAAAGCTGGGCTGCTTTTACCGCATCGTGTGCATTTAAGCGACCATAACCAAGCTCATTAGACTTTCCGGGAATTAAGGGAGTGTAATTGTAATAATAACCGCCTACTTTTTCAGAAGTAGCAGTTAGCATATCCTGAATCTGACGTGGTCCGAGACATGGATTTTGCGACAGCATCAACGCTGCAACACCAGCTACCATAGGTGAAGAGAAGGAAGTTCCTGAACTTGAACCGTAATTATCAAGCTCCTGTGTACTGATAATCTCAAGTCCCGGTGCAGCCATATCCAAATGTTGTCCGTAGTTTGAGTTCGGTCTCCGCAGATCAGCATATTCTGTAGCACCAACCCCGATTACAAATGGATGATTTGCAGGATACATTACCGGCTGAACCCCATCATTACCGGCTGAGGCAACGATAACAACACCATGTTCATACGCATACACGATTGCATCTTCAAATTCAGCAGTCGCACCTGATCCAAAACTCATATTGATGACTTTTGCACCTAATGCAACGGCATATAGAATACCGTCTACCGCTTCTTCAACCATAGATTGTCCATTCGGTCCTGCTCCACAAGGGATTATTTTACACCCGGATCCTCCCCAGCCTCCGGCAACTCCGGCAACCCCTTTGTTATTATTGGTTTTTGCAGAAACAATACCTGCGGTGTGTGTCCCATGTCCAGCATTCAGTCTCGTATCATTTGTGTTATCATGAAAATTCCATCCTTTCCAATCATCAATATAACCATTGTTGTCATCATCGATCCCGTTTCCTGTTGAAGGAGTATCCACATTAATCCAAGCATCTTCTCCCGGATTCAAGTAAATATTTTGATACCCATCAGTTCCCATACCTAAGTCTTCATGCGCCCAGTCAATCCCACTATCTATAATAGCAACAAGTATTTGACTACCCAAACCTGTTTCAATATTCCATGCTTCATGCATATCAATGTCCTTATCATTCACATTGTTATAGTACCAGGCGTTAGAAGAAACTGGATCATTAGACGTTTGCATGTAAATGAGTGTAGACGAAACACTAACCTTTTCCACCAAAGCATTCGAAGCACACATTCGTGCAATATCGAAAAAGCTTCCTTGTGCATTACTCAAATCATAACGATACCAGTCAATTACGGTTCTTTTTTTGCGAATTAACCCACTGGTATTCTCAAATGCGCTGATTTGAATTTACGTAGCAGTAGGTTTGAATTTCACAGAAATTCGATCCGTTGCAATATTAAACATTTGAAGCGTATTCGGGTCCTGAACTTTCCAAATTCCGTTTACCTTAAAATAAGTGAATCCATTGAATGACTCGGTGATTGAGATCTGAGGATTAACTGGATTTTGAGTTTGGGCATGAAAGTGCAACGGAAATAGAATACCCAAAAGAAAGATTGCCGATTTCAGAAATTGTCTTGAATTGATGATTCTTTTCATAGTGATTAACATTAAAAGTTAGTCACAAAATACAAAAAAAATATCTAACTATTTTTAATTGAGCAAATTATGGTTAAAAAATGGGAACCATTCGATAGCTGAGGATTTAGAGATTTCTATTTTTCAGGAGCTTAATCTTCTGTAGAACTCAAAAAAGAAACATTTCGTTTTAAACCAGAAAACTTAGTCCTTTTAACGGCACTTCCTTTGAAAATAGATTGAAAAGCTAGCTCATCCAACTCTTCCCAATCTTGTTTTGAAAAAGAGAGAATTTCATCTTTTGGTCTGAAATCAATTTCGGAATGGGGTTTCGAAAAGCGATTCCATGGACAAACATCCTGGCAGATATCACATCCGTAGATCCAATTGTTCATATTCCCTCGAAACAATTCAGGTAAATCAGCATCCTTTAATTCAATCGTCGCATACGAAATGCACTTAGAGCCATTTACAATGTAAGGCGCTTCAATGGCTTGTGTTGGACAAGCGTCAATACAGCGGGTACATGAGCCACAATAATCTTTAATAGGGCCATCTGCTTCGACTTCTAAGTCACAAATGATTTCAGCTAGGAAGAAAAAAGAACCTGTTTTCGGTTGAATTAGATTTCCATTTTTACCAAGCCATCCAACTCCACTCTTTTCTGCCCAAGCTTTTTCAAGAATAGGGGCACTATCCACAAAAACTCTTCCTTCAACAGCTCCAATTTCGGTTTGTAATTCAGAAACCAAGGTGCGTAATTTGGCTTTTACGACATCGTGATAATCTTTCCCGTAAGCGTATTTGGAAATCTGATAGGTATCTTTTCGTTGTGTTGATTCCGGAAAGTAATTGTATGCTAATGAAATGACTGTTTTTGCACCTGGAACTAACAAGCGAGGATCCAATCTCAAATCGAAATGATTTTCCATATAAGACATCTTTCCATGTTTTTCAGCCTTCAACCAATTAACCAATCGAGGTTCTTCAGAGGCTAAAAAATCTGCCTTCGAGAAACCAACATGCAAAAAACCCAGTTTCTCCGCTTTTGTTCGAATCAGTCTTTTGATGTGATCCTGTTGCATGACTTAAAATAAACCCCCTTGCTGCCAGCCCATGTCGAATCCTAAATGAATAAAAGCTTTCTCTGTAGCTTTTCGTCCTCTTGGAGTTCGCATTAAAAACCCTTCTTGAATCAAAAATGGCTCATACACTTCTTCCAAAGTTCCGGCATTCTCACCAATTGCAGTAGCAATCGTAGTTAATCCAACTGGACCACCCTTGAATTTATCAATCAAGGTTTTCAAAATGCGGTTATCCATTTCATCCAAACCGTATTTATCCACGTTTAATGCATCCAAAGCATGTTTAGTAATTTCAAGTGTAATCGTTCCATCGCCTTTCACTTGTGCAAAATCGCGCACCCTTCGCAAAATAGCATTTGCAATTCGGGGAGTCCCTCTACTTCTTCGTGAAATTTCGAAAGCAGCTTGCTCTTGAATTGGGATATTTAATAATTCGGCAGAGCGTTCGATAATAGAAGCCAATGTTTCCACATCGTAATAATTCAAACGCAAGTTAATACCAAAACGTGCTCTTAAAGGCGCTGTAAGCAATCCTGAACGCGTTGTAGCTCCAATCAGTGTAAATGGATTTAAACTGATTTGAACCGATCTAGCATTGGCTCCTGAGTCAATTAAAATATCAATGCAATAATCTTCCATTGCAGAATACAGGTATTCTTCCACAACTGGACTCAAACGATGAATTTCATCAATGAAAAGAACATCTCCATGCCCCAAGTTCGTCAGCAAGCCAGCAAGATCTCCTGGTTTATCCAAAACAGGACCGCTTGTTACTTTAAACCCAACATTCAATTCATTGGAAATAATGTGTGCAAGGGTCGTCTTTCCAAGTCCGGGAGGGCCGTGCAATAAGACGTGATCCAGAGGTTCACTTCGTTGAATCGCTGCTTTTACAAAAATTTCCAGATTCTCAACTGCCTGCGGTTGACCCGCAAAATCATCCAACAATTTTGGTCGGAGTACTTTGTCATACTCTTTTTCCGGGTTTGATGCTTCGGATCTATAATCAAATGATTCGTCTTCCATATATTAACTACAAAAATACAAAATAAGCACTCAAGTTTTGAACCACATAGCTAATTACGAATTTCCAATACCGAATTACGAATTAGGAGAAAGGGGAAAAGCGACACTCGGGAGTAAAATAAAAAAGGCGACTCTTTCGAACCGCCTTGTAATCTATTAAAATCTTAGTATTAATGATCTCCTTCTTCTCCTGGACCTAATGGTACAATTTGAGGAATAAAATCCTCTGATGCACCTGGCTTAGAGTAATCATAAGGCCAACGGTGAACCTCAGGAATTGCTCCTGGCCAGTTACCGTGAACATGCTCTACTGGAGTTGTCCATTCTAACGTATTCGATTTCCAAGGATTTTGAACAGCCTTCGGTCCTCTGTAAATACTGTAGAAGAAATTGAATAAGAAAATCAACTGACCAAATGCTGCAATAATTGCGAAAATGGTAATGATCACATTCAAATCCATAATCATCTCTTGTGCGTTTGTATCGAATTCCCCGTAAACTGAGTAATCATAATAACGTCTTGGTGCTCCTGCCAATCCAACGAAGTGCATTGGGAAGAAGACTCCATAAGCTCCTACGATAGTTACCCAGAAGTGAGCATACCCTAAACGTGTATTCAACATCTTACCATACATTTTCGGGAACCAGTGGTAAACACCGGCAAACATTCCGAATACAGCAGACATACCCATTACAATGTGGAAGTGAGCTATAACGAAGTACGTATCGTGAACTGCGATATCTAATGCAGAATCCGCCAAAATAATACCTGTTACACCACCTGTGATGAACGTAGAAACCAATCCTACAGAGAACAACATTGCTGGAGTGTAGATGTTAGAACCTCTCCAGATTGTAGTAATGTAGTTAAACACTTTTACAGCTGAAGGAATTGCAATTAACAAGGTTGTAAATACGAATACCGAACCAATGAATGGATTCATACCCGTGATAAACATGTGGTGACCCCAAACGATGAATGACAAGAAACCAATTGCAAGGATTGAACCAATCATCGCACGATAACCAAAGATTGGTTTACGTGAATTAGTTGAAATAATCTCCGAGGTCAGACCCAATGCAGGCAACAATACGATGTATACTTCAGGGTGACCTAAGAACCAGAATAAATGCTGGTACAATAATGGAGAACCACCATGATTTTCTAACATCTCAGAACCAACAATGATATCCGAAAGGTAGAAAGAAGTTCCTGCCAAACGGTCCATCATCAATAACAACGCTGCTGACAATAAAACAGGGAAAGATAATACTCCTAAGATTGCAGTAATGAAGAAAGCCCAAATTGTCAATGGCAAACGAGTCATTTTCATTCCTTTTGTACGCAAGTTGAAAATCGTAACGATGTAGTTCAAAGAACCCAACAAAGAAGAAGCAATGAAAATAGTCATTGAAACCAACCACATAGTCATTCCTAAACCTGAACCTTCAATTGCTTGAGGAAGTGCAGATAATGGAGGGTAAATTGTCCAACCTGAAGATGCTGGTCCTGTCTCAATGAACAAAGAGAACAACATGATCAACGATGAAGCTAAGAACATCCAATAAGACAACATGTTCAACATCCCTGACGCCATATCACGTGCTCCAATTTGCAACGGAATAAGTAAGTTCGAGAATGTACCTGACAAACCACCAGTCAACAAGAAGAATACCATGATAGTACCGTGAATTGTTACTAATCCTAAGTACATACTTTCTTTCATAACCCCTCCTGGAGCCCAAGTTTCACCTAAGAAAAACGAAAGGAAATCCGATTGCTCACCTGGCCAAGCCAATTGAATACGGAACAAAATAGATAATAGCATTGCTACTACTCCCATAAATACAGCAGTCATTAAAAACTGCTTTCCAATCATTTTATGGTCTTGACTAAAAATATATTTAGAAATAAAACCCTCTTCATGGTGATGATGTCCATGAGCGTCGTGAGGTGC